>CP100468.1 GCA_024227995.1 Halomicrococcus gelatinilyticus | reverse complement strand
TCGAGTGGACTCGCGAGTACGGCAACGACGGGTGGGACGGACGGTTCGCCGTGACGGACGACCACGTCGTCCTCCTCGACTCGGACGACGATGGCGCTGTCGCCACGGACGGCTCCGTCGTCACGGCCCTCGACGCGGCGACGGGGACGACGGCGTGGAGGACCGCGATAGAGGGCGAGTTCTTCAGCAGTCCAGTCGTGGGCGACGGTACGGTGTACGTCGGCGGGCAGTACGTCCCCGGGTCGACCCCGTCGACGGGCCGGGCAGTCGTCCACGCCGTCGACGCGCCGACCGGCGACCGGCAGTGGACGTACCTGCTCGACAGCACCGACCTCGAGACGTCGCCCGAAGACCCGCCCACCGCCGGAACGCCCGTCGTCGCCGACGAGAGACTGTTCGTCGCGACGTATCCGGGCGGGTCGACGCTCGACTACCGGTACGTCTACTACGCCAACTTCTTTCTGCTCGGATCGTGCGACGAACGACCGGACGCCGACCACCGCCTCCCGACGGACGACGAACCGGACGACCGTTGCGACGGCCCGAAGCCCGAGGCGTGCATCGAGGCGACGCCGAATCTCGATCCGGACGACCTCGACGCCGGAGACGTCGTCCGCCTCGACGCCGCCTGTTCGACCGGGAACCGACTTCGATACGAGTGGGACACCGACGGCGACGGCCGGTGCGACGAATCCGGCGGTTCGGTCTCCGTGACTGTGCCGGCCTGCGGGTCGCTGACCGTGACACTCGAGGTCACCGACGCGAACGACGACACCGACACGGCGAGCGTCTCCCTCTCCACGGACTGACGCGCCGCCGATCGGGGACCGGTCGGACAGCGAGAGGACACTGGTCGAGTACCGGTCGGGTATCGGTCAGGTATCGGTCGAGTGTCAGTGGAGCATCGGTCGACCACTGGTCGACTCCCGTCCCGCACCGTCGCCGTCCGGTCGCGGGCGCTCCTCGACGGGGGTCGGGACGCCGGGGCCTTCTGCGACGCCTGGCCTCCGTATGTCGCGGGCCGAACGGCCACTGGCCGCCGACGAGCGACATCGGTGATTGCGACTCGGACACGGCAGTTGCGACTCGGACCCGGGTGTTGCGACTCGGACAGCGGGACGATTCGGACAGCACGGCCCGATGCTTGCTGCCGGTTTAGCACGTGTCTAGTTCGGTCCCGCTCGCTGCGGACGAGGAGATCGTCGACGGGGCGGTAGCTTCGGGCGAGCCGAATTTTGCCGCGTCCGAACCTGTCGATTATATATCTCATCCACGATATCGGTTGACACGGTTACGCTGTAATTAACCAAGTCCGAAGGATGGTTTCTCCCAGACAAGAGATCATGTTAGACTCGTCCGGAAACGACTCCAGCGGTCGTACGACGCGCCGAGGGGTCCTCCGACTCTCCGGCGTCGCGCTCGCCGGTTCGCTCGCGGGATGTTCGGGCGACCTGTCCGGGTCGACCCCGAACGGAACGTCGACGGAACCGACAGGTACGGGGACGAAGGGGACGGGGACGACCGGGTCGACCGCGACCACGACCGAGGCAGTTCCGTCCCTGAAGACGGAGTACGACCCCCGAGAGCGTTTCGGCTCGCCGGGCGAGAGCTTCGACGCGATGGACGACCTCTCGAGGTGGAACACGAACCAGGGGTCGATGGAGCCGGACCAGAGCACCACGTTCCGCGGGGACAGGAGCGCGAAGCTCGTCGGCGAGAACGGCGACCACGGCGTCATCGAGACGTCGTTCGCCCCGACGGACTTCACGGACCGCGACCTCTCGGTGGCGCTCCGGACGGCGACGCCCGGGAGCATCGCGTTCTTCGTCCAGTTGCTCGACGAGAACGGCAACGCCGCCGAGCACCATCTGCGGTCGATAACGATGTCGCCCTCGGACGTCGGCTGGTTCCGGACCTGTCCAGGCACCTACGACTCGGACTCGGGGTTCGACCGCAGCGCGGTCACCCGCCTGCGCCTGCGCATGAACAACGCCAGCGACGAGAAGGCCGTCGCGTGGGTCGACGACGTTCGGACGCACCGGAAACCCGAGAAGGGGTACGTCGTCTTCAGCTGGGACGACGGCAAGCGCAGCTACTACCGCAACGCCGCGCCGCTACACGACCGGTACGGCTTCCCGGCGGTGATCACACAGCCGCCGCATCCGTCAGACGCGGGGTCGAAACTGTTCATGACTCCCCACCAGATGCGAGAACGCCAGTCGGAGGGCGACGAGGTGGTCGCCCACGGGAGCGGCCAGTCGCGGTTCGCCGAGGTTTCCAGGGCGAAGCTAAACGGCGTCCTCCGACGGAACAAGCAGTGGCTCATCGACAACGACATCCGCGGGGCCGACTTCGTCGTGTACCCGGGGAACAACTACGACGCGACGGCGCTGGACGTCGTCGGCGACTACCACTACATGGGCGGGATGAACCAGTCGGGTAGCGTCAACACGACCGGAGCCCACGGATTCGACCCCCTCGTCCTCCCCCGGACCATCGGACACGACCTCGACATCGCCAAGCGACTCGTTGACCAGGTCGCCGCGAACCGCAACGTCGGCATCCTCAACTTCCACGACTTCGGGAACAAGAACACGATGAACGTCACCGAGTACGAGGCACTGCTACAGCACGTCGATGCCACGGACGGCATCGAGGCCATCACCTTCTCCGACCTCTGGGAGATGCGGAAGACCGGGTAGCGGTCGTGGCGGACGGCAGTTGCGTCGGCGCGACATCGTCGACCCGGACCTATCACTATGTTAGACACCAGACTTCCAGTGAATTCATCGACGTTGAAGCCTCTTGGAGCAGAAATCTGCAAATTTGATTGCTGACCTTCGGTTAATGTCGAGACGTTGTGGTCACTGAACAGCAGTCGACTCGGGCGGAACTACCCCTTCGAGACGAAGACGTTCACCCCTCCGAGACGAAGACGTTCACCCCTCCGAGACGAGGACGTTCTTGACGACCTGCGGGTCTTCCAGCAGGCGGTGTTCGGTGTAGCTCCCCTCGGCGCTACCACCACTCTGGCGGGTCTGCTCGATGACGTCGAGAAACGCCTGTTCCCGGAGCAGGTCGCGGACGCGGCGGGTCGAGAGCGGGTCGCTGTCCATCTGGCGACACACCTGCTCGTACACCTCGTAGACGCGACTCGTCCGGAACGCGTCTTCGGAGTTGTCCATCGACAGGATGGCGAGCGCCTGAAGGGCGTACTTCGAGTGCGGCGTCGCCCCGCGGATGAGTTCGCGGAAGCGGTCGTTCTCCGCGCGTTCGCGGGCCTTCTTGACGTACTCCTCGCGAACGGTCTCGGCGTTCTCGGCCTGCGCGAGTTCGCCGGCGTACCGGAGGATGTCGATGGCCTTCCGGGCGTCGCCGTGCTCCTGGGCCGCCTGCGCCGCCGCGAGCGGGATGGTCCCCGGTTCGAGGACGCCCTCACGGAAGGCGTCGCTGCGCGCGTCCATGATGGAGCGCAGCTGGTTGGCGTCGTACGGCGGGAAGACGAACTCGCGCTCGCAGAGGCTCGACTTGACGCGCTCGTCCATCCGGTCTTTGTACTTGATCTTGTTGCTGATGCCGATGACGCCGAGCTTGCAGCGCTCGAGCTTCCCGGCCTCGCCCGCACGAGAGAGTTGCATCAGGATGTCGTCGTTCTCCAGCTTGTCGATCTCGTCGAGGATGACGATCACGACGTCGTACTCCTCGTCGAGGATCCGCCAGAGACGTTTGTAGTACGTCGACGTCGAGATTCCCTTGTCCGGAATCGAGACGTCGGTTTCCGGCGTGTTGGTCGTACTGGCGATCGTCTGGACCGCCTGCGTCTCGGTGCTGTCCTGGGCGCAGTCGACGTACGCGACGCCGACGGCGACGCCTTCCTCGTCGGCCTCGTCGACGAGTCTGCGAGAGACGTGCTTGGCGCAGAGCGACTTCCCGGTCCCTGTCTTGCCGTACAGGAGGACGTTGCTCGGTGACTGGTTGAACAACGCGGGGTTGAGTGCGTTGGCGAGCGCCGAGATCTCGTCGTCGCGACCGACGATACGCCCGTGGTCGGGAAGGTGGTTGATCTCCAGGAGTTCCTTCTTCGCGAAGATGGGGTCTTCCCGGGAGAACAGTTCGTCCGAGTCGGCGTCGCTCATGGACACCACGTTTCCAGTGAAATCCCTTTACTGTTGCGGGTGGCGAACGATGAAACAAGACGTTCGTTCGATGGGAGACACACACCGGGTTTCCAGTGAAACGGGAGAATAGGGAGGGGCGAAAATGTTCGGAGATAGCCGGGCGAAAATGTTCGGAGATGACCGGGAACAGGTTGAACGATGAGCGAAGATCGGATGCTAGCAGCCCAAAATAACCAGGTAGTGGTATGAAGACGTAGATTCTGGATCCTGTGCTCCGTCATCGATCCGATCCACCGACCCGGGGTCACAGCCACTCTCGACTATCTCACAGCCACCCTCGATAACAACTATCGAGCTATTGACTATCATTCGGAGATGGGCGAACCAAATGGTTTAAATAACACAACTTCGTATAGTCCATTGATTGCTTCACTTGGTTTAAATATTCCGTGATATATCACGGAATAGCTCCAGGCGAAACTGTGGTTCTACGTGTGTTACCGCCCCGGAGTCAGTCGGTTTTCACTGGAAGCCTGGTGTCCCTTCTTCATAGGCTTCGACGATTCCAGGTGATGTCACCGAGAGCCGCCGAACTTCTCCGAGATATCGTGGAGCGTCTCTTCGGTCCTATGCCTCGATACGTCGACGGCATTTCCGTCGTCGACTCGCTACCTCGGTATAGACACCTCGTTTCCAGTGTAGTCTCGTTTTCAGCGCAGTCTCGTTTTCAGCGTAGCAGTACACCACTTTTCCAGTGTAATCGTACACGCCCTTTCCGACAGAGTTGCACACCTCCTTTCCGGTGAATCCCCGCAGTTCAGGGGTATATCCGACGAGAAAACGACACTTCCGACATCCGGTATGAGAAGCTAATCGTTGCGAAATGACACTTCAGAAATCGATCTGACCCGTCGTCAGAACCCGACCTATAGAGTCTGCCCTGACCTGGTATATACGATCTTACATTCGATACGACGACAGCGTTCTTCGTGTGGGGGACACCTTGTTTCCAGTGAAATACCACGTCGGTGAACACCGGGAATCGAGGAGATCGAGACGGTCAGTAACTCGTGAGTAACGGTCTTGACGTCGGATTCGGCGTTCCGACCGAACACTGGATGCCAAAAGAGCACTGAATCTGAACAATCACTGTACCCTGAACGAATACTGACTCCTGATTGAATACTGAACGCTGGGTTCCGATGACTACGACAGTGACGGACGGAAAGACACCTGGTTTCCAGTGAACTTTCTCCTTTCTGTCCATTCGTCTCCAGTTTTCGCTCCCTGCGGACGTTCATATTTCTATGTCGCTATCTTCGATTCCATCCTTCGAATCCCGCCCACCGATATCCCGCTCCCGAATTCGGAATCGACGTGACGAATCTCACTCACAACGCGTAACCGAGTTTCAATTCGGAACACGTGGTCGAGTCACAACTCGGAGCAGTTGCCAGTCGAGCTTGCGTAGGCGGGCGGCTGGGGACCGAACAATGTCCAGAACTGTCGCTGTCGACATGGAGCCGAGTTGTTCCCGGCCCAATCCGAAATTCCGGCCCGAACCAAACTCCGTACCGAACCAAAACTGGGTACACCCTGACCGACGCCTTCGAACCCCCATTTCGTCTCCACCCCCACCCCCTTTCATCCTATTTCACTGGAAACCCGGTGTGTGTCTCTCACTAAATACTGTTACCACATCACACGGAACTGTTCGCGTGCCGTCAGTTTCACTGTTTCACGCGGCACAATGGCGCAATTCAACTGTTCGGTCGAACTACCCGTACTAACCGTTCACACAGTCCACAGTCCACTAAAGACGGGATAATAAAAAGTGAGTGGACGTATTTAGAGCATAGAGAATGCCCTCCAGGAAGGTCTATCGAATCGTCTTCGCTTCGATAATCGTCGTGTCACTCTTCGCACTGGTCAACGCCGCCGCCAGTTCCTCGGTCGGCCAGACCGACCAGCAGATTCGCCAGGCAGACATCTCGAACGGCAGTGGTACGCAGGTCGTCGAGGAGCGGGACAACATCACCGTGATCGCGACGGACTCGAACACGTGGCTCGGGGAGTCCGGCGACGATCCGCGTGCGCGTGCGGAACTGGTCGCGTTCAACCCGAACGGGACCGTCCTCTACTACAACGACAGCCACACGCGCTACTGGGACGTCGACCCGGTGAAGGGGACCCGCGCCACCGTCGAGTACCTCTACGCCGACCATCTCCCGAAGTCCGAGTGCGGCTCGGAGACGTGCACCCGCAACGGTATCGAACGGGTGAACCTCTCGACGGGGACGGTGACGCCCATCTTCAGTCGCATCACGCCCGGGAAGCACTCCACCCGGTGGCACGACGGCGACCGTCTCAACGACACGCGGTACGTCGTCGCCGACATAGCGAAGGACCGCGTGTTCGTCGTCGACACGACGACCGGCATGGTCGAGTGGGCGTGGAACGCCCAGCAGGCGTTCGACCCCAAGACGAGCGGCGGGCCGTTCCCCGAGGACTGGACGCACATCAACGACGTCGAGGCCGTCCAGGACGGCCACATCATGGTCAGCGTCCGCAACCACGACCAGGTCGTCTTCATCGACCGTGAGACGGGCCTGCTGAAGAACTGGACGCTGGGTTCGGACAACGCACACGACGTCCTCTACGAGCAACACAACCCGGACTACATCCCGGCTGAGAACGGCGGGCCGGCCGTTTTGGTCGGCGACTCCGAGAACAATCGGGTCGTCGAGTACCAGCGCGAGAACGGGTCGTGGGAGCAGTCGTGGACGTGGCGGGACGCCCGGACGCAGTGGCCGCGCGACGCCGACCGCCTACCGAACGGTCACACGCTCGTCACCGACTCGAACGGCAACCGCGTGCTCGAACTCGACCAGCAGGGGAACGTCGTCTGGTCGGTCGACATCGCCTTCCCGTACGAGGCCGAGCGGCTCGGAACCGGCGACGAGAGCACCGGCGGGGAGAGTGCGCAGTCGCTCGGACTCGGATCGAGCGAGGTGTCCGACCCGGGCCAGTCGGGCGAGGTAAACGACAACCAGAAAGAAGGTATTGCTGGACGTATCTGGTTGGGGGTAAAGCAACTCGTCCCGGGCCGGTACATGAACGCGTTCATGTACGTCCTCCCGGCGTGGATGGGCCCGACCGAACTGATCGCCCTGCTGGCAGCCGTCCTGGGTTCGGTGACCTGGATCGCCGTCGAGTGGCGCTGGTCGTCGCGGTCGCTATCGATTCCGTGGACGGTTCACGTGGAGCGCAAACGATGACCGGGGCCCGCCGCCGACGAACGACGGAGCCACTCCGATGTCGCCCGCGAACGTCGACATCGTCCCGGCAACGGACGACGACGGAATCCAGTCGTGCGCGACGGACGCCAACCATGATAGGAGGACGGACGGCAACCACGACAGGAAGACGGACGGCAACCATGACAGGAACCTCGAACGTGCGTGCGCTCTCCCGACGGCTCCCAACGGACCCGCTACTGGCCCCAACGGACCAGCTACCGGCACACCAGCCGGCAACGGACAGCTCGACACTTCCGTCGGCGAACGACCGGCCGCCGGTATCGCCGCCGAGGTGAACTCCGATGTCACACAGGGTCAACGAACGACAGAACTGGGGCGTCGTCTCGCGACTGCTCGACCTGGCGAGCGACGAACGGGTCTGGATAGCGACCGCCATCGCGGCCGGGTTGCTGATGTACGTTATCTACCTGTCGACCCACCCGTACCCGGCGTACGGCGCCGGCCTGTACCTCCAGATCGCCCAGGAGATCAGCGCGCACGGCTACGCGCTCCCGGCACGCATCCCCGGCTACACGGCCGACGGCGTCCCCTTCGGCTATCCGCCGCTGATGTACTACGTCTCGGCCGTCCTGATGGACGTCACGGGCGTCGACCCCATCACGCTCTCGCGGCTCCTCCCGGGGTTCTTCGTGGTGCTCTCGCTCGTGCCGTTCTACTACCTCGCCAGCGAGGTGTTGGCGTCGACGCCCCGGGCCGGGTTCGCCACGCTGCTGATGGCGGTCGCACCGCCGGCGCTCCAGTGGCACCTCTCTGCCGGCGGCATCGTCCGCGCTCCCGCGTTCCTGTTCGCGCTGACGGGTGCGTACACCGGACTGCGACTGTTCCGGACCGGTAACCGGACGTGGCTCGCTCCCTCCGGCGTCCTGTTCGGACTGACCGTTCTCACCCACCCGGTCTACACGGTGTACTTCGGGACGACCTACCTCGTAATGTACGCCTGGTTCGACCGGTCGCTGGCGGGCCTGCTGAACGGCGCGGCGGTCGCCGCGACCGGACTCCTGCTCGCCTCGCCGTGGTGGACCCAGATCGTCGCGACGCACGGCGTCGGTGTGTTCACCGCGGCGTCCGGCACCCACACCGGCATCGGCGGCGGCGTCCAGCGGCTGCTGGACCAGTTCGTCTTCCCGCTCGACCTCGACGCGTCGACGGGCTTCTACCTCGGCTCGTACGCCGGCGGGGCGTACCTGCTCGCCAAGCGGCGGGCGTTCCTCCCGCTCTGGCTGGCGTCGGCGGCGTTCATGCTCGGCAAGGTCCGCTTCCAGTTCCCCGCCGGGGCGATGATGGCCTCCGTGTTCGTCTTCGAGGTCGTCGTCCCGCGCGTCCGCGCACTGTACACGCGGACCCGCTACCGCCGGTCGGCCCCGCTGGTGGCCATCGTCGTGCTCGGGTTGCTCGCGACCGCAAGCGGCGGTGCCTACGCCGCCGGCCTGTTGCACACCCACCACCAGAGCAACAGCCAGCCGGCGTTCGTCGACGACGAGGACCTCGCCGCGATGAACTGGGCCGAGGAGAACACGGCACAGTCCGCTGACTTCGTCGTTCTCGGCGACGCCGCGGAGTGGTTCCCGCTCATGACCGACCGGTCCATCGCCGTCGGCCCGTGGGGCGTCGAATGGGAAGGCCCCGGTCCGTACAGGCACCACCTCCAGCTGTACAAGCATCTCTCGCGATGTCCCGGCGTCGCCTGCCTCGACGAAGCGATGATCGAGAACGACGTCGAACCGGACTACATCTACGTCCCGAAGGGCCACTACACGGTGCGCGGCGTCGACAGCTACCAGAAGTCGTGGGTGCGCGACCGCCTCATGGAGTCGTACCGCTACGACCTGCAGTACGAGAACGAGGGTGTCATGGTGTTCGAGGTCACCGAGGACCTCGACCCGGTCGAGTTCCCCGACGACGTTCCCCGTCCGCGGTAGTGACGGCACTGCCGCTGGCCGTCACTCGGACTCGTTTCTGACCGTCACTCGGACTCGCCGGTCTCGATGGGGGCGCGGACGAGGTTCCCCCACTCGGTCCACGAACCGTCGTAGTTACGCACGTCGTCGTAGCCGAGCAGTTCCGCCAGGGCGAACCATTCGATGGACGAGCGCTCGCCGACGCGGCAGTAGGTGATGATGGACTCCTCGCCGTCGACGCCGTGCTCGCTGTACAGTTCACGCAGGTCGTCGGCCGACTTGAACGTCCCGTCGTCGTTCAGCACCTCCGCGACGGGGACGTTGCTCGCGCCGGGGATGTGGCCGCCGCGCTGGGCCGTCTCCATCATCCCCTCCGGCGCTATCTTCTCGCCCGTGAACTCCTCGGGCGAGCGGACGTCGACCATCGGCAGGCCGCTCTCCATCGCCTTGTCCACGTCGTCTTTGTACGCCCGGATGCTCTCGAACGGGCCGCGGGCTTCGTACTCCTGCGTCGGGAAGTCGGGGACGTCCTCGGTCATCGGGTAGTCCTCGTTCACCCAGTAATCTTTCCCGCCGTCCAGCACCCGCGCGTCCTCGTGGCCGTAGTACTTGAACTGCCAGTAGGCGAACAGCGCGAACCAGTTCGCTATCCAGCCGTCGCCGTAGAACACGACGGTCGAGTCCTGGCCGATGCCGGCATCGCCTACCGTCTCCTCGAAGTCCCCTTTCTTCAGGATGTCGCGCTGGGTCGCGTCCGAGAGGTCCTCGTCCCACGCCATCCCGACGGCGCCGGGGACGTGGCCCTCGTCGTACCGCGACGGGAAGTCCTCGGCGGGACTCTCGGGGCTGTTCACCTCGACGATGCGGTAGTCGGGGTCGTCGCTCTGGAACTCGTCCAGGTGGTCCTCTACCCAGTCCGCACTGACCAGAACGTCCGTGTCGTATTCGCTCATGGGTCGAATCGACGACGACGCGGAAGCACAAAAAAGTGGGCGTTGGGTCGCATTCCTGTTCGTCGCGTGGCGCTCACACGACCATCGCGCAAGAACGCGTGTTCCCCGCGTGGTCCGACGCGAGCCCCGCGTGGTGACCACGCTGTCGCTCCACTTCGCGGCACCCTCGACGTCACGCCTGGTACGTGTAACGGCCGAACGTCACGCCTGGCAGTACGGCCAGCGCGGCGGTGTTCACGCCGCGTCGTACATATCGACTGTGTACCGTTCCCCGTTTACCCTGGCAAAGACAGTTATCGTGGCGTCGTTCGGGCAGTTCTTCACCGGGATGATCTCGCCGAGTTGAGTGAAGTTCTGCGTCCCCCCGATCTTCCCGTTGATCTTGCAGGTCTCGGAGGAAACCGTCACCTGGTTCGGCTCTTCGGCCATCCCGGTCGAGAGCAACTGGACGTCGACGTCGTCGAAGCTGATCTGGTCGAACTTGACGTCGACGTTGGCGTCGCCGCGGGCGATCCGGCGCTCGCCCATCACGTACGCGCCGATGACCGCGGCGATGACGATGCTGACCGCGAACAGCAGCGCTACACCCACGGCTGGTGAGACGCCGCGACTGTCCCGCCCGATCCGTGAGGTGCGATCCGTCATCGTCGTGCCCGTGCCAGCGATAGGGTCTGTCGCCTTACTTGTCCCTGATGTGTCACACCTTTATGAACCTTTACACACCCTCGATAACGTAATAAAATTGGGTTTCAGGGGTTCTATGTCGTATATGGGGGAGTAACTGTCAGGTCAGAGTAGCTGTAATTATCATTTCTGATTACCAATTCAGAGCCCGCCGACGAGAGGTTCCGGGCGTCGTTCCCGACCCGCCTCGGTGGTCATTCTTATTCCCGATCCGCCTCGGCGATTATCGTCGTTCCCGACTGCACCGACTGCCGTGTCACCGTCGATTCGAACGCCCGCGTTCGTCAGGTACCGTCCCGACTCCCGTGCTGGTTCTCGTCATCTCCTCGTGTCCTGGCCCCTCTTTTCTCGATTCCTGTATCTGGTCCGCTCACTCCTCGATTCGATTTCCCGACTCCGTCGTCCTCTTCCCGGAGCGCCGTCCCGTGAAAACCTGCTCGTCAACGGAAACGGCAATAGCGATACCGAACGGAACAAACACAGGTTTCTCAGCGTAAAATACACTTAAGCACCAGCCGTGAGGCCCTGTGAACGATGCCAGGTAAGATGAGTACGTACAGGGTCCCCCGAACGGTACCGAAACTGGAAGCGGAACTCATCGCCGACGAGTACGCGACGTTCGTCGGCGACGACCGGACGACCGGGTCCGACGCGGACGTCCGCATCGCCTCCCTCTCGACGGACGAACGGCGCGAACTGCGCCGCCGTCTGCTCGCGCTCGGCGTGTCGGAAGACACCGTCTCGCAGGTCGGGTTCGACGACCTCGACCGTGACCCCTAGAGACGGTCCCGACACGTCACCCGTCCGGGAGCTCTGTGGCGGTCTCCACGAAGGCGAACGCTTTTCTTCGCTCCCGGAGTGAACCGTACCATGTTCGGAACCAGCGGCATCCGGGGACCGGTCGGTGAACTCGTCACGGCGGAGCTCGCGCTCTCGGTGGGACGCGCGCTCGCCTTGACGGGGGCCGAGCGCGTCGTCGTCGGCCGCGACCCGAGAGAGAGCGGACGGTTCCTCGGCGACGCCCTCTCTGCTGGGCTGCGGGAGTGCGGGACGGACGTGGTGCGACTCGGCCTCGCGGCGACGCCGACGGTCGCCCGGAGCGTCGCCTGGCAGGACGCCGACGCCGGGGTCTCGGTGACGGCGTCGCACAACCCGCCGACTGACAACGGCATCAAGCTCTGGAACCCGTCGGGGCAGGCGTTCGACGCCGCCCAGCGCGAGGAGATCACCCGCGCCGTCGAGGAGGAGGCGTTCGAGTTCGCCGGCTGGGACGGGACGGGGACCGAGACCCGCTGGGACGAGGCCGCGGACCGTCACGTTGCGACGCTCGTCGACGCCGTCGAGGACGAACTGGACCTCTCGGTCGTCGTCGACGTGGGGAACGGCGCGGGCGAGGTCACCGCCGACGCGCTGGAGGCGCTCGGCTGCCACGTCGAGACGCTGAACGCCCAGCCCGACGGCCGGTTCCCCGCCCGCCCCAGCGAGCCGACCGCCGAGAACTGCGCGTCGCTGTGCAGCCACGTCGCGGCCACGGACGCCGACCTCGGCATCGCTCACGACGGCGACGCCGACAGGATGATGGCGGTCGACGAGACGGGCGCGTTCCTCTCCGGCGACGTTCTCATGACGCTGTTCGCCCGCCAGCGCGCGAACCCCGGCGACGTCGTCGCCACGCCGGTCGACACGAGCCTCATCCTGGACGACGTCCTCGCCGAACGCGACGCGTCGGTGTCGCGCACGCAGGTCGGCGACGTGTACGTCGCCGAGAGAGCCACCGAGGATGGGGTGGTCTTCGGCGGCGAGCAGTCCGGCGCGTGGATCTGGCCCGACCAGACGCTCTGCCCCGACGGGTCGCTCGCCGCCGTCCGACTCGCGGCGCTCGTCGACGCCGAGGGGCCACTCTCCGTGCTCGCTGCGGACGTCGGCGAGTACCCCATCCGGCGGACGAACGTCGAGACCGACGACAAACGGGGACTCATGTCGCGACTGAGCGACGCCGTGACCGACCGTTACGCCGACGCCGACACCGTCGACGGCGTCCGCGTCACCCTCGACGAAGGCTGGTTTCTTGTTCGCGCCAGCGGCACCCAGCCCCTCGTTCGCGTCGCCGCCGAAGCCCGCGACCCCGAGACGGCGGACGAAGTGTTCGACACCGCCGTCTCGTTCGTCGACGAGCACCGGACGTGAGCCGTGACCCGTCGCCGGTTCTCGCCCCGGCGTCGACTGCTCCGACGTTGATTCTCTCGCCCGCCGTCGGCTCTCACCGGCGTTGATTCCCTCGCCCGCCGTCGGCTCTCACCGGCGGTTCGCGCCGACGGCCTCGGCGCTGCTGGCGGAGCGACGGTACGCGACGCCGATGCGGAACTTCCGGCGGTCGTCGGGTCGATACTGCGCCGGTCGCTAGTCCGCTGGTCGAGAACGGCTCTGGTCGCTAGTCCGCTGGTCGAGACCGTGACGGCTCTCCGTGACGGAGAGCAGGGATGTTCGGAGGCGGGGCACGACGGCCCCGCAGTGCACCACGATGTTTTCTCCGATTCGGACGGCGTGCGACACGGATTGGGATGACAGTTGCCCGGCGGCGATACGCTGCCGACGGGCTTTATTCTAACTTGCTCACTGATGAAATAACTTGTGGTCGAAGAACGGTCTCCCCCGGGACAGCTCCGGACGGTTTCGCGGTGATTAGCCACCAGATAATAAAACGCCCGCTGGACCGATTGGAAGTCGATGAGCAAAGCGTTCGACTGGAGCGGTCGGTACCTCGGGCTCGCGACCATCAGCATCGCCGCCACTGCGGTCGTCTGGACGGTCGACCGGGGACTGGTCGCCCACGTCGCGCTCGCCACCGCCGCAGCGTTCGCCGTCCTGGCGCTGCTGCACGCTCGTCGCGTCCGGACGGAGATGCTCTGAACGACTGGAAGGGATACCGAGACGGGGACGTCGACAGGGCGGGTCGCGTCGAAGGAGGAACCCAGACGTCGCCCGCTACTCGACCGTGACGCTCTTGGCGAGGTTCCGCGGCTTGTCGATGGGGCGGCCGAGCAGTTGCGCCGCGTGGTAGGAGACGAGCTGGAGCTGGACGTTGGCGAGCAGCCCCGCCCACACCGGGTGCGTGTCCGGAATCGCGAGGTGGTCGTCGGCGACGTCGACGCCCGAGTGGTCCTCGCTCGCGACCGCGACGATGGGGGCACCGCGCGCCTGCGCCTCCTCGGCGTTCTTCAGCGTCTTCCCGTCGCCGGCACCGTCGAACAGCGTGAACACGGGCGTGTCCGGCGTCACGAGCGCGAGCGGGCCGTGCTTCAGCTCGCCCGAGGCGAACCCCTCGGCGTGCTCGTACGTGATCTCCTTGAACTTCAGCGCGCCCTCCTTCGCGACCGCGTTGTTCAGCCCGCGCCCGATGAAGAAGTACGACTGGCTGTCGATGTACGACTCCGCGATGGCCCGGGCGTCGCTCGTCTTCAGCACGTTGTCGACGTGTTCCGGGAGGTCGTAGACGTCGTCGAGCAGCGTCGCCACGTCGTCGGGCGGCGACGCCCCGGGGACGTCCTCCGCGAGGCGGATCGCCAGCAGGGACAGCGTCACGGCCTGCGAGGAGAACGTCTTCGTCGCCGCGACGCCGATCTCGGGGCCGGCGCGGATGAACAGCGCCTCGTCGGCGGTGCGTGCCGCAGTCGACCCGACGACGTTCGTGACGGTGACGACCTGCGCGCCCGCTTCCTTCGCCTGCCGAAGCGCGCCCAGCGTGTCGGCCGTCTCGCCGCTCTGCGTGACGGCGACGACCAGCGTCTCCCCCGATACCGGGCCCGGGTTGGCGTCGACGTACTCGCTCGCGCGGTACGCCTGTGCGCGGATGCCGGCGTCGGCCAGTTGCTGCTGGCAGTACATGGCCGCGTGGTAGCTGGTGCCGCACGCGACGAGGTGGACGTCCTCGACGTCGTCGAACGTGCCCTCGGGGAACGATTCGAGGTGGACCTCGTCGCCCTGGATGCGCCCCTCGATGGTGTTCGACAGCGCGTTGGGCTGGGTGTGTATCTCCTTGAGCATGTAGTGGTCGTACTCGCCCTTGCCGGCCTCCTCGGGGTCCCAGTCGACGCGCTCGACGTCGCGGTCGATGCGGGCGCCCGCGAGGTCGGTCAGCGTCACGCCGTTCGGCTCCACGACGACGACGTCGCCGTCTTCGAGGTAGACGACGTCGTCCGTGTGGTCGAGGAAGGCCGGGACGTCGCTGGCGAGGTAGTACTCGTCGTCGTCGAGACCGAGGATGAGCGGGGACCCCTGGCGGGCCGCGTAGATGGCGTGGACGTCGTCGACGAGCGCGGCGACCGCGTAGCTCCCTTCCAGGTCACGGACCGTCTTCCGGAACGCCTCGGCGATGTCGTCGGCGTCCTCGAGGTAGTACTCGAACAGGTGCGGGATGACCTCCGTGTCGGTGTCGCTGGTGAACTCGTGGCCCGCATCGGAGAGCGTCGCCTTCAGCTCAGCGTAGTTCTCGATGATGCCGTTGTGGACCACGGCGACCTCGTCGGTCTGGCTCGTGTGGGGATGGGCGTTCTCGTCCGTCGGCGGCCCGTGCGTGCTCCAGCGGGTGTGGCCGATGCCGACCTTCCCATTCGGCACGCTGCCGACGAGCGCGTCCTTCAGCTCCGACACCTGGCCGGAGCGCTTGTACACCGAGATGCCGGACCCGTTCTGGACCGCGACGCCGGCCGAGTCGTACCCACGGTATTCGAGGTTCTCGAGCCCGGAGACGAGCTTCCTGATGGCGTCACCGTCGCCGACGCGGGCGATGATTCCGCACATCCTACGCCGCCTCCTGGTGCGCTACGGGCCGCCCGCGTCGTGCGCCGAGGTGGCTCCCTGCGGGACCCGTCCCGAACCGAGCAGCTACACGTCCGTCCGTGATGTCTGGGTGCTTCATGGGTGTGTTCCTCCTGCCGCGCCGTCTCCTCGTGGAGTCGGCACAGGCCCTTGTCCCCGACATTTCACGGGACCCCCATTACTATAGACCGATTAAGTGGGGGATTAGCTTCGCTGTAAACTCCCGTCGTATCAAGGAACACCGTTGCAGTTTGTTTCAACCCGGCCGACGAAGAAGACACGACGACTGGCCGACTGTCGCCGCTCGACCCCTCGCTCGTCGAGCGCGGAGACCGTCGCGCGTCCCGACAGGTGGATTTCAGCGTGCCGTCACACCGGATTCGTCGACCCGCTAGCGTCCGTCGTCGGTCCGCCGCGGGTCCGTCTCCGGCCCGTCGTCGGTTCTACGCCCATCCCCTGCGAAGACGGACGACTCGCGGTCGGTCTGCGAGCGGGGGACCGCCGTCGCGCCCGGTCCGTCGCTACCAGAGCCCGAACCGGGTCCCGAGCGACAGCGTCCAGGAGATGGCGACGACGGCGAAGCTCGCCGCCGTCGTCGAGAGCGCCGCGAACGGCGCGACGCCCGCCGCGGTGCCGACCAGCAGCGTCGCGCCGACGCCCGACGCCCCCAGGAAGTACCGTCCACGCGCGCTGGCACCGCGGCCGTCCGTCTCGACCGGCGGTGCGAGGTACTCGTCCAGCTCGTCGGCCAGGTCGCCGCGCTCGACGATCCCACGCTGACGGTCGTACTCGATGACGTCCTCCTCGTCGAGCTTCGGCAGGTGACACTGGTACAGCGGGATGTAGACGCGCTGGCGCTCGTCGGACGCGAGCGCCGCGACGGTCGTGTCGTGTTCCCAGGCCGCGACCTGCTCCGCGACGTCGCGCATCTCGACGGGGCCGTCCGTGTCTTCGAGGTACCGCAGGACGTTCCGCCGTCGCTCGTTCTGCAGGAGGTGGTACGCCCGGTCGTCGGTCAGTTCGGTCGACTCGCCGTCCGGTTCGACTGCGCCGTCGACGGTCCCCTGTTCAACTGTCGGAGCCATACGCTTTCGGTCGCCAGAGTCGACGAAAAAGGGGGGTTCCCCTCCCGGCAGTTGGCTCGCGTTCGAACCGTTCTAGCGAGTTTTCGCGCTCGCCGAACCGTCCTCGAATGGACTGATTCGGGCGTTCCGTGGACCCCCGGCCCCACGCGGTCGCCCGTGGAACGTCCGCTCCGTCCGCCGCCACGTCTCGACACGTCGCATGTCCCTGGCGTCGTACGCTTCCCGACTGCATGCTTCCCGGTGTTGCATCCCTCCGGCGTGTCTCTCCGCTCCTCTCCGCTCTTCTCCTCTCTGATCTTCTCCTCTCCGTTCCTCTCCGCTCTTCTCCCCTTTCTTCTTCTCTCCTCTCCCGGCGGTTCCGCCGCCGGGCCGCGGCGTCGTCGGGTCGAGCGGGGCGGTCGCCGCGGACCGTACAGCTCACGGGTGCACAGCCCGGCTGCGTGGCAGGTGTTACCGTAGAAACCGCACCACTGAACGGGATTTCGGCTTCTGAGCTGCTTAGCTACTGTATAATAAAGCCACCCTGGTGGCATGGACGAATCGAGGCTCGCGTCCGACCGAACGGCCGACGTAGGAGGTTCCCGCCGTCTCGGCCGTCGACGGTCGGAGTCGAAGAGCGCACTACGACGGAGATCACACCCATGAACTCGACGATAGGCGACATAGACAACCACCCTGAGTACGCCGGCAGCGACGAGAGCGACGTAGACGACGCACGCGACGCGACCATCTGCGTCGTCGGCCTGGGCTACGTCGGCCTTCCGCTGGCGGTCGGTTTCGACCAGGAGGGCTACAGCGTCGTCGGCTTCGACGTCGACGACGGGAAGGTCGAAACGCTTCGAGACGGCACCGACACGACGGGCGACCTCGGCGACGACGCCATCGCCGAGAGCGAGATCACGTACACCACCGACCCGGGCGAGATAGCGCGTGCGGACTACGTGATGATCGCCGTCCCGACGCCCGTCGACGACCACCAGCAACCGAACCTCGAGTTCGTCGACGCCGCCGGTCGGACCGTCGGCGAGCACCTGTCCTCGGACACCACCGTCGTCCTCGAATCGACCGTGTTCCCGGGCGCGACCCGCGAGGTGCTCGTCCCGGCGATGGAGGCGACGTCCGGCCTGACGTGCGGCGAGGACTTCTTCGTCGGCTACTCGCCCGAGCGCGCCACGCCCGGCGACCCCGAGCACGGACTGCGCGACGTCGTGAAGGTCGTCGGCGGCCAGGACGACGAGGTGCGCGACGACGTCGCCGACCTCTACGAGTCCGTCATCGACGCCGGCGTCCACCGCGCCGAGTCGATGGAGGTGGCGGAGGCGTGCAAGGTCGTCGAGAACGTCCAGCGCGACCTGAACATCGCCCTCGTGAACGAACTGGCGATGGCGTTCCACAGCATGGATCTGGACCTCGACACCCGCGCGGTGCTGGAGGCGTCCGCGACGAAGTGGAACTTCCACTACTACCGCCCCGGCCTCGTCGGCGGCCACTGCATCCCCGTCGACCCGTACTTCCTCGTCCACCGCTCGAAGCAGGACGGCTTCGTCCCGCAGCTCGTCGAGCAGGCCCGCGAGGTGAACGAGGAGATGCCCGAGCACGTCGCGGACATGACCATCAAGGCGCTGAACCAGGCTGGCAAGCCGCTGCGCGACAGCCGCGTCCTCCTGCTCGGCCTGACCTACAAGCCCGACGTCGCCGACATCCGGACGTCGAAGGTCGACGGCATCGTCGAGGGGCTCCGCGAGTTCGACGTCGAGGTCGTCGGCCACGACCCGCACGGCGACGACGACGCGATGCGGTCGACGTTCGGCATCGACGTCCAGGCGGACGTCTCCTTCACCGACTTCGACGGCGTCGTCCTCGCCACGCCCCATAGCGAGTTCTACGACGTCGACCTCGACGCGGCGGCCGACGCGATGGCCGACGACCCCGCGCTCGTCGACGTCGTCGGCGCGCTCGACCCCGACGCCGTCGAGGACGCCGGCTTCACCTACCGGAGGGTCTGATGTACGGGGGGAAGACGGTCGGGGTCGTCGTCCCCGCCTACAACGAGGAGAGGTTCGTCGGCGACGTGCTCGACTCGCTCCCCGACTTCGTCGACCGGGTGTACGCAGTCGACGACGCCTCGACCGACGCCACGTGGGACGAGATTCGCGACCACGCCACCGTCGAGCGTGCGCCGCGGACGGACGCCGCGACCGGAGAAGCCGACGAGACGCCCCTCCGGGCCGACGGCGACGGCGGGACGGTCGTCGCCATCCGCCACGAGCGCAACCGCGGTGCCGGCGGCGCGATCAAGACTGGCTACCTCGCCGCCCGCGACGACGGGGTCGACGTGACCGTCACCATCGACGCCGACGGCCAGATGGACCCAGCGATGATGACGCAGTTCCTCGACCCCGTCGTGGCCGGCGACGCCGACTACGCGAAGGGCGACCGCCTCGCCACCCCCGAGTTCCGGGAGGGGATGCCCCGGTTCCGGCTGGCCGGCAACTGGCTGTTGACCGGGCTCACCTGGATCGCCAGCGGCTACTGGGACGTCACCGACCCGCAGAACGGCTACACCGCCATCTCCCTGGACGCGCTGGAGGCGGTCGACGTCGAGGAGCTGTACGAGTACTACGGCTACTGCAACGACCTGCTCGTGAAGCTGAACGTCGCCGGGATGTCCGTCGTCGACGTACCGATGCCCGCCAGCTACGGCGACGAACAGAGCAGCATCGACTACGGCGGCTACGTCCCGAAGGTGTCGCTGATGCTGCTCCGGAACTTCGTCTGGCGACTGCGCACCCGTTACCGGTCGCACCCGGCGGGGCTGGCCTACGCCCTCGCCCTCCTCGGCGCGGTCGCGGTCCTCCTCCGCGCCGTCGTCGCCGTCGCGTTGGCGCTCGCGGGGAGCGATTCGTCCGAGGAAACGAGCGACGCCGACGACAGTTCCGGCCGCCGGTTCCCGCTGTCGCTGGTCGCGACGGTCGTCGGTCTGGTCGCCGGCGTCGTCCTCGACCGGAGGAACCAGCCGTGAGGGTGTTCGTCACCGTCCAGCATCCGGCGCACGTCCACTTCTTCCGGCACGCAATCGACGAACTGGAGCGCGCCGGTCACGACGTCCACGTGTTCGCCCGCGAGAAGGAGATGGCGGTCGAACTGCTGGAGCGGTTCGACGTCGACCACGAGGTGCTCGCGGGGTCGGCGTCGGGCCTGACGGAACTGGCGCGGGTACAGGCGACCTACGAGGCGCGCCTCCTCCGTCGCGCGCTCGAGCTGCGACCGGACGTCGTCACCGCCATCGGCGGCGTCGCGGCCGCGCACGTCGCGACGCTCGTCCGCGCCCGCAGCGTCGTCTTCTACGACACCGAGCACGCCGACCTCATCCAGAACCTCGCCTTCCCGTTCGCCGACGCAGTCTACACCCCCGACTGCTACCGGCGCGCCGCCGGCCGCAACCAGGTCCAGTACCCCGGCTACCACGAACTCGCCTACCTCCACCCCGACCGGTTCGAGCCGGACCCCGCCGTCCCGAGCGAGCTCGGTCTCGACCCGGACGACCGGTTCGTCGTCCTCCGTCTCGTCGACTGGGGCGCGTCCCACGACGTCGGCCACGCCGGGTTCGACGACGCCGCCGACGCCGTCGCCCGCCTCGAGGACGCCGGGGCCGAGGTGCTCGTCACCGCCGAGGGGTCGTTGCCGCCCGGACTCGAACCGTACCGCACCACCGTCGCTCCTCATCGCATGCACGACCTCCTGTACTACGCCGACCTGTTCGTCGGCGAAGGGGCGACGATGGCCGCCGAGAGCGCCGTCCTCGGGACGCCCGCCGTCTACGTCAACTCGCTGTCGATGGGCTACACCGACGAACTCGACGAGCGGTACGGCCTGCTCTACAACTTTCAGGGGGAGGGCCGCCACGCGCGGGCGCTCTCGACGTCGGTCGAACTGCTGGAAGGCGACGTCGACTGGGCCGACCGCCGCGCGGCGCTGCTCGAAGACAAGTGCGACACGACCGACGTGGTCGTGCGCGCCGTCGAGGGGCGTCCGCACGGCGAGCGCGAGTCGTCGCCCGCGGCGGCGCGACCTGGGCCCGACGCGTGACCGCGACCGTGCGAACCACGTTGCGAACGAAGGGCGAATCGACACTGACGAACTGGACCGTACGACCGTCACCTCGCGACCCACGAACGACCCACGACCCATGAACGCGGTACGACACACGAACGCGGACCGGCATCTCGCCGACGGGAGGCGATGAGCGTGGCCAGCAGTTTCTCCCGCTGGTTACGCCAGCGTCGCTTCGACGTCGACGCCGCCATCGTCGCGCTCGTGCTCGCGCTGGCGATGCTCCCGCTGCGGCTGATACTCGACCAGATCTACGTCAAGACCATCCCCATCGTGCTCGGCCTGGGCGCGGCGCTGTACCTGCTGGCGGCGCGCAACGAGGACGAGACGACCGTCCCCTTCCCGACCGTCTCGCGGCCGGTGGCACAACTGCTGCCGAGCCTCGTGTTTGTCCTCTCCGCGGCACTCGTCGCCCTCGGCTTCCACGCCGGCGAGCGGACGGTGCTCTTCCACGTCGTCTCGGGGCTCGCGGGGACGCTCATCGTCCTCCAGATCCTGTTCACCGACGACGACCAGTTCCTCCCGGCGCTGCTGCTCGTCGAGGTGCTGACGCTGGCGGTGGTCGTCCGGTTCGTGGCGGTGTACACCACGCCGTCGTACATCGGCATCGACATCTGGACGCACCTGACCCACCTTGCAGGTGGCGTCCTCGAACAGCACTCGCTGGCGGCGATGGACGGGAACAAGCACATCGCCGCCCCGCTGTTCCACGTCTTAGTCGCATCGGCCTCGATGCTGTACGACGTGTCGCTGCGGAACGCCCTCTACCTCTCCGTCGGCGTCGCCGTCCCGGCCTCCATCCTGTTCGTCTACGCCGCGACGCGACTGCTCGTCCCAGCGCGCTGGGCGGTGTTCGCGGCCATGCTCTACTCCGTCAGCGACTACTTCATCGAGTGGGGCATCCACCTCATCCCCACGAGCCACGGGCTGCTGTTCTTCCTCGCCATCGTCTACGCCCTCCTGCGCATCATGGAACTGGAGTACGGCGCGCGCGACTTCGGCCTGCTCGTCTTCCTCTCGATCGCCATCATCCTCACCCACCAGGTGTCGACGTTCATCATGCTCGTCGTCCTCGGCTCCGGACTGGTCGCCCAGTTCGCGCTCCGGTTCGACCTGTTCAAGACCACCGCGAGCAGGCCGGGCGTCTACCGGACCCTGGAGCCGGTGAACCTCGCCGGTCTGCTGGCGTTCGACGTGGGACTCATCACCTTCATGTGGTCGTTCACGCCGTACAACGGGGACTCGTTCCTCGAGACCGTCCTCCTCTATCTCGCAGAGACGCTCCGGTCGAGCGCCGGCCTGTTCAACACCGTCGACCCGAGCGCGGAGGGCATCGACCTGCCGCCGCCGACGCTCACCGCGCGGGTGGTGGAGTACGTCGACACGCTCGGCTTCCTCGTGCTCTTCGGTCTCACCGTCGTCGGCTGTCTCTACGTGCTCCGGCGTCGGCGGGTCAGCCACTCCGTGTTCACTCTACTGGTCGCCACCGTCGTGATGACCGTGTTCACGCTCGGCCTGCCGCTGATGGGCATCCGCAACTTCATCCCGCAGCGCTGGTTCGCGTTCCTCTACGCGACGATGGCCATCCTGTCGGCGCTCGGCGTCGGCTACCTCGTCCACAACCTCGACCGTCGCGTCGCCGTCGCGGCGCTCGTCCTCGTCGCGCTGGTCTACCCGCCGATGATGGTGATGTCCGGCCACGGCGCGCTCGACAGCCCCGTCTTCGCGAGCGAGCAGGAGCGGTTGACCTACACCGAACCCGAGATGGCGGCCGTCGACTCCATCGCGGCCATGACCGGGTCGCCCGACTCCTCGAACGTCCTCCCCCGCCAGGTGGCCCACACCGACCACCCCTACCAGACCGTGTTCAAGCGGACGGGGGCGTATCCGGCGGACGCGGTCAACCTCTCGGTCGACGGCGGGCCGGTCGACCATCCCGTCACCGTCTACCGGACCTACCAGTCCACCGGCGCGCCGAAGTTCCTGCTCGTCAACGAGAGCAACGGCGCGAGCGTGCCGGCACGCCGCACCGTCGACCGCGAGCGGGTCTGTCGGCCGGACCAGAGCGTGCTCTACTCGAACGGCCAGGTCGTCATGTGTTCCACCCCGACGATGTAGGGGGCAGGCGAACGGCGACGTGTCTGGCGGTGGCGCGTCCGGTGTCGGCGCGGCCGGTGTCAATGCGTCCGCCCTCGACGCGGTGCCCGCTCGTTGGCACAGAAGCGAACCCCTTTTTCTCCGTCGGCGTACAGGTCCGAGTATGAACGGAAAGCGCGTGCTCGTCACGGGCGGCGCCGGTTTCATCGGATCGAACCTCGCGAACCACCTCGCCGAGGACAACGAGGTCCTCGCGCTCGACGACGGCTACCTCGGAACACCCGAGAACCTCGACGACGCCGTCGAGTTTCACGAGCGCAGCGTCGTCGAGGACGACCTGCCGACCGACGTCGACGTGGTCTTCCACCTCGCGGCGCTCTCCTCCTACCCGATGCACGAGGACGACCCCGCTACCGGCGCGCGGGTGAACGTCGAGGGGTTCGTCAACACCGTCGACCAGGCCCGCGAGGACGGCTGCGACACCGTCGTCTACGCCTCCACCTCCTCCATCTACGGCAGCCGAACCGAACCGTCGCCGGAGTCGATGGACGTCGAAGCTCGCACTGGCTACGAGGCGTCGAAGCTCGCCCGCGAACGCTACGGCGAGTACTTCGCCCACCACTACGACATGAACGTGGCCGGCATGCGCTTTTTCTCCGTCTACCAGGGCTACGGCGGTGCCGAGGAACACAAGGGCGAGTACGCCAACATCATCGCGCAGTTCGCCGACGACGTCGCCCACGGTCGCTCACCGGAGATCTACGGCGACGGCAGCCAGACCCGCGACTTCACCCACGTCGACGACATCGTCCGCGGGCTCGAACTCGCGGCCGAGCACGAACTCACCGGCGTCTACAACCTCGGCACGGGCGACAGCTACGACTTCGACACCGTCGTCGAGTTCATCAACCGCGAACTCGGCACCGACGTCGAACCGACGTACGTCGAGAACCCAATCCCCGACGACGTGTACGTCCACGACACGATGGCCGACGTGACGAAGTTCCGGGAGGCGACCGGCTGGGAGCCCACCATCGACTTCGAGGAGGGCGTCCGCCGCGTCTGCGCGCAGTACAAGTAGCGCGGAGTTGACATCCTCCCCGCCCTGAAGGGCGGAGACTTCTCCTCGCACTTCCGTAACAGCGAGCGCGCGAGGTAGCGAGAGCCGAGCGAGTCGCGGAGACGCCCCGGAAAATATAGACAATCTGCTATTTGGGGTCGATAGACGATGCGATGCTATAGACGTCGCACAAGTATATTCCGGTGCAGTGTCACGAATCGTCGGATAGTGGCGGAGAACGACAGCAATCGGCTTTCTCTACCGATTCCTCCGCTACCTATTTTAATGCAAAAATGGCGTCATACAAAGTTTCAAGTAGGGGGCATACATTCGTCCATGATAGGTCGAGTATCGGACCGAAAAGGTGCTAGCGTGGGACGGCAGGCACGTATCCTCCCCGCGCCAACGAGCGGGTATCCGCTCGCAGACAAGTTAAAGGTTTGGCATCTTCTCGCGTTCGAGAACGGCCGCGGAGAACACCAATGACACCGAAAGACTACATCACCGAACGCATCGATGCCGACCGCGGCGTCAGTCCCGTCATCGGCGTGATCCTGATGGTGGCCATCACCGTCATCCTCGCCGCCGTCATCGGGGCGTTCGTCATGGGCATGGGACAGAACGTCGAGAACAACGTCAACGCTGGAGCGGAGATTCAGACCACGAACGCTACCAACGGTAACGTTACTGTGACGTGGATCGACGAGGGCAACGCTAAGCAGCTCAACGTTACCGTTAAGTCCAAGGATAGCAGCGGAGACGAAGCTAGTGAAACACTTGATTCCGTTGGTGAATCAGTCACTATCGCTGAGGATAATGGCGGCAACGCTCAAATCGGTAATCAGGCGAAAGAACAAACTGTTCAAGTGATTGTGACCGCCGTGGGTGAAGACGGCAAGACGGAAACCGTCGTCAACAACGAAGAACACACGATTTAATTCTCACCCTCTTCTGTTCTTTCACACCTTTATCGGTCATCTTTATCCTGGGTTACATCTCTTCTAAACCGCAGGTACCGGTGGAGACTCTTACGCTCCCATAAAACACTGTTTCCCGTCAGCGCCGTCAGTACCGCTCACTCTCCTTCCCACCCTCTAGCCAGTACGGAGTCGGCACGCCCGGCATCCCGTCGTACAGCCAGAGGGCGACCACGGAGAGGGCCAGTCCGGCCTCGAACGCGAGCATCGGCGACCACTCCAGTTCGACGAGCATCTCCAGGTACTCGAAGAAGTACAGCAGGAACCGCTCGACGAGGCCGTAGTCGTTCTCGTAGGCCGGCAGTTCGACGGCGGGCCACAGCAGCACCTCCGGTTTCAGTCCCTCGCCGAGGACGGCGGGGTAGACGACGTCGCCGACGAGGTGGGAGGCGTAGCCGACCGCGAACGCCGCGCCGTAGCGGAGGCGACGCCGGTGCCACGCCAGTGCGACGACGAGCGCGACGCCGACGGGCGCGACGAAGACCGAGTGGGCGACGGAGTAGCCCGACGGGAAGACGCCGAACGACCACGACAGCGGCTTGTCGACCAGGTCCGGGAGCACGCTCGCGACGGCGAGCACGACGACCGCGCGGGTGCTCGGCGCTCGTCGCCGGACGAGGTGGACGGTCAGCGAGTAGCAGAGGTAGCCGAAGGCGAGGTGCTCCCACGGCCACATTATCCGTCGAGGCCCTCCGGCGAATAGTGGGGGAACAAGCCACCATCGTCGGTGGTCGTCGGGGTCGTATCCGGTGACTGCGTCGTCGTCGCCGTCGACGTATCAGTTGTCGTCGAGGTGGTGCCGGACGCCGTCGAGGTGGTACCGGCCGTCGTCGAGGTCGTGCCGGGGGTCGTTGTCGACGTGCTCGTCGTGGAAGTCGTCGACGTCGGGTCGGTCGTCGAGGTCGTGCCGCCGGCCGTGGTCGTCGTCCCCGACGTCGAATCCGTGGTGGATTCGGGCGTCGTGGTCGCCGACGCGTCCTCGCCGCCGTCGCCGTTGTCGCTGCCGCCACCATCGCCGTCGGCGAGCCGGCTCCGCTGCGGATCCGACCCGACGCTCACCCAGAGGCGGGCCGTCCGGTACGGGTCGTCGGACGGCGCTCCCCTGTAGAGGAGCAGTCTGATCCGCAGGTCGTCGCCGGTCATCGACGGTTCGACGGTGAGCGGGACCCGCATTGTCTCCCCGTCGTCGACGGTGACCGACCGCTCGGTCAGCCGTTGCTGTTCGACGACGGTACCGTCCTCGACGCGCTGGAGCATGGCGACGACGGTGTACTCCGTCCGCTCCTCCTCGCGGTTGCCGACGACGACGGTCAGCTCGCTCGATTCGCCGGCGGGGAACGACCGCTGGTACATCGACTCGACGTCGCTGTCGACCGCCTTGGTGTCGACGGAGAACTCGGTGAACTGCTCGCCCTGCGGCGGGTTGAACGCGGCGTACCCGGCCGTGGAGACGACCAGGAGGAAGCTCAGCAGTATCGCGACGTTCAGCATCTGCAGGCTTCCGTCGTCGCCCCGCCCGGTCGGGGTGAACAGCAGTTCGGGAACGCCGGGGAGGTACCGGTCCTGTGGGGGGACGCGCAACTGCCGGACGAACGCCAGCAGCGTGAGTGCGGCGGTGACGCCGGCGACGCCGATGATGACGGGGTGCTCCCGGATGCCCCACGGCGTGAAGTTCGTCGCCGCGGCGACGAGCGGGACGATGGCGACGGAGAGCGCGACGGAGAGCGCGAGCCGTTCGGGGCCACCGAGCGCGTACCCGGCGTCCGCCTCGCCGGTCCCGAAGGTCCGCGACGTTCCCGCCGCTCCGGCCGAGGGATACAGCGCCGACAGGAGGGCATACCCCGGGAGGAGGACGGCGAGCGGCATGACGACAGCCACGCGGAGGCGGCCGCCGAAGTCCGCGTACGCCACGTATCCCCCGACGGCGGTCAGCAGGAGGACCACCAGCAGGTCGGCGAACCACCAGCGGCTGTTCGTACTCATTGTCGAGTGGTGGGATGGAACGGGTTTTATTATACGGCTCCTAACGCGGTCCGCGTCGGACGCCGTCCAGCGAGCGTCGATTCCGCCGGCTCTCGCCCGCCGTCACTGCTCTGCCGCCGTCACTGCGCTGCGGCCATCACTGCTCCGATGCGACGCCGTCGGTCGGGTACTCGTCGGTCGGCATGTGGAGCACGTCGGTCGGGTTGACGGACCGCTCCGAGCACTGGGCGACCCAGCCGACCATGTCGTTGATGCGCAGCTTGTGGCGCGACGGCAGTTCGTGGACGGTCTCGTGTTCGGGGAACAGCCGCTGGTCGAGGTTGTACCGGTCGTACACCTGCTGGCGGTCCGGCCAGGCCGGCTCGAACTCGCGGACGAACGGTAGCTTCCGGCGGGCGAACCGCTCCGCCTCCGAGAGCAGCCGCGAGGTGTACGGGCGGTCGGGCGGCCGGTGGCGGCAGATGTCCGGGTCGAGTTGCTCGATGGCGCGGATGAACGTCTCCGTGGTCCGGAACCGCGGCGGCGTCTGGAGGTGCCACTCCAGCAGCTCCGTGTCGGCCGCGATGAACGACTCGAGGTAGTTGTCGGCGAGGTGGGTGCGGAAGGGGATGGTGGGCTGGTTGCTGATGCTGAACAGCGAGAGGGCGTTCTGCGCGGAGTCGGTGCGCTCCCAGCACCGCTCGAACTCGTCGGCGATGGCCTGGCGGACGAACTCCCCGCCGGAGTCGGGGTCGTCCGTGTATCGCTCGGCGACCTCCCGGCTCTGGTCGGGCAGGTAGCCGAAGTTGTCCAGCGACGCCTCCACGGGGTCGGGGTCGGACTCCATCCGGCGCAGCGGCACCTGCTTGCCGAACAGGCTGATCTCCGAGCGCTTGTGGCCGAACCCGCGCAACAGCGTGTCGAAGAGCAGTCCGTGGTACATCGTGTCCACGCCGATCTCGGCGTTGTAGCCGGCGTGGTGGATGTGGATGGACTCCTTGATGCCGTTGGTGTCCCGGACCTTCTCCTCTCCGGGCACGATGTAGCGGTCGTTGGTGACGAGCGTGGTGTGGTTGACGTCGTACTGGTCGGCGAGCTGTTGGGCGACCTGTACCTCCTGGGCGTCCGGCGTGCCGACGGTGTACGCGTGGTCGATGTCGGGGAACTGCGACAGCAACGTCCGCGAGTCGTATCCCGCCGACAGCAGCAGTCCCTTGTCGCCGGGCTGGCGGGAGCGCCGCTGGATGGCGCGCTGCAACCGCTCGGCCAGTTCGTCCGCGTAGGCCATCTCCCGTTCGTCGTAGACGAACCGGTCGAGCGTCCCCGTCGCGTCGGGCGTCACGTAGCCGTCGAACGGCGCGCGCTCCAGTTCGTGGAACAGCGTCTTGTTCCCGAGGACGACGCCCATGTGGAGGAACTCGCCGACCGAGCGCCGGCGCATCGACGGCTCGTCGACGGTGCGCGCCACCGCGGCGGCGTCGGAGCCGAACACGCGGACGCCGGGGTCGTCGGTGTAGAAGCACTCCCACGAGCGGATGGGGTCGGTGAGGACGACCGCCTCCCCGTCGTGTTCGACGAAGGCGAGGTACGACCCGTTGAGCGCCCGGATGGCGTCGAGGCCCATCTCGGCGTAGCGGTCGAGCAGCCAGCGCGCCGGCTCCGACCAGCCGCGCTTGTTCGGGTACGCCTCGCCCCAGATGACGCAGGTCCCCTCGTCGCCGGAGTAGGAGGCGCTCCGCCCCGGGATGCCGAGACCGGTGTCCCGGATGCCGACGGTCGCGACGTCACCCGCCACCACGTCGTCGAACTCCCGCTCTGACCGGAACCTGGTGAACGCCTCGCGATCGCCGAAAACACCGAATATCTCCTTGTTCATCGTTCTTGCTCCGTCCCGCGGTCGGGAGCGACTGCGGCGGCCCCGTCGGCGCGGGTCGTCCAGTCTCCGCCCCGCCGCCCTCGACGGTCGACTGGTCGTCCGCGGGGGCGATTCGTCCGCCGACGTCGGCCGGTCGCGTAGTTCGCTCGTTCCACGGGTGCCTTCGATTCCGGTATCGTCGGTGGGGCGTTTAACTATACAGCGGATAACACCGGACGTCGCTCGATTAAGCGACCCCGAAACCGTTTCACTCCGTGACCGCGCCCGTCACGGTCTGGATGACGTCCCGGAGACCGTAGCTGCCCCACGTCTCCATCGCGAGTATCGCCGCGCCGTAGGTGGCGACGCCGGTGGCGACCATGCCAGCGAACGTCAGGAGCGGTCCGACCGTCAAAGTCGTGCCGACGAACGAGACGGCGGCGTACATCACGCCGCTGGCGGCCAGCGGGTACGCCAGGATGGCGAAGAAACGCCGGTAGCTCCCCTCGACGACGCGGACGCTGAGGTACGTCGAGACGGGCGCGGAGAACAGGAGGGCGTTCCCGACGACGACCGCCGCCGTGCCCTCGATGCCGTACGCCGCCGTCGCGGGGTAGATGGCGACCGCGAGGATGGCGAGCTTGCCGACCTGGATCTTCGTCGCGACGTCCGGTTTGCCGACCGCCTGGAACAGCGGGCCGGTCGTCGCGCCGATGGAGCGCAACAGCCCCCACAGCGCGAGCACCTGCATGACGCGGACGGCGGCCTCCCACTCGGGGGCCAGGAACGCCTCGACGAACGTCGGCGTGACGGCGACGATGCCGACCGCCAGCGGGACCGAGACGAACGTCGTCAGCTGCACCGTCTTGAAGTAGGCTCGCCGGAGGTTGGCGGCGTCGTCCTGCAGCTTCGCGTACGTGGGGAAGATGACCGTCGAGATGACCTGCGTCACCTCCGTCGCGGGCGCGTTCGACAGCTTGTAGGCGTACTGGTAGAGGCCGAGCGCGGTGCTGCCCAGCAGCCAGCCGACGAACGCGTCGTCGCCCTCGGTGATGAGGAAGACCACGACGCCGGAGGCGGTGATCCACTTGCCGTACCCGATCATCTCGCCGACCTTCGCGCGGTCGAGCGCGGGCCGCGGCCGGTGGTCGTGGAGGACGTACGACAGCAGCGTCGCGGTCAGGACGCCCGCGACGTCGCCGAGCACCAGCGCCCACACGGTCGGGTCGACGAGCGCGACGCCGATGGCGACGCCGGCCGAGACGACCGACTTGCCGACGAGGTAGACGAACTGGCGGTCGTAGGCCAGGTCCTTTCGGAAGTAGACGATGCCGGGGTTCTGGACGCCCATCACCAGCGGGACGACCGCCATGGCCTTCACGACGGGCTCGGCCCGCGGTTCGCCGAAGAAGGCCGCGACGTACGGCGCGGCGGCGACGGCGAGCGCGGCGAGCGCCACGCCGCGGAGCGTCTCCAGGGTCCACGCGGTGTCGAGGTAGTCGGTCACGTCGTCCGCCTCCTTCTGGATGAGCGCCTCCTTGATACCGAGCTTCGACGAGCGACGCATCGCCGCCAGCGTCAGCAGGGCGTACGCGACCAGGCCGAACTGCTGTGGCCCGAGGAGGTTGCCGAGGACGACCAGCTTCACGAGCTGGAGCCCCCGTCCGACGACGTTCGCGCCGGTCGCCCAGATGCCGCTCTTGACCGCCCGCTCGGAGACGCCGCCGCCGGGGGTCAGCCGGCGCTTCAGCCGTCGTAGCCGTCCGAGAAGTCCCCTCGTCATGTATCTCGCCCGGTGGTCGTCGTCCGCCGGTCGGCGTCCGTCGCGGCGGGTGCTGGTGCACCCGTACCGTCGGCCGCCCGCCGCACTGGACGCGGCCACCAGTCGTCCGTCGCTTTCCATCTCGCGCCCTTTATTATGCGCCTGCTAACCCGCGAAAAGACGCCCGTCGGGCGTCGTTTACCCGTGACATATATTTATGCGTCGATGGCCGACGTTCGCCCATGGCTGACCTGGCGCAGCGGGCCTCGGAGAGCCGCCTGTGGGAGGCCTGCAAGCGGGCCGGACTCGCGTCCCACATCTCCTCGCTCTACTGGCGCTCGAAGCTCGCCGCCAACTGCTGGTCCGCGTCGGTGACCGTCGGCGGCCACACGGTCACGTTCGCCACCGACACGCCGACCGAGTACCAGCGCGCGACGTCGCTCGTCGGCGAGCGCGCCGTCGTCGAGTCGCTGCTCGCCGACGTGCGGCCGTCCGACGTGGTGTACGACGTGGGCGCGAACATCGGCACGCACGCCTGCTTCGTCGGCCGCCAACTCCGCGACGGCGAGGTCGTCGCGTTCGAACCGATGCCGACGAACGCGGTCCGCCTGCGTCACAACCTCTCGACGAACGTCCCGTCCGGCCGCTGGCGGGTCGCCGAACTCGCGCTCGACGACGACGACGGGACGGGCCGTCTCTCCGTCGAGAGCGACGACTTCGGCGAGGGCAACCACGCCCTCGCCACGGACGGCGACCTGCCCGTCGACGTCCGCCGCGGCGAGTCGCTGATCGACGAGGGCACCTATCCGGCACCCGACGTGCTCAAGGTGGACGTGGAGGGCGCGGAGCTCCGGGTGCTCCGGGGGCTCGCCGACCGTCTCGACGACGTCCGCGTCGTCTACGTCGAACTCCACCACGAACTGAGCAGCGACTACGACACCTCGACCGCCGAGATAGAAGCGTTCCTGTGCGACCACGGGTTCTCGACCGAGCGCCTCAACGAGCGCTCCGACGCGTACCACGTCCGCGCGTCGCGCGTGTGAGATAAAACCGTCAGTGGGACGTCAGTGGGCGTCAGCGGACTGCCAGCGGGGACGCAAGGTCGGCAGGGACGTGGGCGACCGTCGGCAGGGACGAAGGTGTCGGCGGGGTCACAGGGGCGGAATGGCCGCGCGGCTCAGGAGAGGTCGTTGCCCCAGCCGCTGTAGCCGTCCTGGCTGTAGTCCTCGATGCCGTTCACGATGCGGCTCTTCTTGGCGTAGATGTCGCTGGCCTCGTCGGTCAGTCGCAGTCCGGGTTCGTCGCGTCGCGACCGGGCGGTGATGCCCTCTATCCAGGTGCTGTCGCCGCCGTCGACGATGGCGTTGGCCTCCGACTCGTACTCGCCCTCGTAGATTATGCAGTTCGATCCGGTGTTGGTCAGCGCGCGGCGACTCGCGCCGCCGCCGTGGTCGACGGTGACCTTGCGGAACTCGCAGTCGTCGCGGCCGTTGTGGATGGCGCCGTAGTACCCGTCGGCCGGCGCGCTGCCGGTGACGGTGACGTTGCGCAGGAACACGGGGTAGTCGCCGTCCGCGATGACCACCGCGGCGCTCCCGCCGGTGTCGTGCTCGATGGTGGTGCGCTTGATGCGCGTCTGGTTGCCGCTCGGCCGGACCGAGATGGCGTTGTTCGAGCCCGCCGACTTGGCCGTGATGGACGAGTCGACGACGAAGTTGTAGTCGGCGTCGTCGGTGATGCGGACGGCCGGACTGTCGTCGACGGTCGTCCGGAGGTCGACGTTCCGGACGACGAGCAGGTTACCGTTCTCCAGGCGGACGCCCCGCTGGGCGCGCACGTCGGTGTCCCTGCCGACGACGACCGTGGCGTCCCGGATGTAGCTGTCGTGGCCGCCGAGACGGACGTTCGCGCCCAGGTTGTTCTCGAAGTGGCCGCCCTCGATCCGCACGGAGCCGGAGCCGTTGGCGGCGTAGAGCCCGTTGTCGGGGAACCCGTTCACCACGCAGTCCCGGAACGTGATCGTCCCCTCGTTGTAGTCGTTGCAGATGATGCCCGACGGGCCCCACCTGAGCCGGTCGCCCGGCGCGTTCGCCGACAGTGCCGCGCCGTCCGGCGCGGTGAACCGCTCGACGAGCCCGGAGCCGTCCGGGTCGTTGACGACGAACCGCCCCGGCCCCCACGCACCGGTGTCGTGCCGGCCGGCGACGTCGACGTCGCGGACGACCAGCCCGTCGTCGACGACCACGTCGAGGGCCCGTACCCCCGTGTTCGCCGCCGACATGTCGACGGTGAAGTTCTCGACGCGCAGGTCCGTCATCGGCGAGTAGTCGACGCCGAGCCTGAACAGCTTGTAGTTCCAGTCCCCGAGGTCGTCGTACTCGTCGTACGTCGCCGGGACGAGCGTCGCGTCGTCGCCGACCATGCCGAAGTTGTCGCGGTCGGTGACGCGGATCCGCCGGTCGACGTAGTAGCGTCCCGGCGGGAACTTCAGCAGGGTGTCGTCTCCCTCCAGTTCCTCGATTATCGGCGTGATCGACTCGTTGCCGTCGGGGTCGGCTCCCGCTTCCGTCACGTCGACGACGGTTCCGTACTCGTCGTCGAGGCTTCCGGCGGCGGCGGTGCCGACGACCCCGGCGGACGCGGCGACCGCCGTCGCGAGTTTGAGGTACGAACGGCGGCTCGTTCCAGCCCGATCGTTGCTGTCTGTGGGCATCACCACCGTCGTCGCAAGGACGGACATTAATTATCTGCCGCCTAGATTCTGCACACGTGACTCTCCCACCGTTGGAAACTTTCTGAACGGTGCCGAGACGGTAACGCGGCAGTCATGTTGTGATGTCTACAACTAGCTTAAGCGCAATATAAGAAAATACCCGCGACTGCTTGGACAGGGTAGCGATGAGTAGACAGACACGACGTACGTTCCTCGCTGCCGTCGGTGCGGCGGGTCTCGCGGGCTGCGCCGGCATCACCGACTCCGGCGGGACGCCCTCCAGCACGACCGACGGGACGACCACCGGCAGTCCCGGCGACGGCACCTCGAACGGCGACGGAACCACGCCGTCCGGCCAGGGCGGCGCCCGGCAGCTCGAGGACTTCGAGAAGCTGCAGAAGTGGCACCCCGTCGAAGGGATGGGGTCGCTCAACGCGAGCAAAGACTCGTACACGGGCTCGCAGGCGGCCCGCGTCAAGGGCGGTTCGACCAACGAGGGGAAGATATTCAGCGCCCAGTTCGGGAGCGACGGCCTCGACCTGAGCGGGCAGAACCTCTCGTTCGCCTACAAGTGTACGTCCCACGACTTCTCGAAGATTTCGGTCGAACTGCACGCGCCCGACAGCGGGCACGTCGTCGAACTGAAGCGCACCGTCCTCGGGCCGAAGGACACCTGGATGCGCATCAACCTCGGCACGACCGACGTCATGCGCCCCAAGAGCGTCGACCTCTCGAAGGTGTACCAGATCCGCATCGTCGGTCGGCCGCGCGACCACACGTCGAACGAGCCGGTCGAGTTCCTCGTCGACGACCTGCAGGCTGTCCCGACCCCGAAGAAGGGCAAGGTGATGCTGACGTTCGACGACGGGCTAGCGTCCCACTACACGAAGGCGTACGAGAAGATGAAGCAGTACGGCTTCCCGGGCGTCGACGCGGTAATCACGGAGGCCGTCTACGACGACGGGTTCCTCACGACCGGGCAGATGCGCGAGATGACCAACGACGGCTGGGAGATGATGGCTCACCCGAACGTCGGTTCGACGCCGATGCCGGAGCTGTCCCGGAAGAAGCAGAAGTCGCTGATGACCAGCTCCAAGCAGTGGCTCAAGCGCCACGGCTTCGACGGTCACAGCTACCTGGCGGTCCCGAAGAACGCCGTCGGCAAGGACACGTTCGCGCTCGCGCAGAAGCACTTCGACCTCACCTTCACCTTCGGCGGAGGGCCGAGCGCGCTCCCGGTGACGACGAAGGACGCCATCCTCCCCCGCATCTACGCCGACGACGTGCGGAAGGTCAAGCGGATGGTCGACTTCGCCGCGGAGTACAAGCAGCTGACCGTCCCGCTGTTCCACCGCATCGGCGGCAAGAACGGTCTCCCCGAGAAGGACTTCGAGACCATCCTCAAGTACGTCAAGAAGAAGGACGTCGACGTCGTCACCCCTTCGGACCTGAAAGAGCAGGGGCTGCTGCGCTGATTTCGCGTCGCCGACGTCTCACTCCCGCCTGGAGTTCGAACGGGAATCCACCGTCGAATCCGCCCGCTTCAGTGGTGGGTCGCTGATGTATCGTGTTCTCCGATAACGTCTGTCGGGTCGAGTGAGAACTGGTCGCGTCGCTGTTCGAGAACTGGGCGAGTTCGAGAGCGGTTGAACAGTTAACCATGGCCCAGCATCACATGGTTCACTATTCAACTGCATAGCCGAAGGTGGCGTAGTCCATAGCAAAATTTACCGAATGAGCCTCCGCGACCCCGACTACAACTTGAACGCCGAGAGCGAGTACGAATGCCTGCGCTGCGGAACGACCGCGCGCGCCGACAATCATCCCGGCGATTGCGACGATTGCGGGGCTGCGATGCGCAACCGGGGAATGCCCTTCGAATAATCCCTTATGGCCACGAACACGCTGGACGACCGCGATGCGGACGACTACTCCGAGACCGAATCGGCACTCGAAACGGCCCTGCGACAACTCTCGGCCGCGGCCACGCAGGTCGACGTGGACGACGGCGTCATCGAGCGCCTGAAACACCCGACCCGAGTGGTCGAGGTCGGCGTGCCGCTGAAGCGCGACGATGGGTCGGTCGAGGTCTACACCGGCTACCGCGCCCAGCACGACGACGTGCGCGGCCCCTACAAGGGCGGTCTGCGCTTCCATCCCGACGTGACCGCCGAGGAGTGCGTGGGACTGTCGATGTGGATGACGTGGAAGTGCGCGGTCATGGACCTGCCCTTCGGCGGTGCGAAGGGCGGCGTCGTGGTGAACCCGAAAGATCTCAGTACCGAGGAGAAAGAACGCCTGACTCGGCGCTTCGCCGAGGAAATCCGGGACACCATCGGACCGAAACAGGATATTCCGGCCCCCGACATGGGCACCGACGCCCAGACGATGGCGTGGTTCATGGACGCCTACTCGATGCAGGAGGGTGAGACGACCCCCGGCGTCGTCACGGGCAAACCGCCCGTCATCGGCGGGAGCAAAGGCCGCGAGGAAGCGCCTGGTCGCTCGGTCGCCATCATCGCCCGCGAAGCTCTGGAGTACTACGATACGGACATCGGTGAGGCCACCGTTGCAGTACAGGGCTTCGGGTCGGTCGGTGCGAACGCCGCCCGCCTGCTGGACGACTGGGGGGCAGACGTGGTCGCGGTCAGCGACGTGAACGGCGCGGCCTACGACACGAGCGGTCTCGACACTCACGCAGTCCCCTCCCACGAGGAAGAACCCGAGGCCGTGATGAGCTACGACGCCCCGAACACCTTGACGAACGAGGAGGTGCTGGAGCTCGACGTGGACGTGCTGATTCCGGCCGCCATCGGCAACGTTCTCACCGCCGACAACGCCGACGACGTGCAGGCCAACATCGTGGTCGAGGGTGCGAACGGTCCGACGACCTCGGCCGCCGATACCATCCTCGAAGAGCGCGGGATTCCCGTTATTCCGGACATCCTCGCCAACGCGGGCGGAGTGACGGTCTCGTACTTCGAGTGGCTGCAGGATATCAACCGCCGCCAGTGGCCGCTCGAGCGCGTTCACGAAGAGCTGGAGTCGATGATGCTCTCGGCGTGGGACGACGTGCGAGCCGAGGTCGAGGCCCGCGACGTGAGTTGGCGCGATGCTGCATACGTCGTCGCGCTCGAACGCGTTGGCGAGGCGAAATCCAGCAGGGGCCTCTGGCCGTAGCGACCGTTCACGGCCGAGGTACTGGCCAGCGAACCGAACTCCGGAGATGGTGGGCGCATCGGGTTCGGTTCTCAACCTAGAGATTTGCTTGCTCGGACGAAAGCCGATGCGTCGGGTCAGGGGCGGGAAATCAGCGGTCTATCCAGACCCGTAACAAATACGAACGTTACATTTAACAGTAATAAGCGGGAGGACACTAACGTCAATGGTCCAGTTGGAACTACGAGAACTCCTCGAAGAAAAGACCGGAGCCCTCCTCTTGATCGCGGGCGGATTCCTCTCGATCCAGATTGGGGTCACGACCTTTCCGGACATCGTCGGATTCACCGCCCCAGCGAGCCTCCCCGGATGGACTAGCTTCATTTTCTCCACTGGACTGCTCGGATTCATCGGATTTGGACTGCCATTCGTTGCTCTGGCAGGCCTCTACTACCGCCTGAGCTCCACGACTCCCCGACTGGCAGTCGTGGGCGGTGCACTGATGGCACTCACACCGATCCTCTTTGCGAGCGGTCTTCTGACCGTTTTCGTTCGGCCGCTCCCCGACGTACCGGCTCTCCTCTGGTTCAGTCCACTGCCGTACATCGTGGGGGCCGGGTCGTTCGGGCTCGCTTTCCTCTGGCAAAAAGACTCCAGCCGCTTCGTCGGGATTCCATTGCTCGTTTTCTCGGGAACCTGGATGCTGACCTATACTGTCGGGTTGAAAAACGGCCAACTTCCGGGATGGATGCCGTTCATCGAATTACTCGCCGTTTCACTCGTTGCAATGGGATATCTCCTCCACACTAGCCCGCCCTCCCACGACAACGGTGCTCTCGCCGGTAGCTAACCATCAGCATACTGCTGTTCAGCAGGTTCGTTCTCACGGTGTAACACCATTCGAGGGTCGCCACCTGCTGGATGGCGTTCCTTCACAGGAGCCGGTAGCATGGGTTCTTCACTCCAATTAGCAAATTACATATTAAATTTTACATAATATGGTGGATATGTCTGACGTGATCTCGTGGAGAACGGTCATCGGTTCGACCACCCTCGCGCTGCTCGGTATCGTCTTTAACACCACTCGAGTAACCCTGACCGGTACTGAGCTGGGAATCTGGGTTGTGATCAGTGTCTTGAGCGCATTTCTCTTGGTACACGGACTCCAGTACGCGCGCGTGAAATATACTCGATAACGGCTCTACATCTCGCACACGGTTTCTGACTGAACTCTGGTAGTTTGTTCAGGTGCTGCTGAACACAGGGCGTGCCTCGTCCACGACCACAGTCCCAACTCGGTCAATACAGCGGTGAGTTTGACGGTGAAGAATGTTATCACCGAAACGAGTCTCGGTAGGGTACCTGGCTCGGGACGTTGTTCAAAGGGAAGAACGGCGATAGCGGCGATAGTAAGTGAGATAAAGAGGTTCAATAGGTACAGCATCGTGGGCTGACGTGGAAAGGGGTTGTTCCTCGAAGACGAGAAGAAAGTCAGGGACGATACCCCGGAGTAGCCGCCGTGGTTCGTGAAGTGGTGTGGCGGATTCACGCCCGCCCTGAAGAACGGGACTCTCTCCCTGATTCAGGTAGTCGCCCGCGACAGCTGCCCTGAAACGTGACAGGCGACGTATAACGAAGTCTCCGACCGCCGTCGGCCGGTCCGATGGCAGACGTCGGGAGCCAGTCCGCCCGGGTGACCGCACCGCTGCTCGCACTCCTGCTCGTGACCGCAGCGGTCGCACCGCTCGCCGCGCCGGTAGCCGCGCAGTCCGGGACGGCGGGGTCGCCGCCGAGCGTGGACGTCACCGTCGAGCGCGGCGACGACCCCGCGACCGTCCGCCTCCGGCTCACCTTCGATGCACCGTCGAACGCCCGCGCGTTCTGGGTGCTCGACCACGGCGGGACGGTCGCAGCGAGCGAGGGGTTCGTCGCCGGCGAGACGAAGGACGGCGACTCCGGGTACCGCTGGGACCGCGAGACGGAGTCGCCGTCGCTGACCGTCGTCACCTCCGTCGACGAGACGAGCGGCGGCGACACGTTCGAGGGGAAGGAGTTCGCCGCCACGGAGGCGTGGACGCTCGCGCCGACGCCGACGCTCACGGTGGCCTGGCTCCCGTCGAGCGACGGGGAGTGGCGATACCGCCAGCCGTTCGCCGAATCGTACCCACACCAGGCGTCGTTCGCGGAGGACGGCGTGCTCGGCCAGTCGTTCCTCTACGTCGGCCAGTACGAGGAGTACACCCGGCGGGCGAACGGCAGTCGGTTCCGCGTCGTCGTCGCGTCGAACGCCACCCCCACGACGCCGCCGGAGACGGCGCTCGACGCGCTCGTGGCGGCCGACCGGAACCTGTCTGGCGAGTCGCCCGACTCGGTGCTGGCGTTCGTCCTCCCCGACCCCATCCGACGCGGCGGGTTCTCGTCGGCGCGGACCGACGAGTTCTGGGTCCACGAGGACGCCGCGCTGTCGACGCCGTCGAACCTCTGGGTCCACGAGTACCTCCACACCCGCCAGTCGTTCTCCCTCGGGACGCGGATGCGGTGGTTCCGCGAGGCCAGCGCCGGCTACTTCGCCGCGCGGTCGTCCCTGCGGCACGACCGCATCGAACGCGCCACGGTCGCGCGAGCGTTCACGGGCAAGACGTTCGGTAACGCGACGCTCTCGAAGCCCGCGACCTGGAGCAGCCCGGAGGTGCCGTACTACCGGGGGCCGCTCGTGCTGTGGGCACTGGACCGCGAGATACGCGACGCGACCGGCGGCGAGCGCGACCTGGGCGACGTGTTCGACCGGATGAACGCCCACGAAGGTAACGTCACCTACGCCGACTTCCAGCACGTCGTCGCCGACGTGGCCGGGCAGTCGATGGACGGCTGGCTCGACCGCTACGTCACGACGAGCGAACGGCCGGACGTCGGCCAGGTCGGCGTCGACGAGCCCGGCGGTGACCTCGACGACCGCGACAGACCGGAGCTCCCGGGGCCGCGGGAGTACGTCGTCTCGTCGCTGAAGCTGTGGGGCGCGCTGGCGCTCGCCGGACTGGTCGTCGGCGTCGCACTCGGGGGGTACGTTTCCGGGATCGGACGCTGGTTGCGAGGCGAGGACTAGCCGGCTGTCGCGGGCGGCGTCCGGGAGCGCCCCGCGACGAACGACGGGTGATGTGGGACGTTAGCAAAACACTTACTGATGCCTGCGTCGACATCCACTGTCAGAGAGTGGATGGACCGGAACAGCTCAGGAGGAATCCCGGACGTATTGCTCGACACGTCCATCGACGGCCAGGTCTTCCGGGCGCTCGTCGACAGGACGCGCCGGTACACGCTCTATCTCCTTCTCGACCGACGGTCGATGTCGACGGACGAACTGGCGGACGTCCTCACGGGGTGGCTGCACGCGAACGGCTACGGGCTGGCGGACCCGGACGACCGCGAGCGACTCGAGACGGAGCTGTACCACGCCCACCTCCCGGCGCTCGTCGAGGCGGGTCTCGTGGAATGTGACGAGCAGTACACGGTCGTCGAACTCGCGTCGGTCGACGGTCCGGTGGTCGACCTGCTCGAATGGTCGCGGGCGTACGAGCGGCCACAGTCAGGCGGTCCGCGAACCACGGCCGACGAACGGGACGGGAAACCGTGAGCTCGACCCGGCCGTTCCTCAAGCGGAAGATCGACGACGTCGCCGCGCTGGAGCGGCAGTTCGTCGTGTACGCGGCCACGGCGGACGACGACCTCGCCGAACGGTTCGCGACGCGCAACGTCAGGGTCACCCACCGGCTGCTGCCGGACGTCGGCGACGAGGGGTTCGTCATCGTCCGCGACCGCGACGGGTTCCGGGCCGCCATCGGCGTCACGACGCTCCAGGAGCTGCTGACACCGCCCGTCCGACCGCTCGGGGAGTCGCCCGACGAGACGACCGCGTTCCAGCGGTTCCTCACCCTGCTGGACGACACCCTGTTCCGGTCCGCGAACCGACGACAGCTGCTCGCCACGTCGCGCGAGATCGAGGACCTGGCCTGGCGCAGGGCCAGCGGCCGGTTGCACGCCGGGTTCCAGTCGTTGACCGGCTTCCGCGACCAGCTCTCCGTCTACCGGCAGCTGGCGAACCACTCCGACCTCGACGTCCACGTCTACGGCCGCCCGGAGTGGTCGCCGCCCGACGTCGACGGGCTCGCCGTCCACGCCGAGTCGAACGACGAGATCGGCGACGTGTGGTTCGTCGCGTACGACGGCGACGAGGACGACGACGCCAAGTGCGCCCTGCTCGCCGAACAGCGCGAATCGACGGCGTACGACGGGTTCTGGACCTACGATTCGGCCACGGTCGACGAACTGTTCGCGTATCTCGAACGGAGCTACGGCTGACCCGCAGTCCTCCGGGGTCGGCGGGGTACTACCGGGTCGCCAGCTCCGCGTCGAGGCGTCGACGCGCTACCGTTCCGTCTTGACCTCGCGCACCTGCTCGCGGGGGAAGTACTGGTTCACCTCGCGGGTCTGTATCTCCACCCAGTCGGGGTACACGGCGACGTGAACGTTGGTTATCGTGGTCCCGTCTTCGAGGGTGACGTTGGAGTTCGGCGCGTTGACGATCTTCTCTGCCATGTCCCTCCTTCGCGGACCATCGTATAAAACGCGCCGTCGTCACTCCTCCCGCGACCGGTTCGGCGGGCCGTCCGGGAGCACGCCGTCGTAGTCGGCCGCCAGCGGATAGCGCCAGCCGACGCCGAACGCCTTCGGCGACACCTTCAGCACCGGCGGGGCCTGCCAGCGCTTGTGCTCCGACCGGTGGAGCAGCCCGAGCACCTCCCGTACCGTCTCCCGATCGTGGCCCACCGCGACGAGGTCGTCGGCGGTCATCCCCTCGTCGACGTAGCCGGCGAGCACGGCGTCGAGCGCCGCGTAGGGGGGAAGGTCGTCCTCGTCCGTCTGGTCGGGTCGGAGTTCGGCCGACGGCGGTTTCCGGACGACTGACTCCGGGATCGTCTCCGTCTCCCGGTTCGCGTGCTCGGCGAGTTCGTAGACGTCCGTCTTGGGAACGTCCGCGAGCGGCGCGAGTGCGCCGACCATGTCCCCGTACAGCGTCGTGTAGCCGACGGCGAGTTCGCTGCGGTTGCCCGTCGCGAGCACGAGTCGCGACTCCTCGTTGGCGACGGCCATCAGCGTCGTTCCGCGGACGCGCGCCTGGACGTTCTCCTCGGTGACGCCGAACTCCTCGTCGAGCACGGACGCGAGCTGGGACTCGAACGCCTCGAAGGTCTCCTCGATGGGGACGTCGCGGTACTCGATACCGAGGTTCTCGGCCACGGCTCGCGCGTCGGCCTCGCTCTCGGCGCTCGTGTACCGCGTCGGCATACCCAGCGCGAGGACGTGCTCCGCCCCGAGCGCGTCGGCGGCGACTGCGGCGGTGACTGCGGAGTCGATCCCCCCTGACAGGCCGAGAGCGACGTCCTCGAACCCGGACTTGTGCACGTAGTCGCGGAGACCGAGCGCGATGGCGTCCCACGCCTCCCCCGCGTCGTCGTCCGGTTCCGGAGCCAGCGCCTCGTCGCGATCCGTCGCTGCGGCCGCCACCGTCCCGGCGTCGAGCGGAACCTCACAGACCGCGAAGTCCTCCTCGAACGCGGCGAGGCGGCACGCCAGGCTACCGTCCGGGGCGACGACGAACGAGCGCCCGTCGAAGACGAGTTCGTCGTTGCCGCCGACCTGGTTGACGAAGACAAGCCACCGCCCGTGGTCCGTGGCGTGGTCGGCGAACAGTCGCTCGCGGAACGCCGGCTTCCCGACGGCGAAGGGGCTCGCCGAGCAGTTGACGAGCAGGTCCGCGCCGGCGGCGACGAGGTCCTCGATGGGGTCGTCCTCGTACAGCGGGCGCTCCCACACGTCCGGCTCGTTCCAGGCGTCCTCGCAGATGCTCACGCCGACGTCGACCGGTTCGTCGCCGTCGAGCGAGTGGACCGGCTGGCCGTCGGCCGCCTCGAAGTACCGGTCCTCGTCGAAGACGTCGTAGGTCGGGAGGAGTCGCTTCGCCGTCGTCCCGACCACGCTCCCGCCGCGACAGACGGCGGCGGCGTTCCGGACCGCCTTGCCCGTCTCCCCGGGTGACCGGGCTGCGAACCCGACGACGGCCGTCAGGTCGTCGCCCGTGCGCGCGGCGATGCGGTCGAGCGCCGCGCGCTGGTCGGCGACGAAGGTCTCGCGTTCGAGCAGGTCGCCCGGCGGATACCCGGTCACCGAGAGCTCCGAGCAGACGACGAGGTCCGCGTCCGCGTCGCGTGCGCGGTCGACGGCGCGCGCTATCTTCGCGGCGTTGCCGTCGACGTCGCCGACGGTGTAGTTCGACTGGGCGAGTGCGACGCGGAGCGGTGTCATGGTGATGGAACTCTCGTGTGGACGTAGGACGCCCGGGCGCAAAATCTCCGCGCCGACCGAGACGGGTTTCCGGACGCCGTCGGTGCTGCATCCGTGGTCGGTCGCGCCGGGGGCCGTCCCACGGTGCTGGAACGAGCACGCTCCTTTATCAGTTCACTCGTCCAACGTGTGGTATGGCTGAACTGCTCGAGGACACGGTGGCGGTCGTTACGGGCGCTGCGAGTGGCATCGGACGAGCTATCGCACTGACGTTCGCCGAAGAAGGCGCCGACGTGGTCGTCGCCGACCTCCGGGAGGAACCACGGGAAGACGGGGAACCGACCCACGAACTCGTCGAGCGCGAGACCGACCGGGAAGCGCGGTTCGTCGAGTGCGACGTGTCGAACACGGACGATCTCGAATCCGCGGTCGCGGCCGCCGACGAACTCGGCGGCGTCGACGTGATGGTCAACAACGCCGGCATCTTCCGCAGCCACGAGTTCCTCGACGTGACCGAGGCGCAGTACGACCAGCTGATGGACGTCAACGTCAAGGGCTCCTTCTTCGGCGCACAGGCCGCCGCGAAGCGCATGGTCGAGGACGACGGCGGCGTCATCATCAACATGTCCAGCGTCGCCGGCCTCTCCGGGTCCGCGACGTTCGCCACCTACTGCGCCTCGAAGGGTGCCGTCAGGCTGCTGACGTACGCGCTCGCCGACGAACTCGGGCCGGAGGGCGTCCGGGTCAACGCCATCCATCCGGGACTGGTCGAGACGGCGATGACCACCGACGACGTCCCCATCCTCGGAACCGAGACCGAAGAGGGGTACCGCCAGACCATCCCGTCGCGACGGTTCGCCGACCCCGAGGACGTCGCCGACGCCGCGCTCTACCTGGCGAGTGACATGGCCGACTACGTGAACGGCGAATCGCTGGTCGTCGACGGTGGCATGACGAACACCTGAACGACGTCGGGGGCTACACCCTGAAACTGTTCGTCGATACGATAACTATCCGGCCCCGACAAAAAAGCCATTATGGGGGCTCTAAACCGGTTTGCAACGGTATGCAACAGTTCAGGACAGGGTCGAGGGTTTATTATTACACGGAGTGAGGCTCGAATCGAGAACTGATGAGCCAAACTGACGGCCCTGTTACGTGGGGAAGCACCCACGAGTTCGAGGCCTCGCTCGAGGCGTTGCTGACCGCGGCCGACGACGAGACGACGGTCGACCGCGCGTGGACCTGCCGGTACGACGACCGCCCGGACCTGATGGTCGAGATAACCCGACTCGCCGGCGAGTCGGACGGGACGAACGACGACTGCGGGCCCGAACTCGACGAGGGCGCGTTCGAACCTGCCCTCCGCGCGCTCCTCAGGCAGGCCCACAGCGTGGGCGTCACCTTCGACCGGTCGTGGACGATCTGCGGCGCGGCCGACCACGACCTGATGGTCGAGGTGACGCGACTGGCCCCGTCGACCTCCTCGTAGCGGTTTAAAGCATGGGCGTTCGAAGCCCAACTACTATCCTCGTCACGTCGTGATTGACGTAGTAGATGACCAACGACTGCCCCGGCGTCGAGACGGACGGCGAACGGCGCGTCGTCCGGGAGTCGGAGGGCTACCACGACGCGATCCCGTCTCGCGTCGGCAGGTTCGCCCTGCAGCGGAACGTGTACGCCGCCGTCGAGTGGCGCGACGGCGAGAGGTCCGTCGTCTGCCGTCGGGTCGAGAACCGGTGGCAGGCGCTGGTGGTCGCCGACGGGCGGACGCGGACGCTGCTGGCGGGGCTCGGGTCGAAGAACCACGCGCTGTGGCTGGCCCGCGAGTACATGGAGTTCGGCCGGACGTACGACGACCCGAGCGTGTGGGCCGACCTGCCGCCCCGCGAGCGGTCGAACCCGTTCCGCGACCTGCTCCAGGACGACCGCGAGGCGTCCCGACGCTGACGCCGTCGTCCGGCCAGTTCGTCGTCCACGCCGTTCGCTGCGCCTGCTACGGTTAATCCGTCCCGACGTCGTTCGTTAGCCCCTGAATAATAATACGCGCCCTGCCGGAACCCTAGACGCATGCAAGCGATCGTTCTCGCTGCGGGCGAGGGGACACGGATGCGCCCGCTCTCCGCGTCGCACCCCAAACCCATGTTGCCGGTCGCCGAGGAACCGCTGGCCGCCCACACCGCCCGCGCTGCCGTCGAGGCCGGCGCGGACGAACTCGTCTTCGTCGTCGGGTACGAGGCCGACACCGTCAGGGACCACTTCGGTCGCGAGTACGGCGGCATCCCGGTCGAGTACGCCGTCCAGGAGCGCCAGCGCGGCACGGCCGACGCGGTGCGCGCTGCACGGGAGTACATCGACGGACCGTTCGCCGTGTTGAACGGGGACAACGTCTACGACGCCGACGCCGTCGCCCGCCTGTTCGACGCCGCTCCGGCCGTCGGCTCCTACCGGGTCGACGACCCGTCGAACTACGGCGTGCTCTCGACGGACGGCGAGCGCGTGACCGGCATCGTGGAGAAGCCGGACGACCCCCAGACCGACCTCGCCAACACCGGCGCGTACGTCTTCCCCGAACGCGCTAGCGAGTGGCTCGACGTGTCCGAGAGCGAGCGCGGGGAGTACGAGATCACGGACGTCGTGGAACGCGTCGTCGCTGAGTTCGACGTGACGTCCGTCGAACTCGACCGCTGGCTCGACGTGGGCCGGCCGTGGGAACTGCTCGCGGCGAACGAGTGGAAGCTCGCGGAGCTCGACCGCAACCTCCGCGGCGACGTGAGCGACGACGCGACCATCGACGGCGACGTGGTCGTCGAGGCGGGCGCGACCGTCGAACCCGGCGTCGTCATCGAGGGGCCGGCGCTCGTCCGGTCGGGAGCGACCGTCGGACCGAACGCCTACGTTCGCGGTGCGACGCTCGTCGGCGAGAACGCGAAGGTCGGACACAGCGTCGAGGTGAAAAACAGCGTCCTCTCGGCCGGCGCGACGGTCGGCCACCTCTCGTACGTCGGCGACAGCGTCCTCGGCCGCGACGTGAACTTTGGCGCGGGGACGAACGTCGCCAACCTTCGACACGACGGCGAGGACGTCGAACACACGGTGAAAGGCGAGCGCGTCTCGACCGGACGACGGAAGTTCGGCGTCGTCGTCGGCGACGCCGCGAAGACGGGGATCGACACCAGTCTCTACCCTGGCGTCACCCTCTCGGCGGGAGCGACGACGCTCCCCGGCGAGACCGTATCGCGCGACAGGTGACGCCGCCGCTGGTCGCTCGTTCTCGGTGAAGGACGAAAGGACTGCGGTCGGCCGTCACCGCCGCAGGTCCTGGCGGGCGCGCTCGGCCGCTTCCGGATGGTTCGCACTGCCCTTCTTGATCTCGGTCGCGGTCATGCACTCGAAGCAGCCGTACACCTCGTTCCGGTTGTTGCCGAACACGCGAGCGAACTGGGGGGTGACGAACCCGTCGCAGTTTCGGCACCGCGTGTCGGCCACGGTTCCGTCGTCGGTCTCGCGCTCGGCGGACGTGTTCATCGCCATCGTACTCCGGCCTTCTGTGGGGACCCCTATTATTATCCAGCAGTTAAACGTCTGAAACTCTATGAAACGGTGTTATCGAATCGCCCCGATCCGACGGACGAACCGACGCCGTAGGTCGGTTATCGAATCTCGGATTACCGAGGAGAATCGTCGCCCGGATCGACGCCCGACGGCTTCGCGCCGTCGAGGTAGACGATGTTGCCGCGGCCGACGCGGAGTCGGTTGAGTTCGTCGCGCTCCTCCATCCGCGAGAGCAGGCGACTCACCTTCGACTTCGACCAGCCCGTCTCGTCGACGATGTCGGCCTGTTTCATCCGTCCGCCGTTCTTGGACAGCAGGTGCTTGACCTGTCCCTCGTCGGTCAGGGGTTCGTCGCGCGCGGCGTCTGCTGCAGACGTCGGTCCGGAAACGCCGGTTCCGTCGCCGTCCGCCTCGCCGGCACCCTGTGCCGTCCCGGTAGCCTCGTCGGTCGACGTTTCGGTGGTCTCCGACGAACGGAGCGCCGCCCCGAGACCGTCCTGACCCCAGCCGGCGTGCCACAGCAGCGCCGTCGCCCCGAGGACCCCCACGCCGAGGAGGAAGAACAGGGCGAACTGGTCGTTGGAGTCAGGCGTGACCGGGTCCGTCAGCGAGTCGGTCCCCGTTTCGCCCGTCGATTCGGGGCTGGACGGGTCCAGTGGATCCGAACCCAGCTCCCGGACCTCCTTCCAGTCGGAGATACCGTCGCCGTCGGTGTCGCTGTCGGTCGGGTCGGTCCCGTACTGCACCTCGGCTCCGTCGGGCAACCCGTCGTTGTCGGTGTCGGCGTTCGTCGGCGACGAGTCCATGTAGTTGACCTCGCGGCCGTCCTCGAGTCCGTCGTTGTCGATGTCCGGATCGTCGAACGCGTCCTTCGGCCATCCGGGTTTCTCGCTCAAGTTGACCTCCTTCTCGTTGGTCAGTCCGTCGTCGTCCAGGTCCCCGTCCTTCGACATGACGTACTGGGTGACGGTCCGGTTGGCCAGCGGCGTCTCGTCGTTCCCGAAGGTCGGGACGACCTCGAAGTAGAGCGAGCGCTCACCCGTGGCGCTCGCGTTGCCGACGTCCAGCAGGGCCGTGGTCGTCGTCCCGTTGCCGATATCCTTGCTCTGGCAGTCGAACTCGTTCGACGCCGACTCGTCCGGGTAGACGCAGACGGAGTACTTGTCCTCCGGTGCGTCGACCCTGAACGTGACGTTCGCAGCGTACGACTCCGTCTGCCAGAGGTACGTCGTCCCGTTCGACGACGCGACGACGGCCTCGCCCGTATCGTTGACCGCGACGATGTGCGCGACGGCCTCGCCGTCGGCTCTCGCCGGCGTGACGACGGCGGCACTCGCGAGCACCAGGACGACCGCGAACACCACGTACAGCGACCAGTTGTCGCGGTTCCTGGAACCTGGTTCCATTTTTTCGAGTTACTGTCGCCTGATACACACTCCTATCATATAGTTCTGTGTCAGACGAAAATACCTCAATTAGTCGTAACGTATTTAAAATACATACCTGCGGGTACGTATCAGAGGATGCTCCTGTCAGCCACCGGCTACTGGAGTGCGACCTGGGCGGTCGCGATGACGGCGTAGACGGCGACGACGAGCGCGCCGAGCACCTGGCCGGGGAGGGAGGCGACGAACGGCGCGCCGAGCCACGCTGCGGCGAGCAGGCTCGCGCTGGCCGCCGTGGTGCGGCGGTAGTACTGGATCCATCGGCTGGCGTCGGCGTCGCCGTCGGAGACGACGTCCGAACCGGCGTCGGCGTCGGCTTCGAGGTAGGGGTCGAACTGTTCGGCCAGCGGGCCACGCTCGACGACGCCGCGGCTCTGGTCGTACTCGATGACGCCTTCCTTGTCGAGCTTCGGCAGGTGAGACTGGTAGAGGGCGATGTAGACGCGCTGGCGCTCGTCGGACGCGAGCGCCGCGACGGTCGTGTCGTTCTCCCAGGCGGCGACCTGTTCGGCCAGCGTGCGCATCTCGACCGGCCCCTCGTTGTCCTTCAGGTAGCGAAGCGCGTCGCGGCGGCGCTGCGTCTGGAGGACGTGGAAGATCTTGTCCTGCGAGAGTTCCGTCGGCGTTTCGTCGGTCGGCAGCTCGGGTCCATCTTCGGTGAGGGTCGGCGTCGTGACGCTCATGAGTTCTCGTCGAAGTCCAGAAGTGCCGGTAGCATAAACCGGGGCGACGCTCGCGGGGTGTTGCGGTCAGTTGCAGGCCGACGCGGCAGTGTTGTCCGTCGTTTCGGACCGTTTCACCCCGACTACTGCTTGCGGTTATCGCCAAAGATGTATCTCTAAGTTCATCTCGAATCGGTCCGTCCGACGGCCGGTCTGCGGCGGGTCGTCGCCCGTCCGACCGCGCTCGCGACCCGGCGCGCGGTGCCTACCGCGCGGCGAAGGAGTGGACCAGGGTGAGCGCGGTGAACGCCCCGATGACCACGCCGGTCGAGGTGGCCGGCGACAGCGCAGCGAGCGGACCGACGTTCAGCACCGAACAGCCGAACAGCAGCGTCGCCCCCAGCGAGAGTCCCAGGTAGTAGCGTTCGTACTGCACGGCTCTAGATGTGGTGGCGGACGCCGGCGTAGAGGTTCAGCAGGAGACCGGGGTACTGGCGCGGCGTCGGCGGTCGCGCCGAGCGCAGGTACCGGAGTCCCGTCCTGAGTCGGCCCTCGTCGAGGTAGTGGCGCGCCAGGATGTAGTGGTGGGCGCCGGTCACGTCGACGCCCTGCCGTTCGAGGTGCTCGACCGTGTCGGCGAACGTGCGTCGGAAGTGCTCGTCGGCAGCGCGGACGTCGTCGGCCGGCGGATCGCCAGTCTCGTAGCGCAACAGCAGGGGTTCGTCGACGCAGGCGAGTTTCCCCTGGCGGAGCACGCGGATGAGGAACTCGGGGTCCTGGAAGCGGTCGAACGACTCGTCGAAGCCGTCGATGGCCTCGGCCACCTCGCGCTCGACGAGCAGCGTCGACCCGGCGCTGGTGTGGAGGTCGTCGCTCAGGACGGGACCGACGAGCTCCTTCCCGCCCTCCGCGCCCTCGGTCTCGTTGCGCCGGGAGACGAGTTCGGTCACCCACTTCACCAGCGGGTGCTGCCCGTCGGGGTGGACGGTCTCGGCCTCGCAGTAGGCGGCGACCCAGTCGTCGCCGCGTCGGTCGAGGGTCCGGACCTGCTTCTCGAGCTTCGTCGGCCGCCAGACGTCGTCGGAGTCGAGGAAGGCGACGTAGTCGCCCTCCGCGTGCTCGATGCCGGTGTTCCGGGCGGCGCTCGCGCCCTGGTTCTGCTCGTGCTGGACGAACCGGAGGCGGTCGTCGTCGTAGTCGTCGATCACCGCCGGCGTGTCGTCGGTCGAGGCGTCGTCGACGACGATGAGTTCCAGGTCGTCGAGGGTCTGCCCGAGGACGCTCTCGACGGTCCGCGGTAGCGCGTCCGCGCGGTTGTACGTCGGCACGATGACGCTCACTGTGGGGCCCATTTTTGCACACACCTCTGCCCCCGTAGGTCTTTATTATCGGGCCCCTAAGCGAATCGGCGTCCGTCCCCGTCGAGCGGCTACTCGTGGAGCGCGAGTGCGAAGAACAGGACCGCGACGAGGACGAGCGCGAGCGACGCCAGCGACAGCCCCGAGAGGCCGACGCCACTCGAGAGCCGCGCCGCCGTCACTCCGACCACGCCGACCGCCACGGTGCCGGCGACGTGGGCGACCTCGACTTCGGCCGTTCCGCTCCGCCGACCCAGGTGCTCGCCGACGGAGACGGCGTGCTCGCCGGCGTCCCACGCGACGACCGACGCCGTCGCGGCGACCAGCAACGGCCCGAGGGCGACCGACTGGAAGACGCCGGAGACGAGCACGGCGAAGAAGAGCAGGCCGGTGCCGGCCGTCACCAGTCCGCGCGACCCCGTCCCCTGGAACGGGACCAGCGCAGTGCCGAGCACGAGGACGCCGGTGACTGCCGGCACGTGCCGGAGGTAGCCGCTCGACTGCGAGACGGCGAGGGCGGTCAGGCCGAGTGCGCCGACGGCCACCAGGACGCCAGCGAGCGCGACCACCACACCCGGAAGTCGGCGGTCGCCGCGGTACAGCCGGGCGCCGACCGCGAGCACGCCGACGCCGACGGTGGCCACGCCGAGTGCGAGCGGCGACGCGCCGAGCCGCCAGGCGCCCGCTATCGCCGCGAGGAACGCGAGCGCGCTCGCCAGGCGGGTCGGCCGCCGGGCCGGAGCGACCGTCTCCAGTCGGGGGGACGACGCAGCGTCGTCCGTCCGTTCCGCGTCGTCGGTGGCGGTGCTCACGGCGACCCCACCTCCCGGGGACGCTCCATGAGCGCGGTGACGAGCGGCGTCGTCGACTCCCACTCGACGACCGGGACTCCGGCGGTCCGGAGCACAGTCAGGCGGTTCCGGCGTTCGACGGCGGCGAGGCGCTGACCGGAACTCGCCTCGCTCGTCACGTCCGGGCTGACGACGCTCACGTGGTGGCCGTGGGCGTCGAGGTTGCGGGCGGTCTCGACGATGGCGTCGTCGGTGAGCGGCGAGAGCAGCACGACCTGCGCGTCGTCGGGCAGGCGGCCGCGGAGGCGGTCGACCTGCGCGTCGTGGTCGGCCCCGTCGCGCGGCGGCGTCGACGCGAACGCGGGGTGGGTCGCGAGCAGGCGACGGGCGCGGGCGAGGTGGTCGCGCCCCGCGCCGGGGGAGAGCCAGCAGAACTCCCGGCCGATCGCGGCGACGCCGACGCGGTTGCGGTCGCGGTGGAGCGACGCCAGCAGTTGCTCGGCCGCCGAGACGCTGCGTGCGACCGCGTGCGGGTCGTCGCCGCCGGCGCGGTAGGCCTGCCGCCGCGCGTCCACCAGGAGGACGACGGTCGCGGCCTCGTCGGTGCGGTACTCGACGGTCGTCAGTTCGCCCGTCCGGGCGTACCGGTTCCAGTCGATGCGGCTCATCGGGTCGCCGGAGCGGTACTCGCGGGTGCGGTAGAACTCGATGCCGCTGTCGCCGCGGTCGGCGACGACGCGGCCGACCCCGTCGAGCGTCTGATCGCGCAGCGGACCGTCGGCCGCCGTCGTCGTGCAGTCGATGTCGGTGTCGTCGGCGAGTCGCGTCTCCACCTCGTGGGCGCCGCTGACGTCGCGGACGACGGCCGTCGCCGGTTCGAAGGGATGTCGACCGTGTTTCGCCACGACGCGGTAGGTGAAGCTGACCGACCGGCCAGGCCAGAGCACCATCCCACGTCGCGGCGATCCGTCGGTGACCGACAGCAGCGCCGGCACGCCGTCGACCACGCGCACGTCGGCGAGGAACCCGCCCTCGTTCGTCACGGTCACCGTGACCGTCACCTCGTCGCCGGGGCGCGGACTCGCGTCGCTCAGCCGGCGTTCGACGTCGAGGTCCGGGTCGGGCGCGCCGGACACGCGCGGGTACGCCGCGAACGCGACGCCGAGCGCGGCCACGAGCAGGAGGTCGGGGCGGTCGGCGACGAGCGCGGTCGCCGCCGCCGCGAGCGCCAGCGCGACGACGCCGCGCCAGCGGTTGGTCGCCGTCATCGCCGCCCCCGCTCGGCGACGTGCTCCGCCGTGCGGCGGGCCTGGCGCTCGTGCCACGTCTCGCCCGTCAGCAGCGCCCCCACGCGCTCGCCGACGCCTGCGCGTGGCGGGTCGGCGACGTCTGCTCCGCCGCCGAGGTAGGCCGCCACGCCGGGGTCGTCGGTCCACTCGCCGGTCGCGACCCGCCGACGCGCGGCGTCGCGCGAGCAGTTGCGTTCGCGCATCACCGTCCCGATCGCGGCCGAGCGGAGACGGTCGCGGACTTCGCGGCGCTGCTCGCGACCGTACAGCGGCAGCCTGAGCCGCCACGACCCGACCGCCTCGTCGAACGTCGCACCCGCGGGCGGGACCGTCGCCGGCGTCTCGGGGGTCGGGACCGTGGCCTGCTCGACGTTGCTCGCACGCCCGCTGACGAGCGCGGGGAGCGCAGCGACCAGCCCCGCGGCCGCGATGGCGGCGACCAGCAGGTAGTCGTTGCCGAGCGCCCGGACCGCCGACCGCACCGGGAGCACGCTCGCGACGCCGCCGACCGCGACCAGGAGCGCCGTCGCACCGGTCAGACCGAGCAGGGTCCGCCGGCGATTCATCGCGCCACCTCGTCGACGTGTCGCCGGACGCGGTCGACCAGGTCGTCGGTGACCGACGCCCCGCCGTAGCGCACCGCCTCGAACGTCCGGGTCAGCGTCGCGACGGCGTCCTCGTCCGCGCCGGCCGCGACCGCGTCGTCGGCGCACTCCCCGGGCGTCTTCGTCCGCGCGTCGTCGACGCCGGTGCGCTCGACCATCGTCCACCACGCCCGCTCGACCTCGTTCGACGGGGAGGGGTCCGGCGGGGCGTCGGCCGGCGTGCTTCCGTCGTCGTCGCCGGCGAGCAGTCGGTCGCGCAACCGCGTGCCCACGACGAGGCCGACTGCGAACGCGAGTAGCGCGACCACGAACCGCAGTCGGTTCAGGAGCCACGCGATCAGACCGCGCAGGTCGCCGCCGAGCGACGGCAGCGTCTCGCTGTTCGACTCCTGCTGCTGTGCGTCGGCGCTCGACTGCGAGCGTCGCTGCTGGCCGGAGGAAGCCGGCGAGCCGCCGGCCGTCCGCTCGGTCGGCCCCGAGTTCGCCTGACGTTTCAGCTCGCCCGCCGCGTCCGGTTCGATGGGGAGCGACCGGTAGTCGACGTCGACGACCTCGTCCGGTTCGGTCGAGACCGACGAGTCGAGCGTCGACGCGGCGGTACCGAGCGCGAAGATGCAACACAGCGCGATGGCGGCTGTGAAGAGTCTGTCCGTGTTCATCGCCGTCCGCGACGAGTCGCGTCTCCCCCCATTGACACGGAAACGTTCGTCACCCGCAGGAGTTAATTATAAACCTCGTAAACGCGCCGTAGGCGCCACACTCCCGCCGTCAGGCGGTCTGTTCCGAATCGTACGGGACGACCTGTTCCGGTCGTCGAACGCGCGCCCGTCCCGGGCGCGGCGGTCGACCGCCGGGCGCGTTAGACACCCGATAATAAACACCGCCGGTTGCCAACGCCCCAGTATGTCGAGCGACGCGCGGGCACGGACCGACGACGCGCCGGACCTGGGGAACGTGCCCCACGACCACGACCTCGCAACGCTTTCCGACCGGAACCTGCTCGTCGTCGCCCACAGCTACAACCACTTCGTGAAGGGTCAGATCGACGTCCTCGCCGACTACTTCGCGGAGGTGTACGTCCTCGTGCGCTACAACCGGTTCGCCGACGTCTCGGAGTACCTCCCCATCGACTACGCCAAGCCGTTCAGCCGGAGCGCGAAGATAAACCGCGAGGACAAGCCGGACAACGTCACCGTCGTCAGCACGCCGCTGCTCTACCTCCCCATCGACCTCCACCGGCGGTTCCTCGGCGACCAGCACGCCCGCAAGGTCAAGAAGGTCGTCGCCGACCTGCCCGTCGAGTTCGACGTCGTCCACGCCCACCTGACCTGGACCGCCGGCTACGTCGGCAGCGTCCTCCAGCGGGACCTCGGACTCCCCTTCGTCCTCACGGTCCACGAGAACCACGACCTGTTCGTCGAGCAACTGGAGTCCGACAACGAGAAGATCGACCGCACCTGGGAGCGGGCCGACGCCGTCGTCCGGGTGAACCGCCAGGACGAGTCGACGCTCCGGCGGTTCAACGACGACGTCTACTACGTCCCGAACGGGTTCAGCACCGACCGCCTCCAGCGCGTCCCCCAGGAGGAGGCGAAGCGCGAACTCGGCGTCGACCCCGACACGCAACTGCTGTTCGCGCTCGGCCACCTCAAGGAGCGCAAGGGGTTCCAGCACCTGCTCGCGGTGCTGCCCGAGGTCGTCGAGCGCGAGGGCGACGTGGTCTGCGCCATCGGCGGCCACGGCGGGATGCGCCCGGACCTGGAGAGCCAGATAGCCGAACTGGGCCTCGAAGACCGGGTCGACCTGCTCGGGTACGTCGACAACGACGACCTCAGGTACTGGATGAGCGCCGCCGACGCGTTCGTCCTGCCGAGCTACAGCGAGAGCTTCGGGCTCGTACAACTGGAAGCGATGGCCTGCGGCGCACCCGTCGTCTCGACCATCAACGGCGGCAGCGAGGAGGTCGTCACGAGCGAGGAGTTCGGCTACCTCGTCGACAGCCCCGAACACCACGACGACCTCGCGGACGCCGTCGTCCGGGCGCTCCGGACCGACTGGGACCGCGACGCCATCGAGGCCCACGCCGCGCAGTTCACCTGGGAGCGCGTCTGCGTCGACGTCGCCCACCTCTACGCCGAGGTCCTCGAAGACGCGGGGAGGTCGCGTCAGTAGTCCGGTAGCTTCGTGAACACCAGCTGGGAGATTCGGCCTCGACGGTGCGACGTCGAACCGCGCTGACACTGCCGTACTCGAACCGTCTGTTTCTCGATAATTCCGACCGCAGTCGTCTCGGGGCAGCGAATTCTGGCACCCGCGTGACGCCGAGCGTGCGACGAACTGGCACGCCGGTCGAACTTAAAGGGCGGACAGGTTAAGGCACAGACTTTGGCAGAGTCGACGGGATACGTTGTCCCGTCGGAAGCTACCTCCGGGGGACGACAGGTCCCCTGGGGCGCGTCGCGCCGTATCAGCGGCGTGATACGAGGTCAGAACACGTCATCGATCCAGTATGAAACGGACAAACGGCACACATAGGCAGGACGACACACGAGACGACGCAGTAGGACGGTCGACGCGACGGACGTTCGTCCGGAGCATCGGCGCGGTCGGACTGGGCGTCGCCGGGGGACAGTACGTGGCGGGTACCGCCAGCGCGGAGTGGAGCAGCCCACACCTCGACGATTACGGGACGGTCGTCGACATGGTCGACGACGCAGGCGCGGACCCGACGGGCGAGGAGTCCGTCACCCCGCTGCTCGAGGAGTACGCGGACGACGACACGCTGCTCCTGTTCCCGTCGGGTCGCTACCGGATGCACAGCCAGTTCCGCTTCACCGGGTTCCAGAACTTCGGCATCCTCGGGAAGTCCGACGTCACGCTCGTCCCGGACGACTACCACGCGTTCGACGACGACGACTGGAACTACCGCCTGTTCCGACTGGGCGTCTCCTACAACCCCGGCACGGACCTGCTCGTGAAGAACCTCACCGTCGACCAGACGGCCGAGGACACGGGCGTCCGGGTGGTCGAGGCCGTGGTCGACGACGGCCTGCACGTCGAGGACGTCGAGATAATCGGCGAACACGACTCCGGGGCGTGGGGGCCCGGACGGTTCGCCGTCACGGACCAGGACGGAAGCGGCGTCGTCCGGAACTTCAGCGCCGCCGACGGAGCCGCCTGGACCGAGGACGCGCCGGCCGACAAGCTCTGGCGCGGGCCGTCCGGCATCGTCTGCAACGACTTCAACCGGGGGACGATGCGGTTCGAGAACTGCTCGCTCGGCGACTTCCCCGACAACGGCCTCTACGCCGCCAACGGGTCGGGACAGATCATCGTCGACGGGGGCACGTACAGGAACAGCCAGACGGCGAGCCTCCGCATCGGCGGCACCGACAGCATCGTCCGGAACGCGACGGTCGTCGTCGACGACGCCCGCGACCGGGGCAACCAGCACGCCATCCGCGCGGAGAACAGCAACTACATCCGGGTCCAGAACTGCGACGTCCGGGTGCCCGACCCGAACGGCGACGCCATCAGCACGTTCGACGTGGACCTGTTCCTGCTGGAGAACTCGACGGTGACGACCGGCGGCGACGAGGCCGTCCACGCGCTCCACCTCGGCGACGACACCGGTGTCAGCCGCATCAAGACCTCGACGTTCGACCACGGGGCTGCGGGCGGGTTCTCCGTCTGGATTCGGGACGGCGAGGGTGAGGTGAACGTCGAGGACTGCACCTTCGTCGGCGACGGCGGCCACGTCAGCGCCCGCGCCGCCGTCCGCTGCGACCGGCCGAACTGCACGTTCCGCGACCTCGACGTCCGCCAGACCGGGTCGAGTCGCCGGCGCGCCATCGAACTCCACGCCGACGACTGCATGCTCATCGGCGGCGAGTACGTCGGCCGCGAGAACCCCATCATCAACTACGGCGACGACACCTGGATCGAGTCGGTCCACGCGGACAGCGTCGACGACCACGCGTCGGTCCTCCTCTACGACACCGGGAGCGGCGTGTACATCAAGAAGAGCGTGCTCGAGGACGGCATCCAGAACCGCGGCAGCGACGACCTGAAGCTCTGGGACAACACGTACAGCGCCTGAGTCGCATTCTTTCCCGAGCTGTCACGTCCGCCACCGGAGCGGACGATACCGTTCGTCGACGGGCAGTCTAGCCGGTGTATAATAAAGCCGTCCCGGCGAGAAGCGCCGGGAGAGTGTCGTCCAAACGAGAACGCGGCAGGCGACCGTGGTGATCGAGTGCAACGAAGCATCCTGAGCGGTGTCCTCTCGGTCGCCGGCACGAAGGTCCTCACGCTGGTCGTCGGTATCCTGACGACGCCCCTCCTCTACCGGTTACTCCAGCCGGCGGGTGTCGGCGTCTACACCACCGTCCTCTCGGTGTTCTCGCTGTTCATGATCTTCGTCAGCTCCGGGGTGAGCGACGGCGTCCGCAAGTTCCTCGCCGAGGACCGCTCGCGCCCGTACTGGGAGTCCAACGTCGTCGGGTTCTACTTCCGGCTGGCGCTCGTGCTCTCGGTCGGCGGCTCCGGGCTCCTCGCGCTGGCGGCCTGGAGCGGCGTCGTCGCCGACGTGTTCGGCCCGCAGTTCGAGCCGTACTTCTACGTCCTCGCCGTGCTGGTGGTGACCGACCAGTTCCGGGCCTACGCCCGCCGGACGCTGATGGGATTCGGACTCGAACGCTACTCGGAGCCGCTGAAGGTGCTCCAGCAGCTGACGTTCGTCGGCGTCGCCATCCCGCTCGTCTACTTCGGCTACGGCGTCGTCGGTGCGCTGGCCGGCAAGATAGCGGCCGGCGCGACGGTGGCCGTCATCGGGCTGGTGCTCATCGGACGGCGGGTGTCGGTGAAGTCCGTCGCACGGAGCGCGCCGCCGGGGTTCCCGCGCCGCCAGATGCTGACGTTCAACTCGCTGTCCATCGTGCTCATCCTCCTCCTGATGTCGCTGTACCACGTCGACATCCTGATGCTGCAGTTCCAGGCCGACAACGAGCAGGTCGGCTACTACCGCGCCGCGCTGAAGCTGGCGGAGTTCCTCTGGTTCGTCCCGCTGGCGCTCCAGACCGTCTTCGTCCACTCGACGTCGGAGCTGTGGTCGAACGACCGGACGGAAAAGATATCCGAGCTCGCCGCCCGCACCACGCGGTACACGTTCCTCCTGACCGGACTGATGGCGCTCGGGCTGGCGGCGCTGGCTGACGTCGCCGTCCCCATCTACTTCGGCGCGACGTACACGCCCGCGGTCACGCCGCTCGTCCTCCTGCTGCCGGGTGCGCTCGGGTTCGCTGTCGCCCGGCCCGTCCTCGCCATCAGCCAGGGGAAGGGCGAACTGACGTTCCCCATCCTCGCCACGGGAACCGCGGCGGTCCTGAACCTCGGCCTGAACGCCGTGCTCATCCCGCGCTACGGGATGGTCGGCGCGGCGGCGGCGACCAGCGTCGGGTACGGCTCGATGGCAGTCCTCCACTTCTGGAGCGCGCGACGGGTGGGGTTCGACCCGCTGTCGGACGCGCGACTCGTCCGCGTCGTCGTGACGACGGCGCTGGCGGCGGTTCCCATCTTCGCCATCGCGCGACGGGTCGACTCGCGGGTGGTCGTCGACGGCACGGTCCCGGCGACCGGCGTCGCCGTCGACGCCGCGGTTCCCCTGTCGATCGTCGTCGTCCCGCCGCTCGGGTTCGCCGTCTACCTCCTGGTCGCGTTCGCGACGGGAGCGCTCGGGGTCCGCGAGGCCCTCCAGACGCTCTCGTCGTTCCCGGAACCAGTCGGCTCGCGCGCCGAAACGCTCCACGGGTACGTCTCAAACATGTCACTCACGTCAGAAGCAGAGTCGGTACAGAAGGTGCTCGTCGTCGTCGGCGTCCTGCTGTTCGTCGCCGGGATCGGGTTCGCTGCCCTCGACCCCGGCGTCGGACTCGGACGGTTCGTCGGCGACGACGACGGACAGTCTCCGAACGCCGGGCCGTCGCCCGGGAAAACGACGACGGCCACGCCGACGACGCAACCGGCGGACGGGACGTCGACGTCCACGACGCCAGACCAGACGACGACCCCGCCGGACCAGTCGACGACGCCACCCGCGAGCACCACGACGGGAGGGACCACGACGACCACACCGACTACCACCACCACCACCTCGACCACACCGACTACCACGTCGACCACTCCGACTACCACCACCACCTCGACCACACCGACTACCACGTCGACCACTCCGACTACCACCACCACCTCGGCCACACCGACGACTACGACGACAACCACGACTACCACCTCGACGACGCCGACCACGACCACGACTACCACGCCGACGACAACCTCGACGACCACGTCCACCACGAACGGCGGGACGTCCCCGACCGCGTCCACCACGAACGCGACGACTACGACGACCACGACGACCGAGTCGGGACCGGGATGGAGCTGGTCCGACGGGACGACCGGGACCGACAACGAGACGGTGGACGACGACTGGCCGTTCTGACCGTCGGTGGGCCACCGCCCCCTGCGCTCGCCCAGAGAATAGCCAGAAGTAAATCGCTCGCCTCCGAACCGGGGAGCATGGACGACTTCGAGAGCCTCAAAGGGTTCTACGACCGGTACCCCGAGGAATGGGCCGCGTGGCGCGATCTCATCGACACCGTCGAGGAGACGGCTCGCGAGTTCGGGTTCCGCGAGATCGACGCGCCGAGCGTCGAACCGACGGACCTCTTCCGGGTGAAGTCCGGCGACGAGATCGTCGAGGAGACGTACAGCTTCGAGGACAAGGGCGGCCGCGAGGTGACGCTGATCCCCGAACAGACGCCGACCCGGGCACGGCTGGTCCAGCAGCGCAAGGACCTCGGAACGCCGATCAAGTGGTTCGACACCTCGAAGCGGTGGCGCTACGAGGCGGTCCAGAAGGGTCGCGACCGCGAGTTCTTCCAGACCGACGTCGACATCTTCGGCGTCGAGAGCGTCGAGGCCGACGCCGAGATCATCGCCTGCGCCGCCACCATCTACGAGAGGCTCGGCGTCGGCGACGCCGTCGAGTTCAAGCTGAACGACCGCCAGCTGCTCGACGCACTGCTGGAGTCGGTCGACGTCGGTGCGGACGCCGAGGACGCCGAGGCCGTCCGCAGGGAAGTCATGCGGGTCATCGACAAGAAGGAGAAGATCAGCCGCGAGGAGTTCCTCGGCAAACTCCAGGCCGAAGGGCTCGACCGCGCCACGGCCGAGGAGATCGACGAGCTGACGGCCATCCGCGGGCCGCTCGAGGAGTCGCTGGTCGAACTCGCCGCGAAAGCACCCGACGACGAGCGCGCCGACGCCGCCATCGACCGCATGCACGACCTCCACGACGCGCTGGCGAGCTACGGCGTCGCCGACACCTGCACGCTCGACCTCGCCATCGTCCGGGGGATGGACTACTACACCGGCCTCGTCTTCGAGGCGTTCGCCACCGAGGCCGACCTCCGCGCGCTGTTCGGCGGCGGCCGGTACGACGGACTCATCGGCAAGTTCGGCGCGCAGGACGTGCCCGCGGTCGGCTTCGCCTTCGGGTACTCGCCGACGATGCAGTTGCTCGAGGAACTGGACGCCATCCCCGAGGAGACCCTGACGACGGACGCCTACGTGCTTGCCGTCTCCGACTCCGTGCGCGACGTCGCCCTCGAGTACGCGAAGGAACTCCGGAGCGAGGGGCTGACGGTCGAGACCGACCTCACCGGCCGGAGCGTCGGCGAGCAGTTCGGCTACGCCGACCGCATCAACGCCGACCACGTCGTCGTCGTCGGCGAGCGCGACCTCGAGGAGGGCGTCGTGACGGTCCAGGACATGGAGTCCGGGGAGGAGGAACAGGTGCCCCGTGACGAGGCCGTCGACCACCTGCTCGACCACCGCTGACCGGGACCGCTCTTCTATCGCTCTCCGGACGGCCAGCCACAGCGTCGGCGACCCCACGCGAACCAGCCTCGACAGCAAAACCGTCCGAACTAGCAAAACCCGTCGAACGGAACGAACCGTTCGAACGATGCCGGCGTCGACAGCCCCGTAGCGGCGGGACTCCGACGGTCCATCCAGGGGCGGTAGCCGTGTCGGGGACCGGACGGTCGCCAGACGTCCCAGACAGCTGGAAAAAACAACAGATTGATGGTTGATTGCAGACAACTGTGGAGACGGAATCTAGCATCCGCTCGCTGAACGACGGACGCCGTCGATCCGAGGAACATCATCGATGACCACCCACGGGACGGAACCGGAGACACGGGACGCGTCGAACGTGCTCGTACTCGCGCCGCTCACACCGGCGGGCAACAGGGACTGCATGGAACTGGTGGCCGCGACGCCGCCGGAGGAGTTGGCGCTCGCGGCCGTCACGTACACCCAGCCCCCGGACCGGTGGACCGACGACTGGCTGGACGTCGTCGGGAGCCTTCCCGCCGAGACGCAGTTCGTCCACGCGAACCGGATCGCGGGAGCAGAATCGTACGAGGAGACCACGCCCGGCAGCGTGTCGTCAACCGTCGTCGACCCGGCGGACCCGATGGAGATCGTCGTCCCCGTGAGCGACCACCTGGAGCGACACGCCGACGAGTCGGTGGTCGTCGTCGTCCAGACGCTGAGCGTCATGCTGGAGTACGTCGACTTCGACACCGCCTTCCGCTACCTCCACGTCCTCACGCACAGGGTGCAGGCCGCCGGCGCCGTCGGCTACTACCAGCTCGACCCGGCCGTCCACGACCCCGAGACCGTCGACACCCTGACGACGCTGTTCGACGCGGTCGTCGAGGTCACTGACGACGGGTACGAGTGGACGAGTGCGTCGGCGTACGAGGTGTCCGGTGCCGACGGACGCGCTGCCGTGGCGGGGCACGGTAGCGACCCGGACGGGCTGCTGGCGCGACTCCGCGGTGCACTCGCGGGCGTCCTCGACCGCGAACCGTTCTCGTCGCTCCGAGGGGGCGACGAACGGACCGACGCAACGACGGCGAGCCGTATCGGCGGGGGTACCACCGCTGGATGGAACGAGCGGCAGGAGGCGGAGTCGACGTCGCTCGCGAACGAGGAGATGCTGACCGACGAGGAGCGCATCCGGACGCTGCTCATCCAGTACGGCGGGCAGATGAAACAGGCCGACATCACGGCCGAGACGTCGTGGTCGAAATCCACCGTCAGTCGGAAGCTGTCGAAGATGGAAGAGGAGGAGACGATAACGCGGATGCAGGTCGGGCGCGGCAACCTCGTGTTCCTGAACGGGTCGGAGCCGGAGGCGTCGACGTCGTCGTCCGAGGCCTAGTCGCGGTCGACGGCGAAGGTGCTCGCGATCAGCTGTCCGGTTGCGCGGCGAAGCTGCTGCGAGATGGCCGACGTGGAGATGTCGAGCTTCTCGGCGAGTTCGCCCTGCGAGATGCCGCGCGGCACGTCGTAGTAGCCGCACTCGTAGGCCGTCAACACGGTGTCGCGCTGGCGCCCGGTCAGGCGGACGTTCGTGGAGTCGTCGGACGGTTCGGCGTCGTACAGCTGTCGGACCCGGAACGAGATGTCCTCCTCGACGCACGCCGTCCGGAAATCGATGAGCGGGTCACGCGAGAGCATCTGCACGCGAACGACCCACCCGCCGTCGCCGCTCTTCACGTCGAGGACGCGAACGCCGAGTTCGGCAGCCAGGGGAAGGAACCGCGTCACGGACGCGGTGGCACCGATCCGGTAGACCCGTCGATCGGCCGAGACGGAGAACGTCGTCGCCTCGGCGACCGTCGGGTCGCCGTCGAGCGCGCGTTCGAACGCCGCGAAATCGTCCCCCACGACGCTGACGAAGAACGTCGACTCGCTCGCCATCGCCTTGTCCTCGAGCTGGACGGTGACGCCCGGTACCGACTCGATGGTCGACGTGAGAAGGAGATCGTCGTGAGAGAGGTGGATTTCGGCGAGCAGGGTCCTCGGGGAGTCGGACGGCGTCGAATCACCGAACGACACACCCCCGGATGTATCAGGGGCCTCGTCGAGGGGACCGTCAGTGTTGGATGCGCCACGAGCCATTGTAGGGGGAACTCAAATCCAGTTCGAGATATTAGAGCACCTTGCATTAAAACTTAGGGAGTGGGAACACAGACGAAATTCAATGTTACCCCCACAATATAAGTACAAATCTAGAATTCAGGTCGTATGACGTCGGCTATCGGTCAGAACACGTACCTGACACGGTCACTGGTCAGCAGAGCCATCTGACACGTCGGCGATCGAAGGCGAATCGTCCGTGACGGGGTGGCAAGGAAAGGCGAGGGAGACGATATCATGAGCGCCACGACCCTCGCTCCTCTCGACTGCTCCCAGCGGTTGCTGGGCGACGTCCGCTACGCGCTCGATGGGAATTACTATAGAGTCGTTAATCAGTCCGAACGGTCGGTTCGGAGGAGGACGGACGTCCACCGCGCTCGTCGTCGCCTCGACGGCCATCCCGACAGCGTGCTGTGCGTCGACTCCCTTTTCGCATCCCTGCCTGGCGAGTCGCGACGACGCTCTGGGGAACGGTGCCCGGCGTCCCACCGACAATATAACAGCCATACTGTGATTACAATTAACCATTGTACTGACGTTAACGCCCGGGAAAGGACCCCCTACGACCCCGACAACGGTCCGCAACGATGTGGGAGAGCGTCACCTGTTTATTACCCCAGTCGCCGATAGGATCGATATCATGAGCGCTACAGAGACCCGGACCGATAGCGCCACCGATCAGGTCCCCGAACCGTCGACCGAGCCCGAGCTCTCGCAGGACGACGTGTTCCATCTCCTGCAGACGCCGCGTCGACGGTACGTGCTGCGCTATCTGAAAGAACACGAGGGGCCGGCCGAGATGCGCGAGATCGCGGAGCAGGTCGCGGCCTGGGAGAACGACACGACCGTCGCGGCGCTCACCTCGGACGAGCGCCAGCGCGTCTACATCCCGCTGTACCAGTCCCACCTGCCGAAGCTCGACGAGGAGGGGGTGGTGGAGTACGACCAGAGCCGCGGTATCGTCGAGCGGACGGAACTGGCGAACCGCTTCGACCGCTACCTCGAAGTGTCGGAGGAACCCGACGAGGAGGACGACGACCGCGCACACCAGTGGGAGACGTACTACCTCGGCATCTCCGTCCTCGGAGCCCTCCTGCTCAGTGGCGTCACGGCCGGGCTTCCCGGTGTCAGCGCGCTTCCGCCGATCGCGGTCGGCGGACTCGTCGTCACCGCAGTCACTCTCGTGACGCTCGTCCAGATGCGCGTCGCACGCGAGGAACGAACGTCACAGTGAATCGCCAGACCGCGAAATCCGTCAACCGGCGTTCATAGCGTTCTGCGGCCGTCGTTCCGGATTTTCGATAGACGGAAACTGCCTGTTTCCTCGGAAGCCGACGACCCCCGCTGCACCAAATCGATGTGCGGCGTGGACCATCGTGCCAGCTGCTCCATTCGAACAATTGTATTCTTACATATATGTCGGTTCTCTTTACCGCTGACGAAACCGGTTTTCATCCCCTGAACCGGCATTATCATGTGTTTAACTAATACCACGGAGACATTACAATGATGCGGACATGTACGACCTGACCGGTTTCCAGCGCGACCTGCTGTACGTCATCAACGGTCTGGACGAGCCTCACGGTCTCGCCATCAAAGAGGAACTGGAAAACTACTACGAGAAGGACATCCACCACGGTCGCCTCTACCCGAACCTGGACACCCTCGTGGACAAGGGACTCGTGGAGAAAGGGCAGGTGGACCGGCGCACGAACTACTACACGCTGACCCGTCGCGGACAGCGCGAGATAGAGGCGCGGCGCGCGTGGGAGGCGAAGTACCTCGACGACAGAGAGGCCGCGGAGCTCACCAGCTGAACGACCGTCGTTCGGTCGCCGACCCGTCCCGCGACCACTTCTCCCCGCGAGCACCCCGACGGAGAGACATATAAAAGATGGATATGCTAAGGGGTAGTTTTTGGACCCCACTTTGCAAGGTTTTTCGTGATGGTCGTCAGTCCCGAAGGCGGGAGAGAAATGCCGGGGAACCATGACACACCGAACGACATCGACGCTATCGAGCGATGCGCGTACTGTCGGGACTACGTTCCGGTAACGCGCATCGAACTGGCGGTGGCGGAAGGCGACTCGTATCTCCGAGCGGACGTCGACATCTGCGAGAGCTGTCAGACCGACCTTCGATAGCGACCCGGTGGACGTCCGGGGACGGGGACGTCCGTCGGGCGAGCAACCGGGGGTCGACCACTACCGGTCGTTCCGGTGGCCGTGTCCCAGGAAGAGCGCGACGACGTGGAGGGCCACCAGGCCGAGGAACACCGTCACCTCCGCCGATTCGAGACCGCCGGAGAAGAGCGGCAGGTAGAGGAACGGGAGCGATATCGCCGCCCAGAACGCGACGAACTGGACCGGCGGCGCGACCAGTCGGCGTGTCTCCAGCACCATCGACCGTAGATCGACACCGTCGGCGGTTTCGGGGTCGTTTCGCAACGTGGAGGGCACGTTCACCATATTGCTTCGAACGAGCCGGGACGACATATAAGCGGGCGAGCCTTAGCGACGATTCGCGTCTTTTACGCGCACAGGGGATGTTTTACCGGCAACCTACGACGTTTCACGAAGGAGCGAGAGCCGGCATAACATTTTAAAACCGATTCTGAGGCCGTTACTCGGGATGGCAGTGTGCCGGCTGTCGCTGCTCGTTCAGACGGTGGCAGACCGTCCGTGACGGACGCGCCCACTGCATCGAACGGGGAGGGTCGTGCCGGCAGCTAGCACGCGCGGTGGCCAGGCCAGCGACGTCCCGACGCGGCGGAAGCCTGTCAGTCGAACACCAGTTTGCATCCGGGGGTTTAAATGTCGCTCGCGTGTAGGGAAACTGCATGGAACGGTCCACTCGCCAGCGAGAGCGCCATACCGAGGAGAGCGAAACGGAGGACGAGGGGGTCCAGGGATGTCCGGAGTGTGGGTCGGAGAACCTCGTCAACAGCGCGGACCAGTCCGAGCTGGTCTGTGACGACTGCGGTCTCGTGGTCGAGGAGGACCACGTCGACCGCGGGCCGGAGTGGCGCGCGTTCAACCACAGCGAACGACAGAGCAAGTCCCGGGTCGGCGCGCCGACGACCCAGACGATGCACGACAAGGGACTGACGACCACCATCGACTGGAAGAACCAGGACGCCTACGGGCGGTCGCTCTCCTCCGAGAAGCGCAGCCAGATGCATCGGCTGCGGAAGTGGCAGGAGCGCATCCGCACGAAGGACGCGGGCGAACGGAACCTGCAGTTCGCGCTGAGCGAGATCGACCGGATGGCCTCTGCGCTCGGCGTCCCGCGGTCGGTACGCGAGGTCGCCTCCGTCATCTACCGACGCGCGCTCAACGAGGACCTCATCCGGGGGCGCTCCATCGAGGGCGTCGCCACGAGCACGCTCTACGCCGCCTGTCGTCAGGAAGGCATCCCGCGCAGCCTCGAAGAAGTCGCCGAAGTGTCCCGGGTCGACCAGAAGGAGATCGGGCGGACGTATCGCTACATCTCCCAGGAGCTCAGCCTCGAGATGAAGCCCGTCGACCCGAAGCAGTACGTCCCCCGGTTCTGCTCGGATCTCGGCGTCAGCGAGGAGGTCAAGTCGAAGGCCAACGAGATCATCGACACGACCGCGGAGCAGGGACTACTCTCGGGCAAGTCGCCGACGGGGTACGCGGCCGCCGCCATCTACGCGGCGTCGCTGCTCTGCAACGAGAAGAAGACCCAGCGCGAGGTCGCCGACGTCGCCCAGGTCACCGAGGTCACCATCCGCAACCGCTACCAGGAACAGATCGAAGCGCTCGGCATCCACTGACCGACGTTCGCTTCCCGTTCTGCCGTCCGCGTCGCCACTCGGGGTCGGTAATCGTAGCGACGAGAACGCAAACGAGTCCCGCGTTCGAGCGGAGTCGCCCGGAAAGAGAACTTTCGTGAGGGTTTGGAGACACGTCAGCGGGGTGCCAGCCCGCCCCAGGGACCCCGGCATCGCCGGCCGACTGCGTCGGCGCCCGACCGCGGGCGTACCTGGACCGTACGCACCTATCCACTTCGTTATACACATGCTAAACCGATAGTTTCGACCACTTCCGGCCGACACCCGTCGTCGACGCACCCAGTTATCGGTTCTGATATTCCCCACTATTTTTAATATACCTACATTACATCTACGAATTTATGAACGATATTATAGAGATCGTCGAGGGGAATCTACGGGCGATGCTCGAGTCGGGGGAGCTCGAGTGCCCGGCCGGCGACTGCGACAACCAGCGGTTCCGGGTGAACATCCGCCGCGACGACGAGAAGGGGTTCGTCGGCGACGCCTCGTGTCGCGACTGCGAACTCCGCATCGAACTCGACCTCGACGATCCCATCAACGACGGGAAGACGACGCTCACCGGGTTCCGCGATCAGTTCACCACGTAGCACACCGAGAACCATCGACGTTCCCCCACCGACGCATCTCGACGGCCGCCGCTTCTACTCCAGGCGCGGGCGATTCTGGACGCGACCGGTCGGCGACGTCCCCTCGACCGGCCGACATCCTCTGTACCAGTTAGTCCGTAATAATATAAAATTTGTAGGCGACATCATGAATATTGTCCGGGTTAGGAAGTTTTATACTCGCGGTCGAACCACGTTGCAGTATACAACCATGTCAGAGACACAGACAAAGAGTGACGTGACGACAGCGAGAGACCTCACCGCCTTCCAGCAGAACGTCCTGTTCGTCCTTGCCGAGGAGGCGCGCTACGGGCTCGCCATCAAGCGTGAACTGGAGGACTACTACGGCGAGGAAGTCAACCACGGTCGCCTCTACCCGAACCTCGACGGGCTCATCGAGCGCGGTCTCGTCGAGAAGAGCGAGCTGGACAAGCGTACCAACGAGTACGCGCTCACGGACGACGGGCAGACAGTGCTGGTCGATCTGTTCGAGTGGTCGTTCTCGAAGTTCCAGACCGACGAGGACCGCACCGAGGTGCTCCGGTCGCTGGTCGACGAACGGTAGAACCGGAGCGGACGGTTACGGTTCGAAGGATTCCAGTCGTTCGCGGATGGCGTCGCCGTCCAGGTCGTCGAGATGTTCCAGGCCGGCCTGGACGAGCAGCGGATAGAAGTGTCGGTTCTTCTCGAGGTCGTCGCCGAACTCGCGCTCGTAGGCGAGGCTCAGTTCCTTGTACGCGAAGTCGAGTTCGGCGCGCTGGTCCTCGGGGAGGTACATGTACGTGCCGACACGGTCGTCCTTCACGCTCGTCGTCCCGTCGTTGCCGGACGTCCCGGAGGACCCGGGCTGTTCGGACGTTTCTGACAGTTTTGACGGGTCGGACGTCTCGGACTGTTCGGACGGGGTCGAGGGGGTCGGCTGCTGGTCGCGCTGCTGTTCGCGGCGGCGACGAAGTCGGTCCGCACGACTGCCGTCGTCGCTCATGCGGTCACCTCCACGAGGTCGAACTGCCGTTCGAGTTGCGCGGCCACGTCGTCGAACACGGACTCCATGTCGCAGTCGGCCTCGTACTCGAAGATGGACGACCCCGCCGAGAAGGCGCGCTGTAGCGCGACCCGTTTCCGGACCTCCCAGACGGGCACGTCGGTGAACGCCTCCTCGAACCACGACAGCATCTGTTCGGCTTCGTTTGTCGTCTCGACGCGGTTCGCGACCACGCCGAGGTCCCGGATGTGCGTGTCGAACTCGGCCTCCAGCACCTCGATCTGGTCGAAGAGGATTTCGAGTGCGCGCTTGCTCGTCGACTCCGCGAGTGCAGGGATGAGCACGTTCCCCGCGGCGAGCAGCGCGTTGTCGGTGAGGTTGCCGAGGTACGGCGGACAGTCGACGAGGACGACGTCGTAGTCGGCGTCGATCTCGTCGAGCACCTGCCCCAGTCGTTCCCGGCCGCGCATCGCCATCGTCAGCTCCGGTTCGACGCTGGTCATGTCGATGTTGCTCGGGAGCACGTCCATCTCCGCGTGTTCGACCACCAGCGAGTCGACGTCGTCGCGCGCCTCGTGGTCGGTCAATGCGTCGAACAGCGTCGGTGGTTCGGCCTCGTACTCCGCTTCGAGTCCGAGTCCCTCCGTCGCGTTCCCCTGCGGGTCCAGGTCCACGAACAGCACGTCGTGTCCGCGGCGGTTCAACGCCCCCGCGACGTTGATCGCTACCGTGGTCTTTCCGACCCCGCCCTTCTGGTTCGAGATCGCCATCCTGGCCGCGTCGGTCATACGAATCGGCAAAACCGTCCAAACCACATAAATCTACGTCAGACGTTCGAAAGATACGCCTGGAACCGCCGGTAGCTGCCGTAATGCGCCTATTTCGCCTTTACAGCCAAGAGAGTTTTGCTGTACAAACCAGTTTTGATGGCAAGTTCGGAGCGAAAAACCGGTTCGGACAGTTCGTATGTGCCGAGCGTCGCGATGGACAGCCACCAGTGGCGGTCGACGTGCCTGCGACCGCTGCTCGCTGTCGACGCAGTGATACTGGACCGGTTCTGCTAGTCAGGACCGTTCGTTCATCAAAACCAGTTCGTCCGTGCGACCAGCATTCGACTCGACGTCAGGTCAAGGATGGCTGTTGCTGGTCCGCGGGCGAAACGGACGAACGCGGCGAGAGGACAGAACCGTCCGAGACGCACGAACCAAACGAGACGGGCGAACCGTCAAAACTGTCGGGCGGGCTGGCAACGATGTTCGAACTGGCAAAACCGTACGAACTAGCAAAATTCGAGGAGGGACGGCCGGGCACGCCGTTCGGACCTGGCAGTCGCCGGGAGGAGTACGGTCGAGAGGGACGAACTGTCAAAGAGGGTTTTGCCGGGCGAACCGGTTCGGAGAGCAGACCGGTAGGGTCCAGGAGAGCGGGCCAGTCAAAGACACGAGAAGCGTACAAACTGTCCAAACTGGTTTTGACATCCGGGCCGTGCGTCTCTGGCGTTCACGGGTCGGCGGACGGCAGATAACTCTACGCGCGCGCACGATGAATTAATGTACTAGTCGCAGTAATCGCATTCCGGAAGGCTGAATGAACGAGCCTACACGGGACGTCCCTGTCGACCGACGGCGACGAGGAGCGTGCCGGCGGCGAGCACCAGGACGCCGAGCGCCAGGATGGGTGGCGACGAGTTCACGGCGGGGAAGACGCTCCCGAAGAGGATGACCGTCCCCGCAACCAGCAGCGAGATACCGAGCCAGAACTGGCGTCTGGGTTTGAGCATGCCTCACGTTAGATATGATCGTGGATAAATCTGGCCTGTGGGCAGGCCATGCAAGTCAATGTTCCTCAAGGTAATACTATAATAATCGAGTCATTAGCAGCCGTTGGGATGAAGAAACAGGAGCTCATCCATCTTCACGGACTGCTGGCGGAGGTACGTGAACGATACGATGACCAGACAAACGGTGCGCTCGACCTCTCGACGTACAAATCGCTGAACACCCGACCGACTTCTATCCACCACTCGAAGACCGACCACAAGGAAGCGATCATAGCTCTGGCCGACGAGCTCACATCGGCGATGGACGCCGACGAGACCACGACGGTACCCGCGAGCGCCGACTGAGCCCACTCGACGTTCGACTCCTCGACGGATAGCGGTCGCGACAGTAGAACGGGCAGCAGTGCCGCCGACGTGAGCGACGGTGCGGGCGACTACCCACTGGAAGGCAGTGACGACGACCGTCGCATCCGGGCAGCACAAGGTTGATTGTCGTAGCTGTATACGCTGTATACATGGGGACGAAGACGGTCCGCATCGAGGACGACGTCTACGAGAGGATAAAGGCGAAGAAGCGCGACGACGAGACGTTCTCGGAGGCGATCGAACGCCTCGTCGGCGGCGGTTCGCTGCTCGACCTCTACGGTGTCGGCGAGGACGTCGACGAGATGCGGGACGCGATCGACGAGTCGAGCGAGCGGACCCGCGGGCGGGTCGAGGACCTGCGGGAACGGGCCCGGACCGAATGATAGTCGACACCTCCTACGTGCTCGACCTCCTCGACGCGGACCGTGCGGCGTTCGAGAAGGGACAGCGACTGACGGACGGGAACACGCCGTTGAAGGTACCGACGATGACGATCGTGGAGCTGTTCGTCGGATACGGCGCGACCGAGAACGAGGACGAGGCGCGGCAGGTCGAGAACGCCATCCGGGGGCATCCGGTCGTCCCGCTGGACGAGCACGTCGCGCGGAAGGCCGGGTGGATCGCGGGACGGCTGGGACTGGACTACGGCGACGCCGTCATCGGGGCGACGGCGGCCCGCCACGACGAGCCGGTGCTGACCGCGAACGTGGCGGACTTCGAACGGATCGACGGCGTCGCGGTCGAGACCTACTGATCCTGGAGTCGATGAATGTGCGGCGGTCGGCCGGGGACACGAGTCGCGTCGCTCGCGGGTCGACGTCGTCGGAAAATCGAGATACCGTCGCGGCTCGACACGGCGCGTCCTCCGGAAACGATCCACCGTCCACCGTAGCGTCGTCGGAGACCGTAACTCGGCCGACCGAGCCGGTCGTCACTTCACCCGGCCCGCGTCTGCGTCGTAGTCGACGACGCCCATGTCGGCCATCTTCGGGAGGTGCTTGTGGTGGAGCGAGATCCGTATCCGCTCTCTGTGCTGCTCGCTGGCTACGCTGGTCTCCCGTTCGGCGACCGCGGTCGCCAGTTCTCCGAGGTCGACCGGCGTGATGCGTCCCGAGAGGATCTCGAGCGTCGTGCGGCGGCGCTCGGACGCGAGCAGCTGGTGGCGCTCGCTTTCGTTCAATTCGACTGTACCCGTCATCTCGCCGGTGATGTCGCGTATTGACTGAGTCATGGTATCGTAGCGTGTCGGGTGGGTTGCTCCGTACACCGGGAAAGACACCGGCCGGCGGTAAGAGTGTCCTATAATATCTTAGGCTCGGCCCGCCTGGGGCCAGAAATCGATACCGGATCCCGACGTGAATTCATCTATCGTCGAGTACGGTACGAGTACGTGACCAGAAAGATACGTAACGGTCGTCGAGGCTCCGCCGGCGGAAGCTTATAAGCTACGCGGCCAGTAGACGGCGTATGTCACATCAATCGCTGACCGAGAGCCTTCAGGAGACGCTCGCCGTGTTCGACAGGTCCGGCGACCCGTTGACGACGAGCGAGGTGGCGAATCGCCTCGACCTCGGTCGTCGAAGTACCTACGACCGACTGGACCGCCTCGTCGACCACGGTCGCCTCGAGACCAAGAAGGTCGGGGCGAGCGCGCGAGTCTGGTGGCGACCGCGGTCCGAGCCGCCGCCCGAGCGACGCGAGGGTTCGACGGAGTGGGCGGCCGTCACCGAGTCGCTCGTCGGCGACGTCCTCGACGGCGCGGACGTGGGCGTCTTCGTCCTCGACGACGAGTTCGACGTCGCGTGGATCAACGCGACGACCGGGCGGTACTTCGGGCTCGACCACGGGGAGGTCGTCGGACGGGACAAGCGCGAACTCATCGACGAGACCATCGCTGACGCCGTCGAGGATTCGGCGTCGTTCGCCGAGACGTTGCTCGCGGCGTACGACGAGAACACCGACCCCGAACAGTTCGAGTGCCACGTGACTGCCGACGATGGACGCGAGGAGCGCTGGCTCGAACACCACAGCGAACCGATCGAGTCCGGCGCCTTCGCCGGCGGACGGGTCGAGCTCTACTACGACGTCACCGACCGCAAGCGGACCGAACGAGCACGCGACGAGGACCGCGAACAGTTCGAGTCGCTCGTCGCGGCCGTCGAGGAGTACGCGATATTCAGGCTCGACGCCGACGGACGGGTCCGGACGTGGAACTCCGGTGCCGAGCACATCAAGGGATACGACGCCGACGACGTCCTCGGGGAACACGTCTCCGTCTTCTACACCGACGAAGACAGGGAGGCGAGCATCCCCGAACGGAACCTCGCGGCCGCGGCCGAGGAGGGATGGGTCGAGAGCGAGGGATGGCGCGTCCGCGCCGACGGGTCGCGCTTCTGGGCGAGAGCCACCATCACCGCCATCCGGGACGACGACGGCGAACTCGACGGGTACGTGAAGGTGACCCGCGACATGACCGAACGCCGCGAGTACGAACAGCGACTGCGCGACGAGAAGGCGTTCGTCGAGAGCCTGTTCGACAACCAGCACGACATCGTCTACGCGTTCGACGCCGACGGCGAGTTCCTCCGGTGGAACGACCGCCTGCGGGAGGTCACGGGGTACGCGGACGCACGGATCAGCGAGATGGGCCCCAGGGATTTCGTCGTCGACGAGGCGACGGAGGAGATGAGCACCGCCATCGAACGGGTGCTGCAGGGCAAGAGCATCACCGCCGAACTGGCACTGAAGACCGCCGACGGGTCCACGGTTCCGTACGAGTTCACTGCCACGCCCATCAGGGACGACGGTGAGGTCGTCGGGGTGACCGGCATCGGACGGGACGTCACCGAGCGCAGACGGAAGGAGCGCCGGCTGGAACGTCAGCGCGACGAACTGGAGAGCGAGCTGGAGGACGTGTTCGGCCGCATCGACGACGCGTTCTACGCGCTCGACGGGGAGTGGCGGTTCACCCACGTCAACGAGCGGGCGGCGAACTACCTGGACCGGTCCGTCGGCGAACTCGTCGGACGGAACGTCTGGGAGGTGTTCCCCGAAGAGGTCAACTCGACGTTCCAGAAGCAGTTCGAACAGGCGCTCGAGACGCAGGAGTCGGCCTCGTTCGAGGAGTACTATCCGCCGCTGGAGTCGTGGTTCGAGGTGACGGCGTACCCCTCCGAGAACGGTGTTTCGGTGTACTTCCGCGACGTCACCGAGCGCAAGCAGCGCGAGCGCGAACTCGAAGAGACCCGTCGCCGGTACCAGACCCTCGTCGAGCACTTCCCGAACGGTGCCGTCGCGCTCGTCGACCAGGACCTCCGCTACGTCACGTTCGGAGGTGACCCGGAAAGTACCGGGGATCTGCGGCGCGCGGACCTGGAAGGGGGCTCCCTTCGCGACGTGCTGCCCCAGGAACTCGGCGACGTGGTCGTCCCACGCTACGAGGCCGCGCTCGACGGTGAGAGCGCCAGGTTCGAGGAGACGGTCGGTGACCGGATCTACCAGTTCCAGTTCGTGCCGGTCCGCGACGAAGACGGAGAGATATTCACCGCAATGGGGATGTCCCAGGACATCACCGACCGCGTCGAACGCGAGCGCGAACTCGAACAGTACGAGACCATCGTCGAGACCGTCGACGACGGCATCTACGCGGTCGACGAGGACGCCCGGATCGTCATGGTCAACGAGGGACTGTGCGACCTGACCGGGTACGACCGCGAGGAGCTTCTCGGCGCACCCGCGACGATGGTACACGACGACGCGATCACGCCCAGGGCCGAGTCGGTGGTGGAGCAGATAGCCGCGGGCGAACGGGACAGCGCGAGCATCGACCTCGACCTGCACACGAAGTCGGGCGAGTCCGTCCCGTGCGAGAGCAGGCTGGCCCCCTTCCCGATGGAGGACGGCGAAGGACGCTGTGGCATCGTCCGCGACATCTCCGACCGCATCGAGCGCGAGCACAGACTCGAACAGCAGGTTCACCAGCAGGAGGTCGTGACCGACCTGGGTCAGCGCGCGCTCGAGGACAACGACCTCGACGCGCTGATGGCCGAGGGAGCAGAGCTGGTCGCCGACGCTCTCGGCAACGAGTACTCCAAGGTGCTCGAACTCGACGCGGACGGCGACGAGCTTCGACTGCGCGAGGGCGTCGGATGGCAGGAGGGCATCGTCGGGTCGACCACCATCTCGGCGGTCGACGACGAGTCGCAGGCGGCCCACACGATACGGAACGACCGGCCGATCGTGGTGACCGACCTCGACGCCGAATCGCGGTTCACCGGGCCCGACCTCCTCACCGACCACGACGTCCGGAGCGGCATCAGCGTCGTCATCGGCTCGCCGGACGACCCGTGGGGCATCCTCGGTACGCACGACACCGAACCCAGGGAGTTCGCCGAGCACGAGGTCAACTTCGTCCAGTCGGTCGCCACCATCCTCGCGTCCGCCATCGCTCGTCACGACCACGAGCGGGAACTGGTCCGCCAGCGCGAACGGCTCGCGGCACTGAACCACCTCAACGAGGTCGTCCGCGACGTGACCGACGCGGTCCTCGACCAGTCGACCCGCGAGCAGATCGAGCAGACGGTCTGTGACCGCCTCGCCGACTCGGACTCCTACGTGTTCGCCTGGATCGGCGACGTCGACGTGGCGTCCGAGACGGTGACGCTCAAGGCAGAGGCCGGCGTCGAAGGGTATCTCGACGAGGTCACCATCTCCGTCCACCCCGACGACGAGCGCAGCAGGGGAGCCACGGGCAAGGCGCTCCAGACGGGCGAGATCCAGACCACGCACGACATCGACACCGACGATGACTACGAGCCCTGGCGCGAAACCGTCGGCCAGTACGGCTTCCGGTCGTCCGCCGCCATCCCCATCGTCCACGAGGAGACGGTGTACGGCGTGCTGAACGTCTACGCGGAACGGCCAGGAGCGTTCGCGGGCGAGGAACGGGCGGTCATCAGCCAGCTCGGCGAGGTGGTCGGCCACGCCATCGCCGCCACCGAGCGCAAGCGAGCGCTGATGAGCGACGAGATGGTCGAACTCGAGTTCCACATCCGTGACGTCTTCGAGACGGTGGGAGCCGACGCCGACGGGACCGGGACCATCACGCTCGATTACGCGGTCCCCGTCGAGGACGAGGAGTACCTCGTCTACGGGAGCGCGACCGCGGACGCGGTCGACGACGTCCGGGAACTCGTCGAGACGGTCCCGCACTGGGAGTCGGTGGACTTCCACGACGAGAGCGGCGACACCGACTTCCGGCTCAAGCTTTCCGAACCGCCAGTGCTGTCGGTGGTCGCGTCGCTCGGCGGGTCCGTCGAGCGCGCCGTCATCGAGGACGGCGACTACGACATGACCCTCCACGTCTCACCGAGCGCTGACGTCCGGCGGATAATCGACGCCGTCGAGGAGACCTACCCCACGGCCCAGTTGCTCAAGCGGCGCCAGGTCACGCGCCAGGACGACCCGGCCAGGCGCGTCCAGCGCGCACTGACCGAGGACCTCACCGACCGGCAGCGGACCGTTCTCGAGGCGGCCTACTACGCCGGCTTCTTCGACTGGCCTCGCGAGACCTCCGGCGAGGACGTCGCCACCTCGCTGGGCATCGCCGCGCCGACGTTCCACCAGCACCTCCGCAAGGCCGAACAGAAGGTCTTCGACCGGTTCCTGGCGTCGTCGCTCTCGTAAGACCCCGGTCGGTGGACGGGACCCCCGAGATTCTGTATAGCAGCATGGAGTTTATTCTCTCGTCGTCGCGCCCCAGTCATGCGATTTTCGCCGTTCGATCGCCGAACAGTGCACTTCCGCTTAGAATTATAAACGGAAGCGTTTCGTACCAACGCGACGCTCTCCGGGAAGCGCGAAGCCCGTTCTCAAGCGGGAGCGGCTTCAAGCCGGGGACTCACCCATCTGGGTCGACGAGGCGTCGGAACGGGTCCGTTCAGAAGGTTCGCTGAAACGCGCCCGGGCTGGACTCTTTTCGTCGCCGGTGGGTGACGCGTCGGCCGCAAGGGGCCTCAGACGTCGCCCTCGAAGACGGCGTACCCGACCGCCTCGGTGGTGTGGTTCGTCTCGTCGTCCGCGCTCTTTTCCTCCTCGACCGTGACCTCGACGCCGGTCCCGGTCAGGTTCCGGTAGCGGAGCGCCGCCGTGTCGCGGCCGTCGAACGTCTGGATGTCGGCGACGAACCGCGGATTCTCGTACTCCTGCCGGAAAGTGAGACGGGACCACTCGTCGGTGACGGTGTCCGCTGTCCGCCGCACCTCGAACGGGCTGCCCGCGAGTCGGCCCGTCGCCTGCTGGAGCGCGACGTAACCGACCGTCTCGGTCGTGTGGCTGCCGAGCGCCTCCTCCTCCTGGAGTCGCACCTCGAAGGAGTTCCCGCCGACGTTCCGCAGTCGCGTGACGATGGGGTCGGGGCCGTCGAACGTCTGGGCCTGCGCCAGGACGACCGGCCGCGCGTCGAAGACGCCGTCCAGCGAGACGGTGACGAAGTCGTCCCGGGCGACCGCGGTGCCGGCCGTCATCCGGTAGGGTGAGCCGTCGGCCAGCCGTAGCTCCCGTTGGCCGACCTCCGTGGAGAGCATGTGGAACGTCTCGCTGACGTGCGCGCCGTCGAGGTACGCCCACTCCTCGAGCCTGTATTCGACGGCACCGTCGGCGACGTTCCGGAGCCTGACGTGCGCCGGTTCCGCGCCGTCGAACGACAGCGGCTTCGCGACGACGACGCCGTTCGGTTGCGCGACCGGGTCGGCCCGGAACCACGTCTCCCTCGTCGGCTGGTCGCTGGTGACGGTGCTCGTCACGACGGCGGCCGGTGCGTTCGGGTCGTACGGCTCCCCGTCGACCGTCCAGGTCGCCGGTCCGTCCGCCTCGGTCGAGACGATGCCACCGGTGACGTAGAAGGCGTACGCCTTCCCCGCCGGGACCGTCCCGGTGGCGACCGCGGCGTTCGGCGGCCGCCTGGGGCCGCCGTCCGGCCCCCAGGACGTGGTGAGCGTCGCCCCGTCGTTGCCCGCCGGGAGGACGTACTCGCCGGCGGTTATCCGGTAGGTCGTCGGCGCGTCGGTGCCCGTGTTGTCGATGCGGACGAGCTGGGACGGCTCCATCGGCACCTCGCCGACCGGCGGCGGACTCGGCAGCGGCGGCGTCGTGTCGGGGGCGTCGGGGTCGCCGTCGATCGTCATCCGACTCCGGACGAACGAGGAGTTGGTCGCCGGGCCGCTACCGCCGATGACGCCGGACACCCGTCCCCACGTGTCCGGTGCCTGGCCGACGAAGATGCCGTACTCCGAGTCGTGGTCGTTGGTGACGTGGACGTCCTCGAGTCGGAGGTACTCGAGGTTCGCGGGCGTCCCGTCGCTCATCCGCGAATCGTACGTGTAGATGGCGTCGTGGTTCTTCCGGGAGTCGTAGCTGATCCGGACGTTCCGGACGTCGATGCGTTCGCACGGCGTCGGTGCCGTGATGGCACCGCCACAACTGCTGTCCAGGTACCGGTGGTAGAAGTCGCTGTCCGCGACGGTGAGCGTCCCGTCGTACGTGTTGATGTCCGCCGACGGGTTCGCCGGGTCGGTCGCCTCCGCGTTCACGCCGCGCTGGAGCGAGCCGTTGGACCACGCCTGGGTCGGGTGGCGGGCGTTCTTGATCGAGACGCAGTTGCGAACCTCGGTGTTGCCGCCGAGGCGCATCCCGTTCTGGGAGTTGCGGACGAAGCAGTTCTGGATCTTCAGCGTCCCCTCCGGTTTCTTTGCGTAGATCGTGTTCTCCGCCCAGTTCTCGAACCAGCAGCGGTTGAGCGTGAGCGCGCCCTTCGCGGACTCGACCAGTATCGCACGGCGGTTGCTCGCCTCCGTCGGCGCACACGACCCCCGGTGGAAGTAGCAGTCCTGCAGGAGACCGCGCGTCCCCGCCGCCGACGACAGTCGGAAGTACGTGCGCGCGTCGCTGGAGGTGTCCGACCCGACGTTCGTGTCGGTGGCCGCCCGGACCCGCCCGCGGGTGACGAGTCGCCTGAGCTCCCAGTTGCCCGCGCCGGAGTCCATCCGCACGAACGGGGGGACCGCCACGTTCCGCATGTCGAGTTCGAACCCGTCCAGCACGAACCCGTCCGAGTACACGTCGATCCACCGGACGTTGTCGCCCGCCCGACCCGGGACGAGCCGTGCCCCGTCTGGTGCGACGAGTTCGAGATCGTCGACCCCCGACGGAACGACGAGTTCGTCGAGTCGGTACGTCCCCGGCGGGAAGACGATGGTCGTGTCGCTCCCGACGAGGTCGTCGAGGACGGGGTCGATGGCCTGTTGTCCGCTGTCGTCCGCCCCCTGCTCGACGGCGTCGTAGGTCGGCATTCAGGCACCTCCGCTGGGCGACCCGCCCACGGTGATTCTACTGACACCTGACGCGCTGTCCTGGCACACTACGCCGAAAATTCGCGTTCGGCACCCGATGATTTCCCTGTTTCGCATACTTCGATTTAATCGCGTTCGATATCATTGTTATCCGGGACCTGAACGCATACTACCGATTGCAGGGACAGTATAACAATACCAGTTAGTGTTGATTTTGTTTCTGGAATGCATGAGTGAAGAGCCACACTCTCGGAACTATCACAGCCGTCGAGCGCTCCTGCAGTCGATGGGCGTCGCGGTGGGAACGGCCGGGTACGGAAGCGCCGTCTCCCTCGCCGACGAGGACGGCGACCGGCGAGACGGAAACGGACAGGGTGACGGAGACGGGGACGAACAGGACGACGGAGACGGGGATGATGCCGACGGTCGAGACGAGAACGACGAGGAATGGACGGGGCCGCGGTCGGGCCCCGCGAGAACGGGGACGACTAACGGTCGCGGTCCGACGCCGTACCCCGCTCTCGACTGGCGGATGGACCTGAACGGCGGCATGTACAACGTCGAACCGGTCGTCGCCGACGAGACCCTCTACATCGGCGTGACGACGGACAGCGACGACGCCGAGAGCGAGGGGTACGTCCGCGCGGTCGACGTCGAGACCGGCGACCGGCAGTGGCAGCGCTCCGACGTCCCGGCGCAGAAGACGCCGGCGGTCGACGACGACCGGGTCTACTTCGCCACGCGACTGCACGGGACGCCGGACGCAGGCGAGGGCGGATTCTACGCCCTCGACGCCGACACCGGCCGGACGGAGTGGGACCGCACGGAGCACGACGTGTGGTCGCCACCGGTCGTCACCGACGACCTGGTGTTCACGTCGAACCGCGACGGCACGTTCGCGTTCGACTGCGACACCGGCGAGACCGTCTGGAGAGCGGACGGCGTCGACGGGGCGACCGGCGAAATCGGTGACGCACTTGCCGTCGGAGACGACACCGTCCTCCGCAGTGACGGCGTCGCGCTGGACGCCGACGACGGGTCGGTGAAGTGGCGCGTCGCCGTCGAGAACGGAACGCTCGGCAGCCCGGCGGTCCAGGACGGGACGGCGTACTACGTCCGGACCGAACGACTCGTCGGCGACGACGACCGCGTCACTGTCGAAGCGCGGTCCGTGGACGACGGGGCGGT
>CP100467.1 GCA_024227995.1 Halomicrococcus gelatinilyticus | reverse complement strand
TCTCCGGGGGTGAACCCTCGTGGGACATACCGTGTCACAAGTACACACGGGGTGTGTTAACTGTTATTGTTTGTGCATGTATTCCGATAGAGAAATAAAACGGCATCGTGGAAATTCGACGACGCTGGTCAGTCCCCGTCAGCGAGTCGCTGCACCTCCTGCCAGCGGTCGGCATCGACGTCGACGACGTGGCGGTCGCGGTCGCGTTCGACCGACCGCTCCCCGGGCAGACGGATCTCGTCCACGCCGGCCGCGCGGTCGGCGTCCTTGAGGTCCGCCAGGAACGCGCTCGCCGTCGACGCGAAATCCGGGCTGCCGAGCGCCGCCGGGTCGACGGCGAAAAAGAGGTCGCCCTTGGTGCAGGCGTCCTCCGTGTGGTAGGTCCCGGTGACGTCCGTCCCCATCGCGGCACCGACGAGGCCGCCCGCCAGCACCTCGACCGCGACGGCGAGGCCCGACCCCTTCGGGCCGCCGAACGGTCGGATGGTTCCCTCCAGCGCCGCGGCGGGGTCCGTCGTCGGCTCGCCGTCGGCGTCGAGGGCGACGCCCTCCGGGAGCGACCCCCCGTTCTCCTTCGCGTGCAGGACGGACCCGCGCGCGATGGCCGACGTCGACATGTCGAGGTTGAACGGCGGCGTCGTCGGGAGGCCGACGGCGATGGGGTTCGTCCCGAGCACCGGTTCCGCGCCGCCGTACGGGGGCATCGCCGGCTCCGTGTTCGTGAGCGCGACGCCGACGTACCCCTCGGACCGGACGAGGTCGGTGTAGTAGCCGAGCATCCCGAGGTGGTTCGTGTCGCGGACGCCGACGACGCCGACGCCGTACTCGTCGGCGCGGTCCATCGCGCGCGTCGCCGCGTCGACGGCGACGACGGGACCGGGCCGCGACCCGCCGGAGAGGGTCGCGGCGGCGCCGCGGTCGGCGACCAGTTCGATGGTGCCGTCCGGGTCGACGTTGCCGTGTTCGATGCCGCGGACGAACCGCGGGAGTCGCAGGAGCCCGTGCGAGTGCTTCCCGCGTGCGTCGGCGCTCACCAGCACCTCCGCCGTGAGTTCCGCGTCCGCTTCGCTGATGCCGTGGCGTTCGAACGCTGCCGCCGCGGTGGCGACGGCGCGCTGACGGTCCACCTCCATCTCACGTCGACGGGCCGATGCGGTGGATGGCGAACTGGCTCTCGCCGAGCGCCTCGCTCATCGTGAGTTTCCCGTCGACGACCGCCTCGATCTCGTCCCAGAGCCGGTCGGTCGCCCACTCGATCGACCGGTCGCCGACGAGCGCGTCGCTCACGTCGACGTCCGTCTCCTCCGGGACGCGCTCGGCGCTTCCCGGGTTGCCGGTGACCTTGATCGTCGGCATGACGGCGTTCGAGAGGGTGTGCCCCTGGCCGGTCGAGATGACCATGAAGTGCGCGCCGCCCGCACCGATGCCGGTGACCGACTCCGCGCCGTGGCCCGGGGAGTCCATGATGTACATGCCCGACTCCTCGGGGATGGGCTCGCCGTAGTCGACCATGTCGCGGATGGGGCCGTCGCCGGACTTGACGAGCGCGCCGAGGGACTTCTCCTCGATGGTCGTCAGCCCGCCGTCCATGTTGTCCGGCGTCGGTTGCGCGCCGCGGACGTCGTAGCCCGTCGCCTGCAGGCGCTCGTCCCACCACCCGACGCGGTCGAGAATCTTTGCTTTCACCTCGTCGTCGACCGCGCGCTCGGCGAGCTCCTGTTCGCCGCCGAAGAACTCGGGGGTCTCCGCGAAGACGCCGCGGCCGTCGTACTCGTCGATGAGCCGCCAGACGGCGCCGGCCGTCGCCTTGTGCTGGCAGAGCCCGCTGGTGGTGTCCGACGTCGCGCAGTTGATGCCGAAGGTGAGGTTGGACATGTCGGCCGGGACCCGCCGCTGCTCGCTGGCCTCGCGCACCATCTCCTGGGCGGCGTCGACGGTGGCCTGCAGGCCGTTCATCACGCCCTTCTCCTCGTGGACGTTGATGGACGCGCTCGGCCGACCGGTCTCGGCGACGTCGGCGGCGAGTTCGTCGCCGTCGACGATCTCGCCCGCGTGGGCGACGACGACTGCCCCGTAGGTGTTGGGGTGTGACGCGTAGCCCAGCAGCGTTCGATACGTCTGGAAGACGTCGGGTTTGGTCTGGCAGCGCCCGAGCGGATGGGTGATGGGGATGGTGTTCTCGACGATGTCCGCCGCGCGTTCGACCGTGTCGTTCGCGTACGGGGCCGTCGAGACGATGACCACGTTGTTCCGGATGCCGATACTCCCGTCGTCGCGTTCGTATCCGAGGAATTCGCTCATTGTCTCACTCGTGGACCGCCTGTGCCTGCTCGTCGCCGGCGAGGTCGCCGCGTCCGTAGTTCGAGTCGACGTTGTGGACGTGCACCCACTCGCCGGGGCTGATGTCCGTCGACGCCTGGCCGATGCTCTTGCCGTACTTCGTGACCGTCTCGCCGCCCGGTATCGATTCGAGCGCGAGTTTGTGGCCGAACGCGACGTCGTCGGTCACGTCGACGGTCCGTTCGTCGTCGCCGACGCTGACTGTGACCGTCTCCCCCGCGTCGACGTCGCGAAGCACCGTCGCGACGTTGTCTGCAGGTTCGACGACCTCGATGAGTCTGTCAACCATACACACAACGGAACAGACTCCTGGATATTAACAGTTGGCGTCAGTCGCGGCACATATTCCGCGGCTGGCGAGCGGGAGCCCGACGGCTCGCCGCCCCGACTGGCGACGCAAGCGGCGCGTCCTCCGCTTCATCTCCTCGGGGGCTCTGCCTCTGGCTCGTTCCGTTCTCTCACTGTCCGGCTTCGTCCCCGCACTCCGGGCATCGCCACGCGCCGCGTCCCGGTCCGCCTACGCCCGTAGCTTTATTGTCGAGGGTACCTTCGCTGAATAGCAATGCCAGACAATGTCGAACACGCGAGTAGCTCCCAGCGTGACGCGGCGGGCGGGGCGACGCCCGTCCAGTCGCGCTGGCAGCGGTACCGCGAACTACGACTGACGGAGGAGGAGCTCGCGACCGCGCTGTTGACGCCGGTCGTCCTCTTCCTGCTGGCCGTCTCGTTCTATCCCATCGTCGAGACGGTCCGGAGCAGCTTCTACACCGGCTACATAATCGAGACGCGACCGACGACGTTCGTCGGCCTCCAGAACTACCAGCAGCTCCTCGATAGCGGGAGCTTCTGGAACGCGTTCCAGGTGAGCATGATATACACGTTCGTGTCGGTGCCCGTGGAACTCGTGCTCGGCCTCGGCATCGCCCTGCTGCTGCAGCGCCAGTTCAAGGGGAAGTACTTCATCCAGGCCGCCATCCTGTTCCCCTGGGCGCTTCCGACCGTCATCAACGCGAAGATATGGGCGTGGATGTTCCACGGCCAGTACGGCGTCATCAACGACATGCTCATCCGCATCGGCATCCTCGAGAGCACGTACCCCTTCCTCGCGAAGCCGGACGTCGCGCTCGCCGCCATGATCTTCATCACCATCTGGAAGACGAGTTCGTTCATGGCGCTCATCCTGCTGGCGGGGTTGTCGGGCATCCCGGACCACCTCTACGAGGCGGCGCGAATGGACGGCGCGTCGAAGTGGCGGCAGTTCCGGGACGTCACGCTCCCGCTGCTGAAACCGACCATCCTCGTCGCGCTCATCTTCCGGACGCTGCCGGCGTTCCAGGCGTTCGGGCTCCCATACGGCCTGACCGGGGGCGGCCCCGGGGAGGCGACCACGACGCTCGTGCTGTTCGACCACCAGCTCACGTTCACCCAGCTGGCGTTCGGCCGCGGGTCGGCGGCCGCGACGATAATCACGCTGGTTGCGCTCCTCATCTCGCTGGCCTACGTCGGCACGCTCTACGAACCGGAGGTGCGCTGAGATGAGCACGCGATCGGCGGGATTCGACCTCGACTCGCTGCAGGAGGTCGGGGAGAAGCTGGGGTTCTACGGCTCGCTCCTCGCCATCGCCGCCGTCTCGATGTTCCCCGTCTTCTGGATGTTCGTCACGTCCATCAAACAGCCCTCGAACGTCGTGCAGTTCCCGGTCCACTACGTCCCGCAGAACCCCACCCTGGAGAACTACCGGACGGCGCTCGAAGGGGCACCGTTCATGCGCTACCTCATCAACAGCACCATCGTCGCCGGCGGCACGGCGCTCGTCGACGTCGTCCTCGGCGCGCTCGCCGGCTACGCGCTCTCGCGGCTCCGCTTCCGGTTCAAGCTGCCCGTCCTCCTGCTCATCCTGGGCACCGCGATGCTGCCGTTCATCTCGCGGCTCATCCCGCTGTTCTCGCTGGCGCGCTCGTGGGGGCTGCTCAACGACTACCTCGGCCTCATCATCCCCTACTCCGCCTTCCAGCTGCCGTTCGCGGTCTGGATCTTCCAGGCGTACTTCAAGGAGTTGCCCGACTCGCTGGAGGAGGCCGGCCTGATGGACGGCCTCTCGCGCATCGGCGTGCTCTTCCGCATCATCCTCCCAGTCTCGGCACCCGCGATGGCGACGACGGCCATCATCGTGTTCATCTACGCCTGGAACGAGTTCCTGTTCGCGCTGACGTTCATGACCCAGGACAGCATGCGCACCATCACGGTCGGCATCGCCACCTACCAGGGCGAGTTCCAGTACCCCTGGGGTACGATCTCGGCCGCGGTGTTCATGTCCATCGTCCCGCTGCTACTCTTCATGCTGTTCTTCCAGCGGAAGGTCGTCGAGGGACTCACGGCCGGCACCGGGAAGGCCTGACCGCCTTCGCCGACTCTCGTCCGCTCTGATTCCCTATCCCACTGATTTTCGATTCACTCGACGCCGTTGACGACGTTCCACGGGTCGCCGCCGGTGAGGACCGATTCGACGATGCGGGCCGCCGTGCGGCGGCGGTCCTCGTTCGCCTCCTCGGAGTACCAGGCGACGTGTGGCGTGGCGACGACCCGCTCGTGGTCGCGCAGGGGGTCGTCCCCGGTGGGCGGTTCGTCGGGGAAGACGTCGAGGCCGGCCCCGGCGATGGCGCCCGCGTCGAGCGCCTCGCGCAGCGCGTCGCCGTCGACGATGGGGCCGCGGGCGACGTTCACGAGGTACGCCGAGGGCTTCATCCGGTCGAAGGCGTCCGCGTCGAACATGCCGCGCGTGTCGTCGGTGAGCGGCGAGTGGACGGTCACGAGGTCCGCCCGGTCGAGCAGCGTGCCGAACCCGACGAGCTCTGCCGGGTCGTCCGCGAGGGTCGCCTCGGAGAGGAACGGGTCGCTGGCGACGACGTCGGCGCCGAGCGCGGCGACGCGTGCGCCGACCTCGCGACCGATGGCTCCGTACCCGACGACGCCGACCGTCTGCGTCGAGAAGCGGTGGACGGGCGCGCCGACGGCCCGGTCCCACTCTCCGGCCGCGACCGAGCGGTCGTAGCGCGGCACGCTGCGGGCGAGCGAGAGGAGGAGCGTGAGCGCGTGGGTCGCCACCTCCTCCAGACAGTACTCGGGGACGTTCGTCACGGGGACGTCGCGGGCGGCCGCGGCGTCGACGTCGACGTTGTCCACGCCGATGCCGTAGCGGGCGATGACCTGCACGTCGCCCATCGCGGCGATGGCGTCGGCGTCGAGGTCGTACCGGAGGTTGAGGACGGCGTCCGCCGCCGCCAGGTGGTCCTCGGCGGCGCGTGCGTCGGCGGCACGAGCGTCAGCGGCGGTTCCTGACGACTCGCCCACCTCGTCGGAGAGTTCGACGACCTCGGCGACGTCACCGAGGACGGACCGTTCGACGGACAAATCTGCGAAGTCGTGGTCGGTGACGACGACGGTGTGGGACACGTCAGATCACCAGTTCCGAGTCGTCGGTCAGGTAGCGTTCACAGAGGTCGCGGTTCAACTCGACGCCGAGGCCCGGCCCCTCCGGCACGTCGATGGACCCGTCCTCGAGGATGGGGCCACTGCCCTCCGTCCGTTCTGCCATCTCGTTCCACCACGGGACGTCGCGGGCGTGCCACTCCATGCAGAGGAAGTTCGGGATGGTGGCGGAGACGTGCGCGCCGGCGACGGTCCCGAGCGGACTGGAGATGTTGTGCGACGCGACCGGGATGCCGTAGAGGTCACAGACGGTGGCGATGTCGACGTACTCGCCGAGGCCGCCGCACTTGTTCACGTCGGGGGCGGCGATGTCGAGCATCCCCTTCCGCGCAGCCTCGTTGAACTGGTCGAGCGTCACCAGGTTCTCGCCGGTGAGGACGGGGACGTCGATGGCCTCCGTGACCCGTTTCTGGGCGTCCCACTTCTCCGGCGGGACGGGGTCCTCCAGCCACGCGAGGTCGAACCGTTCGAGCTTCTTGCCGAGACGGACGGCCGTCTCCACGGTGAAGTTCCAGTGGAGGTCCATCCCGAGGTCGACGTCGTCGCCAATCTCGTCGCGGACGGCCTCGACGAGCGACACCTTGTGTTCGATCGCCGCGTTGTCGAGTCGGCGGTTGGCCTCGTCGTAGTGCTCGTGGGTCGGCACGTCGAGGTCGAACTTGAGCGCCTCGAAGCCCTCGTCGACGACGTCGCGGGCCGCGCGGGCGTACGACTCCGGGGTGTAGACGTCCGTCGGGTCGCGGGCGACCGCCTCGCCGAGCGATTCCCCCGCGTGCGTGTCGCAGTATATCTTGATGCTATCCCTGTATTTCCCGCCGAGGAGTTCGTACACCGGGACGTCGAACAGCTTCCCCTTGATGTCGTAACAGGCCGTCTCGATGGCGGTGAACGCCGCCTGACCGATGCGCCCGGTCCCGGTGTACCGCTGCTCCAGCAGTTCCCGAACGCGGCTGGTGTCGAGCGGATTCTCGCCTTCGAGGTCGATGGTCATCCGCTCGGCCATGTCGAGCGCGGCCTCCGCGCGGAAGGTCTCGCCGAGTCCGTACACGTCGGCGTCCGTCTCCACCTTGACGATGCCCCAGGTGAAGTTGCCGGCGATGGCCATCGTCTTCACCTCGGTGATCTCTAGGTCCCGTTCGGGCGGTCGGTGTGTCTCGGTTCGTCCCATGTCGCGCCAGGGGACGCCGCCGCCCTGCTCGATGCGGTAGTCCGGCGTTTCGTTCGTCATCGGGTATGTTGTACACTAACGTGCGAATAAAGATTGGGGTGTGGGATACGCCCTCGCCCGAGCGAGCGAGGTAATTTTAATAGCATGAGCCACGGTAACGTGAGTATCGATGACCACCGAACGGATCACCGTCGCGACCGTCACGGATTACGACGTCGATGGGTCGAGCGTGACGCTGGAGTGTTCGACCGACGCGCCGGAGACGGCGACGCCGCGCACCGTGCCGGTGACCCTGGAGTTCTACGACCCGCGGACGTTCCGGTTCGAACTGCGAGCGAACCCGGAGGTCCGGGCCGAACGGCCCTCCCCCGATTACGACGTCGACGCGGTGCGGGCGGACGTCGACCTCGACGCGACCGAGGTGGACCGCTCGCTCGTCCTCGACACGGGCGCGCTCCGGGTGGTCGTCGGCCTCGACGAGTGGGGGTTCCGCGTGGAGACCGACGGCGAAGCAGTCCTCCGGGAGCAGCGCGACGACGTCGACGTGTTCGAGCGGTCGCGCGTCGACCCGCTGGGGTTCACCCAGGAGGAGATCAACCACAACCCACGTCGCGTCGCCGAGACGGGGACGGCGTTCGGACTCGCCCCGGACGAGAAGCTCTACGGGGCGGGCGAGCAGTTCGTCGAGTTCGACCGCCGGGGGCGGGAACTCGACCTCTGGCACGAGGAGCCACTGGGGACCGAGACCCCGCGAGCGTACAAGAACGTCCCCTTCCACCTGTCGACGAAGGGGTACGGGATGCTGGTGGACACGACGGCCCGCGTCCACTACGACTTCGGGAAGTCCTCGACGGCGAGCGCGTCCGTCAGCGTCGACGACGACGTCTTCGCGTTCGTCTTCTTCTACGGCCCGGCGTTCACGGACGTCCTGCAGCGGTACACCGCGCTGACGGGACGACCGTCCCGGCCGCCGAAGTGGAGTTTCGGCACCTGGATGTCGCGGCTGGGCTACGAATCCCGCGAGCAACTGGAGGCCGTCGCCGCCCGCCTGCGCGAGGAGGCGATCCCGTGCGACGTCCTCCACCTCGACCCCTTCTGGATGCGCGACCGCAGTTCGACGGACCTGGAGTGGGACACCGACCAGTTCCCCGACCCCGAGGAGATGATCGCGGGGTTGGACGACGACGGCTTCCACCTCTCGCTGTGGGAGCACCCGCACGTCCCCGTCGGGACGGACGCCTTCGAGACGGGGGCGGAGGAGGATTACTTCGTCACCGACGGAACGGGCAAGCCGTACGTGATGGACCACACCTGCCAGGGCGACTACCGGGGCGCGCTGGTGGACTTCACGGACCCCGACGCCGTCGAGTGGTGGAAGGACGAGCATCGCCGACTGCTGGCGATGGGCGTGGACGTGTTCAAGACGGACTACGGCGAGTACGTGCCCGAGGACGCCGTCTTCGCGAACGGGCGGAGCGGGCGGTCGATGCACAACCTCTACCCCTACCTCTACAACGAGGCCGTCTACGAGACGGTCGCCGAGGTGAACGGCGCCGAAGAGGCCGTCGTCTGGGGACGGTCGGCGTGGACGGGGAGCCAGCGCTTCCCGATGCACTGGGGCGGCGACCCGCAGACGACCTGGAACGGCATGGCCGCGGCGCTCCGGGGTGGCCTCTCGGCGTCGCTGTCCGGCATCGCCTTCTGGAGCCACGACATCGGCGGGTTCCGCGGGACGCCGAGCGACGCCCTCTACGCGCGGTGGGCGCAGTTCGGCCTGCTGTCGAGCAACGCACGCTGTCACGGGACGACCCCACGGGAGCCGTGGGCGTTCGGCGAGGACGTGCTCGACCTCTTCCGGAGGTACGCCCGCCTCCGCTACTCGCTGCTGCCGTACGTCTACACCTACGCCGAGATAGCCGCACGGACCGGACTTCCCGTCGTTCGCCCGCTCGTCCTCGAGTACCAGGACGACCCGGCGACCCACAGGCTAGACACGCAGTACCTCCTCGGCTCGGACCTGCTCGTCGCGCCGGTGTTCCAGGAGGCGGGGACGTGCGACGTCTACCTGCCGGATGGCGAGTGGGTCGACTTCTGGACCGAGGAGCGCCACCCGGGCGGGCAGTACGTGACCGTCGACGCGCCGCTGGAGACGATGCCGCTGTTCGTCCGCGCCGGGGGCGTGATTCCGCGCCGCGAGCCGACCCAGACGGTGGTCGCGGGGACGCCCGAAGACCTGACGTTCTACGGTGTCCTCGACGACGCCGGCGAGGCCGGCGGTCGCTTCTACGACGACGACGCCGACGAACTCGTCGACGTGACGACGACCACGGAGGACGGAACGCTGGCGGTCTCGACCGGCGACGTGACGGCGGAGCGACTCACCGTCGAGGTGGACGGGCCGACGCCGGACGCGGTCGCCGTCGACGGGAGCGAGTGCACGCGAGTCGAGGGAGCGCCGGAGCGAGGGGAGTGGACGGTGACCGACGGGCGCGTCCTGGTCGTGACGTAGGTCCGCGACCGGAGTGGGTTTTATCTGGGATGGTAAAGTATGGCATAGCAAATGGCTGGATACCAATGGGACGACTAGAACTCAACGACCTCGTGAAAGTGTTCGAATCGGGCAGCTCGGAGATCGTCGCGGTCGACGAGCTGAACGTCACCGTCGAGGACGGTGACCTGCTCGTCCTCGTCGGCCCGTCCGGCTGTGGGAAGTCGACGACGTTGCGCTGCATCGCGGGTCTCGAACGGGTGACGTCGGGACGGATAGAGCTCGACGGGCGCGACATCACCCACCTGAAGCCCAAGGAGCGCGACATGGCGATGGTGTTCCAGAACTACGCGCTCTACCCGCACATGTCCGTCCGGAAGAACATCGGCTACGGGCTGAAGATCACCACCGACCTCGACAGGTCGACGGTGTACGAGCGCGTCGAGGAGACGGCCGAGATGCTCGAGATCGGCGACCTGCTCGACAAGAAGCCCTCTGAGCTGTCGGGCGGCCAGCAGCAGCGCGTCGCCCTCGGGCGGGCCATCATCCGCGAGCCCGAGGTGTTCCTGATGGACGAGCCGCTGTCCAACCTCGACGCGAAGCTGCGGACGACGATGCGCACCGAGATACAGCAGCTCCAGCAGGAGATGGACGTCACGACCATCTACGTCACCCACGACCAGACGGAGGCGATGACGATGGGCGACTACATCGCCGTGCTCGACGACGGGGAGCTGCAGCAGCTCGGGACGCCGCTTCAGTGCTACCACGAGCCCCGGAACCGCTTCGTCGCCGGGTTCATCGGTTCGCCGTCGATGAACTTCCTCGAGATCGAGCGCGGCGGGAACGTCCTGCACCACGACGAGTTCACCTACCAGCTCTCCAGCAAGACCGTCGACGCCGTCGCGAACGCGTCGCAGCGACTCACGCTCGGCGTGCGCCCCGAACACATCGACATCGTCGACGGGTCCGTGACGAACGCCGTCCGGACGGAAATCGAGGTCGTCGAACCGATGGGCGAACTGAGCTACGTCTACATGACCATCGGCGACCAGACGTACACCGCGAGCGTCGACGGTGAGTTGCGGCTGTCGTCCGGCGAGGTCGTCAGCGTCGAGTTCCCGGAGGACAAGATACACCTCTTCGACGCCGAGACGGGCGAGGCCGTGAAGAACAGCGAGACGGCCGAGCGGGTCGAGACGACGGCCCGGTCCTGACGGCGACTCACCGTCGACGGTACGGCGACGCCGGCGGCGACCGATGGCATGCTACCTGTTCGCTCGTCCCAAACGCTATACCGTCCCACGATGTAGCACCGCGCATGAGCAAGCACGACGGGACGACCGGCGACGGACGACGGGTGAAGGCCGTCCAGACGACCAACGAGATACTCGAGGCGCTGCGGGAACTCGACGGAGCGGGCGTCACCGAACTCGCCGACCACCTCGACGTGGCCAAGGCGACCGTCCACAGCCATCTCGCGACGCTCGTCGACAACGAGTTCGTGGTGAAGCGCGGCGAGACGTACCACATCAGCCTGCGATTCGTCGACTTCGGTGAGTACGCGAAGACGAACGTGGACATCTACGAGATCACGCGGGAGGAGGTCGACAGGCTGGCCGAGGAGACCGGCGAGGTGGCACAGTTCATGGTCGAGGAACACGGCAAGGGCGTCTACCTGCACAAGGCGAGCGGCGAGAACGCCATCCAGACCGCCTCGTACACCGGCAACCGGAAGCTACTCCACTGCACCGCGCTCGGCAAGGCGATCCTCTCCCAGTTGCCGCGAGAACGTGTCGACGAGACCATCGACGAGACGGGACTTCCACAGCGGACCGAGAACACCGTGACGGACCGCGAGAAACTGTTCGAGGAACTCGGGGACATCCGCGAGCAGAAGGTCGCGTACGACGACGAGGAGATACTGCAGGGCCTGCGCTGCGTCGCCGCGCCCATCGAGCACTCGGGCGGCGACATCCAGGGGGCGATCAGCGTCTCGGGGCCGACGAGTCGACTCAAGGGCGAGCGGTTCAGGGAGGAACTCCCCGAGATCGTCCGGGGCGCCGCCAACGTCATCGAGGTGAACGCCACCCACGTGTAGGCGTTCGCTCGTCGCAAACGCCCGGCGAAGCGGCCCCTGCTCGACTCGTCAGATGGCGGCAGATTCACGGCGGATGGCGGCTATCTCGGGGATACCGGACTTCCGGAGCCGTCGACGCCATTCGGTCTTCCCGAATCCACCATCCGACGGGGTGAGCGACCCGAGGACGCGACCCACTTCTCGTAGTGAACAGGATTCGTAGCAGAACCTGCCAGCGGCCAGACGACGACCAGTACATGGACCCCCTGGACGTTCGTCTCGACGGCGTCGTCCGTCTTCGAAGTACTACCTTCCAGTCGCTGATCGGCTATCTGAGGGTCGATACCTCGTGACCTCTCCGAGAGCCGAGCAACGATTCGTCGACTGCGAACGCACTCTGGGAACGACGATGGGTGACGGAATCGGCGACCCCACTCGGATGCGTGCTGGAGACACCATCACACCCCTATTACACTCATAGTATTGTAATGGGAAGCGATGACAGTAGACAGCTCGACCGAGTGTGTCGGTCCGCCGTGGATTGGCGGTGACGACGTTCTGTAGCCGTGGCCACCCAACAGCGCACAGTTCGAAACAGTCGAAGTCGTCGGGTCGATCGGGAATTGCGTAGACGGGACTCCGGGGCCTCGGAGCAGTTTGGGGCCAGAAATGATGTGTGTTCACAAGGGCCATCAAATACATAGCACAGGACGACGTTGTTCTGTGCCAACCAGTCTAATCTGAATCCATATCAATCGACTTCAGTAGTATTTATGAAATGATGATTGGGGATGACTTTCAGAGGCCACCGGCGCGAGGTGATTCGATGCGCGAGCTGACAACTACGGTTCGAGTCGGTCCGAGTCGGAGGAGCCCCTCGAAGAGAACGCTCGAACGCCTCCGTCGGCGAAAGTGCTACCAGGATGCGAGCGGTTATCGACGATGATGACGAGGGATCAGTTTCGACCACCCGACCACGGTCACGACCACTTCCTGCTCACGACGGCGGTCGGAAGTTTCCCCCGACCGGGATGGCTGGAGCGAGTGCTCGAACTCGCCGACGAGGAGTCGTCGGTTTCCGAGACGGAGGCGCTCGACGACGCCTGCAAGGCCGTCGTCTCGGACCAGCAGCGAGCAGGCCTCGACGTCGTCACGGACGGCGAGGTTCGCCGAGACGGGATGGTGGAGCACTTCGCACAGTTCGTCGACGGGTACGAGAACGACGGTGGCGGGTCCGGATGGAACCAGCGCATGCCGACGGTCGTCGACACCGTGTCCTCGAGCGAACCGTGGCTCGTCGACGACTTCGAGTTCGCGACCGCTATCGCCCACCGTCCCGTCAAGACCACGATAACCGGACCGTTCACGCTTGCCTCCTTCGCGAGCATGGAGGCCTACGACGACGTGGAGACGCTCGTGTACGACTTCGCGGACCTCGTCGCCGACGAGGCCGCGAACCTCGCCGGGGCCGGCGCGGAGTGGATTCAGATCGACGAGCCGGCACTGGGGATGTCGCCGCACGCGGACATCGCTCACGAGGCGCTCGCCCGCATCGACGACGACGTGCCGGACGCAGTGCGGCTCGGCCTCCACGTGTGTTCGGGCAACTACGCCGACCTCGCGCCCGACCTCTTCGACTTCCCGGTCGACGAGGTGGACCTGGAGTTCGCGAACGAGGACGCCGACGACGTCGTCGAGGTCTTCGACGGCGTCGACCTGGACGTGGACGTCGGCGTCGGCGTCGTGGACTCCCAGTCCAAGGAGGTCGACTCCGCGGAGGCGGTCCGGGAGAACGTCGAGACTGCGCTGCAGGTTATCCCGCCGGAACGGCTCACGCTCACGCCGGACTGCGGTCTCAAGCCGCTTCCCAGGGACGCCGCCTTCGCGAAACTCGACACCCTCGGAACGGTCGGCCGCGAGGTCGAGGCGGCGCTCGACGACGGCGACGTCGACGCCGCTCGGACCGACGAGTGAGTGGCCAGCGCTTCCGTTCGGGAACGGCCACCGTCCGCGGTCTCCGCCCGAACATCGCGGATTCGAAGGGACGGGAGCGACTCAGAGCTTCTCGACCTCGTCCACCAGTTCCTCGTCGTCGTGGTGGCAGGCTATCCGTAGGTCGCTCTCACCGCTGCCTGCAACCGGTTTTAGGTCGGGGTCGTCATTCTCGCAGACGTCGCCGATCTTCTGCGGACAGCGCGTACAGAACGAACAGCCGCTCGGCGGGTCGCGTGCGCTCGGGACGTCCCCTTCGAGGGTGATGCGGGAACCCTCTTCCTCCGGGTCGAGCGAGGGGATGCTCGACAGCAACGAGCGAGTGTAGGGGTGGTACGGCGGCGTGAACACCTCGTCGAGCGGCCCCGACTCGACGATCTCGCCGAGATACATCACCGAGAGGCGGTCGCAGATGGACTTGATGACCCCCATGTCGTGACTGATGAGGAGGTAGGAGGTGTCGTACTCGTCGCGGAGGTCCTCGAGGAGGTTGAGGATGCTCGCCTGGACGCTGACGTCGAGCGAGGAGACCGGCTCGTCGAGCACGACCAGCGACGGATTGGCTGCGAAGGCCCTGGCGACCGCGACGCGCTGTTGCTGGCCGCCCGAGAGTTCGTGAGGATACTTCGACGCCAGGTCGTGGCTCAGGTTCACCTGGTCGAGCAGTTCGAAGACGCGGTCGCTACGGTCGTCCTCGTCGAGGTCGGTGAACAGCTTCACCGGCCGTTCGACGATGGTGTGGATCCGCTTGCGCGGGTTCAGACTCCCCTCAGGGTCCTGCTGGATTATCTGACACTCCGAGCGGTACCGCCTCCGTTCGGCCTTCGACATGTCGTCGAGGTCCGTCCCGCGGAACGCGACGGATCCGCCGGTGGGCTGGTGGAGTCGCAGGAGCGTGTGGCCCAGCGTGCTCTTGCCGCAACCGGACTCGCCGACGAGCCCGACCGTCTCACCCTCGCGGATCGAGAGGTCGACCGCGTCGACGGCCTTGACGGGGTCGTGGTCCCCGACCAGGTTCTGGAAGAACGTCCCGGTGTCGTAGTACTTCTCGAGGTCGTTCGCCTCGAGGATGACGTCGCCCGGCGAGTAGTGGCGGTCGCTCGCACTCCCGGCCAGGATCGGGTCCGCCGTCGCCTCCTCCCAGCGGATGCAGCGGGTCTCCCTCTCTCCGGTCGGCGACTCCATCGGTATCGGCCCGGAGCGACACTCGTCGGTGGCGAACGCACACCGGTCGGCGAAGATACACCCGTCCGGGACGTCGGTCAGGCTGGGGATCTGTCCCGGGATCGGGCGCAGGTCCTTGTTGCGGTCGAGTTCCGGCGTGGTCGCCAGCAGCGCCTGCGTGTAGGGGTTTGCCGGGTGGGTGAACACCTCGTCGACGGGGCCTTTCTCCATCACCTCGCCGGCGTAGAGGATGTTCACGCGGTCGGCGATCTTCGCGATCACGGCCAGGTTGTGGGTGATGAGGAGGATGCCGACGTCGTACTCCTGTTTGAGCTCCTGGATGAGATCCAGCAGCTTCGCCTGGGTCGTCACGTCGAGGCCCGTCGTCGGTTCGTCGAGGATCAGCAGTTCGGGGTTGCACGCGAGCCCGATGGCGATCAGCGCCCGCTGCTGTTGGCCCCCGGAGAGTTCCGACGGGTACCGGTCCGCCATGGCCTCCGGCTGGGGGATGTTGACCTGGCGGAGCACGCCGTAGACCTGTTCCCACGCCGCCTCGTCGGTCTCGTGGTCCTGGTGGAGGTCGATCGTCTCCTTGATCTGCTCCCCGATGACCATACTCGGGTTGAGGGCGCTGGCGGGGTTCTGTGCGACGTGAGCGATCTGGTTCCCGCGGATCCCCTGCAGTTCGCTCCGGGAGAGCGAGTACACGTCGCGTCCCTTGAACTCGATCGACCCCTCCGTGATCCCGCCGTTGGAGGCGAGGTAACGAACGATGGCCAGCGCGAGCGTCGACTTTCCGGAGCCGGACTCGCCCGCGATGCCGAGCGTCTCGCCCTTCTCGACGGTGATCGAGACGTCCCTGAGCGCCTCCACGGTCCCGTCGGGGACGCTGAACTCGACGGACACCGAGTCGACGTCGAGCAACCCGCCGGTCTCGGATTCGGGCGGGGTTCGCGTTCCTTGCTGGCTCATAGTCCGTCACCGTCCTCGACTGCGTGCGGATCGAGCACGTCCCTGAGGCCGTCGCCCAGCAGGTTCGTCGCCATGATGGTGACCAGTAGCGCGACGCTGGGCCACAGCAGGAACCACGGCGTCTGGTAGATGTGCAGGCGCGCCGTGTTGATCATGAACCCCCAGTCAGGGTGGGGCGGGCCGGTTCCGAGACCGAGGAACGACAGCGACGTCCCCACCATCACGGCGTAGCCGATCCGGATCGACCCCTCGACGACGATCGGTGCCGTCACGTTGGGGAGGATCTCGCGGAACAGGATGTAGAGGTCCGACTCTCCACGGGCCTTCGCGGCGAGTACGTACGACTCCTCGCTCACCGAGAGCGTGGCGGACCGCGTCACTCTCGCGATCCGTGGGACGAACACCACGCCGATGGCGAGGATGATGTTGAAGAGACTGGACGGCAGCACGACCAGGATGAGCACCCCGAGCAGCAACACCGGGACGCTCATCATGATGTCCATCAGGCGCATGAGCACCTCGTCGACGCGCCCCTTCGAGTAGCCGGCCGTCAGCCCGATCGGGACCCCGAGCAGCAGGGACAGCCCCGTCGCGCCGAATCCGAGCATGAGACTCGGACGGCTGCCGACGATGACCCGCGAGAGCAGGTCCCGGCCGAGGTGGTCGGTCCCCAGCACGTACATGCCCTCCGGCCCCGACGAGAAGGGGGCGAGGTACGCGTCCGCCGGATGGACCGCCACGGGGTCGTACGGCGCGAGCGCCGTCCCCAGGGCGGAGATGAGGACGACGGGAAGCAGTATCGCCATGCCGATGGCAGCCTTCGGGTTGGTCACGATGTCCCAGACGACGTCGGGAACGGTGATGCGTTCGGACAGTGGGGATGATTGTTCCGTTGCCATGGTCGATCAGCTCTCCCCGAGCGAGATCCGGGGATCGAGGTACGTGTACAGGATGTCGGCGCTCAGGTTCGCGAAGATGAACGCGGCCGTCGGAACCAGGATGCCGGCCTGGATCAACGGCAGGTCCCGGTTCGATATCCCGCGGATGATCAGCTTGCCCATCCCCGGGTAGTTGAAGATGGTCTCGACGATGACGACGCTCCCCATCATCCAGCCGAAGTTGATCGCGACGACGGTGATCGCTGGGAGGAGTCCGTTCCGCAGGGCGTGCTTGAACAGGACGTGGTACTCGTCGACGCCCTTCAGCCGAGCGGTCCGGATGTAGTCCGATTCGAGGGTCTCGATCATCGACGACCGGGTCTGGCGCATCACGTACGCGAAGATGATGACGTTGAGCGATATCGCCGGCAGGACGATGTGGTACGCCCACCCGACGACGCTCTCCGTTGGCGCGACGTACCCGCCGCTGGGGAACAGCGCGAGCGGTGGCGTCGTCAGGAACAGCAACAGCAGCGTCGCACTGACGAACGAGGGGATGCTGACGCCGATGTAGGAGGTGGTCGAGATGATCGAGTCGACCCAGCTGTTCCGCCGGGCGGCCGCCACCACGCCCATCGGGATCGCCACGACGACCGAGATGAGCGTGGCGACGATCGCCAGCTGGAGCGTGCGGTTGAGCCGCGGGATGACCATGTCGATGACCGGCTGGTCCGAGATGAAACTCGTCCCGAAGTCGGCGAGGAAGACGCCGACGACGAAGTCGACGTACTGTACCCAGAGCGGCCGGTCGAGACCGAGCCGCTGGTTGACCTGCTCGATGGACTGCTCCGTCGCTGTCGTCCCGAGGATGATGTTCGCCGCGCTCCCCGGGAGCAGGTGCGTCATCGCGAACACCGCCGTCGCGACGACGTACAGCGACAGGATTGCGATCAGAACCCGCTTCGCGAGGTAGACGAGATTCATGCGTTGATCACGTGGTCACTCTGTTGTCTGCAACGTTCGATCGGGGGGCTGTCACGGACCGACGTCGGCCACCGACGACGGGTGGACCCACCGGCGAGTGTTCGCCAGTGCTCCGTCCCGACCGCGTCGACGGTGACTGGTTGTGGTTTCGGGTCATGGAATGGAAGCTGGGAACCAGGTCGCGAGGCGACCCGACGTCGACTCACGGGCCCTGCGGAGCTTTCGACGAGAGCGCCACCTTCGAGAGGTACGACCGGGACGTCGTCGGCATCATCTCGTACTCCTGCACGTAGCCCTGGGCCGCGCCGAAGACGTCGAGGAAGGCACAGGTGAGCCACGCGCCCTCGTTGTGATGGACCTGCTGACACGTCTTCAGGTGGTTCGCACGCTCTTTCTTCGACGTCGCCCTGAACGCCTTCTCGAGCGCGTTGTCGTACTTCTCGTTGGACCAGCGGGCGGTGTTCCACTGACCGTCGGACCGGAGTGCGAGCATCGGGACCGTGGTGTCCTCGACGCGCATCACCCAGGTGCTCATGTACCAGACGTCGTCCTTGTTCCAGTACTCCGACAGCCAGGTGTCGGGCGTGACCAGCTTGATGTCGAAGTTGATGCCGACGTTCTTCATCTGCTGCTGGAACACCTGCGTGATGGGGCCCTTCTCCGGCGTCTCCCCCTGCGAGTAGTACAGCGTCGGCAGGTCCAGGCCGTTCCCGTGTCCCGCCTCCTGTAGCAACGACTTCGCCTTCTCGGGTTGTGCCTTGGCACCGAACGGGTCCTTGATGTTCTCCGCGTAGAACTCGTGGACGGGGGAGATCGGTGAGTGGTGGCCCTTCGCCCCGCGCCCGGAGATGGCAGTCAGCATCTCGTCTCTGTCCATCGCGTACTTCATGGCCTTCCGCACGCGGGCGTCCTGGAACGGCTCCAGATCGGTGTTGAGGACGACGTTGATGAACTTCCCGCTGTGCTCGCTTTTGACCTGCAGGCCGGGCATGTTCTTGGCCTGCTTGAGCGTCTTCGGTGGCAGGGCCCGGAGTGCGTCGACCCGCTTGTCCCTGAGTGCGTTGACCCGCGGTATCGGGTCGGAGATGATCTTCCAGGTCATCTTGTCGACGTACGGCAACTGGTTGTCGTGCTCGTCCGTCAGGTGGTAGTCGTCGTTGGCCTCGAACGTGTAGTGGTCGCCCTTCTCGAACTCCACGAGGTCGAACGGTCCGTTGCCGAAGTCCTCGTTCGAGACCCTGTCGAACTTGTTCTCGGCGACATCCTTGGAGACGATGTTGAACGTGCTCCCCGTCTCGGTGACCCGCTTTGGATACGGTGCGTCGGCCCGCGAGAGCGTGAACGTGAGGCGCTTGTCGTCCTCGACCTCGATGGCCGGTTTCCCGTCGTTCACCTGCAGCGGATTGACGTCCTTCTCGCCAGCCGACACCTTGTCCGTGAGGAGCAGGTTGACCGTCGCCACGACGTCCTCGGCGAGCACGTTCTTGCCCGACGGGAACTTCGCGTCGTCCTGGAGAACGAACGTGATCTTCTTCCCGCTGTCTTTCAGGTTCCACTCCTTGGCGAGGTTCGGCTTCGTCTGCAGGTTGTTGTCGACGGTCGTCAGCCGCGAGTACATCGTCTCCTTGAAGACGTAGTCCGTCACCGTGATGCCCTTGAACGGACTGACGGTCTGGGGCGACGTCGACGTGGCCACCCGAAGATGGCCACCGTGCTTCAGTCCACCCTGCGGCGTCGTCTCGCCACCGGTGGTTCCGGTACCGGTGCCGTCTCCCCCACCGTCGCCATCGCCTCCGGCACAGCCTGCGAGGAGCGCGCCGCCACCGACGCCGAGGAGTTGGAAAAACTTTCTGCGGTCCACCTTCGACCGAAGGTCGAGGTCGGCCTCGAACTCGGCCTCGCCATTATCTTGCCCCTTGGTATCAGGACGCATGGTACCTTTGATGACACCATGATAAATAAATCACAGGGGTAGTCCCGGCCAGGTTTCCAAGATTTCCAGACCACCCCCGTCAGCAGGGACCGGGCTTCGACTGACGACGCTCACCTCAGGATCTCCTCCCGTTTCTCCTCGACGTAGCGTTCAAGATCGTGCTCGACGTCCTCGTCGATGGGCGGGCGTTCGTACTCGTCGAGCAGCTCCTCGACGCGTTCGTGGGCGAGCTCGTAGGCCGTCTTCTCGCCCGCGCTCTCCCAGTTGTCGTAGGAGTCGCGGTCGTAGACCTCGGGGATGAGGAACTCGGACTTGCTGTGCTCGAGGGTGTGGCGCTTGTTGAGGAAGTGCTGGCCGGGTTCGACCTCCTCGATCAGGTCCAGCGCGAGCGTCTCCTCGTCGACGTCGAATCCCTCCACGAAACGCTGGACGTACCGTATCCGGTCGCAGTCGAGGACGAACTTCTCCGGGGAGGCCGTCGAATAGGAGTCGAGGACGCCCGCCGCGTGCAGGACGTAGTTGATGCCGCTCGTCATCGTCGTCAGCAACTGTAGCATGGCCTCGCTGCCCTGCTGGTCGTCCATCGTCTTCGCGTCGGTCAACCCGCCGCCGGCCCGCGAGGGGATGCCGTAGTGGCGCGCCATCTGTCCGGCGAACGAGACAAAGAGCGCCCCCTCCGGACTGCCGATGGCGAACGAGCCGTACCGGACGTCGACGTTCGAGCTCGGCAGGCCGTACACGACGGGCGTCCCGGGGTTGGCGAGCTGGGCCATCGTCACGCCGGCCAGTATCTCGGCGTTCGCCAGGGCCATCGCCCCGGCGAGTGTCGCCGGTCCGGACGCCGCGGCCATGACCGCCGGCGACGCGACGACCGGCTGGCCGTGGCGCGCGTACGTGAGGAGGCCGCCGGTCATCTTCGTGTCCCACGTCCGGGGAGAGACGCTGTTGGCTACCGCCGCGAGGTACGGCTTCGAGACGTCCGGGTCGTCGTTCGCGATGCCGACCATCTCGATGCAGGCCTCGGCGCGGTCGGCACCGTACGTCGACCCTTGCGGCGGCATGTCCGAGAGCGTGAGGTTGCGCAGCATCATCTCGACGTGCTTCACGCTCTGGTCGACGTCGTTCGGCTCGCAGATGTTCAGCCCCGACGACTGGACCACGTCCTCCACGTGGGCCAGTTTCACGAACTCCTCGTAGTCCTCCATCCGCGACGGCCGCCGGTCCTCGTCGTACTTGACGACGTTCGGGGGACCACCGGACGGCACCAGCACGTAATCGTCGCCGCCGACGTCTACGTCCGTGCCCTCCCCGCGACCGTGGAGGGTGAAGTTCGCCGGCGCCTCGTCCACGCAGTCCTCTACGAGCGAGCGGGGGAACGTGACCATCCCCTCGTCGTCGACGGAGCAGCCGTTCTCCGCGAGGAGCCGCTGGCCCTCTTCGTGGTCGACCTTGATGCCCATCTCCTCGAGGATCGTGACCGATGCCTCGTGGATGGTCTCGACGCTCGCCTCGTCCAGTCGGTTCATCCGCGGCGGGTCGACGGTACTCAGGTTGTCTGTCATCCTCTAACACGGCACCCCGGTGGGGTAAAGGTGTTTCCCTGGACACACGTCCGCCGACACTGGACGTCACTCGTCCGGTAGAGCGCTCTCGTCGGAGAGAGCGACGCGATGGCGTACCTTTATGCCCTCCTTCGCCATGTGTGAACTCATGCCAGACAGTGACATCGTCGGACCCCCGTCCGACGAGTGGGACCGATATCGGGGCGCGCCGACGGGGACGGACCTCGAGTGCGAGGGCTGGCGCCAGGAAGCCGCCTTCCGCCTCCTGAACAACAACCTGGATCCGGAGGTCGCGGAGCGCCCCGAGGACCTCGTCGTCTACGGCGGGGTCGGACGAGCGGCACGCTCCTGGGACGCCTACGACACCATCCTCGCCGAGTTGCGCGACCTCGGCGACGACGAGACGCTGGTCGTCCAGTCGGGCAAGCCCGTCGGTCGCGTCCGGACCCACGAGCGCGCACCACGGGTCCTCATCGCGAACACCAACATCGTGAGCAAGTACGACACGTACGACCACTTCCGGGAGTTCGAGGACGCCGGACTGACCGTGATGGCGAACTACACGGCCGGTTCGTGGGCCTACATCGGAGCACAGGGCGTCCTCGAAGGGACCTACGAGACGCTCGCGGAGTGTGCACGCCAGCACTTCGACGGCACCCTCGCGGGGCGTGTCGTCGTCACGGCTGGCCTCGGCGGCATGGGCGGCAACCAGCCCCTGGCGGTGACGATGAACCGCGGCGCGTGTCTGGTCGCCGAGGTGAGCCAGGAACGGATCGACCGCCGCATCGAGGAGGGTTACTGCCAGGACGCGACCGACGACGTCGACGACGCGATCGACCGGGCGTGGGCAGCGGCCGAGGACGGCGAGGCGTACAGCGTCGCCGTCCGCGCCAACGCCGTCGACCTCCTGGAGCGACTGTGCGAACGCGACCGCGTCCCGGACGTCCTCACGGACATGACGACCGCACACGACGAACTCGAGGGGTACTACCCGGCGGGATACACCGCCGCGGAGGCCGACCGCCTCCGCGAGGAGGACCCCGACCGGTACGTCGCGGCGAGCCTCGACACCATGGAACGGCACGTCGACGCCATGCTCGCCCTCCAGGAGCGCGGGGCGGCCACGTTCGCTTACGGGAACAACATCCGCGGGAAGGTCGCCAGCGAGCGCGGCCGGGACGACGCGTTCGAGATTCCGGGGTTCGCACCGGCGTACGTCCGGCCGCTGTTCTGCCGGGGACGCGGTCCCTTCCGCTGGGTCGCACTCTCGGGGGAGGAGGCGGACATCGCCCGGACGGACGAACTCGTCACGGAGATCACCGACGACGAGGCCCTCCACCGGTGGATCGAACTCGCCCAGGAGGAGGTCGAATTCCAGGGACTGCCCGCCCGCGTCTGCTGGCTCGGCTACCGCGCCGGCGACGACGGGCTCTCCGAGCGCGCCCGCTTCGCGCTCCGGGCGAACGACCTCGTCGCCGAGGGCGAACTCGCCGCACCCATCGTCGTCACGCGCGACCAGCTCGACGGGGGGAGCATCGCCAGCCCGAACGAGGCCACCGAGGACATGAAGGACGGCTCCGACGCCATCGCCGACTGGCCGATACTGAACGCCCTGCTCAACTGCGCGGCCGGGGCCGACATCGTCGCCGTTCACGGGAGCGCGGGCGCGGTCGGCGAGGTGACGAGCACGAACAACCACGTCGTGCTGGACGGGAGCGACCTCGCCGCCGAGAAGGCCCGGCGCGTGTTCGACGCCGACCCCGCGTCGGCGGTGTTCCGCCACGCCGACGCCGGCTACGACGACGCGATAGCGGAGGCCGAGGCGTCGGGCGTCCACGTTCCGATGCGCGAACGAGGTGACGACCGGTGACTCACGACCTGGTCGTCGCGAACGGGACGGTCGTCTCGCCGGAACAGGGTCGCTTCGAGGCCGACGTGGCGGCCGACGACGGCCGGATAAGCCGCATCGCCGCTCCGGGCACCCTCTCCTCGGCGGGCGAGACCGTCGTCGACGCCACCGACCGGCACGTCCTCCCGGGCGTCGTCGACCCGCACGTCCACCACGGCCTCTTCCGGCCCCTGGCCGAGGAGGCGGACACGGAGTCGCGCTCCGGTCTGGTGGGCGGCGTCACGACCGTGGGCAACATCTTCCGACGCGGCGAGCCCTACGCCGAGGTCATGGACGACTACGTCGCGGCCGCCGAGGAGAACTACCGCCACGACTACTTCTTCACGCTCGGACTGCTGTCCGACCGCCACGTCGCCGAGATACCCGACGTCGTCGACGAGTACGGCATCACGTCGTTCAAGTGGTACGGCAACTACAAGCTCCAGGTGGCAGAGCGGTTCGACCTGGAGCGGAACCTCCTCGACGACGTGGCGGACCGGTTCGTCAGGCGACTGGCCGACCTGGACGGTCCGACCACGCTCGCGTACCACGCGGAGAACGCCGAGATAACCCAGCGACTGAGCCGCGACCTCCGGGAGGCCGGCGCGGACGGCTACGAGGCCATCGTCGAGAAGTTCCCGGGCTACGCCGAGGCGCAGGCGGCGGTCGCGGGAGCGAACCTGGCCAGACAGCACGGCTACGACGACGACTTCTACGTGGTCCACGTCAGTTCGCGGCGCACCGCCAGCGATATCGCCGATCTGCAGTCGCTCGGCTACGGCGTGACCGCCGAGACCTGCACCCACTACCTCGCGCTGACGTGCGACGAGTGCGACCAGCGGATGCGCATCAATCCACCGGTCCGCTCGCAGGCGGACCAGGACGCCCTGTGGTGTCACCTCCGGGACGGGACCATCGACTGCGTCGGCACCGACCACATCGCCAACCGCCGCGACGAGAAGGTCGGCGAGGACATCTGGGACGGGCGCTGGGGGTCGCCGTCCAGCGCCACGATGCTCCCGCTCGTGCTCTCGGAGGGGGTCCACGAGGACCGCATCTCGCTCGAACGCGCCGCCGCCGTGACCAGCACGAACAACGCGAAGGCGTACGACCTCTACCCCCGCAAGGGGACGGTCCGCGTCGGCAGCGACGCGGACCTGGCAGTGGTCGACCTCGAGGAGACCCGGACGGTGACCCCGGACCTGCTCCAGAGCCACGCCGACTACACCATGTACGACGGGTGGACGGTGACGGGGTGGCCCACCCAGACCATCGTTCGGGGGACGCTCGCGTTCGACCGCGGCGACGTCGTCGCCGACCCCGGTCACGGCACCCACGTCGACCGACCGCTCGCCGGTGGCAGCACGTGACGTGCGACGGACACCGCCGGCACACCGGTCTGTTCCGGTGTTCGTCGGTACAGTCGGGCTGACGCGATGGGCATTCTCCGGGGGACCTGTCCGCAACACTCCACGATTCCCGACACCGTCGCGTGAACAGGGTGAGCAACGCGAACCGTCGGCGGGAATCGGTCGTACCAGTATCGGGTCCGCTGCGTACGGGTGCGCGACGACTGCTGGCACGGACCTCGTCCCGCAGTCCCCACTGACCCGACCGCATTACCGGGTAGCGGGTGCGCATCCCCGTCTCGGCTCGGAGCGACGAGTCGAAACGCCCATACTGGCGAGGTGGCAAGCGTCGATGTCGATGGATCGGGGAGGCGGGAAGTCGATTGGACATCGTTCGGTCGCAGCCTGGCATTACAACTCTACTGGCGTAAAGACAAATGTGTTTTATATGATAGGTTTATGAATACACCATTAATATTCGGCTCAAAGTGACAATCCTGCAGCCAGTTGATGCCGCAGACGTCGCGGGTGACGTACGCAGCGCGCCGATGGTGCTGGCGGCCGGTCGATGATGACGGACGAGTCCCACACGCCCGCGTCGGCGACTTCTGCACTCGATCGAGGCTGCAGAAACGGGGGGATAGCGAACGACGCGAGCGATCCGGTACTCCCATCGACGGGAGAGCCCTCGACGTTCGTTGTGTGGTTCTGTCAGGACGTGCCACGTATATGCCAATAGTTAACAGTGTTCGTGCCGCGTCTCGGGCGTGACGGTCATCGATACCGGCGACGAGAGCGAGGCGCTCTCGGGCGACCCCGGCCTCTCCACGATGCTCGACCTCCCGTTCCCGTCGGTCGTCCGGGCACCGACGTGACCGTCGCCGGTCCGCTCGACGCCGGGCGAGGGACCGCCGGCGCGGTCACCCCCTGACGGTCTCCCCCGGCGTCGCGCCGGTTATCTCGCCGTCGCGGACGACCGCCGTCCCGTCGACGAAGACGTCGTAGATACCCCGGGGATACTGCTTCGGGTCCTCGTACGTCGCCGGCGACGCGACCGCTTCGGGGTCGAAGACCACCAGGTCGGCGTCCATCCCCGGGCGGACGATGCCCTTCCGCGAGAGGCCCATCGACCGCGCGGGGAGCGCGGTCATCTTCCGGACCGCCGTCTCCAGGGAGAGGCGGTTCTCCTCCCGGACGTAGGTCCCCAGGACCTTCGGGAACGAGCCGTACACCCGCGGATGGGGTTTCCCGCCGAACAGCCCGTCGGTGATGACGTTCACCCGCTCGGAGGCGAGGATGTCACGGACGTCGTCCTCGTCGATGAAGTGGTTGAGGATGCTCACGCCCAGTTCCTCCTCGGCGAGCAGGTCGCAGACGGCGTACACCGGATTCGTGTCGCGTTCGGACGCGACGTCTGCGATGGAGGACCCTTCGAGGTGCTCGTTCTCCGCGGACTGGACGTTCGTGACCACGACGTTGTCCCACCCGGAGTACGCTCCGGGGTTGTCCCAGCCCTCGATGCGGTACTCCTCTATGTCCCGCCTGATCCGCTCGCGGGCGTCCTCGTCGCGGAGGTAGTCGAGCGCGCCGTCCGGCCCCTTCGCGTGGACCCACGGCGGCAACACGTAGGAGAGGAGCGTACTGGAGGCAGTGTAGGGATACTGGTCCGCGGTGAAGTCAACGCCGCGTTCCCGGGCGGTTTCGACGAGTCCCAGCGCGCGGTCGGTCTTCCCGTGCTGCGGTGGCCCGCCGAGTTTGAAGTGCGAGAGGTGGAGCGGAACGTCCTCGGTCGCGCCGAGGTCGACGAACTCGTCGAGCGCCTCCCAGATGCCACCGCGTTCGCTCCGGACGTGCGCGACGAACGGACGGCCGTACGGCCGGAGTTCGGCGACGAGTTCACGAAGCTCGTCGGTGTCCGCGTACGAACACGGCGTCAGCACCAGCGCGGTCGACAGTCCGAGCGCGCCGTCGTCCAGCGCGTTGCGGACGAGGCGACGCATCTCCGACAGTTCGTCCTCGGTGGGGTCCCGGTCGGCCATCCCCATCACCTCGAAGCGCACCGTCCCCTGGCCGACCAGCGTGGCGACGTTCGGGGCGACGCCGTCGGCAGCCACGGCGTCGAGGTACTCGTCCACGCTTCCCCACGTCCACTCGCGGTCGGTCGAGCCGGCGAGGCCGCTCAACTGCTCGGCCCACTCCTCGGCGGCGCCGTCGCGGTGGAGCGGCGCCATGGAGAAGCCGTCCTGGCCGAGCACCTCGGTGGTGATTCCCTGACGTATCTTCGGCGCGAGCGTCGGGTCCTCGAACAGGCGGAGGTCGGAGTGGGAGTGCGTGTCGACGAACCCCGGACAGAGGACGTCGTCGTCCACGTCGACCCGTTCGGCCGCGTCGACGTCCGGTTCGCGGACCCGTTTCGTGAACGCTATCTCGCCGTCCCGGACGCCGACCGACCCGCGGTACCACGGCACTCCCGTTCCGTCCACGATTCGTGCGTCGACGAAGACCGTGTCGACCGACATGCACTGACGGACAAGTGGTGGGGGTAAAAAGGTAGGCCAGGACGGCACTCCCAGCGGCGGCGGGCGAACAGCGCGGCAGCCCCCCGTTCGGCGTCCGTCCCGTCGGCGGCTCTCGGCACGGCGTTCTCGTCGCCCGTGTCACGCGATAGCTGCGTTCTGGATGCGCTCCAGATGACCGTATCTTTATACGTCCCGTCATCGCACGTTGCCATCATGCGTACCAGTGACACGCAGGGGGGCCAGCGACGATGACGGTCACCGTCGACGGCTCGCTCGACGTCGGCGACGTCGTCGCCGTCGCGCGGAATCGAGAACGGGTCGCGCTGGACGAGCAAGCCCGCGAGACGATGACGGAGAGCCGGCGGGTCGTCGACGACATCGTCGACGCGAACGACCGACCGGTGTACGGGGTGAACACGGGGTTCGGCGACCTCTACGACGTCGCCATCGACCCGGCCGACGGCCGGACGCTCCAGGAGAACCTCCTCGCGGCGAACGCGACGGTCGGCGAACCGCTCCCGGTCGACGAGGTGCGGGCGGCGATGCTCGCCCGTGCGAACGTGTTCGCGACGGGCTACTCGGGCGTTCGGCCGACCGTCGTCGACCGGCTCTGTGACTGCCTGAACGCCGGCGTCCACCCCGTCGTCGGCGACGGGGGGAACAGCGACGACTACGGTGCGAGCGCGGGCATCGGGTACGTCCTGACTGGCGAGGGTGAGGCGTTCCGCGACGGCCGACGCCTGTCCGCCGACGAGGCGCTGCGCGAGGCGGACGTCGACCCGCTCGCGCTCGAACCGAAGGAGGGGCTAGCGTTGATGGACGGCCCGGGGCTGATGACCGGTCGGCTCGCGCTCGCGGTCCACGACGCCGGCGAACTCCTCGCTGCCGCCGACCTCGCCGGTGCATTCACGTTCTCGCTCGTCGGGCAGATGCCCAGCGCGTTCTCCGAGCGCGTGACCGAGGTCCGTCCCCACGAGGGTGACGCGACCAGCGCGAGGGTGGTCCGGGAGGTGCTCGACCTGGACCCCGAACGGGACGCGACCGTGGCACAGGACCCGCTCTCCATCCGGACCATCCCGCAGGTCCACGGGGCCGCCAGGGAGGCGCTCGCGAAGGCACGGTCGGTCGCCGAGACGGAACTGCGGAGCGCGGCCGACAACCCGCTGGTGTTCCCGGACGGCGTCGTGCTGTCCAACGGCGGGTTCAACGGCCAGCACGTCGCTGCCGCCGCCGACGCGCTCGCGAGGGCACTCGTGAAGGTCGGTCACGTCGTCGAACGACGGGTCCACCTCTACGTGCAGGGCCGGGGGTCGTCGCCGCCGTTCGTGGCCGCGAACCCTGGTCTCGAACAGGGACTGGTACGGGCGCACTACTCGGCGGCGTCGCTCGTCCGCGAGGCGGCGACGCTCGGTACGGCGAGCGACCGGACCTCGATCGTCTCCGGCGGCCAGGAGGACGTCCAGAGCATGGGGACGATCGCGACGGACCACCTGGCGACGACGGTCGAGAAGCTTCGGGCCGCGGTCGCCGTCGAACTCCTCGCTGCGATCGAGGTTCGACGCATCGCCGACGTGAACCTCTCACCTCGCGCGGACGCCATCGTCGACGGCCTCGCCGGCCGGATCGACGAGGAGGAGACGACTCGACGGATCGACGCCGCCGCGACGCTCGTGGCCGACGGGACGGTGTCGTCGCTCGCGCGCGACGAAGGAGTTGACCTGCCGTGACCCAGGCGACAGCGACGCCGTGACCCAGGGTGGCGAGCCAGCTAGTCGGCGCGCGTCCCGTCGCGTCGGACCTCCTCGACGAGCGCGCGCCGTTTCAGCAGCGCGAACCCGGCCACGATGACGACGAAGCCGGCGACCATGGACGGTGTGACCGGTTCGTCCAGGAGCGCCCACCCCGCCACCGTCGCGACGACCGGCGTGAGGTACGTGACGAGGTTCATCTCCAGGGCGGTGAACCGGCGGAGCATGGAGAAGTACATCGCGTAGGCCAGGGCGCTGGACGCGACGCCGAGGTACACCGTCGCCAGGACGACGGCGACCGGGATGGTCGCGTCGGGGACCCGCTCTCCGGTCGCGAGGCTTCCCGCGTGCAGCGTGAGTGCGCCGACGACCATCGCCCACGCGGTGAGCGGCGTGCTCGAGAGCGACGTCGACCACCGCCGGACGAGGACGGTCCCCAGCGCCGTCGCGACGGCGGCGACGAACACGATCCCCGTCCCGACGACGGTCGATGCGAGGAGGGTCGTCGCGTCGGGACCGACGAGGATGGCGACGCCCAGGAGGCCGAGCAGGACGCCCAGAAGCCCCAGCGACGTCGGGCGTTCGTCGGGCAGGATACCCCAGGCGAAGGCGACGGTGAGCAGCGGGATCAGCGAGAAGACGATGCTCGCGACGCTCCCGGTGGTGAACTGCTGGCCGACGAAGCCGAGGCCGTTGCCGAGCGCGACGAACTGGCCGAGGTTGCGGTAGCGAGACACGCGTCCGATCCGTGCACGCGAGCGGTGCTGTTCGCTCGGCGACCCCGATCGTCTGCGGATACGCCGCGAGACGTGCAAGAATTGTGTTGGGCCGGGACTTCATCCTTTGCACGGGGGTCGGAGATTCCCCGACCGTGGATTTATTACGTTTGTGATTCTCTACCACACTATGAGTTCAGGGAGGACGCCCCCCGACGAGACGGAGGTCCTGATCGTCGGTGCCGGCATCGTCGGTTGCAGTACCGCCTACCACCTTGCCGAGCGTGGCCGCGAAGACGTCACCGTGGTCGACCAGGGACCGATCCCCGAGACGGGCGGGTCGACCGTCCACGCTCCGGGCGGTCTCGTCCAGACGTCTGCGAGCAAGCTGATGAGCGAGTTCGCACAGTACTCACAGGAACTCTACACCGACCTCGGCGGCTTCGACGCCGACGGATTGCTGGAGCTCGTCTCCTCGCCCGAGCGGCTGGACCAGGCCCGACGGCTGGCCGACTACGGTCGCTCCTGGGGCGTTCGCGGGGGCGAGGTCCTCTCGCCCGAGGAGGCGACCGACCTGAATCCGCTCGTCGACGAGGGCGAGATCCTCGGCGCGTACTACAGCCCCGACGACGGACTGATGCGCACCGTCGAACTGCTGGAGGCGCTGGCCGACCGCGCCCGGAGCGGCGGCGCGACGTTCCACGAGCACACGACGGTGACGGACGTCGAGACGGAAAACGGCGCGGTGCAGACCGTCGTCACCGACCGCGGGCGCATCGCCTGCGACGAACTGCTCGTCGCGAGCAACATCTGGGCGCCGCTGTTCGGCGAGATGGCCGACGTCGACGTCCCGCTGGTTCCGTGCGAGCACCAGTACGTCGTCACCGAGTCGTTGCCCGAACTGGAGGGAGCCGACGAGGAGGCGCACCTGACGGGGCTCCGGTACCAGGAGGCGTCGCTCTACTTCCGCCAGCACGGGGAAGGGTACGGCGTCGGCTCGTACAACCACGCGCCGCGACTCGTCGACCCGCACGACCTGCCCGACCTCCAGGAAGCACCGGAGTCGACGCCCGTGTACGACTACTTCGTGGGGAAAGAGCAGGACCGCGACCCCATCCGGATGATGGCGAACCAGCCGTTCCGCGAGGACGACTTCGACGACGCCTGGGAGGACGCGCGTCGTCTCATCCCGGCGCTCTCGGGCGCAGAGGTCGACCGGTCGTTCAACGGCGTCTTCGCCTTCACGCCAGACGGCATGCCCCTCGTGGGCCAACCAGAGAGCGTCGACGGCCTCTGGATCGCCGCGGCGGTCTGGTTGACCCACGCCGGCGGCGTGGGGCGGGCCATGGCGGAGTGGATGGACGAGGGCTACCCCCGAACGAACCTGCTCGGTGCCGACGTCAACCGCTTCCAGGAGCACGCCGGCAGTCGACGGTACGGCTGGGACCGCAGCGCCTACGCCTACGACACCGTCTACGACCTGGTTCACCCGCGCGAACCAGCGACGGCAAACCGGGGACTTCGAACGGGGCCGTTCTACGACCGCCAGACTGCCCTCGACGCCGAGTTCTACGCCGCCGCGGGCTGGGAGCGGGCGCGGTGGTACGGTGCGAACGAGGGCCTGCTGGACGCCTACGGCGACCAGATCCCCGAGCGGTCGGGATGGGAGGCGCAGTTCTGGTCGCCGGTTGAGGCCGCCGAACACCTCGCGGTCCGCGACGGCGTCGGGCTGTTCGACCTCTCGAACTTCACCAACGTCGACGTCACCGGGCCGGGCGCGCTGGATTTCGTCCAGCGGGTCTGTACCAACGCCATGGCCATCGACGTCGGCGACGCCCGGTACACGCTGCTGTGCACCGAGCGAGGCGGCATCCTCGGCGACGCGACGGTCGTGCGGCTGGCCGAGGAGCGATACCACGTGCTCGCCAACAGCGGGGCGGCCGGCACCGAGCAGCTCGCGTGGCTCCGCGAGCGGGCCCCTGACGACGGCTCGGTGACCGTGACCGCCGACGTCTCGGGCCGGTGTGCGGTCGGCGTCTGGGGACCGGACGCCCGCGAGATGCTCGCGCCGCTGGTGGAGGCGGACCTCTCGAACGACGCCTTCCCCTACTTCACCGGCCAGGACACCTACCTCGAAGAGGTGCCCGTGACCGCGCTTCGGGTGTCCTACGTGGGCGAGCTGGGCTGGGAGCTGCACACGGGGACGGAGTACGGCCGCAAGCTCTGGGAGTACCTGCAGGAAGCAGGAGCGGAGTACGACGCGGTGGCGATGGGCGACGGCGCGCTCGACACCATGCGCCTCGAGAAAGGCTATCCGCTGGTCGGCGTGGACATCTCCCCCGAGTACGACCCGTTCGAGGCGGGACTGGACTTCGCGGTCGACATGGACACCGAGTTCGTCGGCCGCGAGGCGCTGCAGGCGGTCGCCGACGAGGGGCCCAACCGGACGCGCACCGCCGTGACGCTCGACGCCCCGGATGCGGTCGTGTTCAACGGCGCACCGGTCTTCGTCGACGACGAGACCGTCGGGTACGCAGCGAGCGCAGACTACGGCTACAGCGTCGGCCGGGGCATCGTCTCCAGTTACCTCCCCGTCGAACACGCCGACCCGGGGACGAGCGTGGTGGTCCAGTACGAGAACGAGCGCTACCCCGCGACGGTCCGCGAGGAACCGCTGTTCGACCCCGGCCGCGACCGACTGCTCCGGTGAGAGGACCCGCACAGCGCCGATTGTTGACGTTTCGCAGACATTATTCTTATTGTCCAGACAAGAGAAGCCCACGTGACGCATGACAGGAGCTAACAAACCACCCGATCGGACCGGGACGGTCATCATCGGCGCAGGAATCGTCGGATGCAGTACCGCCTACCACCTCGCACAGCGCGGCCGCGGTGACGTGACCGTGCTCGACGCGGGACCCATCCCGAAGACGGGGGGCTCGTCGGTGCACGCACCGGGCGGGCTCTTCCAGACGACGCCGAGCAAGCTGATGGCCAACTGGGCGCAGTACACCCGGGAACTGTACACCGACCTCGGGGCGTTCGACGCGGTCGGCGGGATCGAGATCGCCACGACCGACGAGCGGATGGAGTTCCTCGACCGGCGGATGGACCAGGCGACGGCGTGGGGAATCGACGGCGCGGAACGGCTGACGCCGGCAGAGGTCGCGGACCGCGTCCCGCTCGTGGACCCGGACGCGATCCGCGGCGGGTTCTACGTCCCCACTGACGGCCGGATGAACAGCGTCGACCTGCTGGACGCACTCCGGCAGGGTGCGGAAGACGGCGGTATCGAGTTCCACGAGCACAGGGCGGTGACGGACGTCGAGACGGCGAACGGCGGAGTCAAGGCCGTCGTCACCGACCGCGGTCGCATCGCGTGCGACGAACTGCTCGTCGCAGGCAACATCTGGGCACCGCTGTTCGGCGAGATGGTCGACGTCGAGATTCCGCTGACGCCCTGTGAGCACCAGTACGCCGTCACGGACGAACTCGACGTCCTGTCCGACGCCACCGAGGACGTCGACCACCCGTTCCTCCGCCACCAGGACGCCGCGATGTACTTCCGTCAGCACCGGACGGGCTACGGTATCGGCTCGTACAACCACGAACCGCTGCTCGTCGACCCGCACGACATCGACGACCGCGAGGATGCGATGGAGGAGTCGCCCGTGTACGACTACGTTCCGGGTCGTGGGTCGAATCACGACCCCATCCGGATGCCGTCGACCCGACCGTTCACCGAGGAACACTTCGGCGACGCCTGGGCGGAGACCGTCCGCGTGCTCCCGGACCTCGACGGCGCGTCGGTCGAGAAGGCGTACAACGGAATGTTCTGTTTCACGCCCGACGGCATGCCGATACTGGGCGAGGCGCCGTCGGTCGACGGGTTCTGGGTCGCCGCGGCCGTCTGGCTGACCCACGCCGGCGGCGTCGGGCGGACGGTGGCCGAGATGATGGACGCGGGTAGCGCGAGCGAGAACGTGGTCCCCGCGCACATCAATCGCTTCCAGCCCCACTCGGGGAGCGAGACGTTCGTCCGCGACCGGGGATACCGCCAGTACGACACCGTCTACGACGTCGTCCATCCGCGGGAGTCGGCGGTCACGAATCGGGGGCTCCGCACCGGCCCGTTCTACGGCCAGCAGTCCGCCCTGGACGCCGAGTTCTACGAGGCCGACGGCTGGGAGCGCGCGCGGTGGTACGGCGAAAACGAGAGCCTGCTGGACCGCTATGGCGACCAGATTCCCGAGCGGACGGGGTGGGAGGCGCGGTTCTGGTCGCCGATCGAGGCCGCCGAACACCTCGCGGTCCGCGACGGCGTCGGGCTGTTCGACCTCTCGAACTTCACCACAATCGACATCGAGGGGAGCGATGCGGCCGAGTTCGCACAGCGCGCGTTCACGAACGACATGGCCATCGACGTCGGGGACGCCCGATACACGCTGCTGTGCAATCCTCGGGGGAACGTCCTGGGCGACATGACGGTCGTGCGCCTGGCCGAAGACCGATACCACGTGCTCGCCAACAGCGGCGCAGCAGGAACGGAACAGCTCGCCTGGCTGCGCGAGCAGGCCGACGGCGACGACGCCGTCTCGGTCACGAACCGCGTCTCGTCCAGGGCCGGCGTCGGCGTCTGGGGACCGGACGCCCGCGAGTTGCTCGCGCCGCTGGTGGAGGCGGACCTCGCGAACGACGCCTTCCCCTACTTCAGCGCCCAGGACACCTACCTCGAAGAGATACCGGTGACCGCACTGCGCGTGTCCTACGTGGGCGAACTGGGCTGGGAGCTGCACACGGCGACGGAGTACGGCCGCAAGCTCTGGGAGTACCTCTGGGAGGCGGGCCAGGAGTACGACGCGGTGGCGATGGGTGACGGCGCACTCGACACCATGCGCCTCGAGAAGGGGTTCCGGCTGTACGGCACGGACCTGACGACGGAGTACGACCCGTTCGAGGCGGGACTCGGCTTCGCGGTCGACATGGACACCGAGTTCGTCGGCCGCGAGGCGCTCACGGACGCGGCAGACGGCGCGGTCGAGAAACGACTCGCCTGTCTCACGCTGGACGACACCGACCGCGTGCCGACCGGTGGCGCGCCGGTCCTCGACGGTGCCGGGACCGTCGGCTACACGACGAGCGTCGGCTACGGGTACAGCGTCGGTGCACCGATCGCCTACGGGTACGTCTCGAACGAGTACGCCGAGGCGGGGACGAGCGTTGCGGTGCAGTACGAGAACGAACGCTACCCCGCGACGGTCCGGGAGGAGCCACTCTTCGACCCCGAGCGCGAGCGCATCCTGGGCTGACCATGGCTGACCCCGACGCCAGATTCGAGACGCTCGCGGTCGGCGGAGACGACGACCGGGACCGCCGAGCACCGACCGACGTCGTCGACCCGTTACACCTCTCGACGACGTACACGTGGGACGAACTGGACAAGGACGCCATCGCCTACGAGTACTCGCGCATCGAGAATCCGACGCGGGACGCACTGGAGGAGCGACTCGCCGCGCTCGAAGGCGGCGAGCACGCCCGCGCGTTCGCGTCGGGCACCGCGGCCATCTTCACCGCCGTCCTGACGCAGGTCGGTGCGGGCGGTCACGTCGTCGCGTTCGACGACCTCTACAGCGGCACGGAGCGGATGCTCTCGGAGCTTTTCGCCGCCCACCTCGACGTGGACGTCTCCTACGTCGACGCGCGGGACGCGGCGAACGTCGCCGACGCCGTCCGTCCCGAGACGGGGCTCGTCTGGCTCGAGACGCCGACGAACCCCATGCTGCGGCTGTGCGACGTCGAGGCGAACGCGGCCGTCGCCCAAGAGCACGGGGTGCCGCTGGGTATCGACAGCACGTTCATGAGCCCGTACTTCCAGCAGCCGCTCGACCTCGGTGCGGACCTGGTCGTCCACAGCACCACGAAGTACCTGAACGGTCACAGCGACTCCAACGGTGGCGTCGTCGTGACGTCCGACGACGACGTCGCGGAGTCGCTGTCGTTCGCACAGGGCATCGGCCTCGGGAACCCCCTCTCGCCGTTCGACGCGTTCCTGGTCACCCGTGGGCTGAAGACGCTGGCGCTTCGGATGGAGCGCCACGAGGAGAACGCACTCCGCATCGCGCGCTTCCTCGACGACCACGAGCGCGTTCGCAGGGTCCGCTATCCCGGCCTGGAGAGCCATCCACAGCACGACCTCGCGCGCCGACAGACGTCCGGGTTCGGAGGGATGCTCTCGTTCGAGTTCGACGGGAGCCAGGCCGAGACGGCGGCGTTCGTCGACCGCCTGGAGGAGTTCTCGCTCGCCGTCAGCCTGGGCGGCGTCGAGTCGCTGGTCGAGGTACCGTCGCTCATGACACACGACGAGGTCACCGGGACTGACGCGGACGACATCCCCGAGACGCTCGTCCGCGTGTCGGTCGGCGTCGAACACGCGGCGGACCTGCTCGACGACCTCCGCTCTGCGTTCCCCGATTGATGCGGGCGACCGTTCCACCATCCGTCGGCGCGGTGACAGAACTTTTTTCGTTCCGTTCGCCCACCTTCCGGTATGAGTTTGGTAACCCTTCCCGAGCGTGCCGACGTCGTCGTCGTCGGCGGCGGCATCATGGGGACCAGCGCGGCGTACTTTCTCACGACCGAGACGGACCTCGACGTCCTGCTGGTCGAGAAGGACAAGATAGCCAGCGGTTCGACGGGCGATTCGTCGGCCATCCTCCGCCACCACTACGGCCCGAAGGAGATCTACGCGAAGACCGCGTGGTGGAGCCACCGATTCTACCGCGAGTTCCAGGAGCGGACCGGGGAGGCGATCGCCCACGCGGACAGTCCACTGGTACGGTTCGGCGTCGAGGGGACGCCGGAAGGGGAGTACGCCGACGCCGGCGGCGACGTGCTCTCGTCGCTCGACGTCCCGGTGACGAAGTACGACGCCGACGAGTTCGACGAGCAGTACCCGATGCTGGACCTGGAGGGAGTCGACTTCGCGGTGAGCGACGACGCCGCGGGCTACTCCGACGGGACCGACGCGGCCGGCGGGTTCGCGCGGGCGGCCCAGGACGCGGGCGCGACGGTCGTCACCGGCGTCGCCGTCGAGGACTTCGTAGTCGAGGACGACGCCGTCGTGGGCGTCGAGACGAACGACGGGGCTGTGGCCGCCGAGACCGTCGTGGTCGCCGCGGGGCCGTGGACCCCCCGATTGATGGCCCGGCTCGGCGTGGACGTCCCCATCGAGCGGACGCGGGAACAGGTCCTCGTCCTCGACCCACCCGAAGGGTTCGCCGAGGAGTACCCCGACCTCGTACCGACCACTGGGGCGCCGGGCGGGGACTGGTACATGCGCTCCGACTTCGGCGACGGCGTCCTCGTCGCAACCCATCACACGGACGAGACGGTGAACCCCGACCGATACGACGGGTCGCCCGACCAGGAGACCACCCTCCAGCTCCTCGACGAACTCGAAGGGTTCGCCCCCGAACTCGCGGAGTCGAGGGTCAAGGGCCAGTACTGCGGCGTCTACTCGACGACGCCCGACCACGACTTCATTGTCGACCAGGTGGGCCCCGACGGCTGTTTCGTCGCCTGCGGGTTCTCCGGGCACGGGTTCAAACACGGGCCCGCCGTCGGACGCATTCTCACCGACCTCGTGACGGAAGGCGACACCGAGTTCGTCGACGTCGACCACTTCTCGCTCGACCGCTTCGAGGACGGCGCGGCGGGTCACGGCGGGCCGGGCGACAAGATCTGACCGGGCGAGCGCGCCACCGACGGTGACGCGGAGCCGTCGACGGCGGAGCGCCCACCGCGCCCAGGGTCGACAGCCACCACGGGACCGACCCGCCCCGAACGCTCGGACGGCGCAGCCGCGAGCAGTCGCACCCGTACGTCAGTGTACATATCTTTCTTTCGGGCCAAGAATTTATATCCGATGCGGCAGTCTCCATGATAGTGAGCAACAAACATGGGGGAAGATGAGCGAGAGGAGTATCTCGATCAGGCAGACGACCGCACAGGTGACGTCGACGACCCGCTCCTCGCGGAGATCCAGCAGTCGATCATCGACCTCGACGAGGATCGGACCGAGGAGCTGACGCTCGAAGCGATCGACGAGGGCTACAGCCCCCTGGACATCCTCCAGGATGGGCTGACGAAGGGCGTCAAGACGGTCGGCGACAAGTTCGGACGCGGCGAGGTGTTCCTGCCCGAACTGGCGATGTCGGCCGACTGCATGCGGGCCGGCGTCCAGCACGTCGACCCGCTGCTGTCGGAGATGGACCTCGGCGACGAGGACACCGGCGGTCTCGTGGTCATCGGAACGGTCGACGAGGACATCCACAACATCGGCAAGAACATCTTCGTGACGATGCTGAAGGCGAACGGCTTCGACGTCGTCGACCTCGGCGTCGAAGTACCGAACGAGGAGTTCATCGAGGCCGTCAGAGAGCACGACCCCGACATCCTCGGGATGTCCGCGCTCATGACCATGACGATGGACCATCAGGAGGAGGTCATCGAACTGCTCGAGGACGAGGGGCTCCGTGACGACGTCAAGGTGATGGTCGGCGGCGCGCCCACCTCCCCGGAGTGGAAGGAGGAGATCGGCGCCGACGGCTACGGCGACAACGCCGACGTTGCTGTGAACCGTGCGCTGGAACTCGTCGAAGGCGAAGAGGAACAGGAAGACGTGCGCCATCGACAGACCGGCTGACGGCGTCACGGACCGGTTGAGAAGGCGTTCTCGCAACGGCACCGTGTCACGCAATAACTTTTTGCACGGAGGCATGGACCAACTGTACGTATGAGCGACGAGCCAGCGGTCGACTTCTCCCCGATGGACGAGCAGATCTCGGTCTCGGAGGGGACGACGCTACTCGACGCGGCCGAGGCCGCCGGGATCAGCGTCGAAGCGCTGTGTGGGGGCCAGGGGATGTGTGGCACCTGCAAGATGATCGTCGACGACGGCGAGGAGTGCCTCTCCGACCGCAGCGACGCCGACGAGTTCGTCCTCTCCGCCGACCAGCTCGCCGACGGCTATCGCCTCTCCTGTCGAGCCGAGGTGGAGTGCGGACCGGTCCGGTCGACGGTTCCCAGCTCCACGCAGAACACGGGCGGCATCGTGCTCACGGAAGGCCGCGAGATGGCGGTCGACCTCGACCCCGCTGTGAAGCGATACCACGTCGAACTGTCCGCGCCGACGCTCGAGGACAACGTTGCCGACCGCGAGCGCGTCCGCCAGGGACTCGACGCCACGTACGACCTCACGGTCGAGGAGTTCGACCACCTGACCCACCGCAGCCTCCCGAACGACCTGCGGGCGGGCGAGGTCGAGGACGAGGACGCGCTCGACGTGACTGTCACGGTGTACGACGACCAGGAGGTCATCGACGTAACGCCCGGCCTGGAGGAGACGGCGTACGGCCTGGCGATCGACGTCGGGACCACCACGCTCGCGACGTACCTCGTCGACCTCCGAACGGGCGAGACCGAGGCCGTGAGTTCGCAACTGAACCCCCAGACCACGTTCGGCGGCGACATCATGACCCGGGTCCGGTACACCCGGCGCAACGAGGACGGCCGCGACGAGTTGCAGGGCGCGATCCGGGACGGAGTGAACGAGTGCATCGAGGAGGTGACCGCCGAGGCAGGCGTCGGCAGGGACGAGATCTTCGAGGCCGTCTTCGTCGGGAACACCGCGATGCACCACCTCTTTTTGGGTATCGAGCCGTCCTACGTGGCGGGGTCGCCCTACGTCGCCGCCAACCACGCGCCCGTCGCGGTCAAGGCGCGCGACCTCGACGTCGACATCCACGACGGCGGCTACTGCTACTGGCTCCCGATAAGTGGCGGCTGGGTCGGCCCCGACAAGGTGTCGGTACTGCTCGTGTCCGGCCACCACGAGGAGGACGAGACGACGGTGTGTATCGACATCGGGACGAACGGCGAGATATCGGTCGGTAACGGCGAGAAGATGTGGGTGACCTCCGCCCCTGCAGGCCCGGCCCTCGAAGGTGCCGAGATCACCCACGGACTCCGCGCACAGCAGGGCGCAATCGACCAGGTCGACGTCGACCTCGACACCCGGGAGCCGACGCTCGGAACCATCGGCGACGCCGCCCCGAACGGGATCTGCGGGTCGGGGGTGATCGACGCTCTCGCGGCCCTGTTCGAGGCCGGCCTGGTCGACCGCCGGGGACAGTTCAGAGAGGAGGTGATGGATCACCGGCGCGTCCGTCGCAACGACGACGACGTCGTCGAGTACGTCCTCGCCTTCGACGAGGAGACGGCCGTCGCGGGCGACGTCGTGTTGACGCAGAACGACCTCCGGGAGATCCAGATGGCCAAGGCGGCCATCCAGGCGGGGACACTCGTTCTCGTGGACGAACTCGAAATCGAGCAGGTCGACCGCGTCGTCCTCGCCGGCGGTTTCGGCAACTACATCGACCCCGAATCGGCGATGACGATGGGCCTGTTCCCGGACGTCGAACTCGACAGGGTGGAATCGCTGGGCAACGCCGCCGGCATCGGGGCGAAACTCGCCCTCCTGGACGGCGAGCGCCGCGCGGATGCCGAACGCATCGTCGACGAGATCGAGTACTACGAGATCGCCGGCACCGACGTCTTCCGGGACAAGTTCCTGGAGTCGATGTACCTACCCCACCAGGACTTCGACGCCTATCCCCACGTCAGGGAACGGATCGAGACGCTTCGCTCGGTCGACGACGTCAGGACGATGGACGACTGACGACGCCGACCGTGGTGGACGTCCCGTGGGCGAGAGACGTCCGCGGGACGGCAACTCCGAACGCAACGACGAAAGGCGCTCGGGGCGCAGTGGTCCCGTCCGATGCCGTTCGTTTAAGTTGGGCACCGTCGAAGGTCGACCGTGATCGGCGTCGTCGCGTGCGAAGCGCTCTACAACGTGATCGAACGGCACGCCCCGGAGGCGACGGTCCGGTACGTGCCGCCGGACCGCCACGAGTTCCCGGTGAACGTCCCGGACGAGACGGCGGTGTCGCGCGTCCTGCAACGGCGAATCGAGGCCGTCGACGACCCCTCGCTCGACCGGATCGTGGTGGCGTACGCCGACGACGGCGAGAACCTCACCGGCCTCCGCTCCGGGCACGCACCCCTCGTGGTCGCCCGGTCGGCGGACTGTCTCTCGACGTTCCTCCCGGAGTCCGGGTCGGGCGTCGGCAGCGAACGGAAGGAGTTCGGAACGTACTACCTCTCGCGGGGCTGGATCGACTGCGCCGTCGACAGTTACAAGCTCCACTGCGCCTACGTCGGCGGAGAACGCGACCTGGTCGACCGGTTCGGACGCGCCGAATCGTCGCACGACGACCTGCGGTTCACGTGGAACGAGGGGAAGCTATACGAACGGGCACTCGACGCCCAGGAACGGGTGACCGGCGACCAGGTCGGCCGCTTCGTCCACCGCATCGTCCAGTACTACGACACCGTCACGCTGCTCGACACCGGCGACCTCTATCCGCTCCACCACGAGTACGCCGAACGGTTCCGGGCGTTCCTCGAACGACTGTCGCGAGATCACGGCGACGGACACGAGGTCGAACTCACCGTCACCGACGCCGACGACGCTGCGCTCGGGGCGCTCCTCTCGTCCGACCCGGACGAGGTCGAGTCGGGACGCGGCGAGAGATACCCGCCCGGGACACCCGTGGTCAGCTAAATACGGCGGGTTGAGCGATGAGAAGATATAAAGCCGTCGTGACCGACACTGTGTGTGATGTTCACGTTTGACGAGGAACAGGAGGTATTCGAGATCGGTGGCGTCACGCTCGGGGGCCAGCCCGGAGAACACCCGACGGCGATGGTCGGCAGCATCTTCTACAAGGGAGATTCGATCCTCGACGACCCCCAGACCGGCGAGTTCGACGAGGAAGCCGCCAGGGAAGCGATCCGGGAGGTCGAGCGACTCTCCGAGCGGACGGGCAACCCGGCGATTCTCGACGTCATCGGCGACAGTCCCCAGGCGCTCAAGAAGCACGTCGACTTCGTCGCCGAGGAGACGGACCTCCCGATGTTCATGGACGGACCGACGCCGACGATCAGGTCCGAGGCAGCGAAACACGTCGGCGAGATCGGCATCCAGGACCGGGTGATCTACAACTCGATCGAGTCCTCGACGAAGGAGGTCGAGATCGAGATCGAAGCGATACAGAACGCGGGTATCGAGACGGCCGTGCTCCTCAGCATCGACACGCAGAACCTCACGCTGCAGGGGCGGTTCGACGCACTCGAGAAGAACCTGGAGGTCGCCGAGGAGGCCGGCATCGAGAACGCGATGGTGGACCCCGCGGTCATCGACATCCCCGACGCAGGGTTCGCCGCCAAGGCGATCTACGAGATCAAGGACCGCTACGGCATCCCGGCCGGCTGTTCGCCCCACAACGAGGTGGTTCGCTGGGAGATGGCCGACCCGATGAGCGGCGACTCGCGACAGCTTCGCCAGGCCGTCGCGAACGCCTCGATCATCTTCATGGGCGCGGATTTCAACCTCTACGGGACGATTCACAGCGCCCCCGAGATGTACGAGGTGGTGTCGATGGCCGACGCCTACGTCGGGTACGGTGCGCAGATGGGCGAGCGCCGGCGGCCGTCGAGCGACCACCCGCTGTTCAGCATCTTCCGGAAAGGCGACAGCTGAACATCGTCGACACCCCCTCAGCGACGACGTCGCTCGAAGCGCCTCGAAACGGTTGCCGGTGGTGCGGTGGGAACTCCTCGCACCTCGCGCGACGAAACTGGCGCTCCGGCCGGTCGGCGGACAGTGTCCAGATGTCGTTACTCGACTCTCGGACGAACGCCCGTTCCGATCGGCGAACCGTTCCCGGATGGCGTGCCCCCACAGCGGGCGTGCACTTCTGCGCCGTGCTGTACCGGACGTCCGTGCACGAACGACCAGCGACTGCAGTGGCGTGCATCCCCGTCACGGCCCGTCGACTCGCGGAGTACAGGACGAGCCGCGACCCCGGCCTCGACGGCACTTCCACGCATCCTGGTCAGTCGACCCCAGCCTCGTTCAGCAGCCGCCGACAGCTCGGCCGCGAGTACTCGACGTCGAAGGTCTCCCGGAGGTACCGGCGAACGAGTTCCGGCGTCCACGCCGACGCGTCGTAGCCGGCGTCCGCCGGGGGGTCCGCCAGTACCGCTTCCACGCGGGCCTGCTGGTCGGGTGCGAGTTTCCGGGGCCGGCCACTCCGGGCCTCGTCCCGGACCGCCTGGTCGATCGGCTGCGCTTCGAGTCGCGTCAACCAGTTGTAGATCGTCTTCCGCTGGACGCCGTGCCACTCGGCGAGTTCGGTCTGGGAGACGCCGTGCTTGTACGCGATGGCAGCCAGGAGTCGCTGCGTCGGCTTCTTCCCCTCGACGTCGTCGAGCGCGTCCTGGAGTTCCTCGACAGTGACGTCCTCGAGTCGGCCCATCGGTCGGTACGACCACAGGCGGGTAAATAATTCTAACGCCTTTCCGGAGTATCGCGCGTCGGGCCTCCCCCATCGGTTCCGACGAGTTCCTGCCGGTTGCAGGTCCGGGGACTGGTCGGCAGTCGTCCGAGGACGCCCGACGGCGGTCGACCACCGCGTGCGAACGACGCCGTACGGAAAGGAATCGCCGTACAGGCGTGGATGCCTCCGGCGACGACCGACGTGACGCTCGCCCGCAGACACGTATTAGAAACCCAACACAAATCCGTTGCTGCTAACACTTATTCGGCTCCCGCTCCGGCCAGAGTGTATGAAATCGAGAGCGCGAAACGGGACACGAAGGGCCACGAGCGGGCGTCGCCGGGAGCACGGGAACGACGCGAGAATCGTCGGGAACGGTCGCCCGCTCTCTTCGAAGCCGTAGCACCATCCATGAGCGAGACGCAGACGCCCATCCGCTACGTACTGGAGAGGTTCGCAAGACCGCGGTGGGGAGCGTTCGCGGGAGGACTCGGTCTCCTCCTGCTGGCACTCTTCCTGCAGCGCGTTCCGGCGCTGTTCATCGGGGTGGCGCTCGACGCGCTCCTGCTGAACGACCGGGCGTACGCGCTGCCGCTGGTCCCCGGGGCGTGGATCCCGTCGACGACGACCGGACAGGGCCTGTTGACCGTCGGCGTGCTCGGAGCGGCGATCGTCGGGGAGAGCGCGGCGAAGTGGTACGGCCAGTTGGTGTACGAGGAGGCCACGCTCCGGACGCTGCACGAGATCCGGACGGAGGCGTACGACACCGCCGCGTCGCTCTCGATGCGTTTCTACGACGCCCGCGATAGCGGCGACGTGCTGAGCGTCCTGCACGACGACGTCACCAACCTCCGCGACCTCTTCTACGGAGCGCGCGACGGCGTCCGCTACGGCGGCGGCGTCGTCAGCGCGTTCGCCTTCATGCTCTTGCTGAACCGGAACCTGGCCGTCGTCGTCGCGGTGCTCCCCGTCGTTCTCGCGGCGACCGGCCGGGTGTACGCGTCGCTGCTGGAGCCACACTACGACGCCATCCGCGAGAGCGTGGGAACGATGAACGTCCGCCTGCGTGACGCCGTCGAGGGGCTGAGTACGGTGAAGGCGTTCACGCGCGAGCCCGCAGAACGGGAGCGCGTCGCGGCGGCGTCCGCCGGGTACAGGGACGCGAAGTGGGCGGGCGTCCGCCTCCGGACCATCTACAACCGCGTCTCGTGGATAATCGCCGCGGTCGGTATCTGGGGGCTGTTCGCGCTCGGCGGCTACTGGATCATCGCGGGGCCGCCGTCCGTCTTCACCGCGGAGCTGAGTCCCGGCACGCTCCTGACCTTCATCCTCTACACGTTCTCGTTCCTCGACCCGACGCGGCGCCTCGCCGTCGACGTCATCGACAAGGTCGAGAACGCCCAGGCGTCGAGCAGGCGCGTCGTCGACGTCCTCCGGAGCGACGACAGACTCGCGGAACCCGACGACGCCCCGGACCTGGTCGTCGAGGAGGGACGCGTGCGCTACGACGACGTCAGCTTCTCGTACGAGGCGAGCGAAGGCGAGACGCTCGGCGACGTCTCCTTCGCGACCGACGGCGGCGAGTTCGTCGGCGTCGTCGGGTCGACCGGCGCGGGGAAGTCGACGCTGCTGAAGCTGCTCTTCCGGTTCTACGATCCCGACGCCGGGACCGTCCGCGTCGACGGCCAGGACGTCGCGTCCGTCGACGTGGAGAGTCTGCGCGAACAGGTCGGCTACGTGAGCCAGGACCCCTTCCTCTTTCACGGCACGGTCGCTGAGAACGTCGCGTACGCGACGGACGCGACCCGCGAGGAGGTGGTCGCGGCCGCGAAGCGCGCCGGCGCTCACGAGTTCGTCCGCGAACTGGACAAGGGGTACGACACCGGGATCGGCGAACGCGGCGCGACCCTCTCGGGCGGACAGCGCCAGCGCATCGCCATCGCCCGCGCCATCGTCGCCGACCCACCCATCCTCGTCTTCGACGAGGCGACCAGCCACGTCGACAACCGGACGGAGGTCGACATCCAGCGGAGCCTGCTGTCGATGTCGGGCGAACGGACGGTGTTCGCCATCGCCCACCGGCTCTCGACGGTCCGCGGTGCCGACCGCATCCTGGTGATGGACGACGGGCGACTCGTCGAGGAGGGGACCCACGACGAACTCGTCGCGGCGGACGGGACCTACGCGCGACTCTGGCGCATCCAGACCGGCGAGGTAGCCGCCGGAAGCGACGGCGTCGCGGAACGGTACGAGGAGGTGCGCGGATGACGGACGCGACCATCGCCGAGAAGGCCGAGAGCGACTATCCCCTGCTCGCGCTCCTCGGGAAGTACGGGCGGTCGGACGGCCACTACTTCGTGGTCGCCGCAGTCGCGGGTGCTGTCTCGAACTTCCTGAGCTACGCGGACGTCTTCCTCATCGGGCTCGGCATCGACGCGCTGTTCAACGACCGGGCGTTCGCGGTCCCGTTCGTCCCGTCGGCGTGGGTGCCCGCCGAACCGCTGCCGCTGCTCGGGTTCGTCACGGTGTTGCTGGTCGCGCTGAACCTGGTCACCAACCTCGGCGCGTTCGTCGAGGAGTACAGCTTCGGCGTGTTCACGCAGCGGTTCCTGCACACGGTCCGGGTGAACGAGTTCGACGCCGTCCAGCGGTTCGAACTCGGGGTCTTCGACGAGAGCCGGACGGGGAACGTCATCAGCGTCCTGAACGACGACGTGAACCAGCTCGACACCTTCCTGAACGTCCTCGTCGGGGCTACCATCTGGATCGTCGTCACGCTCGCCAGCGCGTTCGTCTACATGGCGGTGCTCAACTGGCAGCTCGCACTGTTCGTACTGCTCGCGGGGCCCATCCTCGCCGGCGTCAACGTCTGGTTCTCGAAGCGCCTGGAACCGCTCGAGGACAGGGTCCGGACGGAGCGCGGCGCGTTGAACGCCCGCCTGGAGACGAGCGTCAGCGGCACGGACGTCGTCAAGTCGTTCGCGGCCCGTGACCACGAGTGCGAACGCGTCGAGGCGGCCTCGCGCGACCTCTTCCGGGCGCGGTTCGCCAGCCGGCGAACGGCCGTCTGGCAGGAGCCAGCGAACAGGCTGGTCGCCGGCACCTGGTTGCTGCTGACGCTCGCGCTCGGCACGTACTGGGTCCTCGAGGGCGCGCCGCTCGTCTTCACCGGGACGCTGACGGCCGGCGAACTCGTCCCGTTCCTCTTCTACATGGAACGCATCGCGCTCCCGCTGAAGAACCTCGGCGGCGTCGTCGGCGGGTACAAGTCCGCGAAGGCGTCCGCGAAGCGCATCGAGGGGCTCACGAACGTCGACGGACGCCGCGAGACCGACGCGGACCGCGACCTGGAGCTCGACGGCGGCAGCGTCGCGTTCGAGAACGTCGGGTTCAGCTACCCCGACAGCGACCGGCGGGTCGTCGACGACGTCGACTTCTCCGTCGCGCCCGGAGAGACCGTCGGTATCGTCGGCTCGACGGGGGCGGGGAAGTCGACGCTCGTCAAGCTCCTGCTGCGGTTCTACGGGGCCGACGAGGGGACCGTCGCCGTCGACGGCCAGGACGTCGACGACGTCTCCCTGGAGAGTCTCAGGAACGCCATCGGTTACGTGGACCAGGACGCGCACATGTTCGACGGGACGGTCCGCCACAACATCGCGTACGGGGCCGACGACGCGTCCGACGACCGCGTCGAGGCGGCCGCCAGGGAGGCCGGCGCCCACCGGTTCGTCACGGACCTGCCGGACGGCTACGACACCGAGGTCGGCGAGGACGGCACGAGACTCTCCGGTGGGCAGCGCCAGCGCGTCGCCATCGCCCGCGCCATCGTCGCCGACCCGCCCATCCTCGTCTTCGACGAGGCGACCAGCCACGTCGACAACGAGACGGATCTGGTGCTGCAGGAGAAGCTGGACGAGTTGACCCGGGACCGGACGACGTTCGTCGTCGCGCACCGCCTCTCGACGGTCCGCGGCGCGGACCGCATCCTGGTCCTCGAAGACGGTGCCGTCGTCGAGGAGGGGACCCACGAGGAACTCGTCGACCGGGGCGGCACCTACGCGACCCTGTGGAACGTCCAGGTGGGGAACCTCGACGCGCTCTCCCCGTAGCGGTTCCCCAACGGACGGCCGGCGGGTCGGAAGGACTGCGGGCGCCTGCAGCGGGTCAGCCGAAGGTGAAGACGTGTTCTGCGTCGGCGGTCACCCGGAGGAAGTCCGCCGCCCCGGCGAACCGCGTCGTGACGGCGTCGTCCATCGACTCCTTCTCCCAGTCGAGCATGTCCAGCGTCGTCGTGCAGGCGACGGTGGTGACGAGGTCGTCGCCGCTCGCGACCAGGTCCGCGAGCAGGTCGTAGGGGTCCGGAACGCCGGCGTCGACCAGATGCTGGAAGTCGCCGAGGTCCTTCTCGCCCGCCTGGAGGTGGGTCAGGCCGTCGAACGTGAAGTAGACGATGACCTCGGTCTCCATCGCCAGCGCCACGTGGCCGAGGTTCATCCCCATCGCCAGGCTCTTCGGGTCGTCGCTGTAGACGACGATGCCGATCTTCTGGAGGTCGGCCATGGTCAGGCGACCCGTTCCAGGTAGTGACGGTAGAGCGTCTCGCCGTCCTCCTCGGACTCCTCCTGTTCGAGCAGTTCGATCTCGTCCATCGAGCCGGCCCAGCCGTCGAAGTCGGAGACGGTTCCCGGGTCGGTCGCGACGACCTCGAGCACGTCGCCCGCGTCGAGGCCGTCGACCGCCTGCTTCGCCTTCACGACGGGGAGCGGACAGTTCAGCCCCGTTACGTCGAGCGTATCGGTGATCTCGTATTCTGTGGTCATGCTGTATCGCCGCGTTTGTGCAGTAGAAATACAATATCGGGCTACAAAAGCATGATGTACGGTACCGTGACACATAGGGTAGGCGAGTCCAAGAGACGGGTATCAGCCAGGCACGGCAACCAAGCGTGGACCTTCGACGCCGAGAACAGTCGTGGACTCACGAGCGTCGACGCATAGTGAGGTTGTGCTGCGTTGTAACATTCGGACAACGGTTAAGTGAGTGGAACCCCCACGGTATACGGTAACAACGGATGTGACTGAGGTGAAGGGACACGACGAACCACGGGACGTTCGACCGGGAACAGGCCGACGAGACGTCGGCGGAATCCAGCGTGTCGCCGTACGCCGGCAGAGGCGAGCATGAGGCGAGATTCGCCTGCGGCGGACGGTCGGGAGCGGCGCGTCCGCGAGGCCGTCAGCGACGCGGCCGTCGGGCGGGACGACCTGTACGTCGGCCTCGCCGACCTCGGCGGACTCGGTCCGGTGAGCGTGGAGGGTGGTCGCGCCACCGTCGCAGTGACGGTGCCGGTGCCCGCGCCGGACGTGCGAGCGCGCGTCGAGGACGAACTCCGGGCGGCCGTGCGCGGCGTCGAGGGAGTCACCGACGTCGCAGTCGAGTGGCGGCCCGACGTGGCCGACGACGGTGCCCAGGTCGAAAGACTCCCGGACGTGAAGAACCTCGTCGCCGTGTCGAGCGGGAAGGGCGGCGTCGGCAAGAGCACGGTCGCGGCGAACCTGGCGGCGACGCTCGCCGACGCCGGCCTGGACGTCGGACTGCTCGACGCCGACGTCTACGGCCCGAACGCGCCCGCGATGCTCGGCTGCACGGACTCGACGCCCGCGACGACGGCCGGCGACGAGATCGTCCCCCGGGAGGCACGCGGCGTCTCGGTGATGAGCATGGACTTCATCGTCGGCGAGGACGACCCGGTCATCTGGCGCGGACCGATGGTCGACGACGTCCTGAAACAGCTGACGGCGGACGTGACCTGGGGCGAACTCGACTACCTCGTCGTCGACCTGCCGCCCGGGACGGGCGACGCGCAACTCACGCTCGTCCAGCACCTCCCCGTCACGGGTGCCGTCGTCGTGACGACCCCCCAGCCGGTCGCCGTGGACGACGCCCGGCGGGGCCTCCAGCAGCTCGCCAGGTACGACGTCCCCATCCTCGGCGTCGTCGAGAACATGCACTCGTTCCGCTGTCCGGACTGCGGCGGCACGCACGACATCTTCGGCGAGGGTGGCGGTTCCGACCTCGAAGCCGAGTTCGACGTGCCCGTGCTCGCCCGGATCCCCCTCGACCCCACGGTAGGAGCCGGCGACCACGACGGGGACGAAGACGACCGCGGCGTCTCGCTCCCGCTCGTCGGGCGGTTCTCGCTCCCCCGCACGAGCGAGGAGCGTGCCGGCGGTGACGACGTCTCGGCGATGCCCGGCCCGGACGCCCGTGACGCGACGCGCGCGTCCGTCGACCGGCTCGCGACGGGCGTCGCGGCGCGCGTCGCCCACCTCGTCGAGAGCAGCGAGTAGCATCCCTCCGGCGTCGTCAGGTTCGCCCATCGCCAGGCGAGTACGACGGTACGTCCGGGGAGACCGCCCCCCGACACCACACCGTGGAACGGTCACACGTTCGAGCTTCGATCGGCATCGCACTGCCAATTTCAGCCCTGGTAGCTCTGGTCACCTGGTACGGTTCCGACCTCAGCGGACTTCGACGGATCACCGCCGTCGCGACGGCGACCGTAGACGTTCGTGACCGCCAGTGTCGCCTTCCACCTCGGTCGGAAGACGGGTCCGTGACCCAAATACAGACGGATAATTTCCGTATGCTTATACGATTGCTCTCCGACGAACCGTCTATGCGTCACGTTCGTGAACTGATCGCCGACCACGTCCGAGAAGTTCTCCTCGTGGCAGGCGTCGGTCTGACGCTTCTCGGCGCCGTCGGACCGGGACCTACCGGCCCGGTCGCCGTTGTCGGAATCGTCACGCTCCTGGCAGCGGCAGTTCTCGCGTCACCGCTCGGGGAACTGCTCAGGCCCGAGAGAGGAACCGACCCTTCCGGGCCAGCCAGCGACCTCCGGGAACAGTACGTCGCCGGAGAGATCGGCGAGGAGGAGTTCGAGCGACGGATGGAAACGGTGCTGGCTGGCGATGGCGAGACATTCGACGCCGACCGAGAGAGCGAGAGCCCGGCGAACCCGTCGACGCTCGAAACCCATTCGGAATAAGCGAGCCTGGGCACAATCGCCACGGGGAACTCGACAGTGCAATGACGGTCGAGTCCGTCATCTACAGTGCTATGGCTGCCGCTTCCGGTGCGGACGGGACGGTAGGCGAGCGATCGGCTTCCCGAAAAGTCGGTCGGCGACGCCGTGAACGTGCGGAACGGCTCCGTCAGTCGTCGATCTCTATCTCGACCGCGTCCTCGTGCATCGCTGTGTCGTGTCGGTGCTGGCTCTGGGTCGTCGCCAGGTCCTCCAGCGCGAGCTCGACGTTGCGGACGTTCGCCTTCCAGAACGCGTCGAAGAGGGTGCCGGCGTACGGGATGGACCCGCCGGCGACGTCGACGGTGATGTTCGCAATCATCCGCAGCAGCGTCGTGAACGAGACGCCGAGACGGGCCGATTCGAGGACGATGTACAGCGAGAAGCCGGCGCTCACCACGTCGCCAGCGACGGGCAGGGCACCGAGGATGGGGTCCACGCCGACCCTGAAGTTCGTCCCGGGAACCGTCACGCTCTCGTCGAACACCGTCGCGACGACGCGCATCCGCTCGACCGCCGCCCTGTCGACCGAGTCGGGGAGTTCGCCCTCGAAGTCGACGTCGAACTCCGATGCGAGGTCGTTTCCGGTTTCTCGTTCCATACCTCCCGTCCGGTGCAGACGGGAATAAGCCTGATGCCCACCAGCGAAAGCAGGTGAAGACGGGGCGGGCGTCTGTCGGGAGGAGGTGTCCCGAACGGCGTACGCGCCCGAGCGGCTGAGTGCCGGACCGGCGGCGGCGGCGAGCGGCCACCGACTGGCGGTGGTGAGCAGTCGCGCAACCTGCAGTAGCGACCTGTCGCCGAACTGGCGACGCTGACCGGTCGCACAACTTCACGTCGCGTGCCACTGCCCTGCAAAGAGCTATCCGATAGGCACTGTATCGATGCGGTATGATAGGCGAGTTCAGTATCGTTCGACCGTCCGAGGTGCCGACGGAACAGTTCGACACCTGCGGGACGTCGGTCCGGAAGCTGACGCCCGCACTCGAGTGCACGGAGATGCGGCTGAACCAGGTCGTCGTCGAACCCGGCGAGGTGACGACGCCGCACACCCACGACGGCCAGGAGGAGGTGTTCGTGGCGACGACGGACGGGCAGATCGACATCGAGGGCGACGTGCACGACGTTGCGGAGGGTGGAATCGTCCGCGTCCACGCCGACACCACACGGAACCTCCTCAACCGGACCGAGAACGAGACGCACGTCTGGCTCGCCATCGGCGCGCCGCCGGTCGGAACCGTCGACGACTTCGGCGCGTACGTGGTCGACGACGAGTGAGTCACGGACGACGCGTTCGGCGGATATCCGTCGGGCGCGGTCCGGACGAGGGGACACCCCGCGACGCCGCGTGTCGGCGAGGTCACCGGACGGAGCCGGTCGGACCGTCACCGCGTGCGACCACAGGGTTATGCCTCCCACTCACCTACGGGGTGGTATGGGAGACACGAAAAGCGGCCGGGTGAAGAAAGCTCGCGAGGAAGAGACCCGCCAACTGGCGCGGGAACTCGAGGAGGAGCGCGAGCGCATCGACGAGCCCGAACCGCCGAGCGAGGACGAGGAGGAGGCCGACCTCGAACCGGACGGCGGGCCGGACTCCCGAACGTGTCACCGCCGCGGCTGCGACGAGCCGGCCGCGTACCGCGCACTGGAGCGGTACCAGGAGGAGACGGGGCACGGCGCCGTCGAGGCGGAGGCGCTCCTGTGTCGCGACCACGTCACCGAGGAGCATCCCACGAACCTCGAGGGCGTCTACGAGGACTACGTGTTCCGCGTCGAACCGCTGCCGAGCACCGTCGACTGAGGGCGACGGCTGCGGGTATCGCCCGCGGCGAACGGAAGACGCGTTCGCACGGAGGACTGCCGTTCCGGGGGCACAACCCGTCAGCGAGATTGCAGAACGTGGGGAAGGGCAAAATTTTATGGAGCGTTCGCCCCGCTTACGACTATGTACGTCCTGCTCCAGTCTGGAGAGCAGATAACACGACCGACCTTCTGGCAGATCGGCACGCTCGGGAAGGCACTGTTCTACTACCTGGCGGCGGTGGCGATCGCCATCCTCGCCGTGGGCGTCTACCAGCGGGTGTCGCAGTACACCAGTGGAGAGGCCGACGGCTTCGCCCGCCTTGACGACCTCCCCTCGCGGGTCGTCGCGGCCGGGAAGACCGTGCTCTCGAACGAGACGCTGTTCGACCGCGACACCGTCGGCGGGGTGATGCACGCGTTCGTCATGTGGGGGTTCCTGACCCTGCTCATCGCGACCACCATCCTCGGTATCGACATGGACTTCTACCGGATCGTCACCGGGGACTCGTTCTTCGTCGGTGACTTCTACCTCGCGTACTCGCTGGTGGTCGACGCGATGGGCCTGCTGTTCGTCGTCGGCATCGGGGTCGTCCTCTACCGGCGCTACGCCGCGCGCACCGAGCGCCTGTGGGGTCGTCACACCAGCCTGGAGGACGACCTGTTCGTCTGGACGCTGTTCCTGCTCGGCGTCGGCGGCTACGTCACGGAGGGGATCCGCATCCTCGGACAGGACTTCCCCGACTTCGAGACGGTGAGCTTCGTCGGCTGGGCTGTCGCGCTCGCGTTCGAAGCGAGCGGTATGACGCCGGCGACCGCCCGCACGCTCTACCCGTTCACCTGGTGGTCCCACGCCCTCGTCGCGCTCGCGTTCGTCGCCGCCGTCCCGTACGCCAAGCCGTTCCACATGCTCTCGTCGTTCGCCAACGTCGTCACCCACGACGACGACACCGGAAAGCGGCTGCCGGGGATGCCGGCGGACCTCGACGCCACCAACGCAGCGAGCATCGACGACTTCTCCTGGAAGGAGCAGCTCGACCAGGACGCCTGCACCAAGTGCGGGCGCTGTTCGTCGGTCTGTCCGGCGAAGGCGTCGGACCGGCCGCTCGACCCCCGGAACGTCATCCTCGACCTGAAGACCTACCGCGAGGAGCAGGCGGCCGGCGGCGAGGAGGTGCCCATCATCGCCGATGGCGGCACGAGCGTCATCGACACCGAGACGATGGAGTCCTGCATGGCCTGCATGGCCTGCATGGATGCCTGCCCGGTCGAGATCGAGCACCTGAACAGCTTCACGAAGCTCAACCGCCAGATGGTCGACCAGGGCGACGTCGACGCGAACCTCCAGGACACGTTCCAGAACGTGATGCGCAACGGGAACACGTTCGGCGACCCCGCGCGCAACCGCGCCGACTGGGCCGACGACCTCGACTTCGACCTCGCGGACGCCCGCGAGACTGAGGTCGAGTACCTCTGGTACGTCGGTGATTACCCCAGCTACGACGACCGGAACAAGCAGGTCGCCCGCTCGCTGGCCCGGCTGTTCGAGCGCGCCGACGTCGAGTACGGCATCCTCTACGAGGACGAGCAGTACGACGGCAACGACGTCCGCCGCATCGGCGAGGAGTACCTGTTCATCGAGCAGGCCGGCCACCTCGTCGACTCCTTCGAGGACTGCGACTTCGAGAAGATCGTCTGCACCGACCCCCACTCGTTCAACACGTTCACGAACGAGTACCCGGAGGTCGACTTCGAGGAGTTCGCCGACGACCCGATGATGGAGTTCGAGGTCGAGGACTGGGACGGCGCTCCCGTCCTCCACTGGACGCAGGTCGTCGAAGAACTGGTCGACGACGGCCGCCTCGGGCTGCGGGGCGACGAACTCGACTACACCGTCACCTACCACGACCCCTGCCACCTCGGGCGGTACAACGACGAGTACGAAGCCCCGCGAGAGCTCGTCCGCGCCACGGGCTGTGAGCTCGTCGAGATGCCACGCAACCGCAACGACTCGTTCTGCTGCGGCGGCGGTGGCGGCGGCCTCTGGATGGAGTTCGACGAGGACCCCAAGCCGAGCGAGGAGCGGCTTCGAGAAGCGCTCGAGGACACCGCCGCCGGCGCGGGCGTCGAGAAGTTCGTCGTCGCCTGTCCGATGTGCATGACGATGTACGAGGACGGCCGCAAGACCGGCGGCTACGAGGACGAGATCGAGATCGTCGACGTCGCCGAACTGCTGATCGAGGCGGTGGACGCCCAGGGAGAGCGCGAGGACCACGAAGTCGACCGGGGCGAACCGGAGACGGCCTGAGCCGGGACGTCGTCACCAGCGACCGACCTCCCGACCGACGCCGAGCACGGACCCGAACACGAGGAGGTTCACGGCCCACCGGTCGATGGGATAGCTCCACGTCGCGAGCAGAGCGAACAGCGGCGCGCTGGCGACCAGACACCAGCCGGGATACCACGCGATTCGCAGGAACTGTCGCCGTGAGTCGACGAACGAGTCGGTTGCGGCGGCGACCAGGCCGCCGGCGACGGTCGCGAGCAGGAAGTACGGCGCGAGCCCGAACAGCACGGGCCCCCGCTGGTGTGACGGGAAGTTCGACAGGAACGTGGCGTGAGCGGTTATCTCCAGGACGCCTCCGAGGGCCACGTACAGCCGGCGTCGGGACATCATACGCCGCCAAAATTATTTCGCGTTGACAAGTGCTTTCCGGTGACGCTCCTCACCACTCCTCTTCGCGGGCGTACTGCGCGTCGGTGAGGACGTCGTCGCGCCCGTCGAACTGCTCGCAGAAGATTTCCTCGGACGCCCACTCGCCGAACCCCTCCTCCCACGCGTTCTCCTCGCCGTGAGGTACTCCTGACCGTCGGCCCGCCTGGAGGCGTCCAGGCGAGACTCCGGGCCCGAGGGGTGAAAGTGTTCACCGACCATAACTTTTTGTCGATGCTCCGCTCTTTGACTGGCATGAACCTGAACTGGGAGGAGATCACCCACGTCACGAAAGCAGATCCAGCGAAGGAGCTGCCACGTGACCTGGGAATCCTGGCGGGGACGGACGCCGTGATGGTCGGCGGTTCGGACGGCGTCACCGCAGAGAACACGCTCGATACCATCCGGGCGATTCGAGGGAGCTTCCCGGACAAGCTCGTTTTTCAGGAGCCCCACAGTTCGGACCACGTGTCGACGGACACGATCGAGGCGGTCGACTACCTCGCCGTTCCCGCGGTCTACAACGGCGACAGGGAACACTTCGTCGGAAAGCACCTTGACATGTTCACCGAGGTCGGGAGCAAACCGGACGAGGTGTTCGGGAGCGGACTACCGGTGCTCGGGGACCTCGTCGCGGCGAAGGGCCGGGACGCCGTCGACCGGATAGGAGACAAGATCGTCGGCGAGGGGTACGTCGTGCAGAATCCGGAGTCGAAGGCCGCAGCGGTGACCGGTGCGGAGAGTCCATTCTCGGTCGAACAGGTGGTGGGCGCTGCGCTTGCGACCGAGAACTTCTACGGCTTCCCCCTCTTCTACCTCGAATACTCGGGTACCTACGGCGGCCCCGAGGACGTCGCCGCGGCAGCGAGGTACCTCGACGACGCAGCGCTGCTCTACGGCGGCGGCATCGAGAGCGAGCGACAGACCCGCGAGATACTCGACGCCGGAGCGGACGCCGTCGTCGTCGGCGACTGCTTCCACGACGACCCGGAGCGTTTCCGCGAAACGATTCCCTCGTAGGTCCGTTGGACGGCGAAGCGGTCGGCCGCGGGAGTACCGTCACGGGCGACCGCCGTCGGGGTCGCCGTGGACGCTCCCGCGACAGGGAGGTGCCTCGGCCGGGCGCACCGCGACGGTCGTCTCGCCGCCGCGAACGAGCGGGTCGGCGGCGTCGGCGTGAAGGTACACGACGCCGGGGCGGACCGCCGTGCTGACGCGGGCGGTCGTCTCGACGGTCGCCGCGTCGTTGACGACCGCGACCGCGTCGCCGTCGTCCAGACTGCGGACCGCCGCGTCGTCGGGGTGGACCGTGAGCCGGCAGTCTGACGCGTCCCCATCGGCAACGAACCCGCCCGCGCGGTCGCCGACCACGAGTCGAAGGCCGTCGCGTTCCCCATCGTCGACCGTCCCCTCCGGGTCGAGTGGCACGAACGGCGCGCGCCCGTCGTCCGTCGCGAACGACTCCGCGTAGAGGATGCCGTCGCCCGGGTCGTCGGCGTCGTCACCGCGAGCGGGCCAGCGCCGACTCCGTTCGCCGAGCGCGTCGTAGGAGAGGTCGGCGTAGGTGGGTGCGACGCGGGTCAGTTCGGCGAACGCCGCACGCGGCGTCGCGTGGTCGAACGCGTCGCCGACCAGCCGACGACCGAGGTCGCGAAGGACCGCGAAGTCCGGGCGGGCCTCGCCCGGCGGGTCGGCGACGGGGCGGAGCCGCTGCACCTGGCGGTCGAGGTTCGTCGTCGTCCCCGCCTTCTCGACGCCGGCGGCCGCCGGGAGGACCACGTCGGCGTGGGCGGTCGTCTCGCTCCGCGAGAGTTCGGTGACGACCAGCAGGTCGAGCGCGTCGAGGCGGCGCGCGACGCGGTCCGCGTCGCGCTTGGCGACAGCGGGGTTCTCCCCGACGACCAGTGCGGCGCGTACCTCGTCGCCGAAGGCGGACACCAGGTCGTGCTCTGTGTCGCCCGGCGTCGCCGGCGGGGCGACGCCCCACTCGGCGCGGAGCCGTTCGCGGGCCGCGTCGTCGTCCACCGGACGGTGGCCGGGGAGGCGGTCCGGAACGCAGCCCGCGTCGGTCGCGCCCTGCTCGTTGCTCAGGCCGCGAAGCACGTGCACGCCAGTCCCGGGTCGACCGAGGTTGCCGGTGAGCAGGAGGAGGCCGAGCAGCGCGTCGGCGGTCGCCGTCTCGTCGACGCCGGTACCGGTCAGCACGGCGACCCGGTCGGCGTCGCCGACGGTCGCCGCGACGCTGCGGAGCGTCCCCGGGTCGACGCCGGCGGTCGCAGCCACCGCGTCGACGTCGGGGTCACGCAGGGACGCGCGGAACCGCTCGAAGCCGGTCGTCCGCTCGCGGACGAACGCGCGGTCGACGTCCCCGTTTCCGACGACGAGCGAGCAGAGCACGGTCGCGACGAGCGCATCGGTTCCCGGACGCGGTGCGACGTGGCGGTCGGCGAGCCGCGTCGTCTCGTTCTCGTGCGGGTCGACGTGGACCAGCGTCGCGCCGTCGGTGACGGCCGGACGGACCGCGCTGTCGAACGCGACGGGGTGGCGTGCGGCGGGGTTCGCGCCGGCGACGACGAGGACGTCGGTCTCGCGCAGGTCGGCGAGCGCGTTGGTCGACGCCGGGTAGCCCAGCCTGTCCGCTAGCGTCCGCGCCGTCTCGGCGTGACAGAGCCGCGCCCGGTTGTCGACGTTGTTCGTGCCGAGCGTGCGCGCCAGCTTCTGGAGCAGGTAGTTCTCCTCGTTGGTGCAGTGGGGCGCGCCGAGGAACGCCAGCGCGTCGGCACCCTGGTCGTCCATGACGTCCTCGAACCCGTCGACGACGCGGTCGAGGGCGGTCTCCCAGGAGGCGGGGACGAGACGCCCGTCGCGACGGACCAGCGGTTCGGTCAGGCGCTCGTCGTCGACGGCGTCGAACGCCCGGACCCCCTTCCGGCAGAGTCGCCCGTTCGGGTTGGCCGGTCCCTCGCGGCCGCGCACGCGTACGCCGTCGTGGGTCAGTCGACAGCCGACGGCGCAGAACGGACAGACGGTCGTCGGCGACTCCGCTCCGTCGTCGCTCATCGTCGCAGTCGGCGTCCCTGCGCCTTCACCAGCGCGACGAGATAGCCGAGGCCGGCGCGCGCGTCCCGCGACCGGAGTTCGCCGAGTGCGCCGACGATGCCGACCGGCTCCGACTCGCGTTCGGCCTCCCCGACCGCGCCGAGGACGGTGTTCAGCCCCCGGGCGGTCTCCGGGTCGATATCCAGCGTCGAGAGCGTCGTGGCCAGGTCGACCAGGTCCTCGAGGTGGCCCTCCCGCTGGAGGTCGAGGACGACGTCCAGCGCCTCGACCGTCTCGGACCCGTTCGCCTCGAGGAGCGTCGCGAACTCCGCTATCTCGGCGGGCGAGAGCGACTCGGAGAACGACGTCGCGATGGTGACGAGGTCGTCGAGGTGGCCCTCCCGCTGGAGGGCGACCACGGTGTCGAGTGCGTCGGCGAGTTCGTCGGCGTTCTCCCCGAGGTCGGTCGCGAGCGCGGCCGCCCCGTCGGTCGAGAGGCCGTCGACCGCCGCGACGAGGTTGGCCGTCGACTGCGTGACGTACTCGACCTCCTCGTCGTCGGCGCTGGCGACCACCAGTATCGCCGTCTCCAGCAGCGCGCCGACGTCGTCGCTGCGTTCGATGACGGCCGCGAGGTCGTCGCCGTGCTCGTCGAGCGCGTCGCGCAGCGCCGCCTCGCCGTCGGTCGACGTCGCGCCGTTCCTGTCGCCGTTCGTCGTCGCACCGTCTCCGCTGGCGTTCGCCGTCGCACCGTTGGTGGCCTCGTCGGGGTAGGACTGCGTGGGTTCCGCCATGGTCAGTCGTCCCCCGTGCCGGTCCCGGCGTCGTCGGCCGGCGTCTCGCCGGGTGTCGGCGACGACGCGGCGGCGTCGTCGGCTGGCGCGATGCGGACCGCGGACACCTTGAACTCGGGCGTCGCCGCGCCCGGGTCGAGGCGCTCCTCGTCGGTCAGGCGGTTTACGGCGCTGTCGGCGAAGTGGATGGGTGCGAAGACGGTCTCCGGGCCGACGCGGTCGGTCACCTGCGCGGGGACGGTTATCGCGCCGCGTTCCGATTCGACCCGCACCGGGTCGCCACTCTCGATGCCGTACTCCGCCGCCGTCTCGGGGTGTATCTCGACGAAGTCGCTGGGCGTGTACTCCATGATGCCCTCCTCGCGGTGGGTCATGGTCCCGGTGTGGTACTGGTAGAGCACGCGCCCGGTGGTGAGCGTGAAGGGGTACGTCTCGTCCGGCGTCTCCGCCGGTTCGCTGTAGCCGACCGCGTGGAGGTGGGCCAGGCCGTCGTCGGTGTCGAACTCGTCCGCGTAGAGGCGTTTCGTGCCGGGGTGGTCCTCGTCCCAGCAGGGCCACTGGAGGCCGCCCTCCGCGTCGACCCGCTCGTGGGTCACGCCGCCGTACAGCGGCGTCAGCGAGTTCACCTCCGCCATTATCTCGGCCGTCGAGTCGTAGTCCCAGTCGCGACCCATCCGACGGGCGAGGTCCTGGAGGATCTTCCAGTCGGGCCGCGAGTCGCCCTTCGGCTCCATCACCTGCTTGACCATCTGGACGGTGCGGTCGGTGTTGGTGAAGGTGCCGGTCTTCTCGACGAACGAGCACGCCGGGAGGACGACGTCCGCGTACCGAGCGGTCTCGGTCACGAACAGGTCCTGGACGACGAGGAAGTCGAGGTCCGCCAGCACGTCCTCGGCGTGGTTGACGCCCGGTTCGGAGAGCGCGGAGTTCTCGCCGATGACGTACATGCCGCGGACGTCGCCCTCGTCGGCCGCGAGGAACATCTGGGTCGTGTAGTGGCCGTACTCGGGCGATATCTCGCAGTCCCAGGCGTCCTCGAACTTCGCGCGGACCTCGTCGTCCGCGACGTCCTGGTAGCCGGGGAAGTTGTCCGGGAGCGGTCCCATGTCCCCGCCGCCGCCCTGGACGTTGTTCTGGCCGCGGAACGGTGAAACGCCAGTCCCGGGTTTCCCGAGGTTGCCGGTGACCGCCGCCAGGTTCGCCATCGCCATGACGTTCTCGGTGCCGTGGGAGTGCTCGGTGAGCCCGAGGGTCCACCCGAAGACGCACGTGTCGGCCGCAGCGATGGTCTCGGCGGCCGCCGCTATCTCCTCGGGCGGGACGCCCGTCTCCGCCTCGACGCGCTCGGGCGTGAACTCCTGGACCGACTCCTTCACGGCCTCGAATCCGGTCGTTCGCTCCGCGACGAACTGCTCGTCGTGGAGGTCGTTGTTCACGACGTGGCGGATGATGCCGTTTATCCAGACGGCGTCGTACCCGGGGTCGACGCGGCTGTACTGGGTGGCGTACTCCGCGATCTGGACCTCGCGCGGGTCGAACACCAGCAGGTCCGCGCCGTCGCGGACGTTCTGCTTGATGCGCGTCGCGATGACGGGGTGGGCCTCGGTCGTGTTCGACCCCGTCAGGAGGTAACAGTCGGTCGTCTCCAGGTCCTCCACGCTCACCGAGGCCGCGCCGTAGCCGAAGGTCTTCGCGAGGCCGGCGACGGTCGAGGAGTGACAGAGCCGGTTGCAGTTGTCGACGCTGTTCGTGCCGAGCACCTGCCGGGCGAACTTGCCCATCAGGTAGTTCTCCTCGTTGGTCGCCTTCGAGGAGGCGATGACCGACAGCGCGTCGCCGCCGTGGCGCTCCCTGATGTCGCCCAGCCCCTCCGCGACGCGGTCGAGCGCCTCGTCCCACGTCGCGACGCGGAACTCGCCGTCCTCGCGGACCAGCGGCGACGTCAGCCGGTCGTCGGAGTCGACGAAGTCGTAGCCGAACTTCCCCTTCACGCAGGTCGAGATGCCGTTGACGGGGGCGTCCTCGTCGTCTGTCGGTCGGGCCGCGAGCACCTCCTCGCCGTCCGAGTAGAGGTCGAACCGGCAGCCGACGGCGCAGTAGCCGCAGGTCGTGTCGGCGACGTTCAGTTCCTCCAGCTGGCGGTCGCCGATGGACTGCGCTATCTCGAACAGCGTCCCCTCGGGGAGCGTCTCGGCGGCCGTCCCCTCGGCGACGTGTTCGACGTTCGCCAGCGCCTGCTGTTTCGCGCGCTGCATGTAGCCGGCGACGCCGTCGGGGTCGTCGCTCATGGCCACGACCTCCCGTCGTCGTCGGTCCACGGGTCGGGCGTCGCGTTCTCGGCCGACCCGTCGGAGTTGTCGGTACTGGACCGGATGCCATCGGGGTCGTCGCTAGCGCGTTGGTCCTCGCTACTCGCTCGCTCCTCGCGCTTCTTCGGCGTCATGGGCGCGTCGGGGCCGTCGGACGCGCCAGTCGTCGCGCCGACGCTGTTCGTCTGCGTGAACCCGGGGAGCTGTATCGTCGTCGCGTCCGCCATCCCCGTCTCGACGAGCGAGCCGGTGGGACAGACGGTCGCACAGTGACCGCAGGAGACGCAGGTCGAGTCGTCCATCGTCTCCGCGTCGCTCTGGAAGCCGATGCGGGTGTCCGCGCCGGACCCCTCGACCCGCAGGACGCCCTCGACCTGGACGTCGTTGCAGGCCTCGACGCAGCGGTTGCAGAGGATGCACTTGTTGCGGTCGATCTGGATGAACGACGAGGAGTCGTCGATGGGAACGTATCGGTCGCGGTCGTCGAGGACGCCGTAGCGCGGCTCCTCGACCTCCTCGTCGATGGCCGCGTCCTGCAACTCGCAGCGACCGTTCTTGCCACAGGTCGTACAGCGGAGGTTGTGGTTCGACAGCACGAGGTCGAGGTTCACGTCGCGCGCCTCGCTGGCCCGCTCGGCGTCCGTCCGGACGGCGAGTCCCTCCTCGGCTGGCGTGCTGCACGCCGGGACGACGCCGTGAGCGTCCGTCTCGACCATGCAGGTCCGGCAGGTGCTGCGGGGGCCGATGTCCTCCCGGTCGTAGTGACACAGCGCCGGCACCTCGTCGTCGGTCTCGACGGCCGCGAGCGCGTCGAGCAGCGTCGCGCCGGTCTCGACGGTCACCGCCGTCCCGTCGACGGTGACGGTCGCCGCCTCGTCGCTGCCGACGGGGGGATCGGTCGCGGTCCCCGGTGCGATGTCCTCGGTCAGTGGCGGTACGGTCTCGGTGTCGTGTTCGGAACTCATCGTTGGTCCTCCGTCGTACTGCAGGCACCCGACGGACAGCGGCCGTCGGCGTGGGCCGAAAACTCCGCGCCGAAGGCGGCCATCGCCGTCCGGGTCGGCCGCGCGGCGTCGACGCCGAACGGACAGACGCTCGACGTCTCCATCGCTCGCACCAGTTCCTCGATGCCGGCGGCGTCGTACTCGCCGTCGTAGACGTCCCGCAGGAGCGAGCGAAGCTGGGTCGCCCCCTCGCGGCACGGAACGCAGCGGCCGCAGTTCTCCTCGGCCGCGAACGCCGCGAGCTCGCCGGCGAACGCGACGACGCAGCGGTCCTCGGCGAGCACCTCCACCCGTCCCCCGGTGCCCAGGTCGGCGTCGGCCAGCGCGTCCGGGGACACCCTCACGTCGAACGAGTCCGTGAGGCCGCCGAACCGCCCCCCGACGCAGGCGGCCTTCACCCCGCCCGTCGGCTGGACGGCGTCGAGCGCCGCGTCGAGCGTCGCCGTCTCGGGGAGTTCGACGGTCGCCGGCGACTCGACGTCGCCCTCGACGGTCACGAGCCGCGTCGACGGTCGCTCGCCCGTCCGCACCGCGACCGCGAGGTGCGCGAGCGTGCGCGCCGAGTGGACGAGCGCCGTCGCGTCGTTGAGGGTCGGCAGTTCGTCCGCGTGGCGCAGGCGGGCCTCCAGACGGTGGTTGCCCTCGACGGCCTCCAGCGCCATCGTCGGTTCCCCGGCGCGGTACTCGGACGGACCCGTAACGACGTCGACGGGGGCGTCCGGATACAGGTAGGCGTCCGCGGCCGAGCGGACCCGTTCGACGGCGCGCTCGTCGGCCTCGGAAGCGTAGACGACGACCCGGTCGGCACCGACGGCACGGGCGAGGAGCTCGGCGCCCTCCAGCACCTCGAAGGGGACGCTCCGGAGGAGCAGCGCGTCGGCCGGGCCGCCGTGGGCGTTGACCACGACCGCGACGCCGTCGTCGCCGGCACGCGCCCGACGCCAGTCCGGGGCGACCGGTTCGTCGCGTCGCCAGTCGCCCCAGCCGCGTCCGACGAGTTCGTCCGCCGTCGCCAGTATCTCGTCGGGTGCGGCGTCGACGAAGCCGCCGGCGGCGTCGTGGTCGGACGGGGACGCCGGGCGCCGCCAGCCACAGCCCGCGAGGACCCGGCGTCGGCCGACGTCGATCCCGGCGAGTTCGGCGACGGGCAGCCCCATCGTGTCCGGGGCGTGCTCGACGACGGCGTCCGGGTCGCCGGCGTCCTCGATGGTCTCCCCGGTCAGTTCGTCCGCGACGCGAGCCGCCCGCTCGGGCGTGCATCCGGCGTAGAACGCGGTCCGGCCCGCTGCCGTCGCCGTGACGAGCGGGTCGAGGGCCGCGACGCCGGTCGGTCCGACGCCGGCGACGGAAGCGCCGCTCCCGGACGCTGCATCGCGGAAACCGGAGCGCCAGTCCGGGACGCACAGCTCCACCTGTCGACTCTCGATGCTACTGTCCTGCATGATATCTCCTGACATGGAGTGGCAAGCAATAAAACATGATTATCGTTCGGTACGATTCCGCGACGCGACCAGCGTCGGGGACGGCACGCACGACCGTGTTCCGGACCCGCGTTCGGGGGCGTCGGTCGTGACCCCCCGGGCCGGAGTCCCGACACGTTACTGTGCCTCGCGGATCTCCTCGTTCAATGCCGGGACGACCTCGTGGAGGTCGCCGACGATGCCGTACTCACACTTCTGCATGATCGCGGCCTCGGGGTCGGTGTTGATGGCGAGGATGGTGTCCGCGCCCTTGCACCCGACCATGTGCTGGACGGCACCGCTGATGCCACAGGCGATGTAGATGTCGGGGCTGATCTTCGCACCCGTGAGTCCGATCTGGTCGTCGTGGGGCCGCCACCCCTCGTTGACGGCGGCGCGCGAGGCGCCGACCGTCCCGCCGAGGAGGTCGGCTAGCTCTTCGAGTTTGTCGTAGTCCTCGGGGCCGCCGACGCCGCGGCCGCCGCCGACGACGACCCGCGCCTCGCCGAGCGGCACGCCCTCGACGTCGGACTCCTCCAGTCGGTCGACCTGCACCCGGAAGTGCGAGTCGTCCAGCGACGGACTGAACACATCGACCGCGGGGTCGACCGCGGCCTGGGCCTCCTCGATGGGGTGTTCGTGCGCCGCGGCGGTCAGCAGCTTCGTGTCGGCGTCGAGGCGGGCGTGTTCGACGAGGCTTCCGCCCCAGCGCTGGCGGGTCACCTCGTACTCGTCACCCGTCTCGACGTCGGTGCAGTTGGCGGCCATCGGCAGGTCGAGCGCGGCCGCGGCGTGGGACAGCACCTCGTGACCGCGGTCGCTGCCCGGCGCGACGACCGCGTCCGGGTCGAGCTCCGAGGCGAGTTTCGCGAGGCTCTCGCCCCAGGCCTCCGGCGCGTAGCGGGCGAGGCGGTCGTCGGTCACGTGATGGACCGCCTCGACGCCGTGGTCGCCGAGTTCGTCCGCGACCGCGTCGCCCTCCTCGCCGAAGACCGCGACCTCCACCGCGCCGTCGTCGGCCGCCAGGTCGCGGGCGAGCGTGAGCATCTCCAGGGACGTCTCCTCCGGCAGGCCGCTCTCCTGTTCGACGAAGCCGAGTATCACGCTCATAGCACCTCCACGTCCTCGTCCAGCACCTCGACGACGTCCGGGGCGGCGTCCGGTCCCTCCCCGAGTATCTCGGCCTCGCTGTCGTCCTCGGCCGGCGATTCGAGGCGGATCTTCTCGAACGTCCCCGGGCCACCGTCGCGCTCGGGCGTCAGCGCGGGAACCTCCTGTTTGCGGGCCTGCATCTTCGCCCGCATCGAGGCGTACCGCGGTTCGTTGATGCCCTCCTTCACGCTCACGACGGCGGGCAAATCGACCTGGTAGACCTCCTCGCCGCCGGCGACCTCCCGCTTCGCGGTCGCCGTGCCGTCCTCGACGTCGAGGGACTTGATGCCCGTCACGCAGGGCAGGTCGAGTTCGCGCGCCACGCGGACGCCGACCTGGTAGTTCGCGGCGTCGGCGGACTCGTTGCCGAAGAGCAGCAGGTCGAACCCGACGCCATCGTCGTCGGACTGTTCGCGGACGGCGTCGGCGATGGCCGTCGCGGTTTCCCGCGGACTCCACTCCTCGCCGTCGGTCTCGAGCAGCGTCGCGTCGTCGGCCTGCATCGCCAGGCCGGTCCGGAGCTGCTCCTCCGCCGCCTCCGGGCCGAGGGTGAGCACGGTCGCCGACCCGCCGTGCTCCTCGACCTGCTGGATGGCCTCCTCGACCGCGCACTCCTCGTGGGGGCTCATCGTGAACCCCAGGTTGCTCGTGTCGATGCCCTGCTGGTCGTCCGTCAGTACGATCTTCGCGCCGGTGTCCGGCACGCGCTTGATGCACGCCAGTACGTCCATTGTTCGGTGTTCCGTGTAGTGTGAAATCGCCGCAATCGGTTCGGAGACCGCGGAGGCCTCCGGTCGATGCTCCCCCTAGCTGCGGATGCGCTCGTTCTCCGGGTCGAACAGCGGGCGACTGCCGGCGACCTCGACGGTCACCGGGTAGTGCTCGCCCATGTACTCGACCTGGAGGCTCTGGCCCTCCTCGGCGTACTCCGGCGGGAGGTACGCCATCAGGAGGTGCTTGCCGACGCTCGGCCCGGTGCCCGCGCTCGTGACGTAGGACTCGCGGCCCTCCTCGTCGACGACGACCTCCCCGTCCTGGTCGAGGACGGGTTCGTTACCCAGCATGAAGCGGCGCTCGCCCTCCGCGGACATGTGGTCGTCCACCGAGAGGGTACACAGCGTCGCGGCGTTCTCCTCCTCGATGGCCTGGGCGTACGCCTCCTTGCCGATGAAGTCGGCGTCCTTCACGCCGTGGAACGTCAGCCCCGCCTCGGCGGGGTCGTACTCCAGTTCGAGTTCGTGGCCGTAGAGGCGGTAGCCCTTCTCCATGCGGGCGGTGGTGCCGTAGACGCCCATCCCGACGGGACGGACGTCGTACTCCTGGCCGGCCTCCCAGAGCACGTCCCAGAGGCGCCCGCCCTGGTCCATCGGCGCGTAGATCTCCCAGCCGCGCTCGCCGACGTAGGAGATGCGCAGCGCCCACGCGTCGACCTCGCCGATGGTGATCTCCTGGGCGGTGTAGGGCGGGAACGCCTCGTCGGACATGTCCTCCTCCGCGACGGAGTCGACGAGGTTGCGGGCGTCCGGCCCCCAGACGCCGAGGGTGCACAGCGACGACGACTGGTCGACGAGCTGCACCGAACCGTCCTCCGGGAGGTGCTGGCGGAACCACGCCTTGTCCGAACCGCCCATGCCGCCGCCGGTGATGACGCGGTAGCGGTCCTCGGCCATGCGGACGATGGACAGGTCGGAGACGAAACCGCCGTTCTCGGCGAGGACGGGCGTGTAGACGGACTTGCCGACGTCGACGTCCATCCGCCCGACGGCCATCTTCTCGGCGTACTCCGTCGCGCCCGGACCGACGAGGTCGAAGATGGTGAAGCCCATGTCCCCGACCATGGCGACGTTGTCGCGCATGTGCAGGTGCTCGGCGAGGATGATGGGCGACCACCAGCGCGAGTCCCACTCGTTGGGGCGGGTGAACTCCGAGAGCTCGCTGTTGTACTCCGTCAGCAGGTCGCGGTTGGACTCGAACCACTGCGGTCGCTCCCAGCCGGCGGACTCGAAGAACCGCGCGTCGAGGTCCTCCTGGCGGTCGTAGAACGCGCTCGTCCGGAGCGGCCGCGAGCTCTGCCACTGCTCGGACGGGTGGACGATGCCGTAGATCTTCTGGTAGCCCTCGTGAGCGCGGTTCTTGACGAACTCCCGCGAGGTGCCGTACTCGTAGAAGCGGTTGACGTCCGCGCCGTGCAGGTCGACGTCAGACCAGCCGCGGGTCATCCACTGCGCGACGGCCTCGCCGATGGCGGGCGCCTCCTTGATCCAGACGGCCGCACAGGACCACAGTCCGTCGACGTCCTGGAGCGGGCCGAGCAGCGGCGCGCCGTCCGGCGTGACCGACAGCAGGCCGTCGATCTCGTGGCGGATACCCGCCTCGGGGTCGTCCAGCACCTCGGGGACGATCTCCAGCGCGTCCTCCATGGACTTCTCGAACGCGTCGTCGGTGAGCGGCGGCTGGGTCGGCGACAGCGGTGCCTCGTCGATGGAAGGGATGTCGTCGACGTCCCAGAGGATGGGTCGGTGCTGGTAGGAGCCGACCTCCATGTCGTTGCCGTGCTGGCGTTCGTACATCTGGGTGTCCATGTCCCGGACGACGGGGAAGGAGATCTCCCCCTCGTAGTCCTCGAAGAAGGAGATGGGCCCGACACTGACCATCTGGTGCACTGCGGGGGTGAGCGGAATCTCGACGCCCGCCATCTCGGCGAGCTTCGGGCTCCACAGCCCCGCGGCGATGACGACCTCGTCGGCCTCGACGGTCCCACGGTCGGTCTCGACGGCCTGTATCTCGCCGCCCTCGACGTGGAGGTCGAACACCTCGGTGTTCGGCGAGACGGTCAGGCCGCCGTCGGTCTCGTGGTCGGCCCGCGCCCGCATCACCTCGCCGGCACGGAGCGGGTCGCAGGTACCGGCTCCCTCGGAGTAGAACCCCGCCTCGATGACGTCCGTGTTGACGTACGGCACCATCTCCTCGACCTCCTCGGGCGTGAGCAGTTCCGCGGGTTCGCCGTAGGCCTTCGCCGACTGGACGCGCCGCTTGAGTTCCTCGACGCGTTCCTCGGTGCGGGCGACCTCGATACCGCCGCTGTTCGTGAACGTGTCCATGTCCTCGTACTGCTCGATGCTCCGCTGGGTGAGGTGGGTCATCTCCTTCGAGTGCTCGACGGGCATCAGGAAGTTCGACGCGTGGCCCGTCGAACCGCCGGGGTCGGGCAGCGGCCCCTTGTCGATCAGGAGGATGTCCTCCCGGCCCTGCTCGGCGAGGTGGTAGGTCAGACTGTTCCCGACGATGCCTGCGCCGAGGATGACCGTCCTCGCCTCCGCGGGAAAGTCGCTTCCGCTCATCGGCGACTCACCACGCCCCAGACGCGCGGTTTCCGGTCCTCGATGCCAGTTCCGACCGTGTTACCTGTCAGTTGCATGCTCGTTTCCTTGAGGTCGATTGGCACGATAATAAATGACGGCATACCAGACAGTTCCGTTACAGGACGAGCGACGGCGGCCCCGAACTGCGCCGCTCGACGGCGTCGCCCCGGACCGCCGCGTTCGACAGCAGTACCGCGTTCTCCGGCCGATTTCAGGGTCTGGCGAAACGCGAGAGAGTTCTCCGCCAGCGACCAGAACCCTCACCGGAGTAGAGGCGACGAGGCGACCGCTCCACAGTCCATAATCGAGATTACATATTATGTTTCGAACCGGCTCGGAGACGGTGCCGACGCTGGAGCACGGGAGAGGGAACGAGCGACAGCGCGACGACCACGGACAGCAACGAGCAGGAACGACAGCGGGAAGGGTCGACAGTGGTACAGGGTTGACGACCGTCAGCGCTCCCGGTCGCCCACCGTTCGCTCGGCGGTCCTGACGGCCGCGGCGTTCGCCGCGACGTCGTGGACGCGGACGACGTCGGCCCCGCGCTCGGCCGCCAGCGCCGTGGCCGCCACGGTGGGAGCGAACCTGTCGTCGGGGTCGCTCGCCACTCGCTCGAACATCGACTTGTGGGAGTGGCCGACCATGACGGGCGTTCCCAGGGCCTCGAACTCGGCCAGGCGGTCGAGCAGGGCGAAGCTCTCCCCGGGACGCTTGCCGAACCCGAGACCGGGGTCGACGATCAACTGCGAGCGGTCGATGCCGGCCCGCTCGGCGAGCAGGACGCGCTCGGTCAGGTCGTCCAGCACGTCCGAGACGACGTCGCCGTACTCGTAGCTGGTGTCGGGGTCGACCGGTGCGGAGAGACTGTGCATGCAGACGGCCGGGACGTCGTGGTCGGCGACGACGCGGCGCATCGAGGCGTCGGCGAGACCCGCGACGTCGTTGACCATGTCCGCACCGGCGTCGAGCGCCGCCGACGCGACGGACGGCTTCCGCGTGTCGACGGAGATGGTCGCGTCGAGGTCCGTCAGCCGTTCGAGCACGGGAACGACGCGCTCGATTTCGACGTCGGCGGCGACCGGGTCGGCCCCCGGTCGCGTGGACTCCCCGCCGACGTCCACGACGTCCGCACCTGCCGCGACCATCTCCCGGGCCCGCGCGACGGCGTCGGCCGTCGCGTCGTACGCGCCACCGTCGTGGAAGGAGTCCGGCGTCACGTTCAGGATGCCCATGACGGCGGTGCCGTCCGTCCACGGGTGGTCGCCGTCGGGAGCGTCGACGCCGATGCCGAGCGCGTCGTTCACCTGCTCTGCGAGGCGTCGCTTCTCGCCCGCTCGCCCGCTGAACTCCCGGACGAGGTCGACGAACTGGTCGCGCGTCCCCGAGAGCACCACCTCGACGTGCTGGCTCGCGTGCTCGACGCCGGAGACGACACAGGTGCCGCCCAGCGACAGCATCTCCTCCTTCAGCGTCGCGGCGACGGCGCTGCGGGCGTGGAACCTGACCGTCCGGTCGACCATGCGGTCGGCGGTCGCCCGGCGCGTCGCTTCCGGGACGTCGGCGCTCGACGTGACCGCACGGGCGCGCTCGGGGTCGGCAGTGTTCACGACCCGCGGCGTCCGCGTCCACCGGTCGCGCGCCTCCGCGACGGTGTACAGCGACCCGGTGACGAGGACGCAGTCGGACTCGTCGGCCTGCCAGAGCGCCCGTTCGAGCGCGTCGGGCACCGACCCGAACGTCTCCACGGCGGCGTCGCTACCCCGTTCGAACACGGCCCGGAGCGTGTCCGTCCCCTGCGCGCGGTCGACCGCGGGTTCGCCCAGGTACAGTCGGTCGACGCGGGGGAGCGCGTCGCGCATCGCCGCGTGGTCCTTGTCGCGCATCGCGCCGAAGACGACGTGGAGGTCGTCGTAGTCGTAGCGCAAGAGGAGCGCTGCGAGCTTCGAGCAGGCGTCGGGGTTGTGCGCGCCGTCGAGGACGACGAGCGGGTCGTCGTCCATCACCTCGAACCGGCCGGGCCAGGAGACGTTTCGGATGCCGGCAGCGACGTCCTCCGGCGTCGCGCCGGCGACCTGTCTCGCGAGCGTCGCCGCGATGGCCGCGTTTTCCGCCTGATGCTGGCCGAGCAGCGACGTCCGGGTCTGGACCTCCCAACCGTCACCCACGATGGACACCGACGACTCCGTCCGCGACACCATCCCCGTCTCGGTCGTCACGACGTCGGCGTGCGCCGGCGGTCCGGCGGCCGCGCTGCCGGACGACTCCACGTCGCGGTCGTCCGCCGCCGCGTCGTCGTCGCGCTCGCCGCCGACGGTCACGACGGGCGTCTCCTCGCGGATGGTCCGGAGCGCGGTCCCGGTCGCGCCGGTCACGAGCGGCGCGTCCGCGGGGGCGACGGTGCACTTGTCGCGGGCGATCTCCTCGACCGTCGACCCGATGATGTCGGTGTGTTCGAGGCTCACGTTCGTGACCGCGGCCGCCGCGGGGTCGACCACGCTCGTCGCGTCGTACTTCCCGCCGATGCCGACCTCCAGCACCGCGACGTCGACGTCCTTCCGGCCGAAGTGCCAGAGCGCCATGACCGTCAGCGCCTCGAAGAACGTCGGCGGGTCCCCCTCGACGGACCGGTCGACGACGTATGGCCAGGTCGCCTCGACGAAGCGCACGACCTCGGCCTTCGGAATCTTCCGCCCGCCGACCCGGACGCGCTCGCGGACGTCGTTGAGGTCCGGCGAGGTGTAGAGCCCGACGTCGTGACCCGCTTCGCGGAGGATGCGCGCGAGCGTCCGCGCCGTGCTCCCCTTCCCGTTCGAGCCGGCGACCTGGACGGCGGTCACTGACTCGTGGGGGTCGTCGAGGTGCCCGAGCATCGCGGCGGTCGTCTCCGTTCCCAGCTTGGGTCGCAGCCGCTGCAGTCGTTCCAGCCGGTTCACCGCCTCGTGGTACTCCATGGCACACCACTTCGAAGCGGACGGAAAAAAGTCCCACCGCTCGGTCGGGGCGAACCACAACCAGTCAGCTCCGGTGCACGTCGAAGTCGGACGACGGTCGCGAGGTCGGCGCGTCCGTCGAACGTGCCGGCAGCACAGAGAGGCTCCACGGCCCGCGTACACCGGCATTCTGCGAGGACGACGGCGAACGACGACACCTCCAGGCGCGCAAACCCTTATGAGACGTCTGGGTGAACGTGGCGGGCGTGGAACATTTCGATACGGAGACGAAAGCGGTCCCCTACCTCGACAGACTGGACGCGGAGGGGGTTGCGGCCATCCACGACGCGTCGATGCACATCGTCGAGGAGGTCGGTATCCAGTTGAACCACGAGCGGGCCCGCGAACTGTTCGCGACGCACGGCGCGACGGTCGGCGACGACAACGTGGTGACGGTGCCCCGCGGCCTCGTCGAGGAGCGCGTCGAGATGGCACCCGCCCAGTTCACGCTCCACGCCCGGAACCCCGACAGGGACGTCGTCGTCGGCGGTGACGGGCCGACGGTCCGGGCGCCGGGGTACGGTCCGTCGAACGTCCGCACGTTCACCGGCGGGCGGCGGCGGTCGCGGCTGTCGGACTACGATGACCTCCTGAAGCTCTCCCAGGTCGAGGACGTCATCACGTGCACGGGCTACGACGTCTGCGACCCGGTCGACGTCGAGCAGTCGGCCAGGCACGTCGAACTGCTGGAGCGGTCGCTCGCGCTCACCGACCAGCCGGTCATGGGGCCGACCCACGGCGAGCGGCGCGCCCGGACCTGCATGGACATGGTCGCCATCGCGGTGGGCGACCGCGACCTCTCCCGGCCGTACGTCGCGGGGCTCATCAACACGGTGCCGCCGCGGTGCATCGACACGGAGATGCTGGGCGGGCTGCTGACCTACGCGGAGCACGGCCAGCCGCTGGTCGTCTCGTCGCTGACGATGGCCGGCGCGTCCGGGCCGGCGTCGCTCGCCGCGTCGATGGCCCAGGCCAACGCGGAGAACCTGGTCGGCATCACGCTCGCCCAGCTCGTCAACCCGGGCACGCCGGTCGTCTACGGCGTCCCCTCCTCGAACATCGACGTCCGGTACGGGTCGCTGTCGGTCGGCAGTCCCGAGTCGGCGCTGTTCGCGGCGCTGGCCGGGCAGATGGGCCGCTACTACGGCCTGCCGTCGCGGGGCGGCGGCGCGCTCTCGGACTCGAAGGCGGTCGACTACCAGGGCGGCTTCGAGTCGATGCTCGTCCAGGCCGTCACCGAGTTCAGCGGCGTCGACTACGTCCTCCACTCTGCCGGCATCCTCGAGTCGTACTCGACGATATCGACGGAGAAGTTCGTCCTCGACTGCGAGGGACTGCGGTACCTCGACCGGTTCCGGGACGGCTTCCCGATCGACGGGGAGAGCTTCCCGATGGAGCTGATGGCCGAGGTCGGGTCGGCCGGCCACTTCCTCAGCGAATCTCGCACGCGCGAACGCGCCAGGTCGTCGTTCTACCGGCCGTCGGTCGCCGACAAGCGCGCCCACGACGACTGGGCGGACGACGGCACCAAGTCCGCGTACGAGATGGCACACGAACGGGTCCAGCAACTGCTCGCCGAGTACGAGCGCCCGCGCCTCGACGCCGACGTCGAACGCGAACTCGCGTCGTACGTCGAGAAGCGTCGGTCCGAAGCGGACTGACGCGAGGCCCGTCGAACCTCGTCAGGTAAGACTTTTGACCATCTGGGCGTGACGCACGGCTGCACAGCAGGGCCATTGCGAGGGGACGTCCCTTCCACGACCGCGGCGAGGCGGTCGGCGATTCCACTGCCAGCGTCGCCGTCGTCGCTGCTGCGACGGTCACCGCCGGGATAGGTCCTCCCCTCGGAAACACGTCGTATTCGAGAAACTATAGGTACGCTAACATTGAAACAGCGTCGCGGCGACTGTTGCACCGAACATGTCACCGCCAGACGAGAGTGGGCAGTCGATGCCGACCGACTACGAGATCGCACAGTCCGTCGAGAAGGCACCGATTACCGACGTGGTCGAACCGTTCGGCCTCGGGGAGGAGGACCTCGAGCTCAACGGCGACTACAAGGCGAAGGTGAAACTCGACGCCACCGAGCGCATCCGCGAGGAGCACGACGACGACGGGAAGCTCGTCCTCGTGACGGGGATGACCCCGACGCCGATGGGCGAGGGCAAGACCGTGACGACGGTCGGGCTCGGCCAGGCGTTCAACCAGATCGGCAAGGACGCCCTGGTGGCCATCCGCGAGCCGTCGCTCGGCCCGGTGTTCGGCGTGAAGGGCGGCGCTGCGGGCGGGGGCTACTCGCAGGTACTCCCGATGGAGGACATCAACCTGCACTTCACGGGCGACCTGCACGCGCTCACGTCGGCGCACAACCTCATCTCGACGATGCTGGACAACCACATCAAGCAGGGCAACGAGCTCGACATCGCGGTCAACTGGGTCAACTGGCCGCGCGCGATGGACATGAACGACCGCGTGCTGCGGGAGACGGTGGTCGGCCTCGGCGGGGACGTCACCGGCGTCCCGCGCGAGGACGGGTTCATCCTGACGGCGGCCTCCGAGCTGATGGCCGTCCTCTGTCTCGCGGACTCCATCGAGGACCTCAAGGAGCGCGTCTCCCGCATCATCGTCGCCTACGACGAGGACGGCAACCCGGTCACGGCCGACGACATCGAGGCGACGGGCGCGGTGGTCATCCTGCTGAAGGAGGCGCTGAAACCCAACGTCGTCCAGACCATCGAGGGGACGCCCGCGTTCGTCCACGGCGGGCCCTTCGCGAACATCGCCCACGGCACCAACTCGCTCATCGCCGACGACGTCGCCGCCCACCTCTCGGAGTACCTCGTCACCGAGGCCGGGTTCGGCTCCGACCTCGGCGCAGAGAAGTTCATGGACATCGTCTGCCGGTTCGGCGACATGGAGCCCGACGCCGTCACGCTCGTCGCGTCGGTACGGGCGCTCAAGTACCACGGCAAGGACATGTGGCCGGCCGACCTCGACGAACTCGAGGACGAGGACGTCGCGGCCGTCCGCGAGGGGTTCGAGAACCTCGACAAGCACGTCCGGAACCTCCAGAAGTTCGGCGTCCCGGTGGTCGTGGCCGTCAACCGCTTCCCGGGCGACACGGACGCGGAGGTCCAGGCGGTCCTCGACCACTGCGAGGACGACCTCGGCGTCCGCGCCGCCGAGTCGAACGTCTTCAGCGACGGCGGCGAGGGCGGCATCGACCTCGCGGAGAAGCTCACCGACGCCGCCGAGGAGGAGTCGGCGTTCGAACCGCTCTACTCCGCCGACGACTCCATCAAGGAGAAGATCGAGACCATCGCGACGGAGGTGTACGGCGCCGACGGCGCGGAGTACCACGGCGACGCCGAGGACGACATCGAGCGCATGGAGGAGTTGGGCTACGACGACGTGCCGGTCTGCATGTCCAAGACGTTCCACTCGCTCAGCGACGACCCGAGCAAGAAGGGAGCGCCGGAGGGCTGGACGCTGGAGGTCAAGGAGGTCTACCCGTCCGCCGGCGCCGGTTTCCTCGTTGCGCTCACGGGTGACGTGCTCACGCTCCCCGGCCTGCCCGCCGACCCGGCCGCCGCAGACATGGACATCGACCCGGACGGGACCGTCTCCGGGCTGTTCTAGACGGCCGCGACCGCCTCGATCTCGACCGCCGCGCCCTTCGGGACCGCGCCCACCTCGATCGCACTCCTGGCCGGCGGCTCCTCGTCGAAGAAGCCAGCGTAGGTGTCGTTCATCTCCTCGAAGTCGTCCACGTCGTCGAGGTACACCGTCACCTTCAGGACGTCGCTCATGTCGAGGCCCTCCGCCGAGAGGATGGCCTCGACGTTCTCCAGACACTGTCGTGCCTGGACGGCGACGGGTTCGTCGTCGAGCAGTTCCCCGTCCGCCGTCAGCGGGAGCTGTCCGGCGGTGAACAGGACCGTGCCGTTCGTCGTCGCCTGGCTGTACGCGCCGACCGCCGCTGCCGCGTCGTCGGTGCTGACTGTCCGCTTCATGCCGTTCGACAAACGGAGGACCGACCCAAATACGTGCTGCCGAGCCGTCCGAACCACCTCCTGTCGCGGACGGTACACGACCTGGACCACCGGTGCGGGAGAACTGTCTGGGACGCCGACCCGGGGTCGGCACACTCCACAAGTAGTAGTTTTCCCGATATTTTGTGGGACGGGCGGGGCAGCGCCGCTGTAACCGGCGAACGGCCACCGTCGTTGCAGCGGCAAAACTGCACGACGTAGGACGGTCGATGGCCGCGGCGTTCGGACGGCACTCCTGGCGGACCCCTCGCATCCCAAATTTATTTCCGCTCTCACGTGTGGTTGTGTTTCGAGGTTTCCAGAGATGTACGACACCATCCTGATTCCGTTCGACGGGAGCGACGAGGCGCGACGAGGAGCCGAACACGGGATAGGGCTCGCCGCTTCGGTGGGTGCGTCGGTCGACGCGCTGTACGTCATCGACCTGCCGGGCGTGCCACGAACCGTGTACGTCCGGGACGACGAAGAGTCGCTGCGGGAAGAGTACCGCGCGTACGGAGAAGAGGTCACGAGTCAGGTCGCGGACATGGCGGCAGAGGTGGGCGTCGAGTGCGACACCGCGATCAGAACCGGGGCCCCCGCCGAGGAGATAGTCGACTACGCCGACGACGAGGACGTGGACGCCATCGTCCTGGGAAGCGCGTACCGGGGCAAGTTCGGCGCGGTGCTGGGCGGGACCTCCGAAAAGGTGGTCCGCACGTCGAAGGTTCCGGTCGTCACGACCCGGATGGGCATCGACGACTGACCACCCTCCCCGCCCGGCATCCTGTTCCTATCGACCGCCGCGGACAGTGTTCGACCGGAGCGCCGCCGCAGTCGCCCGAACGCGGTCGCGGCCGCTACGCGGCACCCGCCCCGTCGTTCCGGAATCTGGTCTCCCGGAGGTAGATGACGAGGCTCGCGCTCAGAAAGCACATCCCCGCCACCGCGAGGTTCTGCGACGCCATGGCCAGCAGTGCGACGACCATCAACCCGACCGCGACGACCGCCAGGACCGTTGGGATAACCTGTGTCATACCCGTCAGCTCGATTCCGCTATCGTCGCCGACCGACATGATACTGTCGACGAGCCGTGAGTTTCACCGCTGCGAGAACGAGTGTCTGAACTCCCAGTGGTAGCGACACTCGTCGCAGGTCGCCCACTCGGGCACGTCGAGGCGCTCGGGGTGACGCTGCCCGTGGTTCATGCGACTCCGGCAGACGGGACAGACCAGAGAGACGAGGTCCAGGTCGGTGAACTCCCGGTAGTCGAACTCGGCCGCGCAGCGCGGACAGTCGATGTCGTCCCAGACATCGTGCTGGAGTATCTCGCTGCCACAGCGCGGGCAGTCCATGACGGCGGGCGGCCGCTTGCTCCAGCCGACGCTCCCGTCGTAGGTCGTGGTGTGCGCCTCGGGAATCGAGAGCCGGAAGCTCTCGGGGGTTTCGTCCTGGCGCAGCGGCGCTATCACCCGCTCCGCCACGCGCCGCAGCGTCGCGACCAGACGTCGCAGCGCCGCCATGTTGCGTGCTACCGTGGCAAACGTGATAAGTGGTTTGTCGGCCCGTCTCGCGGACGCTCACGGCGTCCCCTGCCGGAGGGTACGTGCTGACGGAGGACTGGAGACGCCCGGCCCGAAGGAAGCGGGACCCGTCGACGCGAATCGAGAACCACCGACAGGTTTTCCGGGGGGCCGGCCGATTGCAGTGTCATGATAGCGAGACACACGACACGGCTGGCGGCGGCGCTGGCGGGACTCGCAGTCGGGCCGGGCGCGGCCGCGGCGCGACCCATCGGACCGTCCGTCGTCGTCGACGCACCGGGGCGAGTCCGCGCCGCGGCGTCGTTCCTGCTCGTGGTCGCGTTCGGTGGTGTCCTGTTGTATCAGTACGACAGCGTCGTCGACCGGTCCGTCGAGGCCTTCCTGGAGCGGCCCCTGGCCGCGGCCGTCTACGGCGTCCTGGCGTACGCGCTCGTCGGCTTCCTCGGAACGTACGCCTACAGCCAGATGGCGCGGATCGGCGTCGACGTCGCGACCGTGTCGGCCGTCGTCGGCGGCGTCGTCCTGGCACTGGCGGGCTTCGGGTTCGTCGTCGTCGGAACCACCGTCACCGACGTGTTCGGTGCGCGTCGGCCCTGGACGGGACTCGTCGTCGGCGGCGCGCTCAGCGCGGCCGGCTGGTTGCTCCTTCCGCTGCTCGCCGCCGTCGTCGCATGGACCGTCCTGGCCGCCGTCGGCATCGGCGGGCCGGCGCGGAAGTGGGTGCACGCAGATCGGTCCATCGAGTCCGAGCTCGGTTCCTGAGCGGCCGAGAAAGCGATTTCCGTCTGGCTCCCGTGGCCCCGGTATGGGACTCGCGACACCCCTGCTCGTCGGCGTCGTCGCTGCGGGAGCCACGGTGGCCGTGCTGGCCGGGACTGTCGTGCTCGTTCTCATGCTCGTCGCGCTCGCCGGCGTCGCCTACAGAGGCCTGCGCGGCGACGGCATCCGGTGGCCAGGCGACGAGCGCGACGACGACGAGGTCCGGCGTGCGAGCGACGACGAGGAGTGGAAGTACTACTGACGGTCCGAGACGGCGATCTGTTCGTGGCGGTCGAACGTCGCCGAGGGGCCTCCGAGGACGCCAGCGGTGTCTCGGACGGCCGTGGGCTCTCGGGAGGCGCGGTCGAACTGAATCGAGCCACGGACGGTGCAGGAGCGTGACGTGTCGCCGGGGACGGAATCGTCGTGGCGACAGCGTCACGACTGTCGGAACGAAGCAGTGCCGTTGCGGGGTTCGAACGAACCCGAAAAGTCGCCGGAGGGCGTCAGTCGCTGCTCTGTGCGTCGTCGCTCTCCCGGATGTCCGTCACCGTCTCCCTGCTGGTCCGCACGACGTCGACGTCGCCTGCCTCGGTCATGTCCTCGATGCGGTCCGAGAACGCCTCGGATTCGAGGATCTCGTACTCGTTGCTGAGTCCGAGATACACCGTGTAACACATCAGGCACAGGATGACGGCGAAGGGGAGGCCGGTCGTGATGGCTGCCGTCTGGAGCGCGCCCAGACCGCCGCCGTACAGCAGGATTGCGGCGACCGCCCCTTCGGTGACCGCCCAGAAGATGCGCTGGGTCTTCGGCACGTCGTGCTTGCCGCCCGAGGTCAGGTGGTCGATGACCAGCGACCCGGAGTCGGAAGACGTGACGAAGAACGTGACCACGAGCAGCGTGGCGAGGATGCCGGACAGCGCTCCGAGCGGGAACTGGTCCAGCATGGCGAACATCGCCACGGTCTGTCCCTCCGCGTTGTATGGACCGAGCACACCTCCAGCGCCCTGCAGTTCGAGGAACAGCGCGCTTCCGCCGAACGTGGCCAGCCAGACGAACGAGAACAGCGCGGGCAGGAACAGCACGCCGAGGACGAACTCCCTGACGGTGCGTCCCTTCGAGATGCGCGCGATGAACATCCCGACGAACGGCGACCACGCGATCCACCAGCCCCAGTAGAAGACGGTCCAGGCGGTGACGGTTCCGCCGCCCTCACCGATGGTGCCGGTGAAGAACGACAGCGACGCGAAGTTGCCGAGGTACGACCCGAGACCGCTGACGAGTCCACCGAGGATGTAGACGGTCGGGCCGACGACGAGCAGGAACCCGAGCAGCAGGAGCATCAGGTAGAGGTTGATGGTGCTCAGGCGCCGGACGCCGTTCTCGAGACCGGCGGCGACGGACAGCGTCGCGATGGCGGTGATGCCCGCGATGAGCAGTATCTGCGGAACCGTCCCCGTCGGAACGTCGACGATTCCGAGGATGTTGCCGCCCACGTACGACATGCCCCGGTTGACCTGCGCGACCCCGAGACCGAGCGAGGTCGCGAGTCCGAACAGCGTCGCGAACACAGTGACGAGGTCGATGACGTGGCCCGGCCAGCCGTAGATGCGGTCGCCCAGTAGCGGCCAGAAGATCGACCGGAACGTCAGCGGCAGCCCGCGGTTGAACGAGAAGAAGGCGAGTCCGAGACCCACGAGGCCGTAGATGGCCCAGGGCGAGAAGCCCCAGTGGAAGAACGTCTGGGTCAACGCGGCGACGCCCGCGGCACTGGTCTCGGGCTGGGCCTCGTAGAACCCGGGAACGTTCTGGAAGTAGTACATCGGCTCGGACACGCTGAAGAACATGAGGCCGATCCCCATGCCGGCGCTGAACAGCATGGCCATCCACGAGAAGTCGCTGAACTCCTTCTCGGCCTCCACGCCGCCGATCCTGATGTTGCCGTACTTGCTGATGGCGAAGTACAGGATGGTGACGATGAAGACGTTCACCGCGAGGATGTAGAACCAGCCGAACCTGTTGTTTATGAAGTTGAAGATGTCCTCGTACACGCCTGCGGCGTCCGCTCCCAGTACGACCGTGACGGCGATGAACAGCGCGATGATCGCAAGCGCCACGGGGAAGACGACGGGGTGGATGTCGAACCCGTACTTCTGGATGTTCGTGTCGCCCGGTTCCCTGTCGGACTCGGGGTGGAACAGTTCCACCTGCAGTCCATCCGACATCCCGTCGTCGCCGTCCGCCGTCTCTCCGTCGGTCATGAGTGACCACCTCTCGCTGATTCGAGCGTAGGTTCGTACATGCGTATCGTGGTGTGATCGTGTGTTTGGTCAGTTCGTGCGCGAACGTTCCCCGAACCGCTCCGGCCGAGGATTTCGATAGCCCGAATGACAGTTACGTCGCCGTCGTCCACCACTCCCTGTGCCTCGTCCGTGTCGCGGCAATCGCCGAGGCGGGGGATATCGTTGCTCATGACCTGCTGACCGTCGCGACGTCGCACCTCCGTCGAGTGGCCGGTGACCCGTTGATTGTCAACAACTGTCATATGACGGGCCTCGACAGTTGGAACTTTATGAAGTTAAATAAGCGTTGGTATTGAATAATTTGGGTGTTTTTAACACACCCGGCAATCGTTGCCAGGGTGGCGTGGGTGTCGGTGCCGTGATAATTGCCGTGAGTGACACGTCGAAGACGCCGCCCGATGGCGATTGACGGACGATGGTCTCAGACGTCGACAGGGCGGTCGGTGGACACCCTGTTCACCACGTCGACCTGGTAGCCGTGGTCCGCGATGGACTCGATGATGTTCTCGGCGTGACCCGCCCCGCTGGTCTCGACCTGGAAGATGAGGTAGGCCTCGCCGACGTCGAGGTCCTCCAGCGCGCGGTCGTGGCGGACGGTCTGGATGTTGGCGTCGTGGTCCGCGATGACCTCCGAGAGCTCCGCCATCTTGCCGGGTCGGTCCTCGATGTGGACGCGCAGCCGCAGGATCTGCTTCCGACGGGTGAGGGTGTGGACGAGGACGGCCCGGAGCATCGTCATGTCGAGGTTCCCGCCGCACAACAGCGGCATCACGTGCTCGCCGGCCACGTCGAGGTCGTCGCTCAGCATCGCCGCGACGGCGGCCGCGCCGGCCCCCTCGACGACCTGCTTCGCACGCTCCATCAGCAGGATGACGGCGTCGGCGATCTCGCTGTTGGTGACCGTCACCACCTCGTCGACGTGCCGCTCGATTATCGAGAGCGTCAACTCGGAGATGCCGCCGGTCGCGATGCCGTCGGCGATGGTGTCGACCGAGTCGAGCGTCTGCGGCACGCCCTTGTCGAGGCTGTCGGGGACCGTCGCCGCACCGTCGGCCTGGACGCCGACGACGCGCGTCTCGGGTGCGAGGTCGGCGAACGCCGTCGCGATGCCGCTGACGAGTCCGCCGCCGCCGATGGGGACGACCACGGTGTCGACGGAGGGGGCGTCCTCGTACATCTCCACGCCGAGGGTTCCCTGGCCGGCGACGATGGCCGGGTCGTCGTACGCGTGGACGAACTCGGCGGTCGTCCCTTCGGTCAGCTCCTGGGCGTGTGACATGGCCGCCTGGAAGTCGCGACCGACGAGTTCGACCGTCGCCCCGTACCCGCGCGTCGCGTCGATCTTCGTCTGCGGTGCGTTCCGCGGCATGACGATGGTCGACTCGACGCCGAGGGTCGTCGCCGCGAGGGCGACGCCCTGGGCGTGGTTGCCGGCGCTCGCGGCGACGACCCCGTCGACGTCGCCGTCCTCCAGGCAGGCGCGGATCTTGTTGTACGCGCCCCTGGTCTTGAACGAGCCCGTCCACTGGAGGTGCTCGAGTTTCAGGCTGACCTCCTCGGCCTCGGTCATCGATTCGAAAGTGGTGCTCCGTTCGACCGGCGTGTGTTTGACCACCGACGGGTCGTCGAGGCGCTCCTGGGCGGCCTCGATGTCCGCGAAGTCGACGAGGTCGGGGGTGTCCTGGCTCATGGCTCTGTCTCCCGGCGCCGGCGGGTCGCTGCGGGACGGACCGACCACGATGCCGAACCTGTCGAGTCCCGCGAGCACTCGACCGCGGCGCTCGTACGCCTAACGGACGTCGTAACTGACTGATAAGTCCACCGGGGGCGACACCGTGCGTCGACCGGAGAATCGCCAGTCAGTGACCGGATTCACCGTCGTCGGGCGAGGTGGGCCGATTTTCCGTCGGCGAGGACGACGAAGACTGACTGCGCGAAACAAGACGTATCACGTCGCTGGCTAGACGCGTCGGCTCACGGCAGGTCCACGGCGACGTCCTCCTGGATTCCCGCTGCCTTCACCGTGTTGTACAGCAGCATCGTGATGGTCATCGGTCCGACGCCGCCCGGCACCGGCGTGATGACGCCGGCCGTCTCGCGCGCGCTCTCGAAGTCGACGTCGCCGACGAGTTCGTAGCCCTTCTCGGTGTCCGCATCCACGCGGTTGACGCCCACGTCGATCACCGTCGCACCCTCTCCGATCATCGACCCGTCGATGAACTGGGGCCGCCCCGCAGCGGCGACGAGGATGTCGGCCGACCGCGTCTTCTCGGCGAGGTCCCGCGTCCGGGAGTGGCAGACGGTCGTGGTCGCGTTTCCGCCGGGTGCCTTCTGTATCAGGAGGTTCATCATCGGCTTGCCGACGATGTCGGAGCGTCCGACGACGACCGCGTCCTTGCCCTCGGGGTCGACGTCCGCGGCGGCGAGGAGTTTCTGGACGCCGTGGGGCGTGCAGGGCTTGAACCGCGCGTCCCCGGCGACGAGGCGACCGACGTTCTCGGGGTGGAAGCCGTCGACGTCCTTGACTGGGTCGATGCTCCGGAGGACCGTCCGCTCGTCCACGTGGTCGGGGACGGGCATCTGGACGAGGATGCCGTGGACGGCCGGGTCCGCGTTCAGTTCGTCGACGACCCCGTACAGGTCGCCGGCGGGGGCGTCGGCGTCCAGTTCGCGGTGGATGCTCTCGATGCCGAGGTCGTCGCACGCCTGCTGTTTCATCGAGACGTACGTCTCGCTCGCCGGGTCCTCGCTCATCAGCACGGTCGCGAGACCGGGCGTGACGCCCTCGTGGGTCAGCGTGTCGATGCAGTCCGCCAGGTCATCGCGGATCGATTCGCTCACGGCGTTGCCGTCGAGTACGTTCGTCACCGGTACCAGCGTCCGTTGTCGGGGTCACAGTTCATGCTCGTTCACCGTTCCGTGGCCCGGCGGCCGCCGTCGGCGGCCGCTCGCGGGCGACACGGCGTCACAATCGAGATGGACGCTATCAAATCACCGGGTCGACGCGGCCGTTCCACAACGTGTTACTTCGTCGTCAGGTGTTGTCGGCGCGACGAGACGTCCGACGACGGAGTGAGGATGCGCGTCGTCGAGCGACGCGAGAACGCCACCGACAGGCGACAGTGCGCCGACGTCCACCGGATTCGCCGACGAAGACGGCGCGCGTGGTGTCGGTCGCTGGGAAAGACATAACTTCGCCCTGCCCGCCCGTGGTACACGATGACGACACCCGGCGGCAGCGGACGACAGACGCAGCGTCGACAGGGGACCACCCCGCGAGAGCACCCGGCGGACCACGGTCATCGACGGTAGCACCATGTCACTGGGATCATCGTCGACCACGACGGCCGACGGCACGGTCGAACTCCTCGCGGACCCCCGGTTCGAGCTGATGCCGTTCGACAGCTTCGGCGAACAGATGGAGTACCTCCCGGAGGGAGCGTCCATCACGATCACCGCGTCGCCGTCGCTGGGGCTCGAGGCGACGATAGAGTGGTCCGAACGGGCCGCGGCCGAGGGGTACGAGGTAATCCCGCACGTCGCCGCGCGGTACGTGCGCGACGAGGAGCACCTCGACGAGATCGCCGGCCGCCTCACCGACGCCGGAATCACCGACGTCTTCGTCCCGGGCGGCGACCGGGAGGAGCCGGTCGGGGAGTTCGAGTCCGCGTACGAGCTCCTCACGGCGCTGGAGGAGCTCGACCACTCCTTCGAGGACGTGGGAATCACCGGCTATCCGGAAGGCCACGACTTCCTCTCCGACGAGACGCTCGCGGAGTCGATGGCGCGGAAGGAGCCCTACGCGACGTACATCACGACCCAGCTCTGCTACGATCCCGACGCCGTCCTCGACTGGATAACCACCGTCCGCGAACGTGGCGTCGACCTCCCCGTCGAGGTCGGCATCCCGGGCGTGATGAAGTACCAGAAGCTGCTCGGCATCTCACAGAAGGTCGGCGTCGGCGACTCGGTCCGCTTCCTCAAGAAGACGAGCGGCATCCTCGGCTTCGTGCGTCAACTCGTCGGCTCGCGCGGGAAGTACGAACCCGACGGACTCGTCGACGGCCTCGCGCCGTACGCGGACGACCCCGAGTACGGCATCCGCGGCGTCCACGTCTACACGTTCAACCAGGTGCCGGACACCGAGTCCTGGCGACGGGACAAACTGGAGTAGGAGAGATCAGTACCGATTGCGGACGACCCTGCGGAGGCCGCCGCGACGGCGGAACAGCCGCGTGACGAACCGCTCGAAACGGCCGGGTTCGGTCGACGGGGTCGGCATGCCGGGGAGGTAGTTCTCGAATTCGTGCTGGTCGTCCGGAAGCTGGTCGTCTGCAACAGTGTGGTTAGCTGTCGGTTCCATGGCCGAGAGTTGTAACTGCGCGAATTAAAGTATTGTGGCACTATCTAATCAAAGATGGTGAGCATTGGCGCGTCAGGCCGTGACACGGCCGTCGAGGGCGTTCAGGGGTCGCCGTCGACGGTCGGCATGCGTTCGGTGCGATCGGGGGTGGCGGTGCGGGTTCGCTGGACGAGCAGGACGCCGCCGAGGACGAGGGCACCGCCGGCGACGGAGACTGCCGTCACCACCTCGTCGAGGAGGAGCGCGCCGAGGAGGACGGTGACCACCGGTTCCGCGGTGCTGATGATGCCTACCCGACTCGCCGCCAGTCGCTCGACGCCCTCGTAGAAGAGTACGAGCGGCGCGACGGTCCCGACGAGCGCGAGGCCGACGACGATGGCCCACTCGCGGCCGCCGGCGGGCGCCACGAGGCCGTTCGTGATAGCGCCGTAGACGGCCATACTGCCGGTCGTCCCGACGAGGACGCCGGTCATGAGCGCGCGCGGCGTGAGCGTCGACACGAGGACGCGACTCGCGGCCGTGTAGACGGCGTAGCAGGTCGCCGCGCCGAGCGCGAGGGCCACGCCGGCCGGCGCTGCACCGGACGTGTCGGCGCCGACGACCAGCGCGACGCCCGACAGCGACAGGGCGAGTGCGCCCACCGTCCAGCGGGTGACGGTCTCGCGCAGGACCGCCGCAGACAGTGCGACGACGATGGCCGGGTACGTGTACAGTACGATGGTCGCGAGCCCCGCGGTCAGGTACCTGAGCGAGAAGAAGTACAGCAACGTCATCGCGGTGTAGACGACGCCGAGGACGAGCGTCGCTCCCCACTCTCGCGCGGTCGCGGGGAACGACCAGTCGCGGACGCGAGCGAGGACGACCACGAGCAGCGTCGCGAACGCGAACCGGAAGGGCAGTAGCGTCGCGAACGACAGGTCGACGGCCACGGCCAGTTCGCCGAAGATGCCGATGGTCCCGAAGCCGGCGGCCGCACCCAGCACCATCAGCGACCCTTTCGTAGACTCCTGCACGTTCGAAACTTTCCTCCCGTCGGCGTACCGTTTTCGGTGTCGGGACGTCGGGGCCGAGCGACGGCGCGCGCCGTGGACGTCCGTCGCCGCGGGCCGCCGCTCGTCGTGAAACCACAACGTGTAGTTTACCCCACAGGTAGTGGATTGTATTCGCGCCGTATGGACGAACGGGGCGTTACCACACCCGACCGGCCGGCAGGCGCATCACGCCCCATACCCTCCGTTCTCGGGCGGTAGAGCAGTCCACCAGGACGGTCGAGACGGCGGTCGGAACGGAAATGACACCTCCATTTTATGGGTGGTGGTGGTGACACTGGTTGACGATGTCAGACAACGAACCAGCCCAGCAGGCGGAGCACCCGAACTACCCGAGCGTGGACCAGTCGGACCGGACCTTGCCGCGAAACCTCCGGCAGTCCGGCGACCCCGGAATCGAGATGCTGGTCTCGACCCGCGTCCGCAAGTCACCGTTCTTCCACAAGTCCTTCGATGAGAACGACGCCTGGCGTGCGACGGTGTACAACCGCATCTACCACCCGCGGGGGATGGTCAAGCCCGAGGACGGCGGAATGATGGAGGAGTACGACGCGCTGGTCAACCGCGTCACGCTGTGGGACGTCGCCGTCGAGCGCCAGATCCGCGTGAAGGGGCCGGACGCCGAGGACATCGTCAACTACGTCATCACCCGTGACGCGACGGAGATCGAGGAGATGCACGGCAAGTACGTCATCCTCTGCAACGAGGACGGCGGCATCCTGAACGATCCCGTCCTGTTGCGCCTCTCCGAAGACGAGTTCTGGTTCTCCATCTCGGACTCGACGCTCATGCAGTGGCTGCAGGGCGTCAACGTCGGGAAGGACTTCGACGTCGAGATCGACGAGATCGACGTCGCGCCGATGCAGATCCAGGGCCCGCGCTCCGTCGACGTCATGGTCGACCTGGTCGGCGAGGAGGTCAAGGACATCCCCTACTACGGCCTGATGGAGGCGGAGATCAACGGCGCACCCGTGCTGGTCAGCCAGACCGGCTTCTCGGGCGAGAAGGGCTTCGAGATCTACGTCCGCGACGCGATGAAGAACGCCGAGCGGGTCTGGGACCCGGCGCTGGAGTCGGTCCGCGACCACGGCGGCATGCAGGTCGCGCCCGCCCACCACCGCCGCATCGCCGCGGGCATCCTCTCGTGGGGCCAGGACATGGACCACGAGACGTCGCCGTTCCAGGTCAACCTGGCCTACCAGGTTCCCGACGACAAGGAGGCCGACTACATCGGCAAGGAGGAGCTCGAACGGCAGAAGGAACTCGTCGAGAACGGCGAATACCCGTTCAACCTCAAGATGGTCGGCCTGCGCCTCGGCGGCGAGCCCATCACGGACTACGCGCCGGACTTCTGGCTCATCTCGGACCGCGAGAGCGGCGAGGAGGTCGGCTACGTCACGTCGCCGTGGTACAATCCCGAACTCGAACTCAACATCGCGCTCGGCTTCGTGCCGGCCGAACAGAGCGACATCGGCGAGGAGTTCGACGTCCACCTGCCGGACAAGTACGCCGAGGAGCCCGGCGAGCCGGTCCACGCCACCGTCGTCGAGGTGCCGTTCAAGGAGTCGGTGAACCCGAGCGCCCGCGAGAAGGCCAAGATGCACGCCAAAGAGGACGTGACGAACTGATTCCGCACCGCGACGAGCCGAACTGAAACCGACCAGCTTTTTCGGCGTCCGACTGCGCCGAGCCGCATTTGGACGAGTCGCCTGCCGGAACGGAACCGTCGGACGCACAGTAGATCGGCGAGCAAGCAGCCAGCCGACGATGGAACGATCAGGGACTCTTGCGTTCGCTGTACACCGGCCTGAGGTCGGAGACGCCCTTGTCGAAGCCGAGCCAGACGCTGAGCAACGAGGCGACGAACACGAGATAGACCGGGATCCCGACGACCAGCGTGAAAACCAGCGGTGCGACCGCGAGTTCACCCACCCAGTAGAGCAGCCCCACGCCGACGAGTGCGGCGAGCGCCGCCCCCGCGATGCCCAGTCGGAACGCGCTGTGGGCGTCCGGACCTGGCGGTACGTTCGTGCGAGTCATTGGACTGCCTAGGGAGTCGTGCGGTAAAACTCTGTCAGTTCCGGCTGGCTCACCCCCGTGACTCCGCCGCGAACACGAGGAACGGTACCAAACCACTCGCGGTTTGGCGCGGGGACCGGCGGCGGGGGACCCTTCAGCGCCGCCGAAGGTACAAGCCGCTCGCCGCCGACGGTCGACCCGTGCCGACGGAACGACTGCTGGGCGAGCCCGTCGCCGAGGCGATTCGCGAGGACGTGACGAGTCGAGTGCGCGACCTCCAGCGTCGCGGCGTCACCCCGACGCTGGGAACCGTGCTGATGAGCGACGCGGCCGCCGACGAACGCTTCATGGACCTGAAACACGCCGCCTGCGACGACGCGGGCATCGCGACCCGGGACGAGCGACTCGCGCCCGACGCACCCGCGACCGACCTCTATCGCACGGTCGAGGACCTCGCCGACGACGACGCCGTCGACGCCGTGTTCGTCCAGGCGCCGCTCCCGGAGCACGTCGACACCACCGCCGTCAGGCGACGGGTCGACCCACAGAAGGACGTCGACTGCTTCCACCCGGAGAACCTCGGCCGACTCGTGGCGGGCGACCCGCGGTTCGTACCCGCGACGCCGGCCGCGGTCCGTCGCCTGCTCGCCGACTACGGCGTCGAACTGGACGGCCAGGACGTTGTCGTCGTCGGCCGCTCCGCCGTCATCGGCAAACCGCTGGCGAACCTCCTGCTGCAGGACGCGGAAGGAGGGAACGCGACGGTCACCGTCTGCCACTCGCACACGGCGGACCTGGCGGCGGCGACCCGGCGGGCGGACGTCGTCGTGACCGCCTGCGGGGTGCCGGAACTGCTCGACGGGTCGATGCTCGCGCCGGGCGCCGTCGTAGTGGACGTGAGTGCCAACCGACGGGAGACGGAGGACGGTACGGTCGACGTCGTCGGCGACGTCGAGTACGAGAGCGCGCGCGAGACCGCGGCGGCGATAACGCCGGTGCCGGGCGGCGTCGGTCCGGTGACGCTGGCGGCGCTACTCGACAACGTCACGCTCGCGGCGGAACGGCGCGCAGACGGGTAGTCAGTCGTCCGGGCCGTCGCCGCAGAACCGCCGGACGAAGTTCTCCAGCAGCGCCATCCCCTCGTCCGTGAGGATGCTTTCGGGGTGGAACTGGATGCCGACGTGGGGCCGGTCGGCGTGGCGAACGCCCATCACCACGCCGCGCTCGTCGTCCGTGCGGGCGGTCTCGACCAGCGGGTCGGGGAGGTCGTCGCGTTCGACGGCCAGCGAGTGGTAGCGCCCGGCGGTGACGGTGTCGGGGAGGCCCGCGAAGACGCCCGCGCCGTCGTGGCGGACCGTCGAGGGCTTGCCGTGGACGACCGATGGGGCGTGCCCGACCGGCGCACCGTTGGCGGCACAGAGCGCCTGGTGGCCGAGACAGACCCCGAGCGTCGGGTAGTCGAGGTCGCGGAACACGGGCACCGAGACGCCGGCCTCGGCGGGCGTCCCGGGACCGGGCGAGACGACGATGCCGTCCGGGTCGAGGTCGCGGATGCCCGCCGCGTCGACGGCGTCGTTGCGCCGGACGAGCACCTCGCCGTCGTCGGGTGCGTCGACGGCTTCCCCGACGTACTGGACGAGGTTGTACGCGAAGGAGTCGTAGTTGTCGACGACGAGGATGCGGACCCCCATCAGTCGGCCACCTCCCCGTCGGCGACGGCGAGGTCGGCCTGCTCGCCCAGCGCCTCGTCGAGCGCGCGGACGAGCGCCCGGCCCTTGTCGAGCGTCTCGTCGTACTCGGCCTCCGGCACCGAGTCGTGGACGATGCCCGCGCCGACGCGCAGGAAGTACTCCGCCTCGCGCCGGACGAGCGTCCGGATGACGATGTTGAGGGTGGCCCGGTCGTCGAAGCCGAAGACGCCGATGGACCCCGTGTAGGGGCCGCGCCGGGTCGCCTCGAGTTCGTCGATTATCTCCATCGTTCGCGGTTTGGGCGCTCCCGTTATCGTGCCGCCGGGAAAGACGGCGGCCACGGCGTCCGCGAGCGTCTTCTCGGACCGCAGACGCCCCTCGACGAGCGAGACGAGGTGCATCACCTCCGAGTAGCGGTCGACGCGCCGGTACTCCGAGACGTCGACGCTGCCGTACTCGCTGACCTTCCCAAGGTCGTTGCGTTCGAGGTCGACGAGCATCGCGTGCTCGGCGCGCTCCTTCTCGTCGCCGAGGAGGTCGCGCTCCCGCGCAGCGTCCTCGGCCTCGGTCGCTCCCCGGGGCCGGGTGCCGGCGATAGGTTCGGTGAGCAGTCGGAGGCGGTCGTCGACGTCCGGTTCGACGTCGAGCAGGAGTTCCGGCGACGCGCTCACGAGGTCGACGCCGGGGAACTCCACGAGCCCCGAGTACGGCGCGGGGTTCACCCGGCGGAGGGCGGCGTACGCGTCGACCGGATGGACGGCCGCAGGGGCGCGCAGTCGCTGGGAGACGTTCGCCTGGAACGTGTCGCCGTCGCGAACGTACTCGCGGACGCGGCGGACGCGGTCGGCGTACTCGGCGCGCGAGCAGTCGCTCTCGAAGGTGGCGTCCGCGGCCCTGACCGGCGGCGGCCCCACCTCGGCGTCGCCCGCAGTGGCGGCGCGGACCAGTTCGAGCGCGCGTTCGCGGCCGCGTTCGAACGCCCGAACCGGGTCGTCGCCGACGCGGGGACACGCCGTCACGCGGAGCGTGGTTTCGCCGTCCGGTCGCGACTCCTCCCACGCGGCCACCCGGTCGAAGACCCCGAGTTGCAGGCGCGGGAGTCCCCGGTCGTCGGCGGTCGTCTCGGGGAGGTCCTCCAGTTCCCGCGCGATGTCGTAGGAGAGCCACCCGAAGGCGCCGCAGGGGTAGGGAACGTCGCAGTCGCCGCGGACGAGCGTCTCACCGTCGAGGACCGACGCGAGTTCGGCGATGGAGGGCGACGGCTCGACCTCCCCCCTCGTAGCGAGGTCCGACCCGACCTGCACCCTGCGGACCGGGTCGACGGCGAAGTACCCCCAGCCGGACTGTCCGCCGGTTGTCTCGAGGTACACGCCGCCGGACTCCGTCGCATCCGACCCGGCGTCCGGGCCGTCGCGGGCGCGCCTGTAGGCGAGGAACGGGTCGTCGACGGAGACGCGGACCTCGACCGGGACGCGGACGCCCCGGCGGGCGGTGTCGACGAACTCGGCTTCGGTCGTCGCGTGGGCGATTTCCCTGGACATGGTACCGACACGGTCCGGGTTCGGACTGGTCGTGGTGTGAATGGAGTCGAGTACGCCAAAACGTTTTCGTGGCCTGACGGCGCGCCGTACGCCGCGCGCGAACCACCCGTCGCCGGGCGAAATCGACCGCGAGTATTTAAATACCAACACTATTCATACGGGATATTCATGGGGGCGGGTGGAGTGGTAGCTACTAGCATGGCCATCGGTGGAGCGTTCCAGGAACTGGGACAGTTTCTCGACGAGTGCGAACAGGTGGCGGACGCGGTCGAGGACGTCACGCTCACCGACCGCGGTAGCCTGACCGCGGACGTCGAGCTCACGCTCCCCGTAGGAGAGGCGACGCTCTCCACCCCGAGCATCGGGTCGGACGGAACGCTCCGCGTCGGCATCGAGTCGCCCGAGTCGGTGGTCCCGGCGTCCGACTACGACGTCGCCGTCGAACCCACGTGCGCGTCGGTCACCGACGACGGCGCCGTCAGGGTCGTCCTCTCGGCGACGGCCCCCGGGACGAACGGCTCTCCCGCCGACGGGCTCAGCGACGCCCCGTCGAGCGCGCCCGAGGGGGACGGGCGCGACCCGGACGGGTCCGAGTTCAACGAGGAACGGACGGCGGACCAGAAGACGGGCCGCTCGGCGTACGAGGCGGCCCGCGCAGCCGACCCGTCGGAGTCGACGACCACGTCGAAGTCGACCCACGTCTCCGACAACGATCTGCCGCCGTTCAGGGACCCCGAACTGCTGTCGGCGGTGTACGATTCCTGCGAAACGTTCGCCGAGATGGCCGACGAACTGGACATGGACGTGACCGCGGAGACGGTCCGGCGGTACATGATCGACTTCGACATCCACCAGCCGAACTCGTACGCGACGGGCGACGACGCAGAGGACGAGGTCGAAGAGTCGGAGGTCGGCGGGCAGGACGACGAGGGACGGAACGACGGGGAGACTGGCCCGACGGCGCGTGCCGGGAACGGAGCGACCGACGTCGCGGCCGGCACACAGCAGCAGGTCGTCCTCTCGGACGGCGTCGGACTCCCGGACGACGTCACCGTCGAGACCCTCATCGAGACGGTGAAGCAGTCGAACACGATCTGCGAGGTCAGGCGCGAGATCGACGTAGACCACCAGGACGCGCTCGACATGCTGCAGGAGCTCAACCTGCTCGACCTGGTCGTCGGGCGACTCGCCACGGAGGCAGAGCGCACCATCACGCGAGAGGAGGTCGTCGACCGTCTCCGCGCGGCCTCCGCGACGAAATCGCGACCGTAACGGCTGGACTCCTCAGCCGTCGAACCACTCGTCGGCGAGCAGGCCGTACAGGTGTTCGTCCTCCCAGGCACCGTCGACGAAGCACTCCTGACGGCGGGTTCCCTCGTGCTCGAAGCCGAGCTTCTCCAGCACGGCGGCGGACGCGTCGTTCGACGCGGCCACGTGCGCGTTGACCTTGTGGAAGCCGCGCTCGCGGAACGCGTAGTCGAGAAACAGCTCCGCCGCCTCGGTGACGTAGCCGTTCCCCTGGTGTTCGGGCGCTATCCAGTACATCAGGAACCCGACCTGCTTCGATTCGGCGACCCACCCGAACGCGACCACACCGACGGGTTCCGGGTCGTCGCCCGACCGACAGACGAGGAACCGGTACTCGGCGTCGTCGAGTTCCTCCGCGACGTCGTCGGTCGACCGGATGGCGGTGTCCAGGAGCGGCACCCGCACATCGGGGTGGTTGCGGCCGTACTGGACGAACTCGTGGTCTTCGGCCTCGATGGGGTGGAGGGAGACGTCGTCGCCGGTCGTGAAAGCGGGGCCAGGCATGTTCGAACTGGGCGCTAGCCTTCATTTATCCGTTCCGAAACGTTCCGTTCTCGGTCCGCGGTCCGACGCACCCGGCAGTTCGTCGGTCGGAGTCGAACGTTCCCGCGGTGTTCTGGGAGTGCAACAGAATCAAGGGGGTGGTCCGCGTTATCGTACTGAACGGCCGTGACCACCACGATGGCTACCATCACCGAGATCAGGTTCGCGCACGAGGACGGAGCGCTCGCCGACACCCTCCGCGACCTCCCGGACCTCGACGTCACGGTCGTCCGCGAGGCGAGCACGGAACCACAGCGGAACCGGTACTTCCTCGCGCTCGACCACGACGGTCCCGAGGAGGTGCAGGCGGTGCTCGAACGCGACCACACGGTGCGCGAGGTGACGCCGATGCCCGAGTTCGAGGACCGGAACCTGTGGGGCATCGAGTTCGCCCCGGAGACGAAGCTGCTCGGCCCGCGGGTGACCGGCGAGGGAGGGTTCGTCGTGGACGCGCGGAGTTCGGCACCCGGGTCGGGCCTCCGCGGCTGGCACGAACGCTGGCTGCTGCCCGACCGCGAGGCGGTGCACGCGATCTGGCAGTTCGCTCGCGACGAGGGGTTCGAACTGGAGGTGCTCGACCTCCGCAAGCAGGGGTCCGTCGACACGACCTACCCCGCGGCCGACGCGCTCACGGACGAACAACGGACGGCGCTGCTCGCGGCCTACGAACAGGGGTACTTCGCCGAACCGCGCGAGACCTCCCTCCAGGAACTCGCCGACTCGCTCGACCACTCGCCGTCGGCGGTCGCGGGGCGGCTCAAGCGGGGGATGAAGGCGCTCATCGGCGGCAGCCTCGTCGTGGACCCACCCGAACGGTAAACCATAACGATAGGGAATTTAACTATTCCAAAGAAGTTTGTGCAATGCTACCGTATCTCCCCCCACCTGCCAGACGAACGGCGGTCTGACGCGTGAGGGACGAGACGGTCTTCGAAGGGGAGAACGATGGTGATATCGACTCAAGTGTACGTGGAGCATCCGGACCTGGCGCTAGTCCACACGATCCGCTCGCTCCCACACGCCGACATCGGCGTCGTCTCCGACGCGAGCACCGACCCACAGCACGACGTGCACTACTTCTGGATCGAAGCGCCCGACTTCGACGAGGTGGAGGCGGCGCTGGAGGAGGACCACACCGTCGACGACTTCGCGACGGTCGCCGAGTCCGACGACCGCCGAACGTACCGCATCGAGTACAGCGAACAGACGAAGCTGATCTCGCCGGCGACCACGGAGATGGGCGCGCTCACGCTCGACTCGCGCAGCCACTCCAACGGCTGGCGGCTCCACCTGCACCTCGTCGACCACGCCTCGCTGTACGCGCTCGACGAGTACGCCGACGAGCGGTCGATACGGCTGGACGTCCTCGAAGTGCAGCAGATAGAGGACAGCGACCCCCAGTCGGCGTTCGGCCTGACGGGGTCCCAGATAGAGGCGCTGGTGACCGCCTACCGGAACGGCTACTACGACGACCCGCGCGAGACGAGCCTCGAGGAGGTCGCGTCGCTGCTCGGCGTCTCGCGGACGGCGGCCAGCGGACGCCTCAAGCGCGGCTCCGCCCGCCTCATCGAGGAGGTCCTGGTGGACGACCAGGAGTGACGGCTGGTCAATCGCCGTCGGACGTACCGTCAGCGCCGAAGCTCGTGACCTTCGACTGGATCCGTCCGTCGTCGATCTCCGCCGTCGCGTCCTCGGAGTCGGCGAAGTAGTGCGCCAGTTCGTCCATCCGGACGTCGTCGCTCTCGTGGAGGTACGCGAGTTCGGTGAGCGTCAGTTCCTTCCCGCGTTCCAGCTTGGTGCGTAGCTGGTCGACGGTGAGGCTCTGGAACGTCAGGTCGAACTGGACCGTCGCGGCGCGGTCCGCTTTCGCCTCGGCGACGTTGATGCCCTCCGTCAGGACCGTCTCGAAGTCCAGGCCGGTGTCGCTCGTCGCCCGGTAGCAGAACGCGACCGCGGACACCAGCGCGTCGAACGTCTCGGTTCCCTCCGGGCGATTCTCGAAGACGAGCCGTCGGTCGTGGTCGTCCAGTCGGTCGACGAGGAGTTCGAAGTCGAGGAGCGCGTCGTACACGCGGTCGCGGATGCGAGCGCGCGTGTTCCGCTCCGACTGGACGCTCCCCAGGGTCGTCTCGCCCCGGAGGTACTTCCTGTCCGACTCGCTGAGGATGCCGCGGTCGCGTTCGTCGCCAGCCATAATCTATTTCGGGTTACCATCGGGTTTCTACACATATAACGATAACCCATTTCAGATTATCAACGCCAGTTGCGGCGAAACCATTATACAACAGTAGGTAGCACGACATGTCATGGCCACTACCGAGCGGGAGGTCGGCTCGAACGGAGCAGCGGAATCGGCGTTCCACGCGGTCGTCGACGCCGAAACGATACAGCGAACAGTCGCGCTCGTCAGGACGGTCGTCGACGAGTGTCGCGTCCGCCTCGACGCCGACGGCATCCGCATCGCGGCGATGGACCCCGCGACGGTCGCCGCCGTCGACCTCGAACTGCCGGCCGAAGCGTTCGAGTCGTACGACGCGACCGGCGGGCGACTCGGCGTCGACCTGACCCGCCTGGGCGAGGTCGTCGGCATGGCCGACCGGGGACAGCTCGTGAGGGTGCGACTCGACGCCGAGACGCGCACCCTCGACATCGCCGTCGGCGACCTGGAGTACACGCTGGGACTCGTCGACCCGGAGTCGGTCCGGTCGCCGCCGGACACCGACGCGATGACGTTCGACCACAGCGGCGAGGTGGTGCTCGCCGGCGACGAGATACATCGCGCGGTGGAGGCTGCCGACATGGTGTCCGACCACGTCGCCTTCGGCATCGACGCGGGCGAGGAGCGGTTCTACGCCACGGCGGACGGCGACACCGACGACGTCTCCCTGACGCATGACGCGGCGGACTGCGTCGCGTTCGAGCCCGGCGACGCCCATTCGCTGTTCTCCGTCGACTACCTGCGCGACATCGACGGCGAGCTACCGGGCGACGTCGAGGTGACCCTCCAGCTCGGCACCGAGCAGCCGCTCGAGGCACGGTACGAGTTCGCCGGCGGTGACGGGAGCGTCAGGTACCAGGTCGCGCCGCGGATCGCCAGCCGCTGACGACGGGCCGCGTCAGATCTCCGTCCAGACGGTCGTGATGCCGTACCGGGGGACGTGCCAGCGCTGTTCCGGAAGGAAGGTCTCCCGCTGTCGGAGTTCGATGCGCGCGTCGAACAGCGGCGACAGGTCGTCGACGACCGGCGCGGTGTCGGCCACCGGCAGGTGGACGTGGGCCATCCCGTCGAGGCCGCGAACTATCTCCCCGAGCGTCCGGACCAGACGCTCGACCCCTGACCGATCGGTCGCGTCGAGGAACGGCACGAGCGTCACGACGCCGACCCGGAGTTCGGCCGGGTCCAGGTCGACGTTCGCGTCGAAACCGGCGATCGCCCGCGTCAGTCCTCGCCGGAGGCGCTCGGCGTCCGTCCGGTCGACGCGTCCGGCGGCGTCGCCCTCCGATTCCGGATCGCCGCGTCGCGTGCCGTCCGGCGTGGCGACCCGGACGTCCGCGTCACGCCTGGTCGTCCCGGAAGGGAGACAGTAGTCGACGTAGTCGTCGGAGACGGCGTCGGCGAACGCGAGCACGCGCTTCCGGTCGCAGTGCGGGTCGCCGAGGAGACGGCGCGTCGCGATACCCGATATCGTCTCGTCGACGGTGCCGGTGACGAGCAGGAGGCTCCCCTGCCGTTTGAGTCGCTGGAGGTAGGTGTCGATGTCCGGCGGAGCGTCGTCGCCGCGAAGCGGCGATCGGGAGGGGAGCATAACTATCGTAAAGAAGACCAGTAAGCTCACAGTACTTATTCCTGATGGCGATTATCTCGAACTGGGACAGGTCCGCGGCAGGACGTCGTCGGCACCGGAAACGTGCAGTCCCCCGTCCGTTCGACAAGAAAGACCAGCAGCACGGGAGGGCACTCGCCGAACCGAACCGGAACGGACAGGAGGGACTCCCTGGAGAGTGGGGTTATCGGCCCCTACTTCAGGCGGTCGCCGCCACGGATAGGCACGCTTTTTGCACAAGTGGTTGGGACTCTCCATAGAGGACGAGTGGGTACATGTCTGACACCGAGAAGCGACTGAGCGAAGCCGTGCTTCGCGCGATCTCCGACTTCGAAGGTATCGACGAAGCCGAGGGACAACCGCTCTACGAGACGGTCGACCTCGATGCGCTCGACGACCTGTTCCGGACCGATTCGGGCCAGGTCACGTTCCAGTACGTCGACCACGTCGTGACCGTCACCTCCGACGGTGACGTCCGGATAGAGCCCACGGACGACCACTGAGAACGCAGGCCTCGTCTGCTTAGACCCGGACCCATCCACTGCGAACGCGGTGCCGTTGCCGCGCGTGACCCGGGAGGACGCGGGTCGCCGAGCGTCGTTACAGCCGCAACTTCAGCGACCGCCGGCTACCCCCCCGTACCGCTCCCGTTCCCGCTCGCGGAGGCGCTCGCGCCGTATCTTGCCGGTCTCGGTCGTCGGGAGGTCGTCGACGTACTCGACCTCGCGCGGGTACTTGTAGGGGGCGATGCGCTCTTTGACGTGCGACTGCAACGAGTCGGTCAGGTCCGGAGAGGGGTCGTGGCTCTCTGCCGTGACGACGAACGCCTTGACGACAGTGCCGCCCTGGCCGTCGGGGCTGCCGACGACGGCGGCGACGTACACCTCCTCGCGCTCCTGGAGGACGTTCTCGACCTCGGGGCCGGGGACGTTGTAGCCGCTGGCGATGATGAGGTCCCCCCGTCGGGACTTGTACTCGAAGCGGCCGTCGTCGCGGTAGACGAACACGTCGCCCGGGACGCTCCAGCCGTCGCGGACGGCGCCCGCCTGCTCGTCCGGGCGGTCCCAGTAGTCGACGCCGGTCGGGCCGCGCACGGCGAGCAGGCCCGCCTCGCCGCGGTCGGCCGCTTCGCCGGAGTCAGGGTCGACGACCTTGCACTCGTATCCGGGGACGGGGAACCCGGTCGCCGACGGGTCGACGTCGTCGCCGTCGCGGTGACTGACGAAGATGTGCAGCATCTCCGTCGTCCCGATGCCGTCGAGGAGTTCGATGCCGAGCGCGTCTTCGATGCCCTCGAAGGTGCTCGGCGGCAGCGGCTCCCCGGCGCTCACGCCGAGGCGCAGCGAGGAGGCGTCCACGTCTGTGAGACGGTCGGCGTGGTCGCCGAGCAGTTCGTTGTAGGCGGTGGGGATGGACCCGATGACGGTGACGTCGTGAGCCTCGACGGCGTCGAGCAGGTCGTCGGGTCCGGGGTCCTGGACGAGGACGGTGCTCGCGCCGAACCGGAGCGGGAACGCGACGAGCATCCCGTATCCGAAGGTGAACGCCAGCGGCGGGTTCCCGGTGAAGACGTCGTCCGGCGACGGGTCGAGGCAGTAGCGGGCGTACCCGTCTGCGATGGCGAGCATCTGGCGGTGCGTGTGGATGGTCCCCTTCGGGCGGCCGGTCGTCCCACTCGTGTACGCGAGCATCGAGAGGTCGTCGCGACGGGTGTCGGCGGTGTCGAGGGCCGGCGCGGCGTCGGCGACGAGGGCGTCGTAGTCGCGGTAGTCGTGGTCGACGCCCGCCCGGTCGGCGACGACGACCGTCTCTAGCGCGTCGGACTCCGCCATCGCCGCCTCGACGGGGTCGAGGAGGCCGTCGTGGACGAGCGCGGTCGTCGTCCCGGCGTCCTCGACGACGTGGGTCACCTCCTTCGCCTGGAGGAGCTTCATCGACGGGACCGGTATCGCGCCGACCTTCTGGGTCGCGAGGACGCCGACGGCGAACTCCGGGCGGTTCGGGAAGCGGACGAAGACGCGCTCGCCCGGTTCGACGCCGACGCCCCGGAGGGCGTTGCCGAGTCGGTCCACCCGCTCCTGGAGGTCGGCGTACGTGATCGTCTCGCCCTCGAAGTGGATGGCGGGAGCGTCGCCGCGGCCGGCCTCGACGTGCCGGTCGACGAACCCCGTCGCCGCGTTGAGGCGCTCGGGGTAGTGGAGTTCCGGCAGCGCGTGGACGAGGTCCGGGCGGTTCGCCGGGTCCGGGAACCGCTCGACAGGGACGTGCTGGCGCTGGATGCTCTGGTCGTCCAACATGACGACGGGTATGAGACACGATAACACAATAGTGTGTCGACGGTTGCGTCAACGGTCGACGCCGCTAATTTTCGCTGCTGGCACGTGCAGCGGAGAGTTGGGGCAGCCCGTCACCGGTAACGACCGCTTACCGACGGCGGGGGTCCGGTAGGCGCAGTCTAGCGGCGGCGAAAGCGGTCGCAGACCGGGACGGCCGGAGGCGAGCCCCACCGAGAACGCGGGGCAGGTGTGCGGGTCAGGTCACGCCGCCGCCACGCCGCTCGAAGCGTTCGTACTCGCGGCCGACGACGATCTCGCGGAGGTGTTCGACGGCGTTCCAGACGTCCTCGAAGCCGACGTACAGCGGGGACGGACAGACGCGGACGACGTTCGGCGGGCGGAAGTCGACGACGACGTCGCGCTCCGTGAGCGCCTCGCTGACGCGGTACGCCTCCGGGTGTTCGACGGCGACGTGCCCGCCGCGCCGCTCGGGGTCGCGCGGCGTGCCGACGGTGCAGTCGGGGAGGCGCTCGTCCACGAGGTAGGCGAGGTACGCCGTGAGTTCGAGCGAGCGGTCGCGTAGCGCCTCGATGCCGGCCTCGTCGACGACGTCGAGCACGCCAGCCAGGGGCGCGGCGCTCAGGATGGGGATGGTGCCGGTCTGCCAGGCGCCCGCCGACTGCGCCGGCGTGTAGGTGGTCCGCATCTCGAACTGCGTCTCCTTCTCGTGCCCCCACCAGCCGGCGAGCGTTGGCACCTCGCCGTGGTAGTCGCGGTGGACGTACAGGCCAGCGACGGCGCCGGGCCCGGCGTTCAGGTACTTGTAGTGACACCAGACGGCGAAGTCGACGCCGCGGTCGGCCAGCGAGTGGGGGACGACGCCCACGGAGTGGGCGAGGTCGAAGCCGGCGTAGGCGTCGTGGTCGTGGGCGAGTTCGGTGACGCGCTCGACGTCGAGCAGCTGGCCCGAGCGGTAGAAGACGGAGGGCATGAACACGATGCCGACGTCGTCGTGCTCGTCGAGCGCGGCGGCGACGTCGTCCTCGCGGATGGTCCGCCCGTCGCGCGATTCGACGACCACCAGGTGCTCGTCGGGGTCGAGTCCGCGGACGCGCAACTGCGAGCGGATGGCGTAGTGGTCGGTCGGGAAGTCGAGTTCGTTCACGACGACCTTGCGACCGCGGCCCTCGCGCTCGCAGCGGTCGAGGAAGGTGCCGACGAGCGTGTGGATGTTGACGGTCGTGGAGTTGGCCACGACGACCTCCTCCTCGCGCGCTCCCACGAGGGAGGCGAGGCGGTCGCCGACGTGCTCCCCGTAGTAGAACCACGGCGGGTCGCCCTCGGTCCAGCCACGGATGCCGAGGTCGCGCCACTCGTCGACGACGTGCTGGAGCATCTGCTCGGCGTCGGTCGACAGCGGGCCGAGGGAGTTGCCGTCGAGATAGATACCGTCGGGGAGGTGAAACCGCTCCCGGTAGTCGAGCGAGGCCGCCGCGTCGCGCTCGCGGGCGTGCTCGACCCCGGATTCGAACTCGTAGCCCATGGTCGGAGTCCGACGCCCGCCCGGTTGTCTTTTTCGGACTCCCGGGTCGAGCGACGCCTGCACGCGCCGCGAGCGACACTTTCGTCCGGGAGCAGACACCCATCTACGCCTTCGGTGGACGGTAACGTTCACCACCCACAGAAACAGGCGGACAACGACCATCAGCACCCAGTAGTGTGTGGCCCTGTAACGTTACCCGCAGAGATGGTACTTGAACGGACCTTCATCTTTTACTACCATCGTGTCGATTCCCGTTCCCGTCATGTCCGAGCAGGTCGAGACGCTCGATCACGAGCAGTTCGGGGTGAGTCCGGAGCGGGGATTCCTCCCCGATATCGATCCGCTCGCGTCGCTCGAAACGGCGGGGCATCCCCGGTTACGCCGACTCGAGACGGCGGGCGACGACCTCTCGAACCTGCTGGAGCGGGACCGCCTCGGGCCGACCGTCCGGAACCTGGAGGCGCCGCCACCCGGGGCGTTCGACGACCTGTCCCGGCGCGAACTGCACCGGGTCTACACCGTCGCCGGCCTCCTCGCGAACGCGTACGTGCACAGGAACGACGCTCCGACGGTCGACGCGATTCCCGCTGGCGTCGCCGTCCCGCTCTACGAAGCGACCGACCGGCTCGGCCGGACGCCCGTGCTCTCCTACGACGCCTACGTGCTGCACAACTGGACGCGCGAGGACACGAACGGGGGGACGAGTCCACCCAACGTGGCCCCGCTCGCACGGTTCTTCGACGTCCAGGACGAGCGGTGGTTCGTCGCCGTCCACGTCGCCATCGAGAGCGCCGCCGGGCCGGCCGTCGGTGCCATCGGCGACGCACAGCAGGGCGTCCGCGACGACGACGAGGAGCGGGTCCGGGAGGCACTGGGGACGATTGCGGACGCCCTGGACGACGTCACCCGCATCCTCGACCGGATGCCGGAGCGCAACGACCCCGAGGCGTACGGCCAGGGGGTCCGGCCGTACCTCGGGTCCATCTCCGGCGTCCGATACGATGGCGTCGACGCCCTCGACGGCTCGCAGTCGTTCCGCGGCGCGTCCGGCGCGCAGTCGAGCATCTTCCCCGCGCTCGACGCCGCGCTCGGGGTCGACCACGGCGACAATCCGCTCGTGGACCACCTCCTGGAACTCCGGCGGGACATGCCGCCGGGTCACCGCGCGTTCGTCGAGGCGGCCGACCGCGGACCAGACGTTCGGGACTTCGCCGCGACCGCGGGCGACGACCTCCGCGAGGCGTACGACGACTGCATCGACCGCATGGTCACCTTCCGCGAGCACCACGTCGACGTCGTCGAGACCTACCTCGTCGGGCAGGTCGACGAACAGGAGGGAACGGGCGGCACGCCCTTCGGCCGCTACCTCACCTCGTTCATCGACGACACCCGCGAGGCCGGACTGTCAGGGTTCGCAGGGTGAGAACCGTGGACGCGGGCCGCCGGCGTGCAGCGTCAGGTCCTACTCGTCGCCGAAACCGGCCACCAGTCCGACCGGGACGATGACGAGTCCGAGGACGACACCCAGGGTCATCGAACTGTCACCCAGGCTGTAGGTCACTCCGGTCGTCAGTTGACCGAGAAGCAAGAAACCGCTGGCGAGGGCGATGGCGATACCGAACAGCATCATCCGGATACTGTGCATACAGTAGGTGGACAGGTCTATCACTTGGACGTGGACGTACCGGACCGCGCGCGCTAACGGAGGTCCCGCGGTCGAAGCTCCCCCAGTTGCAGCGCGGAACAGCAGACGCCGAGCAGCAACCCAGTCAGGTGCGCCAGCGTGTTCGTTCCGCCGGCGAACGGCGGGAACGCCAGCAGTTTCGCCACGGCCCACCCGGAGACGACCGCGCTCGTTACGAGCAGTCCCAGTGCCACCGGTCGCCGCCGGACCGCGTCGGCCGACAGGACGGTCTCTCGGAGTCGGTAGACCCGTTCGACCGTCCGGAGCAGCCAGACGGCGTACAGCAGCGGCAGCGCCACCAGCACGACCGCGAGCGGACCCGCGGTGTAGCGGAAGACGTCGAGGAACGCGACCGCCAGTCCGTAACAGAACAGGACGCCGACGACGGGCCAGAGCGGGCCGTCCCGGTCGGTGGCGGTCCGCAGGAGGTCGGCGGTCGCGACGAGGAGCACGCCGGCGAACGCGCCGACCAGCGACGAGAAGCCGCGGCTGGTCTGTACGTCCGGGTCGAAGTCCAGCAGCGCCTCGACGGCGAGGTCCAGGCCGAACAGGCTCACCAGCGAGACGAGCGGCGGGACGACGAAGAGGACGGCGAGGAAGCCGCGGCGGAACTCGCGGTGGCGGCCCGCCTCGAGGCTGACGAGGTAGGTGAGCGGGACGACGACGAGGTAGGCGGTCAGGTTGCCGCGGAGGTGGGCCGTCGAACCGTGGACGAAGTGGGTGGTGTAGAGCGCGTGGAGCGCCGGGTCGGCGTAGTCGAGGACGAGCGAGGTGCGGAACGGCGCGCGCGTTTCCATGACCAGCACGAGGACGACCGCGACGGCGGCGACGGCGAGGAGGTCGACGGCGTACGCTTCCGGGGAGAGAGCGAAGCGAGAGTCGTCGGTCTCCCCGGGTTCGTGCCCGTAGACGTCTTCGAGACGCTCCATCCTGAGTGGAACAAACCGTCAACGTGACAAATTTCTTTGGGAGCGGCCGCCGCGGTACCGCGGGTGACCGCCTCTGAAAGGGCCCGTCGTTCCCGGTGCTGCTGGCGTCCCAGGAGCGGTCGCCGGACGCCTACACCGTCCCCGTGAGGAACGTCCCCCGGCCGATGGAGCGGGATGGAACGCCGTCTCGCCCGCGTCGTACCCCGGGTCTCGGCCGTCGACCGTGGTCGCACGCTCGCGCCGCGCCCGGAACGTGAATCGAGTTCTCGTCTGCTCTACCCTGCGGTAGTGAACGTTCGGTGTTCGGCGAGTCGGTCGTACACGCCGCCGAGCACGAGCCCGTAGCCGAGGTAGGCGAGCAGCGTGCCCAGCAGCAACGGGAATCCATCGACGAGCGTCAGGTCAGCGAGTTCGATCTGGTAGACGACGGTGGTCGCGTACCCGGTCCAGAGGACGAGCGCGAACACGAGGCCGTGTGTGACGCCGGATTCGCCCGGCAGCCCCCACGTGAATCCGGCGAAGAACAGCGGCCACGCGATCGCGAACAGCACGACGTACACGAGATACGTCAGCAGTGTCGCCGTGGTACCGCCGGCGAGACACAGCGGCGGGCCGACGGCACAGAGGTTCTCGACGGTCGCGAAGAGGAAGAAGTCGTACCCACCAAGCAGCACGTCGCCGACCAGCAACAGGATGGTCAACACGCCTGTCCCGGCGACGCCACCGCCGAGACTGCTCCGGACTGGGTCCATGGTGGACGGACTACGTCATCGCCACCAATAAATCAGTGGGCGGACTGACGCGTCCGTCGCGGTACCGTCGTCGCTGGACCGACGACTTCGGGGGCGGAACTATACGTCCGGCGAACCACGGTGTGACCGGACCGATGGGGCCGTTCGGCTGGACCGTCGTCGCGACGTTCACGATCAGTCTGACCGCGTGGACCGGCGTCCTCACGCTGGTGTTACGGGCCGAACTGCTCGACCGGATACTGCTGGGGATGGTCGCCCTGGCGGCCGGCAGCCTCATGGGTGGCGCGTTCCTCCACCTCCTCCCACAGGCGATCGCCGACGTCGGGACCGCCGATACCCTCCCGCTGTTCCTGTATCTCATCGGTGGGTTCTGCCTGTTCTACGTACTCGAACAGTTCCTGAACTGGCATCACCACCACGCGACCACGCACGACCGCGAACCGGTCTCGTATCTCGTCCTCGTCTCCGACACCTTGCACAACTTCATCGACGGACTCGTCATCGCGGCCGCCTTCCTCGTCTCCGTCTCGTTCGGCATCACCACCTCCCTGGCGATCGCGCTCCACGAGGTCCCACAGGAGATCGGGGACTTCGGCGTCCTCGTGTACGGGGGTTTCGGCCGCTGGCAGGCGCTCGTGCTGAACTACCTCACCCAGGCGACGGTCATCGTCGGGGGCGTCGTCGGCATCGCACTCCAGGGGTACATCGGGGAGGTCCCAACCGTGCTGCTCCCGTTTGCGGCGGGCAACTTCATCTACATCGCGAGTTCGGACCTCGTCCCAGAGATCAAACGCGAAGCGAACGTTCGGCAGTCGTTCCTCTACTTCGTCGTGTTCCTCGTCGGTATCGGACTGATGCTCACCATCAGGCTCCTGCGGCCGGAGTTCGGCTGAACTGACCGGTGGGCTTCGTCCGACGCCACCACGAACGGGATGACCTCGGGGGACGGCGATCGGCACGGACCGCAGGTCAGGACCTAGAACGGACCGCCGTCCCCGGTGCTGCTGACTACCCACGAGAAGTCACCGGACGGGTACACCTTCCCGGAGAGGAAGGAACCTCTCTCGTCCGTCGAGGGAGCGGGATGGAACGCCGTCACGCCCGCGTCGTTCGCCGGTTCCCGCCCGTCGACGGTGAACGCGACGGCGTACCAGACCGGCTCGGTGAAGACGCCCTCGTACGTCTGACGCTCGCCGGATTCGATCGTCGTCGACGCCGTCAGGTTCCGATGGGCGGGGACGACGACGGGGTCGCCGACGACTGCGCCGGGGCCGTCGCCGGGGTCCGAGCCGATGTCGGTGACGCGCACGGCGATCGCGTGCGGCAGGTCGTGGTCGTTCTCGAAGCGGAGGCTCCCGGCGGGCGGGCGGACTGGAGTGACGAACACCCCGCGAGGCCAGCGACGGCGACAGAGCCGAGGGACGCGAGGATGGTGCGACGGGAAATGGGGGGCACGGTCGGTGCACGGGCCGCCCGGGACATAAAGCATGACCGTTCACTGGACGGGCGGAGTGGACGCCGTGGTCCCATGGCTGGCGCGGAACTCAAGGTATTTTATGCATCACGGTTCGAAAGCGTCGCACAATGACAGCGACGACACGCGATCCCACTTCCGAGACTCTCCCGACGCGGACGCGCTACCGGCAGCGCGTCGCTGCCAGCGCGGTAGCGGACGACGCTCGCACGGGAAACGCCACCGCAGCCCCACCGGGTGGCGGACGCCTGCGACCGGTCGAACCCGGAGTGCGCGGATGAGCCGCTCGTTCGACGAGTCGGTCGTCGTCCCCGTCGCCGACGCGGCGGATGCCCACGCGACGGCGTCCGCGCTCGAGCCGTACGACGTTGAAAGCGTCACGGTTGTCCACGTGGTCGAGAAGGGCGAGGGCGTGCCTGACAAGACGCCGGTCGAGCAATCCGAGGCGGTCGCGGCGGACGCGTTCGAGGCGTTCCGAGAGACGTTCCCCGACGCCGAGACGGCGACGGCCTACCGACGGGACGTGGTCGCGGGCATCGTCGAGGTGGCGGAGGAACTGGACGCCAGCGCCATCGTCTTCCGACCGCGCGAGGGGGGCCGCGTCGTGAAGTTCCTGAGCGGCGACCGGTCGCTCCGCCTGCTGACCGAGGCCGACCGCCCCGTCGTCGCACTCCCCGGGGAGGACGACGGATGACAGGCCAGGACGAGGAGCTCGCGAAGGACCTCGGACTGCTGTCCGCGCTCACCATCGGCGTGGGGACGATGATCGGCGCCGGCATCTTCGTGCTGCCGGGGCAGGCAGCCGCGGCGGCCGGCCCTGCCGTCGCCCTGTCCTTCGTGGTCGGGGGGATCATCTCGCTGTTCACCGCGCTGTCGGCGTCCGAACTCGGCACCGCGATGCCGAAGGCGGGCGGGAGCTACTACTACGTCAACCACGCCCTCGGGCCGCTGTTCGGGTCGATAGCGGGCTGGGGGAACTGGATGGGGCTGGCGTTCGCGAGCGCCTTCTACACGCTCGGGTTCGGGGAGTACCTCGCCACGTTCCTGCCGCTGCCGGCGCTCGCGCTCGGCCCGGTCGGGCTGACGGAGTACCAGTTCGGCGCGTTGCTGGCCGGACTGGCGTTCATCAGTATCAACTACGTCGGCGCGAAGGAGACGGGGAGCATCCAGATCGTCATCGTGACGCTGCTGGTCGGCATCCTCACCGTCTTCTCCGTGCTGGGTTTCCTGCAGGCCGACCTCTCGACGCTGCGGCCGTTCTTCCCGGCCGAGACCGGCGGAGCGACCGCCGTCCTCCCAGCGACCGGCCTGGTGTTCGTCTCCTTCCTCGGGTTTGCGAAGATCACGACCGTCGCGGAGGAACTGAAGAACCCTGGACGGAACCTCCCGCTGGCCGTCGTCGGGAGCGTCCTCATCGTGACCACGATGTACGCCATCATCATGGTCGTCCTGATGGGCGTGATCAACTGGCGACAGCTCACGCCCGAGTTTACGGACAAGCCGGTGCTCGACGTCGCCGAGATCGCCTTCGGGACCGTCGGCCTCGGCGCCGCCGGCGTCGCGGTACTGACGTTCGCCGGCCTGCTGGCGACCGCGTCCAGCGCGAACGCCTCCATCCTCGCGTCCTCCCGCATCAACTTCGCGATGGGACGGGACAAGCTCATCAGCACCAGGCTCAACGAGATCCACCCGAACTTCGCCACGCCGTACCGCAGCATCGCCGTAACGGGCGGTCTCATCCTGCTGTTCATCGTCGCGGGCGACGTGAAGACGCTCGCGAAGGCCGGGAGCGTCCTCCACCTCATCGTCTACGGCCTGCTGAACGTCGCGCTCATCGTGATGCGCGAAAGCGAGGTCGAGGAGTACCAGCCCGAGTTCGAGGTGCCGCTGTACCCCGTCGTCCCCATCGTCGGCGCGGTCACGTCGTTCGGGCTGATCGCGTTCATGAAACCGATCGAGATCGCGCTCTCGCTGGTGTTCGTCGCCGGGGGGCTCGTCTGGTACCTGGTCTACGCCCGCAGCAAGGCGGACAAACGGGGCATCCTGAGTCAGTACGTCCTTTCGCGCGCGGACGACATGCCGGACGCGGCGGTGTCAGCGGCGAGCACCGTCCAGCCCGACGGCGGCGACTACCGCGTCATGGTGCCGCTCGCGAACCCGAAACACGAGAAGGAACTCATCACGCTCGCGAGCGCGGTCGCCAGGCAGCGCGGCGGCACGGTCGACGCCGTCCACATCATCACGGCGCCCGACCAGACCGCACTCCAGTACGCCGCCGACCACGTCGAGGAACTCGAGGAGGACTACCACACCATCCTCGACGAGGCGGAGCGCGACGCGGATACGTTCGGCGTCGACGTCGAGACGCACACCATCGTCTCTCACCGCTCGTTCGAGGAAATCTTCGACGCCGCCCGGGCGCACGACGCCGACCTCGTCGTCATGGGCTGGGGCGAGAGCCTGCACGGGTCGCCAGGCCGCGTCGAGAGCGCCATCGACGACCTGGCCGTCGACCTCCCCTGCGACTTCCTCGTGCTGAAGGACCGCGGGTTCGACACGGACCGCATCCTGGTCCCGACGGCGGGCGGTCCCGACTCGGACCTCTCCGCCGAGATCGCGCGATTGCTGCAGTCCGAGTACGACTCCGACGTCACGCTGCTGCACGTGGCCGACGACGTCGAGGAGGGCACCGCCTTCCTGGAAGACTGGGCCGAGGGCCACGACCTCGTGGACGCCGACCAGCGCGTCGAGACGGGCGACGTCGAGACCGCCATCGAACGAGCGGCCACCGACAGCACCATGCTCGTCGTCGGCGCGACCGAGCGCGGCCTGCTCTCCCGGCTCTTCCGCGGGTCGCTCGTCCTCGACGTCGTCGACGACGTAGAGTGCTCCGTCCTGCTCGCCGAGCGCGCTCGCAAGCGGGACTTCCTCGAGCGCCTGCTCGGCAACGACGCCGGGGAGTAGGAGAGTTCGAAGGGCCTCCCCCGTCGAGCGCCCTACTCCGGGGAGTTCTCCACGAAGGAGAGGACGAGGGAACCGCCCACGAAGAATCCGAGGACGACCATGGACAGCCCCACGACGTTCCCACCGGGCGGCACCGATTAGTTCCCGGCCGCAGTGTAGTATATCTGGACCGTGAGCAGGAGGGCGACGAGCATGAGCCATCGACGTATCGAGCGAAGTGACGCGTCGGAGACCATAGTACGACTTCGGTCTGTTGGTGAATAAAACCAGTTCACTCCATCGGAGAGCCGACCACCACGCGATACGGACCGCCGGTCGGTCGTGCAGGTGTGGAACGAGCCGCTCCCGTCGCTATCACAGGTCGGCGCGTTCGAAGCGCCGGTACCCCAGCAGCGGGCCGCCGACGCCGACGAGCAGGAGCACGAGGACCGACACCAGCGCCGGCGCGGTTCCGATATCAGCGGTGACCGGCGTCACCCGTGAGACGAGCCACTCACCTGTGTAGAAGAGCGCGAGCGTCGGGTTGAGGCGTGGGACGTACGACTCCATCCCGGCAGGGAGCAGCGAGGTCAGCAGTGGGTCGACGACCGCCGGCCAGATTGGCACGTTGTAGGCGAACGCGATGTACGTGCCGGCGACGGCGGCGAGCGCCCGGTATCGCGAGTCGAACGCGGCGGAGGCGCCGACCGCGAACGTCGTCCAGGCTATGCCGTACAGGAGCACCCACGCGGCGACGACCGCGAAGGGGACGAACGGGACCGTCCCCTGGCGGACGACGATGGTCGTCGCCAAGATCGCGAGCAGAGGAACGACCGAGACGAGGAGCATCCCGACGCGCGAAAGTAGTTTGCCGACGAGGACGTCGCAGCGGGTTCCGGGCAGGCCGAGCAGCAGCCTGATGGTTCCGGACTCGCGTTCGCCGGCGACCGCTCCGTAGGCGAGGGCAGCCACGATGACGAACAGGTACGTCGACAGGTAGGCGGGAACGTCCAGTACGGCCTGCAACGGGGGCGACGGCCGGCCGTCGACGGCGTGGTAACTCCCCGTGACGCTCCAGAAGGAGGGGACGACGAGGAGCGAGATGAGGGCGAGCGCGCCCCACAGTAGCCGACTGCGGCGGGCGTGCTCGAAGTCCTCACGGGCGATGGTCCAGGCACGCGAGTCCGGGGTCATGCCATCGTCACCGTCCGTTCCTCGACCGCCGGGCCATCCACAGTCTCGTCGTTCGAGCCGGTGAGTGCGACGAACAGTTCCTCGAGCGGCGTCGACTCGTTGCAGACGTCCAGCACCGTCGCCCCAGCGGCTTCGAGACGGCGAACGACGGCTGCCTTGGCCGTCGCGTCGGTGCAGGATACCCGGAGCGTCCCGTCACGGGCCGTCACGTCGGCGACGCCGTCGACGTTCGCAACGCCGTGGTCGTCCGGTACGGCGTCGACCGTGACGACGAACGTCGACTGTCGGGCCACCGTCGAGCGGAGACGTTCGACGTCGTCGACGGCGACGAGTTCGCCCTGGTTCATGATACCGACGCGGTCACAGAGCGTCTCGACCTGGTCCATGATGTGGCTGGAGAGGAACACGGCGACGCCGCGGTCGCGTTCGGCACGGACGACGTCGCGGAGCAGGCGTGCGCCGGTCGGATCGAGGCCGGCGAGCGGTTCGTCCAGGATCAGGAGGTCGGGGTCGCCGACGAGTGCCATCGCGAGGCCCAGTCGCTGACGCATCCCTTTCGAGAAGCCCTCGACGCGGCGGTCGGCGGCGTCCGCGAGGCCGACGCGCTCCAGAACGGCACTCGGGTCGGCGGTGGCTCGCTTCATGTCGACGGCGAACGCGACGTGGTCGCGGGCCGTGGCGTCCCCATAGTAGCCGAACGCCTCCGGGAGGACGCCAACGCGTTCGCGGACGGCCCGTGGTTCTTCCTGTGGGTCGCGTCCGAGCACGGACACCGACCCCGACGTCGGGCGAACGAGGTCCAGGAGCACGTCGATGGTCGTGGATTTCCCCGCGCCGTTCGGGCCGAGGAAGCCGAACACCTCGCCTCGTTCGACGACGAGGTCCACATCGCGGACGGCGTGGAGGGAACCGTACTGCTTCGTCAACGAGCGGGTTTCGATGGCGGGCATTCGTCCAAAACCCACCACCACAGTTACATAACTCCGTCGGAGAAGTACGGCTGAATCGGCCGACTGCGGCGGGGCGTCGCGACGAACTGCGCACGGACCGGTGACCGTGTGGCTCTATCAACGCCTTCGTTCACGTTCGCCACATGGCCCCCACGCATCCGCAGTTGACGACGCAGGAACGGACGACTCCCTCGTCGACGCCGACGGCGAGGACAGCGACCAGCACTACCTCTCTGGGTTCCACGCCATGGGCAACTTCGTCACGCTGTACGCCGACGGCGCGGTGCGACTCCTCGTCCCCGACCTGGAGTACTCGCGGGCGAGCGCCGACAGCGACGCCGACAGCGTCCACCGGTTCTCGGCGTTCGACTACGGCGAGAAGGTCGTCGAGCACGTCGCGGCGACCCAGCGCGCGAACGAGGCGGCGATGGCGGCCGCCGCGGAGATGTTCGAACGTGCGACTGTCGCCGACGGCGTCCTCCATCTCGACGACGAGGTGCTGACGAGCGAGCGGGTCCGCCGGACCATCGAGGAGACCCTCCGCGACGAGGGCTGCGAGATGGACGAGTGCATCGTCGCCTCCGGCCTGGAGAGCGCCCAGGGTCACGCGGTCGGCACGGGCCCCATCGAGGCGGGCGAACCGGTCATCGTCGACGTCGTCCCGCGCGACCGGGAGACGCGGTACGTCGCGGACATGACCCGGACGTTCGTGAAGGGCGACCCGGACGACGAAGTACGGGAGTGGTACGACGTGACCCGCAAAGCCTTCGACGCGGCGCTAGACGCGGTCGAGCCCGGGGTCACGGGCGCGGCGGTAAACCACGCGGTCTGCGACGTCTTCGAACGCGAGGGGTATCCCACGCTCCGGACCGACGAGGCCACCGACGACGGCTTCACGAGCAGCACCGGGCACGGCGTCGGCCTCGACGTCCACGAACGCCCGAAGCTCAGCTGGGGCGGCGAGGAGCTCCGGCCCGGCCACGTCGTCACGGTCGAACCTGGACTGTACGAGCAGGGAACCGGCGGCGTCCGCCTCGAAGACCTGGTCGTGGTGACCGAGACGGGCTACGAGACCCTGACCGACTACCCGCGGGAACTCGCCGTGGTGTAGCACGGCGGCCGCGGGAGAATCCTCAAGCGTCGGGAGCGCGAAGTGTGCGCCGATGCGCGACGAATTCGAGCTACCGAACGGGGACACCGTCACCGAAGGGGACGTCATCCTCCACGACAACTACCCGTTCCGCGTCGTCTTTCCGGACGACGACGAGTACGCCCTCGAACTCTCGCCGCTGTACTGGGGCGACAGCGGCATGGACGTCCCGTTCCGCGACCGCGACGCGCTCCGCGAACAGTGGGCACCGGACTCGCGGGGAACCCTGACGCCCGAGGAGTGGAGCGAGTGGCTGCGAACGGCGCGTCGCGACGACCGCTTCGGCGACGACGAACTCGACGAACTCGAACGCGAACTGCCGACGGCGGACGGTCCCGTCGAGCGCCTGCGCCGACTGCTCGGACTGTAGCGCCCGCCGGACGGGCGTCTTTTCACGCGGCGAAGCCGGTCGAGGTTTTTAACCCCGTCGCCCCGAAAACCCGTGGCAGAGATGGTCGCCGATAGGATGCGAATCGCGAAAGGACTCGGGGTGAGCGTCGGTGCCTTCGTCCTCTTCGGCGTCGTCACGGGACTCGTCCCGAACCCGCTCTACGTCCGGATGGTCCCCCGGACTGCGCTGGACTACCTCTTCCTCGTGTTCACGGCTGGGTTCCTCGGCGTCTACACCGTCCAGCGCGTCCCCGAGGAGACGCGCGGGGACGACAGCGTCGTCACCCTGAGCACCGTCGCCGGGTTCCTGGCGTTCGGGTGCCCGATCTGCAACGCCCTCCTGCTGGCGCTGTTCAGCAGTTCCGCACTGATGACGTACTTCGACCCGCTCCGCCCGCTGCTCGGGGCGGTCAGCGTCGTCCTCTTCGCGGGACTGCTCTACTACCGTCACACGCGGGCGTGTTCGACGTGTGCGGTCGACCCGTCGTCCGAACCGGACAGCGGGTGACGGTTCCGAGCCGGGCGACGGACGACGACATCGGCGCGCAACCACCGCGCCTTCGGGGGGATTTAACTACCGCTCACGCCTACACCGTCACCGAACAGTGTCTCAACGAAGCCTCGCGGACCGTGTCACGGTGCCGGAGGTCGCGGTGTTCGTCTCCGGCGTCGTGAGCATGGGCATCGAGATCCTCGTCGGTCGCGTCGTCGCCCCCGAGTTCGGGAGCAGCATCTTCGTGTGGGGGAGCATCATCGGCGTCTCGCTCACCGCACTGAGCGTCGGCTACCACTACGGCGGGAGACGCGCGGACGAGCAGGCCACCCCGGGGAAGATCGTCCGGTTGCTGGTCTACACGGCGGTGTACATCGGCGGACTCGTCTGGGTCGGCGACCCGCTCCTCGCGGCCGCCTCGACGATACCACTGCCCGACCGGTTCGCGTCGCTGCCCGCGGTCGTCGCGTACCTGGCCGTCCCGACGTACATCCTCGGATTCTTCAGCCCGTACGCCGCGGAACTGCTCGACGCCGAGACGGTGGGCGGGGCGTCCGGGCACGTGTACGCGGTCGGGACGATCGGCAGTATCGTCGGCGCGTTCGGGACGACGTTCGTCCTCATCCCGGCGTTCGCCACGGTGACCATCGAGTTGCTGTTCGCGCTGTTGCTGCTCGGGACCGCGTTCGCGATCTCGCTGACGACGACGTCGGGCGTCGACCGACACAAGACGGTGACGGTCGTCTGCGCCGTCTCGATGCTGACGGTCGCGCCCGTCGCAGCGCCCGGCGCGGTCGACGTGGTCGAGGAGGAGACCGGCGGGATACCGGGCGACACGATCCACGAGACCCAGACGCAGTACCAGAAGCTAGAGATAGCCGACCGGCGCGGCGTCCGGACGATGTACCTGAACGGCCAGCCCCAGAGCGCGATGGACCTCGATGACCCGTACCGGCACGTGTTCGACTACTCGCGGTACATGCACCTCCCGTTCCTGTTCGCAGACGACCCCGACGAGATCGACCGCGTGCTGTTCGTCGGGGGCGGCGGGTTCACCGGGCCGAAACACTTCGTCCACGAGTACGACGTCACCGTCGACGTGGCCGAGGTGGACCCGGCGGTCGTCCGGGCGGGCAAGCAGTACTTCGACGTCGAGGAGTCCGCGAACCTGTCCATCCACACCGTCGGCGGCCGCCAGTACCTGCAGGAGACCGAGACCGAGTACGACCTCGTCGTCGTCGACGCGTTCAAGAAGGACCAGGTGCCGTTCCAGCTCACCACGCGCGAGTTCATGGAACTGGCGAAAGAGCGCCTGTCCGACGACGGTATCCTGTACATGAACGTCATCTCCGCGCCGTCGGGCAGCGCCTCGCAGTTCTACCGCGCGGAGTACCGGACGATGGAGACGTCGTTCCCCCACGTGTACAGTTTCCCGACGTACGGGTCGGGGAGCCACGTGCAGAACATCGAACTCGTCGCGACGAAAGACCCCGGAGTCGTCACCCAGAGCGAGCTCACGGCCCGGAACCGGGACCGTGACGTCGGCATCGACCTGGCTGACGAGATCGAGCCCTACAGGGCGAGCGAGGAGACGGGCGACGTCCCCGTGCTGCGCGACGACTACGCGCCGGTCGACGAGATGCTGAACGAGATGGCCGGGCGGCAGTACGTCGTCGAGGGAGCGCCGGGGATGAACGCGACTGCCGGGGCGTAGCACGGAGGGGTCGACTGGCGACGACAGCGTCGACAGACAGACGGTCGGCGACGCGTTACCGACCGAACGCTCCGTCGGGACACCCGTGCGAACAACCGCTCGTCCTCGCACCGTCGGACCACGGGTGGCTACGTTGGTGACGGTGCCGGCACGGCCGCGTACATCGAATTAGGTTGACACGTTCGGGCACCGACCGACCGATGGATAGCGGTTTCGACGAGTTTCTCACTCTGCAATTCCCCCTCAGTCATTAACCCCCTCTCCTGCGATGGTCGACCTGCTATGTCAGTCTCCCCGCACGCCGTCCCCCGACGGTCTGCCGTCAGTTCTCTCCATCCGAAACCGCAGCGAGTCTGGACGCCGACCGCCCCATCTCGACGGTGACAGATGGCGGATCGCGCCAAACCGGGACGTCCGACCCGCGAGTGGACGCTACCGCGCCTCGGTCTGTTGGTCGGCATTCTGGCCGGCACGGCGGTTCCGGCGTACTTCCTGCTCGTCGCCCAGCGCGCCCCGCTCGCCTGGGACTTCCGCGCCTATCGGTTCGCCGCCGGACTCGCCCGACGCGGTCGGAGTTTCGTCGGCGTCTCGCCGCCGGTCGGCGCAGGTGAGTTCGTCTACCCGCCCGTCACGGTCCTCGCGTTCTACCCCTTCGCGGCGCTGCCCTGGGAGGCGGCGTATCTCCTGCAGGTCGCCGGCAGCCTCGGGATGGCCGTCGCCTGTGGCCTCCTGATGGTCCGCTACCTGGAGGACCAGCGCGTCGGACTCCGGACGGTCGATAATCTGCTCGTGGTCGGGTTCTGCTCGACGAGCACGTACCCGCTCGTCGTCTACGGCCAGGGACAGGTCGACTTCCTCGTCCTGCTCGGTCTCACCGTCACCTACCTCGCCCACCGGGCGGACCGGGAGCTGCTGAGCGGTGCGGCGCTCGGCGTCGCGACGGCGTTCAAGCTCTTCCCCGTCGTCCTCGGGGTCTGGTATCTCCGCCATCGAGCGTGGCGAGCGGTGGCGGGACTCGTCGCCACGTGCACCGCGACGCTCGCTGCGGGCGTCGTCCTGTTCGGCCTCGAAATGCATCGGACGTACCTGCGCTTCCTGCTCACCGAGCGGAGCCGCGTCGACGAGTTCGAGGCGGGGATGAGTCCCGACTTCTCGGGGCTGACGCTCAGTCGTCCGCTCTCGAACCTGCTCCCGTCAGTCGACCCCGTACTCTACACGCCCATCGCCGTTCTGTTGCTCCTCCCCGTCATCGGACTGGTGTACGCCCGACTCCACACCGAAACGGACCGACTGGTCGCCTACCTCGCCACCATCGTCGCGATGCTCGTCGTCTCACCGGCGACGAACGCGCATCACGTCCTCTACCTGTACTTCCCGCTGGTGCCGCTTCTGTACTGCGTCGACGACCCCGGCGTGACCCGAACGCTCACGGCAGGGACGGTCGTCCTCTCCGTCCCGTTCAGGCCACGGCACCTCACGGAGGCGCTTACGACGCTGGGGGTCCCGTCGGGGACAGTGGCGACGGTTCGTCACGTCGTCCGACCCGCGCTGTCCGTCGCGTCCGTCCCGCTCGTCGGACTCGCCGTCGTCCTTCTGGGATGCGTGCTCTACCGGTGTCGCTGTTATCGGCGGCGACGGCCCGTCGAGGTGCAGTCGACGGGCGACTGACCGTGGTCGGCGGAATCGCCGGCTAGTCCGTGACGACGTCGGCCAGCACGGCGACGGCGGCGTCCGACCGGCAGTTCGCCAGCCACCGCTCGATCAGCGCGGCGACGACGCGCCGGGACGTGACGGCGACGAGGGCCCGCTCCTCGGCCGTCACCTCGCCGCTGGCCTCCAGACGCCGGAGCGCCCTCGAAAGCTCGCGGCGTCGGACCTCCTCGCCCCAGTCGCGAACCGCCTCCTCGGCGTCGTCGCGTTCGCTTCCTGTCATCCTTCGATAGTTGCTCCTCGCCCTCCGAGACGCCTGTCCCGAACACGTTCGTCGCAGACGTCCCTGTCGGGGTCCCGGATAGTATTATCAGTCAGTGCCGCCAGTAACACTGTTGAGTATTATCGACAGGCTACGCCGGGTCCGACGGCCAGAGAGAGGTGTCACTCGCGACGTCGCCGTGGTCACGAGGAGCGTCGGAACAGACTGACGGTCGTGGCTGTCGCGTCCGAGTCGACCGTCCAGCGCGGCGCGGTCGGTGGTGGACGCGAGCGCCTGACGTGGCACGACGTCCGGGAGTGGAGTCGGTTCCGCGGGTCTGGAGAAAGACGAACCGTGACGAGGGTCGAAACTGGTCTCGCCAGCCGTGTTTCCGAGGCCAGCGCTATCAGGCACGACGAGGGCTGGTCGAGAACGACGGTTCCTGCACCGTGAACTAGCAGCCGGAACTATAACCCATATTATATAATTTTGCTATTCTATACTTAAATTTAAGTTGTCGAGAGACGACTCCGGCATGGTACTTCGGTACCGTGTTTCGGATGGAGGAAGAAATCACACACAGTTCCGAATCGCATCGCCTCGAAGACGCCCCGCTGTCGCGACGGCAGTTCGTCCGCCTGTCGGCCGCGACGGCCGGCGCGGTGTCCCTCTCCGGCGTCGGGTCGGCAGACACCACGTCGTCGAAGCTCACCGACCTCTACGGGTTCGTCGTCGAACGCGTCGACGACGACTACGAGATCCCGACGCTGGTCGAACTCCGTCACCCGACGTTCGAGGGGCTCGAGGAGTACGCCGACGAGCGGTTCCGGACGACGAACGAACCGACGGCCGCAGCGTGGCTCCGGTTGACGCCCGCCGAGGTCGGGGAGGTAACCGAACTTCCGGTCGTGACCCGGCTCAGGTACTCGCCGGGGTCGAACCCGTTCTGGCGGCTCGGTCACTACCCCGACGGCGTGTTCCCGGCCGTCGAGGACAGCGTCGACTTCATCGACTACGAGCAGATGATCGACGGCGTCCAGCACCTCGCCGCCGAACACGAGGACAGGGTGCGGGTCAGGTCGTGGGGCCAGAGTCCCGGCCACGAGAACCTCTTCGCGGAGACGGCCGCCGACCCGAAGGAGCTGTGGGTCGTCGAGGTGACCAACGACGTCGACGACGAGGCGGCGTTCCGCGAGAAGGAGAAGGTGTTCTTCTCGCTGAGCATCCACGGCGACGAGCGGTCGGGAGCCGAGGCCGGGTCGCGGTTCGTCGAGCGACTGCTCGAAGGCGAGGAGCCGGCGGTCGAGGCACTCCTGGACGACGTCGTGCTCCTGTTCGCGTACACGAACCCCGACGGGTGGGCGGCGCGCCGACAGGAGTACCTCGTCAACGACGACCCGACGGGGGACCCGGAGCCGGAGCACAACTCCTTCAAGCGCGAGACCGCGACCGGCGTCGACCCGAACCGCGGGTATCCCACCGTCGGGTGGATCGACCCCGCGTACTACCCCGCCGAGCCGAACGGAGCGGACCTGGCGGACGACGCCCCCGGCGTCGACGACGACGTCCCGACGTCGCCGAAGGACTACGAGCGTATCGTGCCCGACTCGCTCGACATCGTCGAGGCGCTCCGCGACTACGAGAACCTCGAGTACGGGTCCGACCTCCACGGGATGTTCTGGTCGGAGAGCTTCATCGAGGGACTCATCGTCAACGACCAGTACGACCACGGCGAACTCCACGACGTCTACGAGCTCAACCGCCGGACGGAGGACCGGATATCGGCCGAAATCGAGAGCGACCTCGAGGCACGTCGCGAGCAGTTCGCGTCGCTGAATCGGGAGTACCTGATCGACGGATTCGGCGTCCCGCCGGAGGAGGCCGACGACATCGACCTCCCCGAACCGGACTCGGCGTACACGTACGGGACCATCTACGACACCATCCGGTACACCACCTCCGGGACGCTCATCAGCTGGATGAGCCACCCCGAGGAGCAGGGCGGTCTCGGGGTCACGATGATGGCCCACGAGATGGGGTGGGACAACCGCGTGTTCGACAGGACGACGTTCCGGCCGTGGCTGGTCGACCTGCAGGTGCGCGGATACCTGGCCGCCATCCGGAGCGTGACGGAACACGCCGCGACCGAGGTGACGGCGGACGTGCGGACGGGCGGCGCGACCACGGCGTACGTCGAGACCGACGCCCTCACGCGACGGTCGAGCGACCTGTCCTTCGAGGAGGGCGACGCGACGACGACCGGCGAGACGGTGACGGTCGACGGACGGTGGACCGCGTCGACGGTCTCCGTCCCCGGCGACGCGCGACAGCTCTCGGTGACGGTCGACTCGCAGGACGGGCCCGTCCTCTCGAAGCTCCGCGACCCGAGCGGGCGCGTCGTTCGAACGCACGCCGCCACCGAACGTCGGGGACGACGGACGATAGAGTGGTCGGTCGCGTCGCCCGCCACGGGAGAGTGGACGGTCGAGGTGAAGACCGTCGGCGGGACCCGGGCGACGCGGGTGACGGTCCAGCGGACGGTCGTCACCGGCGGTGGCGGCGACGTCGACGCACCTGACCCCGAGTCGGTCTTCGGCTACGAGCAGCGCGACTACAGCGTCTCGCCGCTGGCGTACTTCGACGACTACGCGGAGTACGTCGCCGACGCGACGGGGAACGACGGCGGGCGTGGCCGGCGCGGCGGCGGGAATATCACGGACGCGATGACGGGGACGACGGTCGAGGCCGTGAAGGACGGTGCGCTGTTCCGCGGACGGAGCGACCGACTCGCGGTCGAGAACCTCGTCGTCTCGCACGCCGAGGGCGCCGACGAGGAGGCGTACGTTCGCGAGCTCGACCGGTTCGTGGCGAACGGCGGCAACCTCGTCCTCACCGACGCCGGCGTCGCCCACCTCGGCGCGCTCGAGAACGACCTGGCGGCGCCCGTCGCGCCGGACGACGTCACCACCTTCGGCATCTTCATCCCCCACTTCGACGACCGGAACGACGACCATCCGCTCCTGGCAGGCACGCGGAACGTCCAGCGCGAGCTCTACAACGTGCCACCGGTCGGGTATCCGATCTCCGACGCACCCGTCACCGGCGTCGACCGGGCGGCCTTCGAGCGCGCGGGCGGAACGGTCGCGGGCGTCACCGACGGCCCGGAGTCGCTCGTGACCGCGGGGTCCATCGCGCGCGACGACGGTTCGGGCGTCCACGTCCTCGGCGGGATGCTCCCGCCGGCGTACCAGGGTACCGCACACCCGTTCGGGATGCTGGAGTACACGTCGACGTTCCTGAGTCACACCGTGCTGACGAACGCCCTCGGGTTCGAGCAGCGGCGCTTCGTTGACGGGGAACTCGTCGACACGTTCGGCACGCTCGAGTGACCCGACGACGGCGAGCGCGACGGCCGGCGACGTCGCCGCCGTGACGCCGGCGTCCCGTCGCGCTCTCAGACGCCCGCGACTCGGGCCCCATCGCGGTCGCGGAGGCCGTCGGCGCGGCGGCGCTCGCCGGGGAGACCGGCGACGAGACGTACTGGCAGTGGTACGACGAGTGCTGGACGTACGCCAGAGAGCACCTGACCGACCCGAAGTACGGGAACTGGTACGAGCGACTGTAACCGGACGACGAGCGAGACGTGGACCGCGAGGGGCCGGCGGTCGAGCCCGGCTACCACCCCGTGAACAACGCGGCGGTGGCCATCGACGCGCTTGAACGGTAGCGGGTCCGCGACCGCCGGCACGCCGGAGGCAGTTCACCCGTCGAAGCCGCGGAAGACGAGGAGGCCGTAGGTAGCGACGAACACTGCCGGGACGGCGACGATGGCGGCCCCGAGGACGACGCCGAGGACGCCGGTGTTCCGGACGAGCCCCGTCACGAAGAAGGACGCAACGCTACCGGCGAGGAGGTGTGCGAAGCCGAACGACGCGTAGGCGCCGCCGTCGAGCGCACGTTCCACGGTCGATGCGAGCGCCGCGCCGAGCGGGGCGTCGCTGACGACGAGTTCGAACGGGAGGCCGTAGACGAGGTACGAGAGGACGACCACGACGGCGAGCGCGAGCGGTGGGAACACCAGGAACGGGAGCGCCGCGAGCACGACCGCCGTCCGAACGAGGTTCACGCCGACCATCCGCACCGTGAACCGTTCCACGCTCTCGACGAACGCCGGCGGCGCGTCGTCGATGCGGCCCAGGAGCGCCCCGAGGAACCCGGCCTCGAGCGCCGACGTTATCAACAGCCCCACCAGGAACAGCGGCAGGAACGCGAGGACGGAGAGCGGGCCGCCGGCTGCGGCACCGCCCGGACCGCCCGGGCCGTTCGGGAGCGAGACGTACGTCCACAGCGTCGGCAACCCCGTCGGGAAGGGGAACGTCGCGCCGCCACCGCCCCTGGCCGCGAGCGCACGAGCGACCTTCGAGAGCGAGAGGAGGGTCGCAGCGGCGGGGACGACGGCCAGCGGAATCGACGCGGTCGTGACGTCGACGGCGCGTTCGGTTCGGGAGGGCATGACCGGGTGATTACGCGACTCGCATATATTCGTGTCCCTCCAGCGACGGGACCGGGGCGGACGAGCGGGGCCCGCGTCCCCGCGACGGCGGCGACCGGTAGCGGGATGCTGCCGGATTCCAGGGTGGGAAGACGGTGGACGCCTTCGGCCGTACTGGCCAGTCTGACGAATACAACTGACGAGTAATACCGTGAGGGGAACTGAACGCCGGCGGACGGCAACGAGACGACGGTAGACGGCAACGGGCCGTCGGCGAACGGAGGCGACGCAGCCGGTTCCCGCGACGTGACAGTCACGGCAAACAATAAGAGCACGGACCGGACACGGTCCAGATGGCGAACTCATGAACGTACCGGACACCGTCACGACGGCGCTCGCGGACCGGCCGGTCGACGGGCGGACCTGCCTGGAGGCGGGCGCCGGCGTGGGGAACATGACGGCTGCCCTGGTCGAAGGCGGCGCCGAACGCGTCTACGCGATCACGAACGACGCCGACCACGCGACGAAGGTCCGCGACAGGACGGGTCAGGCGTCCAGCGTCGCCGTCCTCGAAGCAGACCTGGAAGCGACGCCGCTGCCCGCGGACGCCGTCGACGTCGTGACCGCGCACGCGCTGTTCAACGTCCTCGAACCGTCGTCGGCCGTCGCGATAGCGGAGGAACTGACGCGGGTCGCCGCGCCCGGCGCACACCTCGTGGTCGACGATTACGCGCCGATACCGACGGACGCCGCCGTCCGGCACCTGTTCGCGATCGAGAACGCCGCCGCGGAGCTGGCCGGCCGTCGCCCGGCGCTGACGTTCTACCCGGTCGACGGGCTCCGCCGCCTGTTCGGCGGCCTCGGCTGGGAGTTCGACCGGACGCGAACGCTGCTCGACCCAGTCCCGTGGACCGAATCCCACTTCTCGGCGCACGTCGACGTCGTCCGGTCGCACGCCGAGGCCGTCCCCGGCGACCTGGGCGAACAACTGGTCGCGGCGGCCGAAGACGTCGCTGCCGAGACCGGGTCGGAGGAGGTCGGCGAGATGTACAGCCTCGCGATGTGGCTCCCGGAGACGACGTCGCGGGCGTAGAACCTGACAGGTCCCCGCCGGACGACGGTGCGTCGGCGGCGATTCAGCGTTCCTCGACGAACGGAAGGGCCTCGATACCGTCGGCGACGTCACGGACGACCGACTGCGCCGGGTCGTACGAGACGAGTCCGGCGTCTGAGAGTTTGGGGAGGTGGGCGTGATGCAGCGACACCTGGACGCGCTCGACGAGGTCGCGAGGCGCGTCGTCGGCCTCCCGTGCCGCCACGGCTTCGGCGAGCTCGGCGGACGAGAGCGGCGGCGACCGTTCGTGAAGCACCGCCAGGAGGATGCGGCGGCGTTCGCTCGCGAACAGGTCGAACAGGTGGTCGGGCGCCAGGTTTCGCTCGCTCGTTCGGATCGAGTCGTACGGTGTCTGGTTCTTTGAATTGCTCATGGTTCTCGAGGGACGGCGTGGATGGCTGCGGACGTGTAGACAGGACCCACCCCACCCGCATAAGATACCGGTCTAAAATATTAGACCAGGCCGCAGTCGCACTCGTTCGCCGGTTCTGAGGAGGAGTCGACCGAACCACTCGCGACGACCACCGAGTGATACTCCTCGGCAAGGTTCGAGGCGCCGACTGCTACGTACGGGCCGGTCGGAAGCATCTTCGCCGTCAACGGAAGCCCCATGGATGTGGAGTCCGTACCTGTCGCCATGGGTTCGACGAACGGGTCGACGCTCGACGCGACGCTCGCCGCCTTCCACGAGACGGACCCGCCCGGAACGCCGCTGACGGCCAGCGAGGTCGCCGAAGAACTCGACTGTTCGCGCCGTGCAGCCTACGACCGCCTGATGCAACTGTCCGACCGGGGCACCCTGGAGACGAAGAAAGTGGGCGCCCGAGGGCGTATCTGGTGGCGGCCAGTCGCGACAGCGGACTCGGACGTTTCGCAGTCACAGGCGATGTCGCTGGTGACCAACGTCATCGAAGACGTCGAGGTCGGCGCGTTCGTGCTCGATGCAGACTTCGACGTGGTGTGGGCGAACGATACGGTCGAGCGGTACTTCGGTCTCGAAGACGTCGACATCGTCGGGCGATCGAAGCACGAGCTGATAGACGAGCACATCCGGGACGTCGTCGCTGACGCCGAGACGTTCACGGAGACCGTGTTCGAGAGCTACGAGGAGAACGCGTCGTCACGCTCGTTCGAGTGCCACGTCACCCCCGAGGACCGACGGGAACGATGGCTCGAACATCGGAGCAGGCCCATCGAAACCGGACGGTACGCCGGGGGACGCGTGGAGCTCTACTACGACGTCACCGAACGGCGGCGGACCAGCGACGTGCTCAACGAGCGCGAACGCGAACTCCGCCGCGAACGCGACCTCGTCGAACAGATCCTCGAATCGTCGCCGGTGGGCATCTCGGTCCTCTCCCGGGAGGGCGACCTCGAACGGGCAAACGAGCGCGCGCAGGCGCTGCGGGGCGTCGACCCGGACGAGGACGACCGCCTCGTCGCCGCGGAGCGCGACATCTACGACGAGACGGGCGAGCCGGTCGCCGACGAGGACCGTCCGTTCTACCGGGTCACCGAGAAAGGCGAGCCGGTCCGCGGCTGGGAGATCCAGCTCGCGGTGCCGGGCGAGAACCGTCGCTGGCTCTCGATCAACGCGACGCCCATCCGGAACGAGGACGGCGACGTCGAGCGCGTGGTCACCACGAGCCAGGACGTCACCCAGCTCAAAGAACAGGCGCTGCGACTCGAACGCCAGCAGGCGGACCTGCGCCGCGAACTGGACGAGGTGTTCGAGCGCATCGACGACGCGTTCTACGCGCTGGACGACGACTGGCGGTTCGCCTACGTCAACGAACGGGCGGAGGACATGCTCGGCACGAGCGCTCCCGAACTGCTCGGACGCGAGTTCTGGGAGGTCTTCCCGAAAGCCGACGACAGTCGCACCGGCGACGCGTTCCACCGCGCGATCGAGCAACAGGAGTCCGTGATGTACGAGGAGTACCTGGAACGGCTCGACGTCTGGCTCTCGGTGACCGCCTACCCGTCGGAGAGCGGGCTCTCGGTCTACTTCCGGGACGTCACCGATCGAAAGGAGCGAGAGCTGGAGCTCCAGCGCTACGAGCGCATCATCGAGACGATCGAGGACGGGGTGTACGTCCTCGACGCCGACTCGCGGATCGTCACGGTCAACAGCGCGTTCGAGAAGCTCACCGGCTACGACCGCGAGGAACTGGTGGGTCAGTTGCCGTCGCTGCTCGTTATCGACGACGAGGACGTGGAGCACGCCGAAACGCTCCACGAAGAGCTCCGGGCGAACGACCGGTCCACCGCGCGATTCGAGGAGGACATAGAGACGCGCGACGGCGACCGCCTCACCGTCGAAGCCCGGTTCGCCCTCTACGAGATGGGAGACGGGGAGACCGGACGCGTCGGGGTCATCCGCGACATCTCCGACCGCATCGAGTACCAGAACCACCTCGAACGACAGCGGGAGCAGCTCTCCGCGTTGAACGACCTCAACGCCATCGTCCGCGACATCACGACGGCGGTCATCGAGCAGTCCACCCGCCAGGAGATAGAGACGACGGTCTGCCAGCGACTCGCCGAGTCGGACGCTTACGAGTTCGCCTGGCTCGCGGAGGTCGATCCCAGGAAGCAGTCGATCGAGCCACTCGTCGAGGCCGGCGTGGACGGATACCTCGACGCCATCCAGCTGTCGGCGGACTTCGAGGAGTCGGTCGGCAGGGGGCCGGCCGGACGAGCGGTCCAGACCGAGGAGATACAGGTCGTCGAGGACGTGTTCGACGACCCCGACTTCGCGCCGTGGCTGGAGCAGGCGCGCGAGTACGGCTACAGTGCCGCGGCGGCCATCCCGATACTGTACGAAGGGACGCTGTACGCCATCCTCGGCGTATACGCCGACCGCGACGGGGCGTTCCAGGGACAGGAACGCACGGTCGTCGGACAACTCGGCGATATCGTCGGCCACGCCATCGCGAGCATCGAGCGCAAGCGCGCGCTCATGAGCGACGAGGTGGTCGAACTCCAGTTCCGGGTCCGGGACGTCTTCGAGTGGCTCGACGTCTCGTCGACCACGGACGGTTCGATCGCGCTCGAACAGACGATCCCGCTGTCGGACGACGAGTACCTCGTGTACGGGACCGCGACCGGCGACTCGACGGCGGCACTCGAAGAGCTCGTCGCGGAACATCCCGCGTGGGAATCGCTCACCGTCATCGCGGAGACCGACGACAGGACCAGGTTCGAGTTCGTCGAGACCGATTCGACGCTGACCGCCACCATCGGAGACCACGGCGGTTACGTCCAGCACGCCCGGTTCGAGGACGGCGACTACAACCTCACGGTCCACCTGGCACCGAGCGGCGACGTCCGGACCATCATCGACGCGGTACGGGAGTCCTACCCCGGCGCGGAGATGGTGACGCGTCGGCAGGTCTCCCGGACGGCCGACGTCCAGCGCAAGGCGCGGCGGGCCGTGATGGAGACGATGACCGACCGCCAGCTGGCGACGCTGGAAGCGGCGTACTACGCGGGGTTCTTCGACTCGCCGCGCGAGAGTTCGGGCGGCGAGGTGGCCGACTCGCTCGACATCAGCGCGCCCACCTTCCACAGCCACATCCGCAAGGCCGAGCGCAAGCTGGTCGCGGCGCTCCTCGGCGAGGACATCCCCGGCGACGCGTAGGAGGCCGTCCACGGGGCCCCGCGCCGGGACGAACCGAGGACGGCTCCAGTGCGGTCGCTGGCACCCGTCGACGACGCGGTGGAGAACACCGGAGACGGCCGGCGGCAATCGGGGCCAGCGTCAGGTCTTCGTCGTCTGTACGTCCGTGAGAAGGGCCTCGCCCTTGTCGGTCACCCGGTAGACGGCCTCGTCGGTCACTGACGTGATGAACGCGTGCTCGGTGAGGAGGTCACACCGGCGTTCGGCGTACGAGAGGTGGATGCCGAGCCGGTTCGCGACGAGAGGTACGTAGTCCGGTTGCGTACGCTTGAACGAGACGAGTATGTTTATATCGACGGGGCGCATCCATTCTGGACGGTCAGTCATACGGACGTCTATCCGCATTATTGTGATGTGCTACCATATATCTATTGCCGGGCGCACCCCGATACCGCAACCGGACACCGTCGAGTGAGGACGACGGGACCGGAACGCGTCGGGGAGACGGCCGGTTTCATCCCCTCGACAGGGGGATTTTAATCCCCGTACGTCTAGTGCGTGACCATGGCGGAGAACGTCGACGCGGAGCAGATTCACCGGTGGATCGACGACGACCTCGTGGAGAACGTCGAACAGGTTCCGGACGAGGCGGCAGAGTTCAACTACGCCATCGAGATGTCGAACATCCTCGTTCACGTCATCCGACGCCAGCCCTCGGGACCCGTCATCATCGGGCAACAGATAGAGTACGGCGAGGACATCCGCTCGCGCATTAGGAACCTCCCCGAGAGCGACCGGAACGAACTCGTCGCGCGCATCCGCGAACTCCTCACCGAGGTGCCGGTCGTCTACGGGTTCCACGACGAGCACGGGGAGAACGTCCGGTTCAGGGACATGAAACAGATCTTCCTCGAGTACCGCATCTACCCCGACGCGCTGAGCCAGCACGCGCTGATGTCCGGACTGGTCGACGTCTGGAAGGCGATGCGCTACCTGGACGACATCGTGACCCTCGTCGACAGCGTGGCGGACTGACGGGGCGACGGAACGGAGCGCGAAGTCCCCCAGGCCCGGTCAGACGGCTGCGACCGCGGTGAACGCGCCGTAGCCGACCGCGAGCGCGAGCGCGAGCGAGCCGACCCACGCCGCGACCGTGTACGCCATCTTGCGCTGGCTGACCGAGGTACCGCCGGCGGCGTAGCCGCTTCCGATGATTCCCGAGACGATGACCTCGTTGAACGAGACGGGGATGCCGAGCAGGATGGCCGTCTGCGCGATGAGGAAGGACGGGATGAGCGCCGCGATGGAGCGCCGCGGCCCGAGCGAGGAGTACTCCTGCGCGAGCGCCTTGATCATCCGGGGCGCGCCGGTCCACGACCCGGCGAGCAGGCCGAGACCGCCACCGACCAGCAGCCAGAAGCGGCCGAACGTCACCGAGTCCCAGAGCGGCAGGAGCGGGCCGACCGCGAGGCCGACCTGACTGCCGCCCGCGGAGAACGCGACGAGCGCACCGAGCGCGAGCAGGAAGTGACGCTGTCCCGCCGTCGCGTCCATGTCGATGTCGAAGGCGATGACCTGTCGACAGCCCGTCGCCACCGTGAGCGACACCGCGACCTGCATCAGCGGCAGACTGGCGAGCGGGAGCTGGGAGACGCCCGCCGCGACGGTCGCGGCGAGGGAGGCGCTCTCGCCCGGCGGGCCGAGGAAGACGAACTTCATGTTCGCGACGGTGAGACCGACGATGCCGGCGAGCAGCGGAACGACGGTCTGCTCGGGTATCCGTTCGTGCCGGAGCAGGCGCGCGGTGGCGTAGGCCAGCGAACCGCCGACGAACGGGACGGCGACCCACAGCGCGACGATCTTCGAGTACATTTCCCACGCCGGTTCGCCGCCGTGAGCGAGTCCGACGCCCACCACCGCACCGGTGACAGTGAACGCGGTCGCGATCGGGTAGCCGGTGTATATCCCGAACGCGACCAGGGCTGCGGCGGTGACCAGCGCGACGACGATGGCCATCGGCGAGAGGACGACCCCGTGGATCAGGTTCTTCCCGATCGTCGCCGAGACGTTCGCTCCCTGGAAGACGGCGCCGGCGAACCCGAAGATGCCGACGACGAAGCCGGCCCGCATCACCGAGATGGCGTTCGCACCGACGGCGGGCGCGAACGGCGTGGAACCGGACGACCCCGCGCCGATGGTCCACGCCATGAACAGGCTCGCGACGGCGGCGACCGCCATGGTGAGCAGCGCACTCGATCCGATCATGTCGTCTTCCCCGTGGTCATGTCCGTACTCCGTGGTCGACTGTCGGTCGATTCCTGACCGATCGTCGCAGATCGGTCGCGAGCGACGTAGCGTGGCGCATCGTCGTCGACGTTCACCTCGAAGACAGGGCGGTTCGCCTCGACCGCGAACCGAAGCGACGCTCCTGCGTGCCCGTCACCGTGTGGCAGGCGGCGGGGACGCCGCCGCAAGTTCGGCCCTGGTGTTGACGTTCGTCGTCGACTCCTCGACTGGTAGCCCGGCGGGCGCGGCGTCCACGGGCACCGTGACGACCGGCTCCAGCGATCCGAGCAACGCCCGTGGCCCGGCCGACGAGGGGAGGCGGTTCCGGACGCGTTCGACCGCCGACGTCCGGTAGAGCGCGTGCAGCGGCTCCGGCGTCCCGTCGGGATGGCGGACCGCAAGCGCCGCCGGGGGCGCGTCGGACGCGTCACCGCGGTCCCGAAGCGTGTCGACCAGCCACCGCACGACCGCCGGCGAGAGCAACGGCATGTCACAGCCACAGCAGAACAGCCAGGGCGCGTCGACGGCGTCCGCCGCGCCGAAGACGCCGGCGAGCGGGCCGTCGAACCCCGCATCGTCGCGCGCGAACGCCACACAGCGGTCCGACAGCGCCGCCGCGCACGTCTCCCGCTGCGCGGCGGTGCGAACGGCGACGACCGGCGACCGGTCCGTGGCGTCCGCGAGCGCATCGACGACGCGACCGAGCAGCGTGCGCCCACCGAACGACGCGACGGCCTTGTTCGCGTCGGCGTCGCCGAACCGGCTGCTCCGGCCGCCGGCGAGGACGACCCCCGTCACGTCCGGGTCCGCGGCCGAGTGCTGTCGTGCGTGCATGGGCCTCAGTCGTCCCCGGTCGACGACGGGTCGTCCGTGGTGAACTGCGACTCGGGGTCCCAGCGCTCGCGGCGGCCGACGGGACCGTCGACGTACCAGGCGTCGTCGTCGCCCTCCGTCTTCGGGGGCGCGATGGGGCGCTTCAGCCACTTCGGGCGGCGCAGGCCGTCGGGGCCGGGCGCGGGCTCGGTCTCCTCGACCCACTCGCGGTAGATCGCCATCGACCTGTCGGTGTCGACGAAGATGTCACCGTAGTAGTCGTCCTCCTTCGCCGGCGTGACCGTCACCTTCTGGTGCCAGCAGTGCATCCCCGAGATGGGGTCGGGGTGGGGTGCGTGCGTGAGGTTCTGGGCGACGCCGCCGTCGGTCCACCACACGCGCTCGGAGTCCGGGTCGTCGCTCTCGAACGGATGGATGCCCTCGGTCTGACGCATCCCCCACATCGACTGGTCGTTGTCGAGGTCGACGGTGACCTTCCCGTAGGGGTCGCCGCCCTCGTCGTAGTCGCCGTCTGCCTCGCCGTCGTCGCGGTCGACCTTCCACTGGCCCATGTGGTGGCTCATCGCCACGATGCCGGGCTTGATGCTCTCGGTCACCCACACCTCGTTGACGTAGTAGCCGATTTCCGTCTCGACGCGGACGAGGTCGCCCGTCTCGACGCCGAGGCGGTCGGCGTCCTTTGTGTGGACCCAGACCGGGTTGTTGTGCGAGATCTCCTCGAGCCACTTCGAGTTGGACGAGCGAGAGTGGATGGCGGTCGGCAGCCGGAACGTCGGCACCAGCACCATCTCGCCGTCGTCGTAGTCGATGTTCTCGGGGTGGACGTGGGACTTGATGTAGTGGGGGATGGTGTACTTGTCGTCGTCCCAGCCCCACTCCTCCAGCGTCTTCGAGTAGAACTGCTGTTTGCCCGTCGGCGTCGGGAACCCGCGCTTGGGCTGGCCGTCGACCAGCACGCCGAGCACGTCCGTGTCGATGTCCGCGACCGACTCGCTCTCGACGACGTCGTACTCGTAGCCCAGGTCGTCGTCTGCGACGGTGTCGACGCCGAGGTCGTCGTCGCCCGTCTCGGGCACGCGGTGGATGGTGTCGTACTCGTCGACGAACACGCCGTCCTCCGCGAGCACGGCGGGGTCGAGGTCGTCGGCGTGGAGCTCGTACTGGTTCTCCTTGGCCTCGAACGCGCCGTGGTGTTTCATGTACTCCAGCGGCTCCATCCCCTTCTCCTCGGCGGCCTCGACCAGGTTCTCCTCGTGCTCGAAGATGTACCGGTAGTACTCGTCGATCGTCATCTGCTCCGGGTCGTCGGACGCCGCGCCGCCGTCGCCGTCCGCCGGGTCGGCAGTCGCCGCGTCGCCGGGCGTCTCGCCCGACGCCGCGGAATCGGCGTCCGTCCCCGACCGGGCGTCCGCGGTCCCGCCGTCGCTGGCGGTGGCCTGCCCCGACTCGTCGTAGGGGCTCTCGAAGTACTCGCGGATGCCGAGTTCGCCGTCCTCGTCGACTCGCCAGGAGAGGTCCATCCAGAACTCGTCTTCCTCCCAGACCTCGCCGGGGTTGGCCTCGTAGGTCCGCTCGACGTCCTCGCCCTCGCGCTCGGCGTACTCCCGCAGCACCGGCTGGCGGTAGGTGACCCAGGTCGCGGCGTGGGTCTCCTGGCTCTGGATGTCGTGGCGCTCGGGGCTGTGACCCATCGGCAGGACGTAGTCGGCGAAGTACGCCGTCTCGTTCCACGTCGGCGTCAGCGCCACGTGCATGCCGACCTTCTCCTGGTCGCTGAGCGCCTCGATCCACGAGAAGCCGTCCGGGTAGGTGTACACCGGGTTGAACACCCGCGTGAAGTACACCGACAGCTTCCCGCGGCCCTCCTTCAGGAAGTAGGGCAGGAGCTGGCTCATCTCGTAGTGGGCGAACGGCCACTCCTTCGGAAGCTGGAGTTCGTCCCAGAGCTTCTGGCGCGGCGGCTCCTTCGGGAGTTCGGGGTCGAACTTGTGCCAGGCGTTCGGGGAGGTGCCGCCCTTCGTGCCGACAGCGCCGGTCAGCACCGACAGGAAGTGCAGCGTCCGCGAGACCTGCCAGCCGCCCTTGTTGCCGGAGGCCGCGGAGCGCCAGATGTGGCTGGCGAAGCGGTCGCCGGCAGTGCCGATCTTGCGGCCGACCTTCGCTATCTTCTCGGCGTCGACGCCGCTCTCCTGGGCGGCGTACTGCGGCGTGAACTCGGCGTAGGTCTCGCCGAGCACGTCGAGGTACGTCTGGAACGTCCGCTCGCGGCCGGGATGCTTCTCGTCGAGGAACTGTTTCCAGTTCACCCAGCGGCGCATGAACTCGGCGTCGTAGAGGTCTTCCTGCAGGATGACGTTCGCCATCGCGAGCAGGACCGCCGCCTCGCTGCCGGGCTGGGTCGGCATCCAGACGTCCGACATGGCGGCCGTGTTCGACAGCCGCGGGTCCATCACCGCGAGCTGCCCGCCCTCCTGCATGCCCTCGATGATGCGCTGGGCGTGGGGGTTGAAGTAGTGGCCCGACTCCAGGTGCGCCGACAGCAGCAGGATGAACTCGCTGTTGGCGAAGTCGGCGCTCGGACGGTCGTACTTGTGCCAGAAGGCGTAGCCGGCGCGCGCACCCGACGAGCAGATGTTGGTGTGGGAGTTGTGGCCGTCGAGCCCCCAGGCGTTGATGACCCGGTCCATGTACTCCTCGTGGCCGGGCCGGCCGACGTGGTAGGTGATCTCGTTCTCGCGGTCGTCCTCGATGGTCTCGCGCATCTCCGAGGCGATGTCGTCGAGCGCCTCGTCCCACGAGACGCGCTTCCACTGGCCGCTGCCGCGCGGGCCGTCGCGCTTGAGGGGGTGTTCGATGCGCTGTGGGTCCTTGATCTGGTTGACCGTGGCGGGCCCCTTCGCGCAGTTGCGACCGCGGCTCCCCGGATGCTCGGGGTTCCCCTCGATCTTCCGTATCTCGCCGGTGTCCTTCTCGATGTAGGTGAGCAGGCCACAGCCCGCCTCGCAGTTGAAGCAGGCCGTGGGGACGACGGAGTAGTCCTGCGGTTCGCCGCTGGACTCGTACTCCGTCCAGTCGTGCCACTCCGACGGGTCGGGGTAGCTCGAGAGTTCGCCGTCGGGGCCGGCGCGCTCGACGCCGTCGACGCGCTGTCGCTGTCGTTGCTTGTTCGTGTCGTCTGTGCGGTTCGAGATGAGGCCCAGCCGCTGGGCCAGTTTCTCGACGCCGCTCGGGTCGAATTCGTGTCCCATGTTATGCGAGCGAAATTGTCTGCGGTGCAGTTATCCAGCAGTACTCGTAGGCGAACAGGCCGACGAGGGCGGCCACCCCGGCGAGCGCGACCGCGACCGGCGTTGCGCTCAGCGCGAGTGCGACGAGCGGCAGGGCGATGCCCACGACGATGCCGCCGCCCCAGAACGCGGTGCTGAACCGGCCGCGGGCGATGCGCGCCGCCGCCTCCTCGGCGTCCTCCGTCTGGTGCGGGGTGAACAGCTCGGAGGCCACCAGCCCGAAGTGGGCCACCAGTCCGCCCGCCAGCACCAGCCGCGACGGGCCGATCAGTTCGTCGAAGCCGCCGAGGCCGAGGAAGGCGGTGACGGCCGCGCCGGCGACGAACGCCTGGACGAGCATGTGCAGGGGCATCGCGGGGCTCTGCCAGAGGTCGCGGCCCTTCGACTGGCTGAACAGGAACGCCGTGTAGACCGCGGTGGCGGCCGCCAGCACCGACCCGACCGCCAGCACGACCGGGTTCACGACGGCCTCGACCTCGAGCAAGCCGCCGAGCACCACCAGTCCGAGGAAGCCGCCGAAGGCGGTGATGATGTACGCGCCCTTCACGAGCCAGGAGTTCCAGTTCGGCCGCAACAACACCCAGTGGAATCGCTTCGGCCGTTCGAGGTCGAGGATGAGCAGCACGCCGGTCAACCCGAGGAACACCGCGCTGACGAGCGAACTCGCGCCCATCAGCGCGACGTCCGGTTCGATGTAGCCGACCGCCATCAGCAGCGCCGGAATCAGGAAGACGCCGGCGGAGATGGACTTGGTCATGGTGTAGGAGTAGACCTCCCAGCCCCAGGACTCGTAGTGGCTCTCGCCGACGTCGTAGACGCGGCGGGCCTCCTCGTGGAGCAGTTCGTAGGCTCTCGTCGTCCGGTCTTTCTTCTCGCTGGTCGTCCCGGTCGACGCCTCGGTGCTGTAGCCGCCGTCGGACGCGACGTCGTCGTCGGCGGCGCACGAACAGTTGCCGCCACAGCCGCAGTCGCCGCCGCAGCCACAGCCGGACCCGGCGTGTGCGTGGCCGCCGTCGGCGCGCGCCTCGTCGTCGCCGGTCGAGAGCGAGACGTCGGAGTCGGCGAGCGACTCGGCGGCCTTCTCGAGGTCGAACTCCTCGCGGGCCGCGCCGTGGGTCTCGACCTTGTTCGGAGCGTCCGACCACATGTAGTGCTCCTCGCGGCCGGTCGAGCCGGGGGTGATCGACCCCTCGTCGCCGTCGACGTAGAACAGTTTGGGCTCGGTCCCCTTCTCCGGCTTGCGCGCCTGTACCTCCTCGCCGGCCACGGTCTCGGCGATGTCGGTGTCCCGGTCCTCGAGGTCGCCGGCGAGGATGGCGTCCTCGGGGCAGACGGTCACGCAGGCGGGTTCGCGTCCCGAGTCGACGCGGTGCGAGCAGTAGTTGCACTTCGCGGCCGTGGACGTCTCGGGGTCGATGTACAGCGCGTCGTAGGGACACCCCTGCATGCAGGCCTTGCAGCCGATGCAGCGGTCGGTGTCGAAGTCGACGATGCCGTCCTCGCGTTCCCAGAGCGCGGTGACCGGACAGACGTCGGTGCACGGCGAGTCGTCGCAGTGGTTGCATCGCATCACCGAGAAGTTGCGGTTCGTGTCGGGGAACTCGCCCTTCTCGATGTACTTCACCCAGGTCTTGTTCACGCCGATCGGATCGTCGTGCTCGGTCTTGCACGCGACCGTGCAGGCGTGACACCCGATACACCGCCGGTTGTCGATGACGAAGCCGTAGTTTGTCATAGTATCATTGTCACTCACGGTACGATACCGTCCGTACGCTCCTGCCGTCACTCAGCCACCTAGCCATGTTAGCTAACACCACAGACCAAGCATCTGGTCTGCATTATAGTTTTCGCCGAATCGCACGAGCAACGTCGGCCGGAGGCTGTCACGTGTCCGTCCATCGCTCGCGAGGGGGAACGACGGCATCGCCGGTGACTCCCGGACAGCGGGAAGACGAACCGGGCTGTTCCAGCGACCTTGCTCTCGTCACAGGAACAGTGCCGGGACGGTCTTCCGGAAGATGTTCAGCGAGATGATGAACAGCATGATGATGACGATCCAGTTGAACTTCGCTTCGTCGACCTCGAGCCGGCGGAGGTAGGTCCCCAGCAGGAGGCCGACGATGGTGACGGTCGCGATGGCCGACCCCAGCCAGAGCCGGTAGGGAGTCAGCAGGCCGTTGAACCACATCTGGACGATGCGTTCGGTGAAGACGAATGTGAAGATCATCGACAGACCGCCGACGTACCGCTCGGTGTCGCGCTCGAACGTGTGCAGGTAGGCGGGGAGCAGCGGCCCGAGGTTCGCCGCGGCGAGCAGGAACCCTTCGACGAGCCCCACCGTTCCGAGCGCGACAGGGTTGTGGGCCTTCTCGATGACGACGAAGTCCTTGCCCACCTCGAACAGCACGTAGCCGAACAGCAACACGCCGATGAGGAACGGTATCGCGGGGCCGGTCTGGAACGTGCTGAGGAAGAACACGCCCGCGAACGAGCCCACGATGGCGAGCAGGATGAGCGTCCACTCGCGCTTGATGTAGGTCAACCCGGTCCTGGTCTCGCCGATCTGGAAGAGGTTGATCATCCACGGCGGGATGGCCAGCACCACGACTGCGAGCGTCGGATCGATGACCGTCGCGAACACCGGCGTGGTGATGAGCGCGTACCCGAAACCGAGCGCGCCCTTGACCGCACCGGAGAAGATGGCCACGGCGAAGAAGAACAGCAGGGTGAGCGTGCCCACCTCGGCGTTGACCCCGTCGGTCATGCTATCGACGCCGGGGAACAACGCGACGGTAGCCACCAGAACCGTCCCGGTGGCTAGCACCATCATCAACTCACGGTACTGCAGGGCGAGCAGGTTCCTCGTGAACTGTCTCGGCTGGATCTCCGTGTCCTTGGTGGTCATCTGTGATCACGAACCCGTACCGTTGTCTGGGTCTGGTGGCTGTGGGTCATCAGTCGACCGCGCATTTGTTCGGCCCGAGTTCTATCTCGGGGTCGGTCACCTCTCGTTTCCCCTCGTTGATGGCGATGATCTCGTCGTGGTTCGCCGGCTTCGAGCCCAGTTGCTCGATGATGTAGTCGACGAACGCCTCCCGGGAGTCCTTCTGGACGGCCGGATTCGTCTCCTTCACCTCGCCGATCGTCGCGGTGACCGGCGTCCCGGCGTCGACCTCACCGCCGCCGTAGTGGGCCGGGAAGATCGACACGTCGTCGTCGTGTTCGAGGATCGTGTCGAAGATGGTCTCGTAGAGCACCTCGGCGTGTTCCTCGGCACCCTCGTCGCCGTGTTCCAGGTCGGGTCGACCGACGCTGTCGACGAACTGCGTGTCGCCGGTGAGCATCGCGTCGCCGTCGACCAGATAGGAGGTGCTCTCCATCGTGTGGCCGGGCGTGTGGAGCGCCTCGACCTCGTGACCACCGACCTCGAGGACGTCGCCGTCCTCGACCAGCGTGTACTCCGAACAGCCGTCGGGCTGGTCGGTCCGGTCGGAGACGGGTGCCCCGACGACGAGTTCGGCGTCGTACTCGGCGGCGAGCTCGCAGCCCGACGAGATGTGGTCGGCGTGGATGTGCGTCAGAGCGACGTACTTCACGTCGATGCCGCCGTTCTCGTCCCGGAGGCGCTCGTCGCCCTCGAGGTTCCGCCTGAACACGTCGGTGTACTGCACCGGGTCGACGATCATGGCCTCGCCGTCGGCGCCCAGTACGTACGACAGACAGCCGTTGGCGACGCGCTTGGCCTGCTTGAACACGAGGTCGGAGCCGAAGTCGATGTCGACGACGTCGAACACCTGGCTCCAGCCCAGCATGCCGTCCTCGAGCGTCGCGACGTCGAAGCCGCGACGCGAGAGGGCCGCCGCGGCCTGCCGGCTCGTGTTGCCGTGGGCACAGACCGTCACGACCGTCTCCCCCTCGTCGAACAGCTCGTTCGGGTCTTTTCCGAACTCGTCCTCCTCGGCGTCGTACGGGAGGTGGACCGCACCTGGAATGTGCCACTGGTCGTAGGACTCCCGCGACCGGACGTCGGCGACGGGCGTTCCGTGGTTGATTCTACCGATCAGTCTCTGCGGGGTCATCTGCCCCATCGTATGACCTGCTTGCATCGGTTTCACCTTGATTGCGGTGTGGTGGCATACACCACCGGGAACAAGTATACAGAGCCTGCCTGAAATAGTTACCCGTTCAGAAACGCTCCCACGGGGCTCCGCGAGGCCGTCGGGACGTGTGACGGCATCTTCATCGCAGTGAACATTTATGGGATTCGGCCGTGATTACCGGACCATGTTCGATTCGATACTGCTCCCGGTGGACGGTTCCGGGTCGATGGACACGCTGGTCGAGTGCGGCTACGACGTGGCCCAGACCCACGGTGCCGACGTACACGGACTGTTCGTGAACAACGTCTCGGACATCGTCCCCACGACCACCGCACCCGCAGCTCCGGACGCCATCGACAGCGAGGTCGAACAGCGGGGCGAGCAGGCGCTCAACCGCATGCGCCGGATGGCGCCCGCGGGCATCGACCCCGACACCGAGATCCGGCAGGGGAACCCGGCGAACGAGATCATCGAGTACACGAAGGAGAACGACATCGACTGCATCGTCATCGGCCGGAAGGGGACGTCGATGCTGTCGCACCTCGGGAGCAACACGTCCGGTGTCGTCCAGGCCAGCCAGGTCCCGGTGCTGGTCGTGCCGTTCGAGGACGCTGCACGCACCGAAGAAGAGTAGCTGGGCAGCGAGCAGTCTGCCGCGGCGTCACCGCTTGCTGTTGAACCCTTCTTCGGTGTGGCGGTTGCTCTGCGGGATCATCGAGACCTCCGTGTACTCCTCGCCGTTGGCGTAGTCGACGCCGGGCTGGATGTGCGGATACGGCCCGTCGGCCGGGGTGTTCTGGACGTCACCGCCGTCCTCGGGCGTCTGGACGAGCCCCATCACGTCGTAGTCCACGGGGGAGTTGCGCTCGAAGTGGTCGATCAGCACGTCGACCGGGATGGTACCGTTCTCTATCTCGACGTTCTGGAAGGGGAACCCGCAGTTACCGAGGTCCTTCTCCGGATCGCCGGGTCGCCTGAGCGTCGCCACGGTGTACGTCTCCTCGGGGTCCATCGGCTCGCCGTCGACGGTCATCTCGACGAGTCGCCGGCCGCGCTTCGCGGTCGGGTCGATGGTGACCTCGACGTTCGAGGAGTAGTTCCGGAGCCGGCCGTCCTCCTGGTCGTAGACGTACGGCGTGAAGTTGTCCATCAGGAACTCCTCCATGTGGTTCATGATCTGCTGGCCGTACGCGTCGCCCTTCGCCACGGGAGCCGTCATCGGGAAGAAGGTGTAGAGGTCGCCGATGGTCACCTCGCCCGCCGGGATGGCCGAGCCGTACCGGAAGCCGTGCGAGATGGCCAGGTCGGCCTCGAAGTGCTGCTTGAGCGCGTCGTTGTAGAGCGTGTTCCAGGCGCTCTCGAGGAACGACTGGCGGTAGAGCGGTTGCTCCGTCTCGCCGACGACGGTGTCGATGGGGCGGTCGAGCGTCCCGTTCCCGCGCTCGAAGTGGACGTCCTCCTCGAGGAACGGCGCGCGCACCTCCTCGACGGTGCGCTGGGCGGCCTCGTCGGGGGCCGGCGTGTACTCGTGGTCCTCGACGAGACAGTAGAGGTTGTGCCGGAACTCGACCTCGCCGTCGGCGATCCGCACGTCGACGCGACCCAGGCCGTCGCCCATCCCGGACTCGACGACCACGGTTTCGGTGTCCTGGACGACGATGGGTTCGTGGGTGTACTCGTGGGTGTGAGCCGAGAACATCACGTCGATGGAGTCGAAGTCCTTCGCCGCCTGGACCATCCACTGGAGTCCGATCTCGGTGATGGCGACCACCACGTCGGCCCCGTCGTCGCGCGCCTGCCTGGCGTACTCGTCGAGCAGACGCGGGTGCTTGGCGAACTTGTACTTCTCCTTCCAGAACAGCGGCATCATCCGGTCGACGTAGACGTTCGTCATGCCGACGACGCCCACCTTCGTCCCGCCGACGTCCTCGATGGTGTACGGGTCGAAGATGAGCTCCTCGCTGTCCCAGTCGAGGAGGTTGTTGGCGAGCACGTGCGCGTCGAGGCTCTCCATGAGGTCCACCATGTTGCCGTCCTCGACGGCCTCGTTGGAGTAGTCCCAGTTGCCCGGCATGTAGACGTCGGGCTGGAGGTGGCGGTTGACGGGGTCGAGCATCGACCGGCCGAGGGTGTAGGTGGTGACCGCGGTGCCGTGGAAGGTGTCGCCGCTCATCAGCGTGAACACGCTGTCGCCGTACTCCGCCCGGAGCTCGTCGAGTTTCGCGGTCAGGAGGGGGACGCCGCCGCCCTTCCTGATGAGCTTGTCCTTCCCGTCGAAGTCGAAGTCGGGCCTGGATTTCGGATTGTCGTAGTACACCTGGTAGCCGGGCGTTATCTGGCCGTGGAGGTCGCTCAGGTGCGTGAACACCACGTCGGGGTCCTCGTCGGGACGGTCCGACGCCGTACCGTCCAGTCGCTTCCACTCGCCAAGGTACTCGCTATCAATACCCATGATACAGCCCAACTCCAGGAACCAACTTATTATTTGTGTACGTTGAGTTATGGCTCTCCCCGGTCGGAGTGTCGAACGCGGACGTCCACCGTTCCGGCCCCGGAGAATCGCCGGGATGCGCCGCGGTGATGGCCGCTGTTCGGTCGAGGCGACCTGCCGGACCGGCCGGTACGCCGCCGACAGTCCTCGCTATCCCGAGCAGTCCGTTCTGCATCACAGAACGAAAGTCGTGTCGATTGACACCATCTGGCCGCCACCACCCATGCTAAACGGTGACAAAGGCCTGGATGCGCTGCTGCGACACCGGCCGAACGCTCACGTCGTCGTTATCCATGATAGAACGGCGAGTCACGGCCGAGCGCGTGACCGACCCGCCGGGTCGGGCGATGTCGCCGGAGTGGTGGATCGTCTCCGGGAGCGGTCTTCACCAGAACGCGACCCATCGCGGATAGATTTTCGTTACACTGATTGTTGCACCTGTCTTCGTTGAAGTATTTTATCGCAGGTTCGCGCCAGAAAGGCGTTCTATAATGCTGAACAGGCGATTCCGACGGGAAGGACCGCCGGTGGGCGTGAACTGCTCCACGTGACCGACCGCAACGTCAGTTTCGTGACAAAGAAACTAAGATGCTCATCGATGTTTGTTATGTAAGTCCATGTCAGAAGATGCCAAACACCCGGTCAAGGCCACCGAGAAGACGCTGGCCATCGTCGAGGCGCTGAAGGAGGAGGACGGTGGCCGCGTCACTCCCCTCGCGGAGTCGCTGGACATGAGCAAGAGCGTCGTCCACAACCATCTCGCGACGCTCCGGAAGCACGGGTACGTCGACCGGGACGGCGACGAGTACCGCCTCGGCATGAAGTTCCTCGACCTCGGCGGCTATCTCCGCCACAACATGAAGCTCTACCGGGTCGCCAAGCCCGAAGTCGACAAGATGGCCGAAGAGACGGGAGAGCTCGCGAATCTCCTCACCGAGGACAACGGCTGTGGGGTCTACCTCTACCGCGTGAAGGGAGAGCAGGCGGTGGACCTCGACACCTACGTCGGGCGGCGGACCAACCTCCACTACACCGCGCAGGGGAAGGCCATCCTCGCGCACCTCCCCGAGGAGCGACTCGAGCAGGTGATCGAGGAGAAGGGGCTGCCGAAGGCGACCAACAACACCATCACGGACCGCGAGGCGCTCGACCAGGCGCTCGCCGACATCCGCGAGCGCGGCTACGCCTACCACGAGGAGGAACGCCTCAAGGGGCTGCGGTCGATCGCCGCCCCGATAGTCACCGACGACGGGACGGTCCACGGCTCCATCAGCATCTCGGGACCGGCGAACCGGATGCGAGGCGAGACGGTGGAGTCGGAGATTCCCCGGCTTGTCCGTTCGACGTCGAACGCCATCGAACTCAACCTCAACTACACCGACATCTAGTCGTCGTCCTACGGCCGGGAGACGGCAGTGGGGGTGGTACGCCGTTCGCATCACGTCGCGCTGCACCGAAACAGACAAATCCGTCACGGGAGCTACGTGTACACATGGGCGAGACGTCGGGACCGCGGAGCAAGGTACAGCGGGTGATCGACGAGTACGAGCTGACGGGGATGGGCGAGCAGCTCGAAGCGTACTGGACGGGCGACGGCGAGGTCGAGTACAGCCTCCGCGAACTCGCGGACGTCTTCAACCGCGCCGTGTTGCGCGCCGCGCTGGACCGGGCTGGGGCGTCGCCGCTGGAGGGCGAGGTCGAGAACACGTACCGGCTGTTGACGGACGACTCGGTGAGCAGCGGCGTCCGGACGGAGACGCGGAACGCACTCGCGCGCGACGGCGTCGCCGTCGAGGAACTCGAGGACGACTTCGTGACCCACCAGGCGGTCCACACGTACCTGACGAAGCACCGCGGCGTGGAGTACGAGTCAGGCGGGGACGAGACGGACCAGGTCGAGAAGGGTGCCGAAACGATACAGCGGCTGCGGTCGCGAACGAGTGCCGTCGCGGAGACGACGCTCGAAAATCTCGAATCGACCGACCGTATCGCGCTGGGCGACTTCGACGTCTTCGTGGACGTGCGCGTGCTCTGTGACACCTGCGGACGGTCGTACACCGTCGACGACCTGCTCGAGGACGGGGGGTGTGCCTGCGCCGAGTCGGAGTGACCGGGCCCATTACAGCTTTAGTATCGTAATGGCCCTGTTGGCGACAGTCGGGTTTAAATGCCTGCACGCCAAGGTCGGCGGTATGGGAGCTACACAGGACGAACAGCTTCATCCGATAATCTCCGCGCGGAACATCGGTGGCATCGACGAGACGGAGGTGACGTTGGCGTCAGGCGTGACGGCACTGGCGGGGCGGAACGCGACGAACCGGACGTCGCTGCTGCAGGCGCTGATGGCCGCGCTCGGCAGCGACCGCGCGTCGCTCAAGGCCGACGCCGACGAGGGGACGGCCACGCTGGAACTGGGCGACGAGACGTACACGCGAACGCTGACGCGCGAGGACGGGGCGGTCGCGACGAGCGGCGACCCGTACCTCGACGACCCGGAACTCGCCGACCTGTTCGCGTTCCTGCTGGAATCGAACGAGGCGCGACAGGCGGTCGTGCGCGGCGACGACCTCCGCGACCTCATCATGCGGCCAATCGACACGGACCGGATCCAGGCCGAGATCGAGCAACTCGAGAGCGAGAAGCGCAGCCTCGACGAGCGACTCGACGAACTCGATGCGCTGTCGCGACGACTGCCGGAGCTCGAGGAACGGCGAACGCGCCTCGAATCGGAACTGGGGGAGAAGCGCGCGGAGCTCGCGGACAAGGAGGCCGAGATAGAGGACGCCGACGCTGACCTGGACGAGACGAGAGCCGAGAAGGAAGCGCTCGAGGAGAAGCTCGACGAACTCCGGGACGTCCGGTCGCAGCTCGAGGACGCACGGTTCGACATCGACACCGAGAAGGAGAGCCTCGAGGCGCTGCGCTCGGAAGCCGCGGAGCTGCAGGACGCGCTCGACGACACGGACGACGTCGCCGAACGGGACGTCGACGGCCTCGACGACGAGATCCGGCAGTTGCGCGACCGGAAGCGACAGGTCGACTCGACGATGTCCGAACTGCAGTCGGTCATCCAGTTCAACGAGGAGATGCTGGAGGGGAGCAGTCAGGACGTGGCCGACGCACTGCAGGGGGACGGCGAGTCCGGGTCGGCGTCGGACGACGCCATCACGGACCAGCTCGTCGACGACGCGGAGACGGTCGTCTGCTGGACCTGCGGGTCGGAGGTCGACCGCGAGAAGATCGAGGCGACGCTCGACCGACTGCGCACGCTCCGCCGCGAGAAGCGCAGCGAACGGAACGAGATCGGAGCCGAGATAGACGACGTCCAGGCCGAGAAGCGGACGGTAGAGGAGGCTCGACAGGAACGCGAGGAGGTGACGCGTCGACTCGACCAGCTCGACGCCGAAATCGAGGACCGGGAGACGCGGCTCGCCGAGTTGCGGACGACGCGCGACGAACTCGCCGACGAGATCGACGTACTCGAGGCTGACGTCGAGGCGCTCGAGCAGGGCGACTACAGCGACATCCTCGACCTCCACCGGGAGGCGAACCAGCTCGAGGTCGAGATCGGACGCATCGAGGACGACCTCGAGGACGTCGAGGCCGAGATCGCCGACGTGGAGGACGAACTGGCGACCAGGGAGGACGTCGAAGCGGAGCGCGAGCGCGTCCAGGAGGAACTCACCGAACTCCGGACGCGCGTCGACCAGATCGAGGCCCAGGCGGTCGAGCAGTTCAACGAGCACATGGCGACCGTCCTCGACCTGCTGGACTACGAGAACCTCGACCGCATCTGGATCGAGCGCACCGAGCGGGAGGTCCGGGAGGGGCGACGGACGGTCTCGAAGACCGTGTTCACCCTGCACATCGTCCGCAGCACGGAGTCGGGGGCGACCTACGAGGACACCATCGACCACCTCAGCGAGTCCGAGCGCGAGGTCACGGGACTGGTGTTCGCCCTCGCGGGCTACCTCGTCCACGACGTGTACGAGGAGGTGCCGTTCATCCTGCTCGACTCGCTGGAGGCGATCGACGCCGACCGCATCGCCGCTCTCGTCGACTACTTCGACGAGTACGCCGACCACCTCGTCGCCGCCCTGCTCGTCGAGGACGCCGCCGCCCTCGACGACGAGTACGAGCGCGTCACCGAGATCTGACCGACGCAGTACTCCACCGTTGCTGCGTCCGGGGGGCTCGTCCGGAGGCACACGCGGCGAACATCTTCAAAAGTGATTACTCATCCTCCCCCGGAGCAGGCAACGGCGGCAACGGCACACGCGATGCGCTCTCGGAAGGGTCGCCGAAGTGACGTCGCCAGTGCGACACGGACCGCCATAATCGGCCGTTCACAGCGTCGCCGTGCCTCCGGTCTCGTGCCAGAACCGTCGTCGGCCGCCACGGGGACGAACGAGGCAGCGCGCAGTCGTTGTCACTCGCCGACGTTCCGTCGAAGACGTCCGAGGAATCGTCACGCACGTCGTCGACGACGGCCGGCCACCGAGGCCAGCGATCGGCTACCGTCGTCGGCCCTGGCAGATCACTCTGCGAGGCGGCCAGGTGGTATCTGGTCCCGCCCGAATCGGCGTCGAGAACTACCGATTCGAGCCTCGACGCCACCACCGGCGAGCGCGTCCGCCATCCGACCTCTGGACAGGGTGATGGCGGGGACCGCCCTGACGTATGCGTGTAAAAATTTCTAATGCCGTGACCGACGACGGGAAGTAGACCGCCGCCGGCGGCCGGGGAGCACGCGCGGCGTCGACGTGCTCAGTTCAGTCGCCGCCCGAGGGTGACGCCGACGCCCACGAGCGCGACCGCGCCGACGCCCACGAGCGCGACGAGGAGCGGCGTGTCGAGCGTCGACGGCAGGCGGCTGACGTCGGAGACGACGCCGGACCCGCCCGACGCCGGGACGTCGCGCTGGAGCGGAACCGAGGCGGAGTCGGCCGACACGGCGATCCCCTCGGCGTTCGCGTCGTTGAGCCGGGTGTCCTCGGAAACGAGGGCGACGTCGGCGGACGTGTCGTTCTCGGCGACGACGGCGAAGGTGACGGTGGCGAACGTCGGAGCGTTCGACCCTTCGGCCTCCGACTGGGTGAAGAAGGCCCAGCCGGCGTCGTTGTTCACGTTCGTGACGGGGTCGCCGTAGTCGACGCCGTCGATGGACTTCACCGTGAGGACCGACGGGTCGAAGGTGAGGTTCGCCTGGTAGCCCGCGACGTTCCGGGCGTCCGTCGCCAGCGTGACCGTCACCGTGCCGTCGTCGCGGACGTCGCTCGACGAGAGCGCCAGTTTGGCGTCGGAAGACTGTGCGAGGCCGGACTGGACGACCGCCGGTGAAGCGAGCACCGACAGCACCAGCAGGCCGACGATGAACCGTGTCGTGTGTCGTGTTCGTGTCATGGATCGAATGGTGCCAACCGGCACCGATGCCCCGTCGGGGGCGTACGAGGGTGTGAGACACCCCGGATAACGGGAACGCCGGTGAAGGCGCAGTGAACTAGCTGTGCGTCGTTCGTCGTCTACGCACCGCCCGTCGCCTGCGCGCCGTTCGCGCCGACGATCTTCTGGAGGATGGCGGTCACGTCGGCCGACGTGATGACGTCGTCGCCGTTCATGTCCGCGGACGCCTCGTAGAACGGCCCGTCGATGGGCTGGCCGACGATGTAGCGCTGGACCAGGGTGGCGTCGGCCGCGGAGACCTCGCCGTCGCCGTTCACGTCGCCGAGGGCAGTCCGGGCGACCGACACGGACCCGGGCGAGTAGTCGACGTAGCGCGTCGACCCGTTCGCCGCGTTCAGGACCGTGTCCTCGTAGACGAACGAGAGGTTCGTCGCGACCGCCCGCTCCTCGGCGGTGACGTCGAACGTTATCTCCGCGAAGACCGGCGAGTCAGCGTTCGTTGCCTGCGCCTGCGAGACGTAGACCCAGCCCTCGTCGTTGTTCACGTTGACGACGGGATCGGCGAAGTCGATCCCCTCGACGTTCGTGACCTCGACGACCGACGGGTCGAACGTGACGTTCGCCTGGTAGCCGGCGACGTCCGTCGCGTCAGTCCTGACCCTGACGGACGCTTCGCCGTCCGGCTGAACCGTGTCCTCGGTTGTCGAGAGGGTTCCGACGGGGTTCCCGCCCGTCGCCGCGAACGACACGGCGTTCGCCAGGATACTGTCGGCCGTGTCGGTGTAGTCGCCGTTGCCGACGTACGTCGTGCGGCCGAGCGACGAGGCCAGCACCGTCATCGAACCGTCGTCGACGGCGAAGCCGGACCCCTTGAGCCCGTCCTGGTCGCCGACTTCGGCGAGGACGGTCGCGTCGGTGCCGTCGAACCAGTCGTGGTCGCCCCACGAACCGGTGTGGATCTCGACGGTCTCACCCGGGGCAGCGATGCCCTCGAAGATGGGGTGCGAGTCCGTCAGTTCGTAGACGACGGGTTGGGAGCCGAAGCCGTCGTCGTCGACGGATTCGGGGTCGCCGATGCTGTCGGAGCGAGCCTCGATACCGTTGCTGTCACTACCCCACTGGTCGAGGTAGACGACGCCGAACCGGCGTGGCTGCGTGCTCTCGACGAACTCCTCGGCGTTCGCGTCGCGAACCTGCTGGACGACGAAGCCGTCGTAGGTCGGGAGCGCGTCGAGCGCGGTGTCGGAGGTGACCGTGGCAACCTCGTAGTTCGCCGGGAGTTCCGAGCGGAGGGTGGCGGCGACCGCTTCGCCCCATCCCTGTCCGCTGTCGTCGACGACGCCGACGGTCGTGTACTCCTCGAACACCTGGGTCGGGCCGGTGGTGAGGGTCTCGCTGTCTCCGAGGCCGGCGAACGTGTGTTCGAGTGCGATGCTACCGTTCGTGTTCGCGGTCGTCTCGACCGTGACGGTGAGTTCGCCGGAGTAGGGTTCGTCGAACTGTAGCGGCTCGCCGAACGCTGCCCGCTCGCCGTTCACGAACAGGGTCGCGTTCTCTGCCGCGTAGTCGCCGGCGAGGTCGATGGTCGCCGATTCGAGGTTCGCAGCCCGCACGGAGAGCGAGAGCGACTCGCCGCCCTCGACCGCGTCGGGCTGTGCCTGCGTCGGTTCGACCGCGAGCGTCGGAGCCAGCGAGAAGTTCTGGGCGACGAAGCTCCCGTTCGGCACGGAGACCGTCGCGCTGTCGGACTCGTAGCCGAACGCCGAGGCGGTCACCGTGTGCTCGCCCTCCGCCGCGAGGAGGGTGTACTCGCCGTTCGGGCCGGTCGTCGCGCTGAAGCTGCCGTCGGCCAGCGCCACCGTCGCGCCCGGGACCGCCGTCCCGTTCGTGTCGGTGACGGTGCCGTTCACGCCGTTGTCGAGGGCGACGAGGTCGGTCGCGGCCTTCGCGTCGACGATGCCGGTGCCGTAGCGCGTGTCGTTCCCGGCCGGTTCGTCGGCGGGTTTCCAGGCCGTCTCGTACAGCGCGGACTTGACGGCGCCGTTGGACAGGTCACCGCCCGACGCCGAGAGCATCAGGGCGATCGAGCCAGCCGTGTGGGGGGCTGCCATCGACGTGCCGTCGTATTCGGCGTAACCGCCACCGGGGACGGAGCTCTTCACCGACACGCCGGGCGCGGCGACGTCGGGGACGACGTAGGAGTCGGGCCAGCTCTCGGGAGCGTCCGACCCCCAGGCGGCGTCGGTGTCGATCTCCTCGCCGCTGGAGAAGCTGGCGACGTCCGCGTCCGCGTCGGTCGCGCCGACGGCGACGGACTCGTAGACGTTCCCGGGCGACCCCGAGCTACCTGGGCCGCTGTTTCCGGAGGAGGCCGCGACGACGACGCCCGCAGCGTGTGCGTTGCGGACCGGCTCCAGCATCTCCGTGGAGTAGCCGCCCGCACCGAGGCTCATGCTGATGACGTCGGCGTCCTGGTTGACGGCCCACTCCATGCCGCCTGCGACCTGTGCGAACGACCCGCCGCCACTGGGGAGGACGAGTCCGTGCATCAGGTCGACGTCGGGCGCGACGCCGATGTACTCGCCGCTCGCGTTCCCGCCGGAGACGGTCCCGCTGGTGTGGGTCCCGTGACTGTCGGTGTCGTGCGGTTCGCTGCCGGGGACGACGTTCCCCTCGTCGTCGAACTCGGCCCAGCCGCCGGGATACGTCGGGTCGCTGCTGTCGTTCGTGTAGAGGTCGATGTCGGGGTGGGAGACGTCGACGCCCGTGTCGAGGACGGCGACCTTCACGCCCGCGCCTTTCGTCCCGTAGGCGTCCCAGACCTCCGTCGCGTTGACCTGGTCGACGCCGTAGGTGGTGTTCGGACCGTCGTCGGACGTCCGGGCGGGAGCAGCGTCGGTCTCCGTGGTCGACTGCTCCGGAATCTCGACCTGGAAGTTCGCGTGGAGTTGCGTGACGTAGCTCTCCTTCGCGAGTTCGTCGAGGTCGACCTGGCTCTGGTCGACCTCCAGCAGGACGGCGTTGGTCAGCCAGAACCGCTGGCGGACGTCCACGCCGTCGGTCCGTTTCGCGTACGCGAGGACCGACCGCTGGGTCGTCCTGGCGTGACGTTTCAACTGTCGGATGGCCGACTCGCGGTCGGTCGACGGGGCGACGTCCGCCTCCTGCAACCGAACGACGACCTGGGTCGTGTCGCCTGCTCGTTCGAGCGCCGGGTCGACCTGGACCGCGGAAACGCCCGGTGAGTTGTCAGTTGTCGATACCATTGAGGACGCCTGTCCGGTCTCGGGGACGGCCGCAACTGCAAAGGGTGCGGACGCCGATAGCGAAACCAGACAGACGAGCAGGGCTGCCAGCACCTTCGTCTGTCTACTTGTCATAGGGTGTACGCTCCGTTAGCGAGCCTGCACTTTATTCTGCGTTGCAGGCATGAAAATACAATAAGCGTTTAGTAATAAGTTTAATTTAGCTATAATTTTATATAGAATCCGTCCTGTCCGCGCCCCGATATAATTTCGGGATTTCACAGTGTGAAAATTTTTCGCGGTGTGACGGAGATGTCGAGTAGCGCCACAATCTTCGAGGAGTGAGAGAACGGTCCCGTGCAGCAAGTACACCGCCGCCTTCGGCCGGAGACCTCGACGTCGGTGGGACGGCCAGTCGACAGCGCACCGGTCGGCAGGACTACAGGTCTGGCAGACGGTCACCCAGGCGGAGAGGACGGGTGACGGAGGGCCGACCGGTGGAAACCTCCTGTTCCGTGACGGAGACGGGACGTTCATTCCAGTCGGTGACCCGACAGCTACGGACGAGCGAAGAGAACGGTGGGCAGCGCCCCATACCCGTTCGCGGGCTGAAGTCGGACGGCTACACGTGCTGTGTCGTCTTCGGATGTCGACGCGTGCACGGCCACACCGGGCGGTTCGACTCCCCGGCCGTCGATTCACCGGGCACGACCGACGGCCGGACCGTCATTCGCCCACGCCGAGGTGGTCGTACAGGAACGTCCACTCCTCGACCTGCTCCTGGACCGCCGACGAGGTGGACGCGCCACCGCCGTGGCCGGTGTCGCTCCGCGTCCGCAGGAGGAACGGGCCGCCGTCGGCCTCCGTCTGCAGTCGCGCCGCCATCTTCCGGGCGTGGGCGGGGTGGACGCGCGTGTCCTCCGCCGCGGTCGTGAACAGGACCGGCGGATACTCGACGCCCGCCTCGACGTTGTGGTACGGCGAGTACTCGCGGAGGGATGCGAACGCCTCGGGGTCCCCGGGATTGCCGTACTCGGCGGTCCACGACGCCCCGAGCAGGAACTCGTGGAACCGCAGCATGTCGAGCAGCGGGACCGACGAGCGCGCCGCGGCCCAGAGGTCCGGCCGCTGGGTGACGACGGCGCCGACCGACAGGCCGCCGTTCGAGCGACCGGTGACCGCCAGCCGGTCGGGGTTCGTGTAGCCGACCGAACAGAGGTGCTCGGCCGCCGCGACGAAGTCGTCGAAGGTGTGCTGTTTCTTCGCCAGCATGCCGTCCTCGTGCCACGACTCGCCGTACTCGTCGCCGCCGCGGGCGCACACCTGCGCGTACACGCCGCCGTCCGCGAGGAACGGCACGCGGAAGCGGTCGAAGTTCGGCGGTCGACCGGAGCGGAACCCGCCGTACCCGTGGAGCACCGCCGGGTTGTCGCCGTCGCGCTCGACCCCCGCGCGGTGACAGACGAACAGCGGAACCTCGGTGCCGCCGGACGATTCGACGAACGCCTGGCGGACGACCAGGTCGTCGGGGACGCCGACGTCGACCCGCGCGAGTTCGCGCGCGTCGCCCGACGAGGCGTCCGCCCGGACGACCGTCGGAGGGCGGTGGAACGACTCCACCTGGTAGAACACCCTGTCGGCGACGGCGTCCGCCCGTAGCTGGGACACCGACGCGTAGTCGGGCAGCGGGAGGTCCCGGGTGCGGTCGCCGTCGCGATCGTGGACGGCGAGACGCGCGCGCGCATCTTCCAGGTGGTAGACCACGACGTGCTCCGACGTGACGGCGAACGACTGGAGGACGGCCTCGCGCTCGGGCACGACCGTCTCGCACTCGTCGAGCGAGAGGTCGCCCTCGCGGAACCGCGCGAGCGGGCAGGCGAGGACGCGCCCGCGCGGCGCGCCGTGGTCGGTCTGGAGGAAGACGGTGCCGTCGTGGAACACCACGTACGTCTCGGCGTCGACGTCGTCGAGAACGGGGCGGAGCTCGCCGTCGACGTGGACGTACCAGTCGATGCCGCCGCCGACGGCCGAGAGCCCGACCGCAAGCGTTCCCGACCCGACCCGGACCGTCGGCCAGACCTGCTCGTCGTCGTTCGCGAGCAGCGTCGACTCGGTCCCGTCGAACCGCCAGTGACGCAGTTCCGTCCTCATCTGCGCGCCCGCGTCCGGGTCGCCGGTGGCGACGTAGTAGAGGCCTTCGCCGTCGGCGTCCCACGCGACCATCCCCGGGCTCACCGCGTCGAACCCGATGAGTCCGAGGTACACCCGACCGCGGTCCGCCAGGACGGCCACCTCCTCGCCGTCGGGCACGCTCAGGACGTGGACGTCCACCTGCTCGTCGCCGCCCTCGGTGACGCCGACGGCGACGTGCTCGCCGTCGGGCGACGGCAGGTGCCAGGCCATCGACCGCGTGGGGGCGTCCGCGGCGGCGTTCGCCGGCCACTCCGCGGGGGCGACGAGGACGTGCCCCTCGTCGCCCGGCGATTCGCGCACGAGCAGTCGGGGATGGTCCTCCTCGGGGCGCTCGACCGTCTGGAAGTAGCGACCGCCGGCAGCCTTGACGGGTCCGTAGTCGCGCACGTCGGCGAGGGGCTCCATCGCCGAACGCAACCGCTCGCGCGTCGGCGAGTCGAGGTGGGCGTCGGCGTACTCGTTCTGCGCCGCCGTCCACTGGGCGACCGCCTCGCCGTCGCCCTCGAGCCACCGGTAGGGGTCGCGCACCTCGACGCCGTGGCGCGTCTCGACGACCTCCTCGCGTCTCGTCGCCGGCGGGGCGGTTGATTCGTCACCCGGATTCGACATGTTTCCCCGTTGGAAGGGCGCGTCGAAAAAACGATGCGGTCGACCGCGACGGCTTACGTCTCGGCCGTGGCGACCTGCCCGCCGGTCGAGAGCAGGCGGTTGAACGCGTCGAGCATCGCCTCGACGCTGGCGCGGGTGATGTCCGCGTCGCTCGCGCCCATGGTCACCGAGCGGTCGCCGCGGGTCACCTCGACCTCGACCGTGACCAGCGCGTCCGTCCCGCCGGTGACGGCGTCGACGTGGTATGATTCGAGCGTCGCGTCGAGGTCGAGCGCCTCGCGCGTGGCGGTGACGGCCGCGTCGACCGGGCCGCTCCCGACGCCGCTGGCGACGCGCTCCTCGCCCCTGACGGAGAGGCGGACGCTCGCCGTCGGCGTCGCGCCGCCGCTCGCGGCGGTGAGGTCGAGCAGTTCGACGGGGCGGTCGCGCTCGCGGCCCTGCACCTCGTCGGCGATGGCGAGCAGGTCGGCGTCGGTGACCCGCCGCCCCCTGTCGGCGATGGTCTTGATCTGGTCGACGACCGCCGCGAGTTCGTCGTCGGTGACGTCCACGCCGTGTTCGTCCAGCGCGGCGCGGACGCCCGCGCGCCCGGCGTGCTTGCCGAGGACGAGGCGGCGCTCGCGCCCGACGGCCTCCGGCGGGTACGGTTCGTACATCGCGTCGTCCTTGAGCGTCCCGTCGGTGTGGATGCCCGACTCGTGGGTGAAGGCGTTCTCGCCGACGACGGCCTTGTTCGGCGCGAGCGGGACGCCGGTCGCCGACGCGACCGTCGCCGCGAGGTCGTAGAGCCCGTCGAGGTCGACGGTCTCGACGTCGTAGCCGCGGTCGAGCGCGACCGCGACCTCCTCCAGCGCGACGTTGCCGGCGCGCTCGCCGATGCCGTTGACCGTCGCGTGGACGAGGTCCGCGCCGGCGGCGACGCTGACGAGCGCGTTCGTCACCGCCAGGCCGAGGTCGTCGTGGGTGTGCGTGCTCGTCGGCCCGAGCGCCGCGAGTCGCGACACCGCGTCGAGGGTGCGGTCCGGCGTCGCGTGGCCAACCGTGTCGCAGTAGCAGATGCGGTCTGCGCCGGCGTCCAGCGCCGCGTCCATCAGCCGTTCGAGGAAGTCGAGGTCGGCGCGCGAGCCGTCCTCGCCGAGGACCTCGACCCAGAGGCCGTGCTCCTTGGCGTACTCGGTGAGGTGGACGGTCGTCTCGACCACGTCCGCGCGCGTCGAGCCGACCTTCCCCTCGACGTGGCGGTCGCTCGCTGGCACGACGAGGTTGACGCCGTCGACGCCGCAGTCGAGCGCCAGGTCGACGTCGTGCTCGACGCCGCGCGCGAAGCTGGTGACCGTCGCGTCGAGGTCGAGGTCGGCGACGCGCGAGATGGTCTCGCGCTCGCCCGGCCCGGTGCAGGCGCTGCCGGCCTCGACGACGTCCACGCCGACGGCGTCGAGTTCGCGGGCGACGTCGGCTTTCTCGCTCGGCGTGAGCGACACCCCCGGTGCCTGTTCGCCGTCGCGGAGCGTCGTGTCGAGGAACTGTACGTCAGAATCGGAGAGGTGGGTTGTGTCGGGGTGACCCCCGAATAAATCGACCACTGGTCATGATAGCCACTCGACCGTGAGAGGTGCACACACATAATACGCCGGAGTCGGGCAGATATTGCTGTCAGATAGCAAGGGTCACCGGTAGGCGAGTCCGATGGCGAGGGTGGTAGCGACGAAGCCGCCCGCCGCAATGGCGAGGACGACGGCGGGACCCGCGTCGACCCAGATGGCCGGCGCGAGCGGGAGGGCGAGGACGCCACAGAGGATGGCCGCGCCCCCGACGCGTCGCGCGGTGTCGCGGTCGACGTCGGGCGACGTGAGCAGTTCCCGGCGGTCGCGACACCGGATGAACCAGCCGAGGACGATACACAGCGCGGCGGCGACGAGCACCGTCCCGGCACCGACCACCCGCTCCGGCACGTCTGCGACGACCGCCGCGCCGAGCAGGCCCAGGAGGACCCCGCTGAGGCCGACGACGAGGGCGTTCGACCGCACCGCCGCGTCGTCGTCGGGGTCGACGTCGTACAGACGGCGGAGCGGACTGTCGGGCCGCAGTGAGTGGAGGGCGACGCCGACGAACAGCACCGCCGTCAGGAGAGTGATCGACAGGGCGACAATCTCCGAACCCATACGTCACCATTCGTACCTGTAACTGAAAAGGACGAGGGTCGACTGCGGCCGATAGCGTCGCAATCCGCGCCGGGGCAGGCGGACGAATATATGGGATAGTCACGTACTTGCGTCGTGTGTCCACCAGCTACCCCGACGGATGGGAGTATCGCAGCCTCGATCCACCTCGTGACGAGACGCGGAAGGAGGCGACGGACCCGACAGCGCAGCTCAACGAGCTCGGCGCGGAGGGCTGGGAACTCGTCGACACGATAGAGTACAGCGGCGGCGGGACGAAGCTCCTCCTCCTCAAGCGTCCGCTCGACCACGACGCGGAGACAACGGATGAGTGACCGGGACCCCGGGAGCATCGGTACCGCGGACAGGATGCGCGAGCGGGCGAACGAGAACCGCCTCAAGATCTGGCTGCTGTTCCGGACGAACCGGTTCCTGCTCACCGCGCTGCTCGCGGCGTTCGTGTTCGTCTCCCTCGTCGCGACGAGCGTCGTCCTCGAGCCGTCGCTCGCGACGGAGCTGCGGTCCGCCGACACCATCGAGACGACCTTCTCGGCGATGATCGGCGTCATCGTGACCGGGACGACGCTCGTCGTCTCGATCAGCCAGCTCGTGCTCTCGCAGGAGAACGGACCGCTGGGCGACCAGCGCAGGCGCATGAGCGACACGATGGACTTCCGGACGCACACGAAGGACATGTTCGGCGGCGTCGTCCCGGCCGACCCGAACTCGTTCCTCAGCCAGTTGATCGACGAGACCGAGCGGCGAGCGGAGGCGCTCGACCGCATCGTCCGCGAGAGCGACGACGACGAACTGATCGAGCAGGTGGGGGAGTTCGTCGACAGCGTACACGGGAACGCCAAGGCGGTCCAGAGCAGCCTCGAGGGAGCGAAGTTCGGGACGTTCGACGTGCTGTTCGCCGCGCTGAACTTCAACTACGGGTGGAAGATATACCAGGTCGAACGGATGAACGAGGAGTTCTCGGCGTCGCTTTCCGACGACCAGCGGGCGGCGTTCGAGGAGTTGCGGACCGCGCTCGCGATGTTCGGGCCGGCGCGCGAGCACGTGAAGACGCTCTACTTCCAGTGGGCGCTGGTCGACCTCTCGATGTACATCCTCTACGCGGCGGTGCCGGCGCTGGTCGTCGCCGGCGGGATGCTCACGTTCGTCAGCAGCGAGACGTTCACCGGGGCCTTCCTGTCGGTCCCGACCGTGACGTGGGTCACCAGCGCGGCGTTCACCGTGACCCTGGTCCCGTTCCTGCTGTTCACGTCGTACATCCTCCGCATCGCGCCGGTCGCCAAGCGGACGCTCGCCATCGGCCCGCTCATCCTCCGGGAGTCACAGCGGTAGTTCGTCCCCGTCGAACCCTCGACCGGCACCGCCAGAACCAGGACGTCCCGGGCGTCACCCGTCGACGCGTCCTCGGGGCAACCGTCCCGGCGGCGGTCAGCCACGACGTCAGCCGGCAGTCCCGCCGACCGTTCCCGCTCCCTCGGTGCCCGTCGGGAGCGGAGCGACTGTTGCCCCGGTCGTGGTGGGTGCCGCGGTCGCTGTCGCCGGCGCTTCACCCGTGGTCTCCGCCGGCGGCTGCGCCGTCGTCGTGGGCTGGCCGGGCGGCGTCTCCGTCGCCGTCTGCTGGCCGAGACACGCTTCGAGGTTCCGCTGCTGAGCTGCAGCGACCTGCTCGCCAGCGGGCGTGAAGACGGAGGCGTTGACCACCACGTACCCCTCGAAGCCGAGGTCGGCCGTCGTGTTCGTCCACGTCCAGTTCCCGGGGTCGTCCGGCGACGCGACGAAGTTCTCCGGGGCGAGGTCCAGGGTCAGCAGCCGCGCGTCGTCGAGGTTCGCCGGGTCGACGACCACCGCCTGGAGGCGGTACTGGCTGCGGTTCGTCGTGTCGAACGTGATCTCCGTGCAGGTGAGGTTCAGTCCGTACCGGTCCTCGGCAGGGACCGCAGTCGTGGTCGTGGCGTTGGTCGCGGGCGTCGTGGTCGTGGCGTTGGTCGCGGTGGCCGTTCCTGCCGTCCCGGGCGTCGTCGTGGTGCCAGGGAGAGTCGCGGTTCCGGTCGGTCCACCGGGCGTCGTCCTGGTCGGCTCGCCGGCGGGCGTCCCGGGCGTCGGAGCGACCGCCGTCGTCGTGTCCGGGAACAGTTCGACGGTCCCCGTCGTGGTCGGGAGCACGTCGACGGTCCCCGTCGTCGTGTTCGGCAGGACGGCGGTCGTGGTCGTCGTCTCGGTCGGGGTCTCCGTCGGTGGGCCGGGAGTCTCGTCGGGCGTCGGCGACGTCACCGCCACGGTCTGGGTCGTCTCTATCGTCGTCGGTTCGGCGGTCGTCGTGACGTCCTCGACGTCCGTCGCCGCCTCTCGCGCCGCCGTTGCCAACTCCGCCGGCGGGGCGTCCGGACTCTGGACGGCGATGCCGGCCGCGGCGACCACGCCGGTACGGGCCGCGGCGCGGACCTGTGCCTCGTCGGTCACGGACCGTTCGACGGCGGCCGTCGCCGCGCCGCTCGCCGCGCCGAGCGTCGCCGACTGCACCTGCTCGACCGACACCGCCTGGCTCTGGCCGACGCCGCCGGCGGCAGCACCCTGGGCGGCCGCCTGGAGCTGCGTGACGCTCGCGCGCTGGGACTGCCTGAGCGCGCCGACCGCGGCGCCGACGGTCGCCGCCTGGACCTGCCGGACGTTCACGGCCTGCACCTGCGTGACGCCGCCGCGGGCCGACCCGGCCGCGACCGCCTGCACCTGCTCGACGGTCACCTGCTGACTCTGGGCGGCACCGACGACGGCCCCGCGGGCGCTCCCGCTCGCGGCGAACTGGATCTGGACGACGGTCACGACCTGCTGCTGGACGACGACGAGCGCCCCGCTCGCCGCGCCGCGTGCGGCCGCCTGTATCTGGACCACCGTCACCTGCTGGCGCTGGACCAGCGCCCCGCTCGCCGCGCCGAACGCCGCGGACTGGAGCTGTTCGACCGTCACGCGCTGGCTCTGGGAGATCGCGCCCGCCGCCGCACCGCTGGACGCGGACTGCACCTGCTCGACGGTCACCTCCTGGCGCTGGACGAGGCTCCCCCGCGCGGCGGCGAGGGCGGTCACCTGCACCTGCTTCGGGTCGGCCGTCGTGCTCCCGTTCAGCACGCCGCGGGCGGCACCCACCGCGGCCGCCTGGAGCTGTTCGACCGACACCCGCTGGCGCTGGACGAGCGCGCCGTAGGTGGCACCCTGGGCCGCCTCCTGTATCTGCGCGACGGCCGAAGCGTTCTGGACCGCACCGGCGACCGCGCCGCGCGCACCGCCGCGCGTGGCGACCTGGAGCTGTTCGACGGTCGCTCGCTGGCTCGCCGCGACGCCGCCGTGTCCCGCACCGAACGCGGCGGCCTGGACCTGCGAGACGGTCGCGCGCTGGCGCTGGGAGAGCGCTCCCTGCATCGCGCCCGCCGTCGCCTGCTGCACCTGCGAGACGTTCACCCGCTGGCTCTGGAGCAGCACGCCGTGGGCAGCGCCCTGCGCGGCCGCCTGTATCTGCGAGACGTTCGCGTCCTGCGTCTGTCGGACGACGCGAGCCGCTGCCTCCGCCGCCGCGCGCCGCTTCTCAGACGGGACCGACGCGCCGCTGACCGCCGCGATGCGGGCACCCCGACGCACTCCTCGCACGGCGGCGCGTCTGCGCTCGGCCGTCGACTGCGACTGCGACTCTTGCGCGCTCGCGTGGGCGGACGGTTGCTCGACGGGCAGTACCGACGGCGACGCAGCGAGCGCGGATGGATGCACATCAGCGGCGGAGGACCGGTCCCCGCTCGCGGACTGGCCGTCGGTCCGGCGGTCGGACGTCGTGGCGACGCCGGCACTCGCGACGAGGGCGAGGGCCACCACGACCACGACCGCGCGTGTCGTTCGACTCATGCGGCTAACATCAGAGGGGACCACGTTCAAGCCCAGGCGCCGTTAATTCCGTTCGGCGGAGCGGAGAACGACGAAAGCGGCCGATACGGTGTCGGCGACGCGAACGTGTCCGAGCCCGCCGGCCCCGTAACGTTCGTTACCACGCCACGTTCGCGACGGCGCGTTCCCGCCGACGGGACGCTCAACGTCGCGCCTCGCGCGAGACGCCGCCGGAGCGATGGACGACGGCCGGAAGAATGAGGCGTCGTCAAGACGTAGCTCTCCGGCGGTTCGACCCGGCAGGCCCGTGCGAGGAAGCACTGGTGCGAGGACGTACCGCAACCTGCGACACGCGCCAGCGGGCGACCGGTCGGTCCGGGCCCCGGCCGAATCAGGAGGAAGCATGACAGCACTCGATTCCAGTCCGGTATCGGCGGTTCGACGCACCGTCGTGAAGGGGCTGGCTGCACTCGGCGTTGCGGGAAGCGTCGCGGACCCGGCCGCAGCAACGCAGAGCGTCATCGTGTTGCACAGCGCGACCGAAGACGTCGTCGACTACCAGTTCACGGTGTCCGGCGAGCTCCGGAAGACGACCAGCAGCGGAGGTGCGCCGGTCGACGGCGACGCCATCACCATCGACCCGGAAGACGACCGCGACGGCCGGACGGTTCACGGCGCGACCGCCGGCGGGTACGACGCCTACGCCTACACCGGGAAGGTCACCGCGTTCGACGTCACCGACTGCGAACGCGCCGACGTCTGGATCGACGGGCAGGCGGTGGACGCCTGCGACCTCGTCGACGAGACGCCCGCCGACGGCGGCGGACCGTCGACCCTCCCGGGCGAGATCGTGCTCCGGGGCGGGTACTCCTCACCGGTCACGTTCCTGATCCAGGTGTCCGGACGCATCTACTCGACGCGGCGTCACGAACGGGACAGCGAGTACGAACAGGTCGAGTGGCAGCTCGGCGGCGGCGAGCCGACCCGGGACCGGTACCGGTTCAGCGGTCACGTCGAGCAGCTGCAGACCTCCGACGGCGAGGTCGACGTCGTCGTCCGACAGCGCGACTGACGCGACGGTCCGACGCAGTCGGTCGGCCCGCGCGGGATGGTCACTCGGCGTCGTCGTTCCCGCCCGGGGTCTCGTCCGTCCAGTAGTCGACGTCGTCGTCGCGCCGGTAGTAGCCGTGGACCTGCCGGTCGTCGCGTCCGCCCGGCGGCGAGCCGACGAACACCCAGAGTTTCTCCGAGTCGGGGGGTACGGTCACCTCCGGTTCGGCCATCGTCGACACGGCCAGGTAGGTGAGCGGGTCGTCCGAGTCGTTGACGACCCGATGGGCGCCGCTCTCGTCCGCCGGCAGGCTGACGTAGCCGCCCTCGGTCACCGCCAGCAGTTCGTCGTCGAGTCGTATCTTTCCGCTACCGGAGAGCACGAACAGCGCCTCCTCGTTCCGCGTGTGGTAGTGGTAGGGCGACGAGCCGCCGACTCCGGCCACGAGGCCAAAGTACCGGTGTGACGAGAGGAGGACGTGAGCTACGACACGACTATCGGATGGTCGCTGTTCAGTTCCGGCGTCGTCACGCTGCTCCTCGTCTGGCTCCCGGGCGACTCGCTGTACTGGGGCCTCGCCCTCCTGGCGATCGGACTGGCGGTGCTCTCCCGACGATTCACGTAGTCGGGGGACGGCGACCCCGTACCGACGCTCGACGACGTCGCCGGGCGGGGAGCGCGTCGCGGACTGCGACGGAACACCTACAGCACGAGCGACACCACTGCCAGGACGAGGAACGCGATCACCAGCCACTTTGCGATACCCATCGACATCCCCGCGACGCCGCCAGCGCCGAGCGCGCCGGCGATGATAGCCAGTACGAAGAAGCCGATTGCGAGCTCTAGGAGTGCCATCGTCGGAGACAACACGAGCGTTCGGTTAGTCGTGGTGGCTAAACAGATAGCGTACCCGCGGTTCCCGGCCGGAACGGGGTTCGGCATCAGGTAGCACTGAACTCGGGCGGTGGCAGTCCGGAAACGCGGGGGTTCCGTCACGGGCGACGTCCGCGCGCGGCGGCATCAGTCCGGCAGCGACGGACGACGGTCCCGTCCGTAGTCCGCTGGGACGCCACCGCTCCAGCGCGAATCGGTCACCGGGGGATGGCTACTCGGTCTCGGCGGCCCCGTCGTTCGCCGACGCGTCGTCGCCCGCGGTGGACCGTTCCCGGGCCGCCTGCGGATCGGACCCGACGGACTCCCCCAGCGACACCGTCGGGGTGAGCGGCTCGCCGCGGACGAGCTGCGGAAGGGGGATGCGGATCGCCTCGAGCATCAGGATGAACAGGATGGGGAGCAGGAAGAAGCCGTACCAGCCGAAGAGTACGGGGCCGAGCAGGTAGGCGAACATCATCACCACCATGTCGAGCTGGCGGCCGGTGATGTACGGCTGGAGGAACGTCTGGGGCAGGATGTCGAGCACGAGGAAGTAGGAGACGAGCGCGCCAGCGACGAACGGGAGGTAGCGTCCCCCCGCGCGGAGGGACTGGAGCGCGAGATAGGCGACGACCGGGACGTAGACGAGCTTCCCGACGACGATCGGGACGAGGCTGGCGACGCCGGTCAGGAACGCGAGCACGAGCGGCATGGGCACCTGCAGCGGTTGCGGCGCTAGCTGGTTCGTCCCCCAGTAGGCGACCGCGGAGACGGCGAACATGACGACGACGAACAGCAGGTTGCCGAAGAAGACGGACTCGAGGTCCGAGTCCACCGCCGTGGCGTACGCGTAGGCGGTGCTGTCTTCGCCGCCGAGCAGTTCCCGGAGACCGTCCGAGAGCTCCTGGTCGTTCTGCAGCAGGAAGTACGACAGCGTGATGGCGAGCGCCAGGAACAGCAGCGTGCCGACCAGTGCCGAGAAGACGGCGACGCTGATCTGCAGGAGCGTCTCCGCCGTCTGCTGTGGGTTCGCGACCAGTTGCTGTGGGTTCTGGATCACCGACGCGAGCATCCGCTGTTGTTCCTGCGGGAGCGCGCCGGTGTTCAGGTAGTTCCCGGCGAGCGCCAGGGGGTTGGCGGCGTTGCCGAGGAACTGCTGGGTCTGCTGGAACACCTGGAACCCCGCGTACAGCGCGAGCGCGACGATGGGGACGAGCACGAGCAGGACGGTCACCCCGGCCGCGATGCTGTCCGAGTCGATAACGCTGCCGAGTCGCTGGTAGATCGGCCGCGTCGCGTAGTAGCCGAAGATGCCGAGGACGAAGAGACCGACGAACGAGTACGTGATGTACGCGGCCAGGGCGGCGAGCGCGAGGGCGAAGAGCCACCAGCCGACGCGGGCCCGGGAGTCCGGGAGCGCGGATCGAGGGTCGTCCATCTCCGTGGAAGTATGGCGGTCGTCGTCCGTAACAGTTGTCGCCGCGCTGGTCGGCGTCGTCACGGCCGGGAACTTCGTCGGCGGCATCGGACTGGTGACGCTCACCCACGTCACGCAGGCCATGGGCTCCGAGGCGTCCAGCGAGGCCGGTCAGTCTTCCGGGGCCGCGGGGAGCAGTGGCTCCGAGCAGGCCTCCTCCGGGTCCGAGGGGTGACCACCCGGGAACGCCGCGACGGGTCTCTCGCTCGTCAGCGGGAATGGACGAGACGCGACCGGTGACGAACTGGATCCTCGCCTGCCGGTTGCTGAATCCTTTTCAAACCGCCGTGCATACTACGAGTCGTCCATGAGTAATCTGGAAGCACTCGACCTCGACTACGCCCAGCTCGGAACCACCGGCCTGCAGACGAGTGAACTGCAGTTCGGCACCTGGCGATTCGGCAAGGAGACCGAGGAGGGGAACGTCGAGATCGACGAGGAGCGCGCGTACGAACTGCTCGACGGCTACGAGGCGGCCGGCGGACGGTACATCGACACTGCGGACATCTACGGCGGCGGTGCGAGCGAGCGGTGGATCGGCAACTGGCTCGAGGACCGCGACCGACACCGGTACACCATCGCCTCGAAGATATTCTGGCAGACGCGAGAGGAAGACCCCAACAGCCGCGGGACCAACCGGAAGAACGTCCGCCAGCGCGTCGACGGCATCCTCGACCGCCTCGACACCGACTACGTCGACGTCCTCTACATCCACCGCTGGGACGACCAGACGTCTGCCCGCGAGATGATGAAGACGCTCAACGGCCTCGTCGAGTCGGGCAAGGTCAACTACCTCGGCGCGTCGACGCTGCGCCCCAACGCCTGGAAGGTGGCGAAGGCGAACGAGATCGCCCGCAGCGAGGGCTGGGAGCCGTTCACCGTCCTCCAGCCGCGCTACAATCTCGTCGACCGCGAGATCGAGGGGGACTACCTGGAGATGGCCCGCAGCGAGGGCCTCGCCGTCTGTCCCTGGAGCCCGCTCGGCCAGGGCTTCCTCACCGGAAAGTACTCCCGCGAGGACGGACTGACGGGTGAATCGCGCGCCGCGGAGTCCAGCCGCTTCGAGGAAGGGTACCTTACCGAGGAGAACTTCGACCTCCACGACGAGCTCGACGCGGTCGCCGAGGAGGTCGACGCCACGCCCGCCCAGACCGCGCTCGCGTGGCTCATGCACCGCGACGGCGTCACCGCGCCCATCGTCGGCGCGCGTACCGTCGACCAGCTAGAGGAGAACCTCGCCGCCGCCGAGATCGACCTCTCCGACGAGCAGGTCGAGCGACTCACCGAGGCGAAGGGCGGCCCCTACGCCGGGCTCTGACGGCGGCGCGAACCGCACCGGCCCACCGACGCTGACCCGACGGTGGCGGTCCACCCCTCGTTTTTGCGCACCGCCGATCGTCGCTTCCTACGCCGTCTGCGAACGCGCCCGTTCGAGCAGTTCGCCGATGCTCGCGTCGTGCAGGTCCTCGTCCGCGAACCGCAGTCGGAGTCGCGGACGTCCGACGTCGATGGGAACCTTCTCGGTGTCGATGAGACCGGTGTCCTCCAGATGCGTCTTCGTCCGCGAGAACGTCGCCTTGCTGGCGAGACCGACGTCCTCGCCCCACTTGCTGATGTCGTAGAGGAGCACCCGGTTCTTCGCCGCGACGATGAGGCTGATCGCCACCTCGTCGAGCGGGCTCTCGCTGTCGACGGTCTCGGTCGCCTCGAGAAACTCGTCGAAGTCGTCCGCCGTCTCGTCGCCGATGTCCTCGCGCAGCGTCTCGCGGATCTCCGACAGGGGCGGCGTCCGGAGCGTGACCTCGTCGGCGCCCTCCCACTCGCTCATGAACGTCTCGCGTGCCCGGTCGACGAGTTCCGAGTCGTCGGACTGCAGGCTGGTGATCTCGCCGTTGATCTCGACGAGCGGGATTATCCTGTCGGTCGTGATGAGCAGCGAGTTGCGAGCGATCTCCGGCGCCGAGCGCGGCTGGAGCTGCTCGCGGTCGATCAGGTCGGCCGCGTGACTCGCGATGATGAAGTCGTCGAAGACGCTGCCCGGGGTCTGCTCGTCAGTGAGGACGCGGAGCTCCGGACCCTCACCGTCGAATTCGATTGCAGAGACGATGAGACTTTCAAGTTCGGCGTGCGACGGGTTGACGATGAGAATCGGTTCGGTTGTTGTTTCGAACAGTTCCTGAAAGAGTTCGGCGACGTCGTGGTCAAGCAATTCGGCGTGGGTCATAATACTGCCATCGGACACGCTGGACTTTGTTGTGCGCCGATTGCTCATGAGAAACTTCAGAATACTACGCTCCGCAAACGAAACTTGACCGTCCCGTCCTCGCGCTGATCACCCTAACGTCTGCCTGACAGGTTCGGACCTGCGGCGACACGGCACCGCCGCACACTCGTGTACCCGCCGGTGACGGGATAATAGAACGCGATGAAAGCTCGTATTACCGGTGTCGGGACGTCACAGTTAAGCCCCGAATACTCGATTAATCTGTCCCGTCAGTAGTCGTATCACCCGAGTCGTGGCGGGGCGAGCGCCCGACGGCGCTCGCGTCCGAGACGTGCGGCGTCCAGCGCGCGGAACCGGGCGGGCGCCACGGCCTGCCGTCGTCAGTGAGCGTGGCGAGGTGGACGCCGCAGTCGTCGAAAGCGGGACACAGTTCCAGGATGGCGTAATCGACGTCGTGGTCGGTGAGCGTCTCGTGGACGTGACGGGCCACCGACTCCGCCGCGTCATCGTCTCCATCGACGCCTCGAAGTGCTGTCCGACCGTCGTGCGCTGAACAGGTGCGATACCACGGTATCCAGGCCGTGGATACGCGCCGTCGCTTGCCACGCGCCGCCGATATTGGATATACCATCATGCAGTTTATCAGGTGGTGGGCAAGCCACCAGGTGGTAAAGCCGACGTAGCGACCGTTGCGGACGCCGGCGCACGGAGAGCAAAGGCAGACGCAAAACGGTATCGTTTTATTCCCGCACGGGTGGATTAGTGACATGGTGTCGCATGGGGAACGGGAAACAGTATCGCAGCAGGCCGGATCGGTGCCGACCGAAGGATTCAACGCAGACGAACGGACGGAGCAACGCCTCAGCTGGGCGCTCGGCGACCGGCTCACGTCCCAGGACGGTATCGAACGGGTAGCGACGCTGCGAGACCCCCCGTCGGGCGCAACGGTGACGGTGTTCGACCTGGCCGCGGAGACGTACCTGGTCCGCCGACGGACGCCGGTGGGCCGCGAGCGGTACTACGAGGTCGAGCGGACGACGTTCGACCACGAACTGGGCCGTCGGTCGCGATACGGCCGCTGGCATTTCGTCGAGGAGTAGCGGAACCGAACGGTGTGACCACCGACGCGCGGACGGTTATCCTGTAGGCTTCGTCGCTTCGAGCAGCGGTCGGTACGGTCGTCGGCCCTCGCGGTGGGGATGGAGCCCCAAGGTGTGGTCTAGAGGTACACGGATCGACAGCGGGATGACAGTCCCTGACGACGCAGTACCCTGTCGACCGACACCGAATTCTACTGCCTGCGGACCTCAGCCTTCTCGAGCATTATCGCCGCCTGACGCTCGCGGGGGCTACATCGTTTCCCCTCGGAGTGCGCTCCCCCGAGGGCGGCGACCCGCTAGCATCCACTTCCGTTTATGGCTGTAAACAGCAGTGGGAAGAATCGGGGGAGAATGGCGAAAATCGCAAGACGGCGGCAGGAGCACCTGAAAATAAATCGTATAGTGCTATATCAAATATCGTCGTGGGCGCGGTCGAACACTCCGGTGCATCGGAATAGCTGGATCGGTCCGCCACTGCCAAGAACAGTCGGGGGCTCTCCTGGGAAGTTGCGGAGACGAGCGGGTTAGTCGAAGGACCCTTCCAACGCCGTCCGGGACGCCTCGGGACGGTCCTGCATCATCCAGTGGTAGTCGTCGTCCAGGGACTCCTGCTCGGCGTTCGGGAGGTCTTCAGCGAGTCTGTCGGCCGAACGGGATCCTCTGACTATCGACCGTCGTCGTGGAATTCCCGGGTCGTCGGCCGGCGTTCACCGCCGCGTTCGCACGGGAGATGAGTGGTCGCACAACGACTTTCCGCGAGCGTCCGGTAACGCCGTTCGGGGGGAACACCTTGGCTGAAGTCACTCACACGGTACAGATCGACGTCCCAGTCGAGTCGGTGTTCGAGTACATGGACCGACCGGAGAATCAGCCCGAGATAACGCCCAGTCTGACCCGCTCGGAACCGGTCGAAGCCCTTTCGAACGGCGGGAAACGGGTCGCGTACACCTACACCATGGCGGGGATGGAACTCGACGGCCACGTCGAGGCGGTGGCGTACGAACCCGAACGGCGGATCGGTTGGGAGATGACCGGCGACCTGAACGGCGAGATAGAGTGGGAGTTCGAACCGGACGGCGACGAGACGGAGGTCACCTACACCGCACGGTACGACGTCCCGATTCCGGTACTCGACGCCCTCGTCGAGCCGTTCGTCGAGCGCTACAACGAACGCGAACTGCGGACGACGCTGGAGAACCTCCGGACCCGACTCGAACACGGAGCGACGCCCTGAACGACGACGTCGGTGACGATACCGAAGCGTCCGCCGGGGGGATAGTCCACATCCAGAGCGACCGTTTCGACCTCGGTCCGAGTGCCGAATCGAGGCCACAGTGGAGGCGACGATTGGAACGACTGGCCTCAGGCGAGTCGACGAGAGCGGGTACCCTCGGACGTGATGCAACCACCGATGGCGGTTCGATTCCCGTCGACGGGGACTCTTTCCTGGACGGCGCACGGCGACCACAACAATTATTGAGCGCATGTATAAAATTTCTGGGAATTTTCTAGCCAGCATTATATAAAACCCTAATTTTTTACCAGAATGGCCTAATACACGCAGGTTCTCTCCCAGGGTGTGAACGTGAGTTCCTTCGAGACGTTCGACCGGGGACGGGAGCGGCCGTGACCCGTCTGGGGGCCACTACGGGGTCGTGGAGGGCGTCTGCCGTCCGTCTGGGTTCGACGGCGGCGGTCTCGTTCGGCTTCTACCTCGCCCTCGGTGACCCGACCGACCCCTTCGACCTCGTGACGGGCCTCGTGAGCGCGGCCGTCGTCGCGGTCGTCCTCGGCGGCGTCACGTTCGAGCGCACCCCCTCTATCGCCACGTTCGGGACCGTCCTGCGGTCGGTGGTGTTCCTCCCGGTACTCCTCGCCGCGGTCGCCCGCACGAACCTCGCGCTGACGGCCGTGATCCTCGACCCACGGCTGCCGGTCGACCCGGCGGTCGTCCGGATACCGGCCCCGGAGAGTCGGTTCGCCCGCGCGCTGCTGGCGAACAGCATCACGCTGACGCCAGGCACGCTGACGCTCGACGTCGTCGACGACGAACTCGTCGTCCACGCGCTGTCCGAAGCCAGTCGGACCGAACTGCTGGAGGGGTCGCTGGTCCGGTGGGTCGCGTTCGTCACCGGTGAAAGCGAGTTCCTTCACGAGAACCGGAGGCAGACACGATGACGGGCCTCGTGACGACGGGACTCGTGGGCGGCGCGCTCGCGCTCGTCGTACTCGCGCTCGCGCTGTTCGGCCGGGTGGCCGTCGGTCCGAGCACCGCCGACCGGCTCGTGGCGGTCAACGTCATCGGGACCGCGGCGGTGGTCGTCATCGCCCTGCTCGCCGCGGCGTTCGACGAACCCGGCTTCCTCGACGTCGCGCTCGTGTACGCGCTGTTGAACTTCCTGCTGTCGCTCGGGCTGGCGCGGTTCTCCGTCGAGCGGGGAGGGATACTGTGACGCCCGGCGAGGCCGGCGTGCTGGCGCTCGTGGCCGGGAGCGTGTTCTTCTCGTCCGTGGCCGTGGTGGGGTTCGCTCGGCTGCCCGACGCCTTCGCCAGGGCTCACGCCGCCTCGAAGAGCGAGACGCTGGGCGCGCTGTTCGGGCTGGCGGCCGCAGCCGTCGCGTTCGGTCCCGGCAACGAGACCGTGAAGCTCGCCATGCTCGCCGTGTTCGTCCTCGTGACTGGCCCGACCGCGGCCCACGCCATCGTCCGGGCGGCGACGCGGGCCGGTGCGACCCCGTGGACGCGGGACGAGGCGGGAGACGGGGACGCAGGGGACGACAACGAAGCGGAAGACCGGAGCCCAGGAGACGGGGACGAAGCGGGAGACGAGGTCGAGAGCGACGGAGGCGAGCGATGACGCCGACGCAGGCGCTCCTGTTCGCGCTGTTCGGGGTCGTCATCGCGACCGCGGTGGTGGCGGCCCTCGCCCGGACCCTGGTGACCGCCCTCGTCGCGTTCGCCGCGTACAGCCTCGGGCTCGCCATCGTGTGGCTCGTCTTCCGGGCACCCGACGTCGCGCTCACCGAGGCGGCCGTCGGCGCGGGCGTGACGACGGCCCTGTTCCTGTTGCTCGTCCGACGTCTCGGCGGGGTCGGGACGGCCACCGCCTCGCAGAAACAGCAGATCAGGCCCGCGTCCGTCGGGGTCGCGGCGCTCGTCACGGTCGGCCTCCTGCTCACCGTGCCGGCACTGCCAGCCGTCGGTTCGGCGGACGCACCGGCGTTCGGCCCGGTCACCGAGTTCTACCTCGACGACGCCGCCGACAGGGGTATCGACAACGTGGTGACGGCGGTGCTGGTCGTCTACCGCGGGTTCGACACCTTCGGCGAGATCGCGGTCGTGTTCACGGCGGCCGTCGCCGCCCTCGCGGTCCTCCGACGGGGGGTGCTGGCGTGACCCGCCGCGGCGACAGCCCCGTCGTGCTGACCACGGTCCGCGTCCTCTCGCCGTTCGTGCTGACGTTCGCGCTGTTCACCCTCTTTCACGGCACCAGCTCCGTCGGCGGGGGCTTCCAGGGCGGCGTCGTCGCCGCAGCGGTCGTCGTGACGCTCGCGTTCGCGTTCGGGGTCCAGGACACCGCCGACTGGCTCCGGCCGGGATGGCTGGTGGCGTTCGTCGCTGCGGCACCGGTCGTCTTCGGTGCCGTCGCCCTCGCGGGCATCGCGAGCGGCGGAGCGTTCCTCCAGTTCGACCTGCTTCCGATCCCGAAGGCGTCGGTGTACGCGACGGAGGCCATCGAACTCGGCATCGGTGCGACGGTCGCCGCCGTCGTCGTGGTCCTGTTCGTCTCGCTGGCCGAGGAACCCGGGGAGACAGAGGAGGGCGAGGAGAGCGAGGAGAGGGAGGGCGAGCAGCGGTGACGTCGCTCGAATCGCTGCTCCTCACCCGCGGGGCCTACGTCGTCTACGCGCTGCTCGTCGGCGTCGGACTGTTCGTCCTCGTCGACGACGACAGCCTCGTCAAGAAGATCCTCGGCCTGAACCTGTTCCAGACGGGCGTCTTCCTGTTCTTCATCGCCGCCGCGTTCCGCGTCGGCGGGCAGGCACCGCTGCTCACCGGGGACGGGCCGTACGCGAACCCGCTGCCGCACGTGCTCGTCCTGACCGCCATCGTCGTCGGCGTGAGCGTCACTGCCGTCGCGCTCGCCCTCGTCGTCCGGATCTACGACGAGCACGGCACGGTCGACGAGAGCGAGATCCGGGAGGCCCGGTCGTGACCCACCTCCTCCCCCTGCTGGTCGCCGTCCCCGTCCTCGGGGCGCTCGTTCCGTTCGCCTTCCGGCGTCGGTTTCCGACGGTCGGCCACCGGGCGACGGGTGCCCTGCTCGTCGCACAGGTCGGACTCGCGAGTGCCGTCGTCGCCGGCGTCGCGACCACCGGGCCGCTGACCTACGTCGTCGGCGGTCTCCCCGCGGCCGTCGGGATCGGCCTGCTCGTCGACGAGGTGTCGAGCGCGTTCGTCCTGTTCGTCGCGGTCGCCGCTGCGACGCTGTACCTGACCGTCCGGACGGACCCGACCGGAGCGAGCGACAGCCTCTGGCTCCTGTTCGTGGCCGGGCTGACCGGGATGGCCGTCACCGCCGACGTGTTCAACCTCTACGTGTTCCTCGAGATCGCCGGGCTGGCCGCGTACGCCCTGGTCGGGAGTCGCCGCGGCGCGACGGCCGCCCTCGCCGCCCTGCAGTACCTGCTGGTCGGCACCGTCGGCGCGACCTTCTACCTGCTCGGCGTGGGCTACCTCTACGTCGCCACGGGGACGCTGGCGATGGCCGACCTCGGACCGGAACTCGCGGCGGTCGGCTACGACTCGCCGCTGGTCGTCGCGGCCCTCCTCCTCGTCACGGTGGGACTCGGCGTGAAGATCGCGGTGTTCCCGCTCCACACCTGGAAACCCGACGCCTACGCCGCCGCCGGGACGGACGTCGCCGCACTGCTGGCGGCGCTCGGCTCGACGGTCCCCGGCTACGCGCTGGTCCGGATCGTCTTCGACGTGTTCACCGTCGGCACGTTCGAGGCGGTCCCGCTCCTCCAGGCAGTGTTCGTGGTCGGCGGTCTCGTGAGCGTCGTCGCCGGCGGGTACCTCACCTTCCGGCAGTCGAACGTCCGCCGTCTGCTCGCGTACTCGTCGGTCCTCCAGTTCGGCCTGGTCTTCGTCGGCATCGGGCTCGCGACCCCCGGTGCCGTCACGGCGGCGCTGATCCTCGTGCTGGCGAACGGCATCGCGAAGGGCGGGCTGTTCGTCGCCGCCGGGCAGTTCGAACGCGAGTTCGGCGCGCGGACGGTCGACGAGTACGCCGGACTGGCGCGCGAACGGCCCGTGGTGGCTGCGGGCGTCGCCGTCGCCTTCGCTTCGCTCGTGGGACTGCCGCCGACCGTCGGGTTCGCCGGCAAGTGGTACCTCGCGCTCGCCGCCGTCGAGGTCCGTGGCTGGGTCGTCGCGGGCGTCGTCCTGCTCAGCACGCTGGTCTCGCTCGCCTACGGCGGCCGCGTGGTCGAGCGACTCTACCTCGCACCGACGACCCAGGGGGAGTCGACGGTGGCCGACGGCGGGGCGGCAGGCGACGGGCCGGCAGACGATGGACCAGCAGGCGGCGAGGCAGCAGACGGGGGGACGGCAGATGGAGAGACGGCAGACGGGGGAACGTCGAAAGGGTGGGTGGCAGGCGGCGAAGTGGAGGCCACGCGTCGCGGGCGGGAGGCACTGGTCGTCGTCCTCGCAGCCACCGCGACCCTCGCGCTCGGGCTGGGTTCGACGGCGCTCGCGGACTGGTTCGCCCCGGTCGTGGAGGTGTGGGTGTGACCGACGCCGTCTCGCCCCTGCCGCTCGTCGCGGTCCTGCTCCCGACGGTCGCGGTCCCGCTCGTCTACGCGACGCGGTCCCGACCGAACGTCCGGGAAGGGGTGACCCTCCTCGCAGCAGTCGGGACGCTGGTCGCGGTCTGGCTCGCGACCCGGTCGCCCGCGACGCCGGTCACGCCGCTGGGGTCGGTCGCCGGCGTCCCCTTCGACCTGCGGGCCGACGCCGCCGGACTCCTGTTCGCCCTGCTCGCGAGCACGCTGTGGCTCGTGACCAGCGTCTACAGCATCGGCTACGTCAGGACGGTCGAGGAACGGTCCCAGACGAGTTACTTCGCGGCGTTCGCCGCGAGCATCGCCGCCACGATGGGCGTCGCCTTCGCCGCGAACCTGTTCACGCTGTTCGTGTTCTACGAGCTGTTGACGCTCGCGACCTACCCGCTCGTCGTCCACGCCGGGACGGCGAAGGCCCGCAGGGCCGGCCGGACGTACGTCGCCTACACGCTCGGCGGCGGTGTGCTCGTCCTCGGCGGAATCGTGCTCGTGGGCGTGCTCACCGGGACCGTCGCGTTCGTTCCCGGTGGCATCGCCGGACTGGCGACGGTCGACCCCACGCTCGGTCGACTCGCGTTCGCCCTGCTCGTCGTCGGGTTCGGCGTCAAGACCGCGATCATGCCGTTACACCGCTGGCTGCCGGCCGCGATGGTCGCCCCGACGCCCGTCTCCGGGCTGTTGCACGCCGTCGCCGTCGTCAAGAGCGGCGTGTTCGCCGTCGCGCGGACCGTCCTCTACACGTTCGGACCGGACCCCACCTGGGACCTCGGCGTCGGCCTGCCCCTCGCGGTCGCGGCCGCGGTCACGATGGTCCTCGCCGGCGTCGTCGGCCTCCGGCAGGACAACCTCAAGCGCGGACTGGCGTACTCGACGGTGAGCCAGCTGTCGTACATCGCCCTCGGCGTCGCGCTGGCGACCCCACTCACCGTGTTCGGTGCGTTCCTCCACGTCGTCGCCCACGCGTTCATGAAGATCACCCTCTTCTTCGCCGCGGGGGTCGTCTACGCCGAGACCGGCGAGAAGTACGTCTCCGACATCGCAGGGATCGGACGGCGGCTCCCGATGACGATGGCGGCCTTCGCCGTCGCTGCGGCCGGACTCGTCGGCTTCCCGCTGGTCGCCGGCTTCGTCAGCAAGTTCCAGCTCGTCCTCGGGGCGGCCGGCGGCCCCGTGCCCGTCTTCGTCGCCGCCTACCTGCTGGCGGGGGTCCTGAAGCTGCTGTACTTCTGGCCCGTCGTCTACGTGGCCTTCTTCGGCGAACGGAACGCGGACGACCCGGAGAGTCGCCACGCGTTCGCGCCGCCACATGCCGCCGATGGGCCTCGGGCCGACATTGATGGGCCTCGTGCGGACACCGGTGGGCCTCGGGCCGCGGACGGCGGCCGCGAGGAAGGATGGGAACGTCGCCCGCTCGGCCGCGAGGCCACGCCGTTCCTGCTCGTTCCCGTCCTCGTCACCGTCGGGTTCGCCGTCGCGCTCGGGGTCGCGCCGACCGCGTTCCCCGTCTGGGAACTCGCCGAGACCGTCGTGGCGGAGGTGTTCGGATGACCGACGTCCTCGCGGTCGTCCCGCCGTGGGCGGCGTACCTCCTCGCGGCGGTGGTCGTCCTCCTGGCACCCCGTCGCGTCGGGACCGCCGTCGCGGTGGCGCTCACGGCACTCACGGTCCCCTGGCTGTTCGCGGTGCCGCCGGGGAGTTCGCTCTCGACGACGGCGCTCGGCTTCGAGCAGGTGCTGTTCCGGGTCGACCCGCTCGCCCGGCCGGTCGCCGCGCTGTTCGGCTTCGTCGCGGCCATCACCGTCCTCTACGGCTACGGGACCGGCGCCGACGCCCGACAGACGGCGTACTCGCTGGCGTACATGGGTGCCGGCGTCGCGGCGGTCGTCGCCGGCGACTGGCTGACGCTGTTCATGGCCTGGGAACTGCTCGCGGTGTCCGCGACGGTGCTGGTCTGGCACCACGGCGGTGACGCGGTCCGACCGGCGTTCCGGTACGCCGTCTACCACCTGATCGGGGGCGCGTTCCTCGTCTCGGCCGTCGCGCTCCAGTACACCGCTACGGGGACCTTCGTCTATGACGGCGGCCTAACGGCCGGCCTCCCGACGACGCTCGCGGTCGTCGGCGTCGGCGTCAACCTGGGGTTCGTCGGACTCCACGCCTGGCTGCCCGAGACCTATCCCCGGCCCCACGTCGCGGTGAGCGTCGTGATGGTCGGGTTCACCACGAAGGTGGCCGTCTACGCCCTCGCGCGGATCGCGCTCGACGGGAGCCTGGCCGTCGCGTGGCTCGGTGCCGTGATGGTCGGATTCGGCGTGACGCAGGCGGTCCTCCAGACGGACATGCGACGGCTCCTGTCGTACCACATCATCTCGCAGGTGGGGTACATGGTCGTCGCCATCGGCATCGGCACGTCCGCCGGTCTCACGGGGGCCTTCGCCCACCTGACGGCGAACGTCCTCTACAAGGGCCTGCTGTTCATGATCGCCGGCGCTATCATCGTCCGCACCGGCGAACGGTCGCTCAAGAAGCTGGGCGGCCTGGCCCGCGAGATGCCGGTCACCTTCGGGACGTTCCTGGTCGCCGCGCTCGCGATCAGCGGCGTCCCCGGATTCTCCGGGTTCGTCAGCAAGGGTCTCGTGACGAAGGCAGTCGAGAGCGCCGGAGCGGAGCTCCTGTGGTGGGTGCTCGTCCTCGCTAGCGTCGGGACCGCGCTCTCGTTCGCGAAGTTCGGCTACTACGCGTTCGTCCGGCGGCCGCCGGACCCGGTCGTCGTCGCTCCCGCCTCGCGATCGCAACTGGCGTCGCTCGTGATAATCGCCGTTCCCTCGGTGCTCTTCGGCCTGTTCCCCGGAGCCTTCCTCGGAGCCTTCGCCGGCAGTCCCGGGACGTTCGAGCCCTACGCCGCCAGCGAACTGGCGAAGGCCCTCGCGGTCGCCGTCGCGGGGGTCGTCGGGTTCGGACTCGTCAGGAAGCCGCTGACCCGCGTCCATCCGGTCGACGTCGACCGGGTACTGAACCCGGCCGCCGCGTCCCTCGCGGTCGCGACCTCGACGCTCGCCGTCGACGCCGGGGCCACGGCGACCCGGGCGGGGGCGGACCTTCTCGGCCGTCTCGGGTCGCTCGCGGGCCGCGACCCGGCGACGACCGAAACCTCACTCCGCGCGGCACTCTGGGCGCTCGCTGCGACCACCGGGCTCGCGCTCCTCGTCGTCGCGCTCGCCTAACAGACACCAACACCATCATGATATTCAACGAGAAGAACACGCCCGAACCGGACTACGACAACCTCGTCGCCCAGCTCCAGGACCGCTTCGGCGACGGCCTCCGCTGGGTCGCCTCGTTCGACGCGACCCGGTACGATTACGTCATCCACTACGTTCGCGACGACCTCAGGACCGAACTGTCGAGCCACGAGTTCGACGTCATCGTTCACCGCTCGATCGCACTGTTCCGGCGGCCGTACGTCGAGGAGGTGTACGCCCATCTCGGTCAGGCCCGGTCGCTGATCGTCGAACACGAACGGGCGACGGCCGTCCACCTGTACCTCTCGGAGACCAGCGGCGTGATCGTCAAGGTCAGGGCCGGAAACGAGATCTCCGTCCCCGCGTTCACCGAGGAGTGCACCGACGCACTGTTCCCGGAGGAAGACGCGTCGTGATCCCCGCGGCCCCGCGCGGCGGTACCGTCCGGAGGCGGTCGACGCGCCGCACTACAGCGTCGTTCCGATCCGCGGACGACTCTCGACCCCCGACATGACGCTCGAAGGTCTCGACGAACTGGACCAGCACATCCTCGCCGAGTTACAGCGCGACGCTCGACACGCCTCGTCCAGGGACATCGCGGCGAAGGTGTCCGCCTCGCCCAGCACGGTCCGGAAACGGCTCCAGCGGCTCGAGGACGAGGGCATCGTCACCGCGTACCGGGCCGAGGTGGACTACGACCGGGTGGGCTACGACCTGCACGTCCAGATCGTCTGCACCGCACAGATTCCCGAACGAGAGGCGATGGCCGACGCCGGGCTGGCGGTTCCGGGCGTCGTCGGCGTTCGGGAACTGGCGACCGGAGAGCGAAACGTCGTGTTCACCGTCGTCAGCACGGACAACGACGACCTGACGCGCATCGCCGCCGCCCTGAGCGAACTCGGTCTGACCATCGTCGACGAGGAGTTGATACCCGCCGAGAGGGTGAAGCCGCTCTTCGAGTCCGCGCTGGACGACACCGCGACCGAGCGCGAGTGACGGCCACGGGAGAGGTGATGACCACGGGCTGTTTCGAGAAGGCGGGCACGTGCGACACTCCATCGCCGGGTCGCGCGTGAAGCTGGCGATGGTCGAGCGCGACCACCTTCCCGGACCGGTCGAACGCATCGGCGCGGAGTCAGGGACGCCGACCGTCGCGGTGCTGGTGACCGACGCTCTCGTCCTGGCGTTCTTCGTCACGTTCACCGTCGTCTTCGGGTCGCCGCCCGGCGTGCCAGGAGGACAGGCCACCCTCGGTCTCGAATCGCTCGCGCACTTCGCCGAGTTCATGCTCCTCGCTGGGCTGACGTTCGTCAACGTCGCGCTCGTCCAGTCGCGACGGAAGCGTCCCGAACTGGAACGCCGGTTTCGGACGCCCGGCGTCCCCTGGGTGCCCCTGGTCGTCATCGGGTCGAACCTCGCGCTGCTGGCGAGCCTGGAGCTGCTGAGCGTGAGCATCGGCGTGCTCGCGGTCGCCGACGGCGTCGTCGTCTGGGTCGCCGTCCTCGACTGGGGGCGGATTCGTCCTCGCTACTCGTCGAGCGCGCGGTGGGGGGCGATGTGGGGGCCGGTGTCGGCCTCGCCGTCGACGTCGGCGTCGACGCGGAAGACGTCGGCCAGCAGCTCCTCGGTGACGACCTCGCGAGGCGGCCCCCAGTCGTAGGGTTCGCCGTCCTTCATCGCGATGAGGTTGTCCGCGAACCGCGCGGCCTGCCCGATGTCGTGGAGCACGACGCCGACGGTGACCCCCTCCTCGCGGTTGAGCGTCCGGACGACCTCCATCACCCGGAGCTGGTGGTGCAGGTCGAGGAACGTCGTCGGTTCGTCGAGCAGCAACACGTCGGTGTCCTGTGCGAGGACCATCGCGATCCACGCCAGTTGCTTCTGGCCGCCGCTGAGGTTCCCGACCTCGTCCTCGCGGAGATGGTCGACGCCAGCCAGGTCGATGGCCCGCTGGACCGCCGCGCGGTCCTCCTCGGTGGCGGACTCGAAGAACCCGCGGTGGGGGTATCGACCGTGGTAGACGAGGTCCTCGACGGTGATGGAGCCCGGCGACTCGTTCTCCTGTGAGAGCAACCCGAGCCGCCTGGCGAGCTCCTTCGAGTCGAACGACTGGACGCGGTCGCCGTCCAGCAGGACCCGTCCCCGTTCGGCGGAAAGCTGGTCCGCCATCGACTTCAGCAGCGTGCTCTTCCCGCTCCCGTTCGGACCGACGAGAGCGGTCACCTCGCCGGCGGGGATCGTGACGTTGTCGCACTCGACGACCGGTTCGTCCGTGGTCGGATAGCCGACGGCGAGGTCCTCGCCCACGAGTTCGCTCGCGGTCTCGCGGTCGGCGGCCGACCGACCGTCTCCGTGTGACGGGGACCCCGCGTCTCCATCCCTGCGTGTAGGCTCGTCCCCGTAGCTGGTCTTCTCGCTCATCAGATCTCACCCATCTCGTCCTGCTTGCGCATCAGGTAGAGGAAGTACGGCCCGCCGATGACGCCCGTGACGACGCCGACCGGTACCTGGATGGGGTTCAACGCCAGGCGGGCGCCGACGTCAGCGACGACCATCAGCGCCGGACCGGCGAACACGCACCCGACGAGCAACCGACGGTAGTCGCTCCCGACGGTGAGGCGGACGACGTGGGGGACGACGAGGCCGAAGAAGCCGATGATCCCCGCGACGGAGATGGCGGCGCTGGCCGCCAGGATAGCGACCCCAGACAGGAGGAACCGGACGCGCTCGACGCGCATCCCGAGCGAACTCGCCGTCTGCTCGCCCAGCAACAGCAGGTTCAGCTGGCGCGCACCGGCCAGCGCCAGGAGCACGGCGACGGCCGTCGGCAGGGCCGCGATCCGGAACTGCTCCCATCCGACGCCCGTCAGCGAGCCGGTGATCCACGCTATCGCCGACTGGACGGTGCCCAGGTCGTCGGCGAAGAAGAACAGCGCCCGCTGGAGCGAGCTGAACACCATGTTGACGATGACGCCCGCGAGCACGAGCCGGACCGGACTCGTCCCGCCCTTCCAGGCGATGGAGTACACCAGCAGGAAGGCGATCGTCCCGCCGAGGGCCGCCAGGATCGGGAGGAACGGCGCGAGACTGCTGAACACGACCAGTGTGAGCAGGACGGTGAAGCCGGCGCCGGAGCTCACGCCCAGGACGAACGGGCTGGCGAGTTCGTTCCGCGTCACCGCCTGGAAGATGGCACCCGACACCGCGAGACACATGCCCGCCAGGACGGCGACGAACACCCGCGGCATCCGGATGTTCCAGACGATGAGGCTCCGCTTGTTCATCTCCGGCACCTCGCCGCCGAGCAGGAAGTACTCCCACGCGTTCGGGTTCAGGACGACCTGCGGATCGAACACGGCCCGCCACGCCTCGACGAAGCTCATCGAGAACGCGCCGAAGCTCACCTGCACGAGACCACCGAGGACGGTGATGGCGACGCTCCCGGCACAGAGTGCGACGAGCGAGGAGTCGACCCAGTCGACCAGTCGCTCTCCACTCGACTCCGGGGGCGACTCACTTGCTAGCTCGCCCGCCATCGTCACCGGTTCACCTCTACCGAGTCGGCATCGATCTCGCGCGCCCGTTCGAGGACGAGTTCGTCGTCGACGTGGTCGAGCAGACGACGCTGGCCACGTTCGGTCCGGCGTTCGATCTCGTCGTCGGTTATGTAGGTCGCCAGGCGTCGGTCGATGTGGCGCTCCCGCAACGTCACCCATCGGTCTCCGTCCAGATCGGCGTCGTCGGGGCAGCGGTCGTCGTACCACTCGCGCCACCGGTCGCGGTCGGACCACTCCGCGTCGCGTGCCGCCTCCCGACGGACCCAGTCGTAGTGGTCGGCGACGGACTCGGGGTAGCCGGTCGCGCGACGCGCATCACGAACGACGGCGAGTCCGACGCGCGCGCCGCGGCCGGCGGCGACGATGGCCTGGCGGTCCGCCTCGTCCGACGGGGACGCGACGTAGAGGCCGTCGACGGGCGTCGTCCCGTCCGATTCCGGGTACGACCGAGCGAATCGCTCGCGCTCCTCGCCGTCGTACTCGACCGTCTCGAACATCGTCCCGTCGTCGAGCGGACGGAGGTAGTCGCCGTCGTACCGGGTGGCCGCGACCACCCGGCGGGTCGAGACCCGTCGACCGTCCTGCGTGCCGACGACGAACCCCTGGCCGTCCTCTTCACGCGTCACCGACTCGACGAGGTCGGCGATCAGTTCGGAACCGGCTTCCGCGACGTGGTCGTGCAGCAACCCGTACAGCGTCTCGACGTCGACGCCGGCCGGGAACCCGGGGTAGTTCTCCAGGTAGGCACACTGCCGCATCGAGGAGCGGCCGCGGTCGAAGACGGCGGTGGCGAGGCCGTACCGGGCCGCGAAGACGGCGGCCGAACAGCCGGCCGGGCCGCCCCCGACGACCACGACGTCGTAGTCGGCGTCCTCCCCGTCCCCGCCAGGCGTCTCACTCGCTACGTCGCCCGTCCCACCGGTGGCCATCGTCAGCTATCTCCGTTCACGACGTCGGCGACCCGCTGGCGGTCGAACAGCTTCCGGTCGCCCATGGCGTCGGGGTAGACCTGCCGGGCCGCCCGCTCGGTCACCACGAGGTTGATGATCGGCCCCTGGTAGAGCGGGCCGCCGCGGTAGACGTCGCCGTTCGTCACCGCCGTCAGCGCACTCGCGGTCGAGTGGTTCTCCAAGAACGAGACGACGGTGTTCTGGAACTCCTCGGCGGTCTTGGCCTCGTGGCCGCGACAGAGCAGCACGTCCGGATCCACCTCCAGCAGCGTCTCGTAGTCGATCTGGCCGCGCGTGGCGTGGAAGTCCTTCACGTCGGAGTTGCCGAGCGCGTCCTTCACCTTCAGGTCGCGCCACTGCTTGAAACTCGTCCCCTCGCCGATGACGTAGGGGTAGAACCCCTCGGGTTCGTCGCCGCCCGCCCAGACGATGGCGACGCTCGGTCGCTCGCTCTTCGAACTCGGGACGACCTCGCTCACCTTCGACTGGAACTCCTCGTGGAGCGCCGCGAACTGCTCGTAACGCTGCTGGCGCTGGAACACCTTCGAGAGCTTCTCGAACGCCTCGTACAGCGAGAGGTACGGGTAGTCGTCGTGCCACTCGTACCCGGTCGAGAAGATGCTGTTACCGAAGAACGGCGCGATGTTCTTCTCGATCTCGTCGACGTCTGACTGTTCCCAGCCCTTGAAGCGATTCTTCAGGAAGTTGGGGTCGATGACGTGCACGTCGCCGTCGAGCTGGTAGAACAGCTCCTTGCTGACGCCGTCGTTGGAGAGGGCCTGCATCCCGCTCTTGTCGACGGAGACACCCGGAATCTCGTCGTAGTACTTCGTTCGGTAGCGGCTGGGCAGCCAGACTGCCTTCGGCGGTTCGACGCCGAGTGCGGCACCCATGTCGGCCCAGCTACCGTTGTTGGCGACCCAGGTCTCCGGGACGCTCTCGAACGTTACCTCCCCGACCGGTTTCATCGAGACGGAGTACGGGCCATCCGTCGTGGTCGTCTCGGTGGACGTCGCGCCGGTCGACGTTCCATCCGTCGTCGTACTAGTGGTCGTCGTGTCGCCGTCCGACGTGTCGCCAGTACAACCAGCCAGCAGGGCTGCACCGGTCGCAGCACCACCTTTCAGGAACCGTCGTCGCGTCGCATCGTCGCTGAATCTGTCGACCATATGATTTAGGCCCGCCTAAAAGTAATTAATGGCTTCGGTTTAGGGTTGCCAAAACCGCTCTGTCAGTTTCCTTTTCCGACCGTACGGATAAACGTCCCGGAAGACGTCGGGGTCTCATGGTCGTACCGCTGTCGATGTCCGGATCGCACGCACCCTGACCACGAGAATCGGCCCGGGTGGTCCAACGGCTCAGGCGTCACCCTTGCTGATGGCGGCGACGCGCTGGCGATCATAGAGTCGTTCGTCGCTGTCGAACTCGTCAGGGAACAACTGCTTCGCCGCGCGCTCCGTCTTCGCGAGATTCATGATCGGGCCCTGGTACATGCTGCCGGCGGGATAGACGTCGCCGTTCTGCACCGCCGTCAGTGCGCTGGCGGTGTCGTGCTCACGGAGGAACTCCAAGTACGTCGAACGGAATTCCTCGTGAGGACGGTGTTCGTCGGTGTAGAACATGATGACCTCCGGATCGATCTCCAGCAGCGGTTCGAAGTCGATGGTCCCGCGGTCCGACGTGAACGTCGCGATGTTCGACCCAGCGAGCGCGTCGGTGACGCCGAGGTCGTGCCAGTGTTTGTACGCCGTCCGTTCGCCCAGCCGGTACGGGTAGAACTTCTCCGGTTGGGTGGAAGCCGGCGACAGGAGCGCGATGGACGGTCGTTCGTCCGGCAGTCGTTCCGTAACGTTTCCGATAAACTCGTCGTGATACTGCTTGAAGGCCACGTAGCGGTCGCGACGTCGGAACACCTTCGCAACCTTCTCGAACGCTTCGTAGAGGTCGTAGTATGGGTAGTCCTCGTGCCATGGGTAGGTCGAGAAGCTGGTGTTCCCGCACATCGGAGCGACGTTCGTGGCGATCTCGTCCACGTCCGACTGGTCCCAGTTCGGGATGAGCTTCGTCATGTAGTTCGGGTCTATGAAGTGGACGTCGGCGCCGAGTTTGTAGAACAGCTCCTTCGAGATGCCGTCCTGCCAGAGGGAGGTCATCTCGTCCGTGTTCACCGAAATTCCCGGGATATCGTCGTACTGGTGAGTCCGGTACTCGGACGTGAGGACGACCGCGAGCGGTTGTTCCAGGCCGAGAGCAACGCCCATATCGGCCCAGCTCGGGTTCTCTGCCACCCACCGCCCGGGCACCGACTCGAACGTGACCTTCCCGACCGGCGGCATCGTGACCGAGTACGGGCCGTCGGTCGTGGTCGTCGTCTCGTCGCTCGACGTCCCATTTGACGTAGTCCTGTCGGACGTCGTCTCACCGGTCGTCGTGTCGCCGTCCGACGTGTCACCAGAACAGCCCGCAAGGAGGGCTGCACCGGCGACAGCGCTACCTTTCAGGAATCGTCGTCGTGTCGCGTCGTCGCTGGAACGCTCGACCATGTGATTTAGGCTAGCCTAAAAATAATTAATCGCTTTGGTTTAGGCCCGCCAAAAAACCACGTAGCTCGATTCCCCCACGATTTATATGAACGTTTTGAAACACGTCGGCTGCCCGTGGCCGTGCCACCGTCAGTGTCTGGCTCCACTCCTCCTACTATCGCCGACTCGTCACTTACCTCGTGACCATCACAGCGAACGCAACGCGAGTATCGCCGCCTGCCGGGATAGCTGAGACCAGCCCAGTCAGTCTGTCTCCTCGTTCCCGTCCAGTCGCCCCGCCGCTCTGCGGTCTCGTGGCCCGTCTATCCGTGCAGTACTTTATGTAGGTTTCCCATCGGTCGGTCAGTCGGTCATCGCTGCGGCGAGCAGACGGATGTTCGTCCCCAACTGTCCGACGAGCGCGCGCGGGAACCGCTTCCGTGCGCCGTCGAGGGCGTCGTCGAGTGCGGCGCTCGCGTCATCGAACACGCCGTCGCCGTGACCGAAGAGCACCCGCTCGGGGTCGAGGTCGCCGAGCGCGTCCCGCGGAGGAAAGAGTCGGTGTGAGAGCACGACGCCAACCCGTTCGTCGCCGACGGTGTACCCCGGGGCGGACGCGAGCAGGTCCGGCACGACGAGCGTCCCGTCGTCGGCGCGGTAGGCAACCGCCTCCGTCCACAGCGAGAGCGGGTCGAACCGTCGGACCCGGAACCCCGAGCCGCCGATCGCGACGTCGTACCGCTCGACCGGCGCGTCGACGCGGTCCGCGACGCGGTCCATCCAGCGCGGGACGTGCACGGCCACGTCGTGGCGCGCCGCGAACGCGCCGGCGTCCCGGGCGTGGTAGCTCGACAGGACGGCGACGCCGGCGACGTCGCCCAGTTCCGCGATCAGCCCGTCGACACCCGGCGCGTCCAGCGGGTCGAACACCCAGACCCCGTCGTCGCCGACGACGGCGTGACTCGCTCGCCGGCCTTCCTCGTCGGGGTGGGCGAGCCAGCCGACGCCGTCGGGCCACCGGTCGATTACCTGGAGGTCGGTCGATTCGGACCGCTCGTAGGCGGGCATGGGCGAATGTTATCTAGCAGGACACAATAAACGTCGGTTCGTCGTCGGGTCGGCGCGGTTTGCAGTCGAACACGACGCCCGCCTTCGTTACGTCACGACGGGCAAGGCAGACGCAATCGAGGACGGTCGTTCGACGATCCGAGGGCGGCTAGAGGTCGTAGCCCCAGTCGCGGAGAATCGTCGCCGCGTCCTCGATGTTCTGCATCCCCGCGAGATATATCGCCTCCCGGGCGTCCAGCCGATAGACGTCCTCGCCGACGAGCGACTCCAGGTCGCGTTCGGCGTCCTTGGCGCGCTCGTCCGTCGCCGACTGCACGAACAGCTGGTGGACGCTGTCGCGCTCGTCCTTGACGTTGTCGCGGCGCAGCGTGAGCGGGAGGTCCTCCCGGTTGATGCGAGTATTACTGTCCGATGTTACTGACTCGTCAGTAGTGCTGGTGTGACCGCCTGTGGCTACGTCGGTCTCGTCGCTCACCGACCCGTCGTCGGACGCGGGCGTGGACTCCGACGTGGAAGCGGGGTCGGCGTCGTCCTCCTCGACGTCGTCGCTGAACGGATCCGACGCGCCCGATTTCATGGCATCGCCTCCGGCTGTTCGAACTGTTCGGTCACGTGTGCCGCCAGTTCGTCGAACTTCTCCAGGGTACCCTCCTCGTAGTCCCGGAGGTCGCGGTAGTCGTCGTTTTCCGCGAGTTCGAAGACGCTGACCTGGTTCTTCCAGGCCTCGCTGAGCATCGACCCGCGTTCGCGGATCGACACCGGCGCGATGGGAATCTCCTGGCCCGAGAGCCGCTCCTGGTACTCCTCCTGGACGTTCGTGTCGGAGACCTTGTTCGGGACGATGCCGAGCACGCCGATCTCGATGTCGCCGAGCGTCTCCTCGATGTTGTCGACGACGTCGCGGAGCCCCTCCACGCTCTGGGAGCCCTTTGCGGAGAGTTCGGCCGGGATAAGCAGGTTCGACGTCGCGTAGATGGAGTTGTAGATGTGCTGGCCGACCGTCGCGGGCGGGTCGATGATGAGCACGTCGTACTCGTCGGGGACGTCCGCGTCGGCGAGCACGCGTCGGAGCTGTTTCTCCTTGGGCCAGCGGTAGTTGGCGTCGTGCATGTCCTCCTCCATCTGTGCCGCGCGGGTGAGGTTGCGCTCGAGCGATTCCAGCATGTTGTGACCGGGGACGATGTCGACGTTCTCCTCGGCGGACACGACGAGATCATCGAACTCGCCCTTCGGCCGCTCGACCATGTGCCGGACGATGTTGTCGACGTCCGGGTCCGAGCGCAGATGCTCGGCCCCGAAGTGGTGCGTGATGCTGCCGTCCTGGGGGTCCATGTCCACGACGAGCACGCGCTGTCCACGTCGGGCGTGCGCCGCCGCGAGGTTCACGGACATCGTCGTCTTGCCGACCCCGCCGGCCTCCGACCAGACGGTGTACGAGATCATACGATTCCGTTTTCACACCCCCCACATAAAAATACTCGTCAGACGAACTGCTTAGTATTACTGGCCAGTGTTACTGCCCATAGTGACCAGGCAGTGATATCACCAAGCAACGCCAGCGAGTAAACCGCAAGAAGGCTACTTGATCCGCGCCTATTTGGAGGAGGAGGACCGGAAGTCCGTGACTACCGACCCAGTGACGACCATCCACCGGCAGACCAGATAGTGAAACTGCCCAGACGTACTGTGCGACAGTACTGGCCAACATTACGCTCCAGCACTACCCACCAGACTGACTCGACAGTATCACCAGACAGCATAATTGCACAGCAACGCCAACCATAACTACCACCCAACACCACCATCCATATTTACTGCCCAGTACAACCAGGCATATTTACTAGGCAGTATTACTGCCCAGTACCACTCCCAGCACAACCAGGCAGTGGTGGGTAGCAGGGCTAATCGTCAGCAAGACTGTAAGACAGTGCAGGGTGGCGACGCCGGAACCGGCCAGGCTCCCCGATCCGACCGCGGGCCCGATAGCCGACGCGCGCCCGATAGTATTAGGAAAATTATAGAACAGTTCTTCTATCGTTCCACCGATAGAAATATCGTTCTAATTACAATTACGTGCCAGGGGGCGGACGTTCGAGTGGACGATGACCGACGACACAGATTCGAGCGACAGGCTGGCAGCGTTCGCTGCGCTGTCGACGCTCGCCAGCCCGACCGCATCGCCGACGGGTGAGGAAATCGCACTGTACTACGACGTCACCGGGCGGAACGAACTGCACGTCCTCGACGTAGCGTCGGGCGAGCTAACGCAGTGGAGCGACGGCGAGGTGCCGCGTGATTCGGGTGCGCCGTTACTGTGGGGGTCGGACGGCGACCGGGTGTACTTCCACAGCGACGAGGCCGGGAACGAGCAGTACGACGTGTACGCGTGCGGACGTGACGGTGACGTCGAGCCAGTCGTCCAGTCCGACGGGCGGAACGTCCTCCACGACGTCGACCAGGAAGGAAAGTTCCTGCTCGTCGGCTCCACCCGCGACGGGCAGTTGACTCTCTATCGACACGATATCGACGGCGACGGCGTCACGGCGCTCACCGACGGTGACGGATCCGTGTGGTGGTCCGCTATCTCGCCGACCGGCGACCGCGTTGCGTACGCGGCGGGCGAAGCCAGCGACGTTGCAGTGTACGTTGCCGCCGCGGACGGTTCGTGGCGACGAGAACTGTCCGTCGGGACCGCCTGTAGCGAGACGCGCGTCGCGGACTGGAACGATGACGGCGATCGACTGCTCATCGCCGACGACGCCGATGGACGTACCCGCATCGGGGTGTACGACCTCGCCGCAGACGCGACGATCTGGCTTGGCGACGGTGAACACGAGGAATCACCGAAGGCGTTTCTGCCCGGGGGAGAGCGCGTCGTCGTCACGCGCGACCGCGACGCGATGACCGTCCCGGTCGTCTACGACATCGAAAGCGGCGACGACCGAGAGTTCGACCTGCCGGAAGGCGTCGGACTCTTCGGGACGATTCCACGGCCACCCATGGACGCGGCGAACGAGGTCGTTCTCGGCGACGACCGCGTGCTGGTCACGCACTCGACACCGACCCATCGGCGTGAACTCCTCGCGTACGACCTCGCGACCGACGAGTCGAGGACGCTCATCGAGGCCGACCACGGACCGTTCGACACGGCGGAGTTCGCCGGCGCGGAGTACTTCACGTTCGAGTCAGACGGCGTTCCCGAGACACGGCAGGCCGCGGTCGAGCACGAACCCGCCGAGACGCTCGAAATCGAGGCGCTGCTGTACGACTCGGGCGAGCGCCCGTCGCCGCTCGTCGTGAAGCCACACGGCGGGCCGCGCGGGCGGGACACGCGGGGATTCAGCCGTTACACGCAGGTGCTGGCGGCGCTGGGCTTCTCCGTACTGGAGGTGAACTATCGCGGGTCTATCGGCCGCGGGCGGGAGTTCGTCGAGGAACTGTACGGCGACTGGGGCGGGGCGGAGCAGGGAGATATCGCGACCGGCGTCGAACACGTGCTCGACGCCAACGACTGGCTCGACGAAGACCGCGTCGCCGTGTTCGGCGGGTCCTACGGGGGCTACTCCGCGTACTGGCAGCTGGTCCAGTACCCAGACCGCTACGACGCGGTGGTCGCGTTGAACGGCCTGACAGACCTCGCGGACTACCACGAGAACACGATGCCTGACTTCCGGAACTTCCTGGAAGTGTACCTCGGTTCGCCCGAAGAGAACGCCGCCTTCTACGAGGAACGCTCGCCGGCGACACACGTGGACAATTTCGACGCGCCGTTGCTCGCCGTCCACGCCGTCAACGACCGTCGCGTCCCGATATCGCAAGCCAGAATCCTGCGCGAAGCGCTCACAGCGGCCGGGTACGAGGAGGGCGTCGACGGCGATTTCGAATACCACGAACTCGACGAGGAAGGACACAGTTCGACGGACCAGCGACAGATGCTACGAACGTTCCGACTGCTCGGTGATTTCTTCGACCGTCGACTCGGCACCGACGGCAGACGGGACGGACAACAGTTGCGAGGGGACGGATAGTAGCGCGAGCAGCCAGAGCGTGCGCCAATCGTCCTGCACCGTTTGACCGCTGGGTGGACCAGGCGACACCTCCTTTTACGGTACCGGGACGGCGAGTCGGTGTATGAGCGAACGGTTCGTCCAGCGAGCGGACCCGGAGGAGGTGTTCGGGTCGCTGTCGAACGACACGCGCGTCGCGGTCATCCGCGCATTGCGAGAAGCCGACGGGCACGAGGCGACGTTCTCCGACCTCCGCGAGACGGTCGGGGTCGATGATCCGGGCCAGTTCAACTACCACCTCGGCAAACTCAGGGGGCACTTCGTCACCCGGACGGACGAGGGGTACGAACTCACGCAGGCGGGCAAGCAGATCGCGGGTGCGATCGCGTCCGGCGCGTACACGGTCCGGGGGGAGACGGACCCCATCGCACTCGACGACCCGTGTCAGGTGTGCGGCGGTGAGCAGACGCTTCGCTACGAGGACGAGGTCGTCCGCGTCGAGTGCGACTCCTGCGTTTCAACCAGCGCGTTCGCGGTACCGCCCGCCGCGTTCGCGGGGCACGAACGCGAAGAAATCCCGCAGGTCGCCAGTCGCTACCTCCGGACGACGATCCGACAGCAGTACAACGGGTTCTGCTGGTACTGCGAAGGGCGAGTAGAGCCCTCCGTCGGAACCATCTCGGACATCGATATGGTCGAGGTCCCGTCGGAGGAAGTGCTCGAGGAGTTCGTCGACGACATCGAGACCATCCCGTGGGTGCAGTACGACTGCCAGCAGTGCGGGGCCACGGCGACCACTGGACTGAACACCGTCCTCCTGAACCACCCTGCCGTGGTCGCGTTCTACCACGACCACGGGGTCGACGTTCGGGAGCGACTCGTCTGGGAGTTTCCGCCGGTCGACGACGTCCGGATGGCGGTTCGCGACGCCGATCCGTTCCGAGCGAGCGTGACCTACGAAGCCGGTGGCGAGACGCTGACCGTGGTCGTCGACGAGACGCTCGGCGTGGTCGACGTCGACCCATAAACCACATATCGATTGACGTTTCCTCGCCGGACGCCGCAGGCCGTGCGGAGATTCGGAGAGCAGTTGGCGGGCGACCGCGTTGTGACGTCGCGCCCAATCGACCGCCAGCTCGGCGTCGGTCCAGAACCGAGACGAGAACGCACCGGGCACGTGCTGGCACGTTCAGTCGTCCACGGACGTCGAGTCGCCACTGTCCCGGAGGGAAGCTAGAACGTCGTCGTCATCCGCGGCGAGGATGACCTGTTCCTGTTCCTCGATCCGCTCCATCCACTCGGCGAACTCGTCGGATTCCAGTATCTCGTGTTCGCGGTCGAGGCCCAGATACACCGTATAACACATCAACAACAGCAGCGCCGCGAAGGGTAACCCGGCCGTGATCGAGGCGGTCTGGAGCGCGTCCAGGCCACCGCCGAGCAACAACACGGCCGCGACTGCGCCCTCGGTCACGGCCCAGAAGATGCGCTGGACGACAGGCACGTCGTGTTTCCCACCGGAGGTCAGGTGGTCGACGACCAGCGACCCGGAGTCGGAGGAGGTGACGAAGAAGGTGACGACCAGGAGGACCCCCAGTCCGGACAGTAACGCCGTCAGTGGGAAGAAGGAGAACAGTTCGAACATCGCCGTGGCGACGTTCGCGTTCACCGAATCGACCAGCGTGCCCGCAGTTTCCAGTTCGACGAACAGGGCCGAACCGCCGAACACGGACATCCACAGGAAGGAGAACATCGACGGCAGTAGCAGGACTCCGAGCACGAATTCGCGGACGGTGCGTCCCTTCGAGATGCGCGCGATGAACATCCCGACGAACGGCGACCACGAGATCCACCAGCCCCAGTAGAAGATGGTCCAGTCGCTCTGCCAGGTGGTGCCACTTCTCGATTCGGTCCAGAACGCCAGGGCCGGCAGGACGTCGACGTAGGTGCCGAGATTCGACACGAACCCCCCGAGGAGATACAGCGTGGGTCCGAGCACCAGCATCAGCGCGAGGAACAGAACCATGAGATAGAGGTTGACCTCGCTGAGCCGTCGGACGCCACCGTCGAGCCCCGCAGCGACCGAGAGTGTCGCGACGCCCGTGATCAACCCGATCAACGCGATCTGCACCCAGACCGACTGCGGGACGGTAGCGGGAAGGAACTGGCTCGACAGGACGTTGAGCCCGGCGTTCACCTGCTGGACGCCGATTCCAAGCGAGGTCGAGAGACCGAACAGCGTCGCGATGACCGACAGGACGTCGATGACGTGGCCCGGCCAGCCGTAGATGCGGTCACCGAGCAGCGGCCAGAAGATCGACCGGAACGTCAGCGGCAGGCCGCGGTTGAACGAGAAGAAGGCGAGCCCGAGGCCGACGAGCGCGTAGATGGCCCAGGGGTGGATTCCCCAGTGGAAGAAGGTCGTCGCCATCGCAGTGTTGCTCGCCCGGACCGTGCCGCTTTCGACCCCGCCGAAGAACGGTGACACGGAACCGAAGTGGAAGACCGGTTCGGCGACGCTGAAGAACATGAGGCCGATCCCCATGCCGGCGCTGAACAGCATGGCCACCCACGAGAAGTCGCCGAACTCCTTCTCGGCCTCCACGCCGCCGATGCGGACGTTCCCGTACTTGCTGAGCGCGAAATAGAGGATGACGACGATGAACGCGTTCACTGCGAGGATGTAGAACCAGCCCGCTGTCGCGGAGATGGTCGTCTGTATCGCGTCGAAGAAGGAAGCGGCCTGGGTCCTGAACAGCAGGGTGAGGGCGATGAAGACGGCGATCAACCCGCAGGCGATCGGGAACACCTGCGGGTGGACGTCGAACCCCCACTTCCGGATGTTCGTATCACCGGGTTTGCGCTCGGTATCCGGGTGGAACAGTTCGACCTGGAGGCCCTCGGACGTCTCGCCGACGACGTCGTCGCCACGATCAGTCGCCATCGTTGTTACTCACTGTGACGAGGCGTCTGGATGGCCTGTGGTCGGGGTCTGGTGGCCAACGAGCCACGCTGCGCCCCCGCTGGATCGCGATACCGCACCCGAACGACCCTCCTGGAACCGTGTATGTGCACCGACCGGAACCCCCCATAGTGATAATTGTTAACATTCTACACTGTTAAACCCTCGCCTTCGCTCGACGGGGCGCGGCGGTGCGAACAACCCACTGCAATGGGGCTGACGGGTCCGCGGTATCACGTCACGACCCGCGTCCGGGAGGTGACATCACAGCAGGCCGGTTCAGAAAGGTAAGACGCTCTTCTCCGGGGGGAGTAGCGCAGAACCAGCCTCGGTACTCGTGGCTCAGGCCAGGTCGTCGAGCTGGCTGTCGCGGAGGACGGCCTTCAGCACGACGTCGGTGTCCTTGACGAGGCGGTGTTCCAGGTAGCTGCCCTGGCCCCGCCCGCCGCCGGTCCGGGTGGACTCGACGACGCCGAGGAACGCCTGCTCTTTGAGGAGTTCGTACACCCGATGTTCGCCGAGGATGTTGACGCTGAGCTGTTCGCAGACGGACTGGTAGCGCTCGTATATCTCGCTGGTCGAGAACTCGTCCTCCGGACTCTCCCGGGTCAGGCGGCCGAGGGCGTAGAGGATGAACTTCACCTGCGTCGTCGAGCCCCGGAGCAGTTCCTCGAAGCGGTCGATCTCGGCCCACTCCTGGGCCTCGCGGACGTTCTCCTCGGTGACGCACTCGTTGCTCTGGCGTTCGGCGAGTTCGCCGGCGTGCCTGAGAATCTCGATGGCCTTGCGCGCGTCGCCGTGCTCCTGGGCGGCGAACGCCGCAGTCAGCGGGATGACGTCGTCGGTGAGGACGCCGTCGCGGAACGCGTCGCGGCGATGGTTCATGATGTCTCGGAGCTGGTTCGCGTCGTACGGCTGGAAGACGAACTCCTCCTCGCGGAGGCTGCTCTTGACGCGCTCGTTGAGTTCGTCGCGGTACTCGATCTTGTTGCTGATGGCGATGACGCCGAGGTGGCAGTCGGCCTTCCCCGATTCGCGCGCGCGAGACAGTTGCATCAGAACGTCGTCGTCGTCGAGGCGGTCGACCTCGTCGAGGATGATGATGGTGGCGTCGTAGGTGGCGTCGAGGATCTCCCAGAGGTAGTCGTAGTACTCGCCGCTCCCGATGCCGGCGCGGGGGATCGAGAGACCGGTCCGGGGTTCGTCGTTGAGGTCGCGGGTAATCGTCCGCGCAACGCGGGTCTGGGTGTTGTGCTGGGCGCAGTCGACGTAGACGGTCCCGACGGACACGTCCTGGGCCTCGGCGGCGCGTCGCGCTCGCTCCGTGACGTGGCGGGCGACCAGCGACTTCCCGGTCCCCGTCTTCCCGTAGATCATAACGTTGTTCGGCGGTTCGGAGCGGACGATCGGGCGGAGTTCGGCCGCGACTGCCTCGATCTCGCTGTCACGACCGACGATCCGGTTGCTCTCGGGGACGTGACCGACCTTGAGCAGTTCCTTGCGTTCGAAAATCGACGTCCTGCCGGATTCATCCTCGTCCCAGTTGAAGAGGGGATCGTCCGACGGATCCTCGAAGGGATCGTCGATTTCGGAGATCCGTGCGGAATCGTCGGTCATACCCCATTTCATATAGCCGTAGTATAAATAATTAATCCATCCCCGCCCAGAGTGTATCGCCGCGTAATCCCTTCTGGAACCCCGTAATCGGAGAGATTACAGTTCGTATTAGGGGTATAGCACACCCCTCATCCAGAGTGAATCGGGCGACGGGTACCGTCAGGTGCCAGTTACGAGACGCCGATGCCGCCTTCGTGGTGCCACCATCCCGATGGACGTCCCACCATCTCCCGATGGACGTCCCACAAATTCCCGACGAACGGCACGACGTACAACGAATCCTCCCTCGGACCGAATACGACGGGACGTCGTGCCGTCAAGCGTCGCAAGGGGGCGAAGTCCCGTTTCGGGGACGCTACGTCACGTTCCCACATCTCGAAGGGAGCAGTCGGGGGCGGGGGACACCCCTCGTCCAGAGTGTAATGGTGTGTGGTGGGTCGGCGACGAGTCGACATCTGGTCACGGGCGCAGGACGGGCGCGGACCACACCCCTCGTCCAGAGTGAATCGGGGAGGGGCGCGTGAACAGGTGACAGACGCGACGTCGCGTTCCGCTACTGCGGTCTCCAGTTCGAGACTAGGTCCGACCGTCCCGCACCAGACCCCTGGTCCAGACTGAAACGCGAGCCACGACTGCATCGCCGAGCATGACTGAATCCGCTGCGTCGAGACCGGCGAGATGAGGTCACCAGAAGACCGATGTACAGCGCAGACCTGCGATCCGGTCGTCTCGAAACGCCGTTGTTCACCGTTATCGTCCGCCCGGCGTGGTAGAACCGTGAAACCGATGGGAAGAGACGTGAGGCCGACGGAACGAGACGTGAGCGACGGTAATGGAGGAAACGTCGCGAGGGACGCAGTCCCGAGTTCGTCGACGGTGCACTACGCGGCCCCGAACCCTGCTCCGATGCACCACACACCCCTCGTCCAGAGTGAAACAGTGTAAAGGAAAGATGCGTGTCGAGAATCGAGAGGGCTCGATGGGCACCCCCAGTCAAGAGTGAAAACGCCGGATTTCGTTCGCGTACAGCACGCTCGCAGGTTATTCGTAATAGTCATCTGTTGATCCGTTTCCGATTGCGGATAGATAAGATTGATAACGTTAATTGTGGCAATCACTACAGAACTGCGTTTTCGGGGGGAAGACGGCTAACTGATGGTGAAGACGAACTTCGGCCACGGTATTCGGGACCTTACTGCGACCGCAGTTGTTCATCTATCTAGTGGTTTTATAAATGAGTAGAATCTAAAGTCCATTGACTGGATTTCGTCTTCTTGTAAGGACGAATCACGATTCGTCCGTAACAGACGAACGATCGGTCGATATCACCGGCGGGGTTCGTTCCTGCCGTGGTTCTAACTTTCGTGATAGAGACTGAGCTCCGTCCGCGTACTGCCGGAATCGAAGAACTCCTGACCCATCGACCACTGTCTCTTACCCTCCCTTCCCTTCGAAACCTTTCACTCTGGACGAGGGGTGTGTGTCCCCGCCCACCGACTCCACAGATTTTCTCCCTCGTCCCAGCGGGTCACTTTCTTTCAGTCGGGTTGCTCCCCGCCAGACGGCATCTGTAACGGAACATTAAATTCTCGTGCAATAATACCTCTGTGCGTGAACCGAATTGGGTCCCTTGCGATCGCTCTCCTCGCCCTCTTCGCCCTCGCCTTCGCCGCGGCGACGCTGGACTCGACGACGGCGAATCCGCTCGCCGAACGGACGGCGTCGTCTACCGGCAGCGGCGGGGGCGGTGGTGGTAGCGACGTACGCGTCGCACCGGACAACGGCGGCAGTGACAGCTTCGGTTCCCTCTTCCCCCAGTTCGACGTTGCAGGTGACCGCTCAGTGGTACCGTCCGACGGGGAACTCGACGTCCTCTTCCTCGCGGGCTGTCTCCTCGCAGTGGGTATCGGCGCGGCCGTCTTCCTGCTCACCGGCGACGACGAAACCGCCCCGGACGAGCGGACGGCGATGGTGGCCCCGTCTCCGGCAGAGGGGCGTTCGGCGGCCGTCCCCAAGGTCGAGCACGCGCCGGCAACGAACGACGTCTATCGCGCCTGGAACCGCATGGTCGAACTCGTCGAACCGGTCGACGACGCCCGGACGCCGAGAGAGATAGCAGCACGAGCTCGCGACGCAGGGTTGCCGGACAGGCCTGTCGAGGAACTCACGTCGCTCTTCCGTGGGGTCCGGTACGGGCAGCGGCAGCCGACCGACCGTCGCGAGGGCCGAGCGACGGACGCGGTGCGCCAGCTTGCGGAGTCGGAGTCGGACGCGTCAACCGACGAGGACGACGCATGACCGACGGTCGACGTCTCGTCCTCGCCGTCGGCGTCGCCGGTAGCCTCCTCGGCGTGACGATGCTCGCGGTCCCGGGGCTGGCCCGGGCGGTCGACTTACCACGGATCGTCCTCGCGCTGTTCCTTGCTGCAGTCGGGCTCCTGGTGCTCCTGGCCGCCTTCCGGACCGTGGTCACCGACCCACACCGCGGCTCAGGGGGAGCGTCGTCCTCGCTTCCCACGCCGGAACGACGTCCCGCGTAGGAGCGTCCCGGGACCGGGTTCGCACGTCGTCTCGACGAAATTCGTTGGACGGACAGACGCGCGGCGACCCGGAGAGGTGCGGCCGACGGTGATTCTGCCCCAGGCGATGCGCGCACAAACGAGAACCATACGGAAGCCGACGCGGCGACTGCCGAGGCGGACGGCGGCTCGACGGCCACCGAACGGGTCGCCGACGACGCGACCCACTCCGACCCCGCAGACCCGCTGGCCGCCCGCCGGCGGCTCAGGGCGACGCTGCGACGGATGGCAACCGACGTCGTGTCGGAACGTGGCGGCCGCTCGGGCGCAGACGTGGGTGACCGTCTCGCGGACGGGTCGTGGACGGACGACCCCCGGGCGGCGGCGTTCTTCAGTGGCGACCTCGTGCCGTCGCTAGGGCTCCGCGACCACGTTCGTGTCCTGTTCGGGCGAGGAGAGACGCCCTTCGAACGCCGGGCCCGGCACGCGATGGCCGAACTGACCGCGCGTCACGACGCGACTGACGGTCGGCCGTCGTCGGACAGCCGTGGGGCGTCAGACTCACGTGGGGCGTCTGAGATGCGGGAAAGACCCGATTCCCGTGGAACGCCAGACGCCCGAGAGTCACCAGAAGTTCCCGAGGACTGCCGCGCCCCCACCGACCCCGAACCGTACTGGCCATCGGTTGCCGACGAACGGTCGACCGTTCGAAGAACGGGCCGGGGGCGCGTGCTGACGGTCGGTGCCTTCGCTGCCGGTGGCATCGGTCTCTTCACCCAGACTCCCGGGATGCTCCTGCTGGCAGTGTTCGGCATCGCGTTCGAGGCGTTGGCGAGCGCGAGTCCGCTCCCGGCCGACGACCTGGCGGTCGAACGAACGGTGAGCGATTCCAGCCCCAGTCCGGGTGACGACGTCACCGTGACGGTGACGGTCCGGAACGGCGGGACCGTGGTACTGCCGGACGTCCGCATCGTCGACGGCGTCCCGCCCGGCCTCGTCGTCACCGAGGGGTCGCCGCGATTCACGACGGCGCTCCGTCGCGGCCGGTCCGCGTCGTTCTCGTACACCGTGACGGCGGTGGCGGGGCACCACGAGTTCGAACCCGCGGTCGTCCTCGCACGCGATTTCAGCGGCGCGTGGGAACACCGGACGTCGGTGGACGCGACGACGAGGATCACCTGCGAGCGACCGACGCCCTCCGTGTCCTTCGACCGTCGTCGACAGGTCACGACCCAGGCCGGACGAACGACCACGGACCTCGAAGGTGCTGGCGTCGAGTTCCACTCCGTCCGGGAGTACCGCCGTGGCGATCCGGTCTCCCGGATAGACTGGCGTCGGCGCGCGAAGACCGGCGAGCTCACCACCGTCGACTTCGTCACGCCGCGACTCGCGACGGTACTCCTCGTGGTCGACGTCCGCCGGTCGGCGTACGTCGCGCCGGCCGACGGCTCCGTGCCAGTCGTTCGACGGTCGGTCTCGGCGGCACGCGCGCTCGTCGACAGCCTGCTCGACGCGGGCAACCCGGTCGGTCTCGCCAGTCTGGGTCCGGACCCGACGGTGATACGCCCCAGCAGGTGCGAGGACCACCGCCACCGACTCCGGACGGCGCTGTCGACCGGCCCGGCGTTCGACTGGACGCCACCGGACGACGACGTCGACGCGACCAGTGTCGTGCGGACGGTCGCCTCGCACGTCGACGCCGGCGTACAGGTCGTGGTCCTCTCTCCGATGCTCGACCGCGGGGCGGTGTCCGCCGTCGAGCACTTCGAGGCGACCGGGCACCGCGTCACGGTCGTCACCCTCGACCCGACGAGCACGACGGACCTGTGTGGCGGGTTCGCGCGACTGCAGCGCGAGGCCAATATCCGAGCACTCCGTGCGACCGGAGCGACGGTCGTGGACTGGTCCCGGGACGATTCCGTCGCGGAGGTGCTGGAACGTGGCCGCTGAGGACGCGGACGCCGGTCCGCAGGCCGACGGTCGTGAGAAGGGGGCGCCCGTCCCGGTCGAGCGGTCGCCGGCGCTCGTGAGTGCCGCGGTGGCGGTCGTCGCCGCGGCGGCCGCCAGCGTTCTCCTCGCGGTTTCGCCGTTGCTGCTGCTCGCGTCGGCCGTCGGAACTGCCCTGGTCGTTGTGGCGGTCGTCCGGGGGTCGCACCGGGCGCTCGTCGCGGGCACCGGCAGCCACTTCGCGGGCCTGCTCCTCGCGGGCGTCTACGGCATGGCCCCCGGGTACGTGCTCGCTGCGGCACTGCTCGTCGTCCTGGCGTGGGACGTCGGCGAGTACGCGCTGACAATCGGTCGGGAGGTCGGTCGAGCACCACCGACGCTCCGCGTCGAGGTCGTCCACGTGGCCGGCAGCGTCGCCGTCTACTCGCTGACTGCGACGGTGGGCTACGTCCTCTATCGGTCGACGACGGGCGGCCAGCCGATGCTCACGCTCGTCGCGCTCGTCGTCGGCGGGATGGCGCTGCTGTACGCGCTCCACTCGGGATGACGACGCCGCCGGGGCAGACCACGCTCGAACGCGACGATGGCATCGCCTCCCGTTACGAAGGCGTCGCCTGACTCTGCACAACCGTCGCTTACGCGGGGTCGAGGACGTGGACGCGGTCGGAATCGTTCTCGCGGCGCGCGACGGCTATCAGTGTACCGTCAGCAACGGTGAGGCCGCCGTTCGGGACGCCTGGGAGGTCGTATCGCCACCGCCAACCCGGTTTCTGGGCGAGCACTCTCTCACCGCCGCCGAGCGTGTGGGCGGCGAGGTAGCCGCCGGACGGGTCCTCGTCCTCGACGCCGACGAGACGGCGGTGCCGCGCCCGGCGACGGCCGCGACTCGCGAAGGGGCGAGCGCGACGCGGACGCTCGGTCACGGCGACGAGGACGTGATGGCGCTGCTCAAGCATCTCGAAGCCGTCCGGGGATGGACCGTCGGCGAGGGGTGAACGGGAGAGAGCGACGGATCGTCGACCAAACGAATCGCCAGCGCACTGGACTGAGGTAGCTACGAATTGTTCGAGTTCTTCGGTATTCCGCCCATCTTGACTGGGTTCGCGCCGAGGACGGCAGACAGCGTCAAGTTGGAAACCTGTTTTATGGGGGGCGATGAGGTCTTCGACCACGGCCGTTTCCCGTCCGTTCGCGTCGCCTGTTCGGGTGTCCGGACGTAGATTTTTGTTCTAGCCAATCGTTCAGCACCCGGGGGAAAGCATGAATTTCGACGAGTTCACCGGTCAGGTACAGCATCGCCTCGAATTACCAGCGACCGGCGAGACGGTACGTGCGATACGAGCGACGTTGATGACTCTGGGCCAGCGCATTCCAGAGGGAGCAGCCGAAGACCTCGCTGCTTCCCTTCCGATGGAGATCAAGTGGTACTTGACCGGCGCTGTCCACGACCACGGCCAGCGATTCGACTGGCAGGAGTTCGTCTCGCGCGTCAGCGACGTCGAAGTGACCGACCGACCGGAAGCAGCCTACCACGCTCAGGTCATCGTGGATCTCGTCCACACCCAGGTCCCGCCGTCCGACTTCCAGCAGCTCCGCGACCAGCTTCCGGAAAGCGAAGACGACGAGAACTGGCGCAAGCTCTTCGCGGTCGTCGATGCCGGGGGGTGGAGCGAGGGCGAAGCGGGACAAACTGCTGGTGCACAACCCGCTGACGAAAACGAGGGCGAAACCGAAACGACTTCGAGTGATCTCTCGGACCGGGACGAGTAGCCCGACTCCGTTCGAGAGGGCGTTCGTCGCGTGGTCGAGGACTGCGACCGATTCGACGTGGTCCCGAAGCTCCGTGTTCTCGCTGGTCCGTTGGCGACCGGGCCGTGGACTGCCGGTCCATCTCTGGAAACTAGCATGGCGTTCGACCGAAGGACGCACCCACGGGGTCGGCTCGTTTTCCCACCCCATATCGCGACAGATGTGCCCCTACTTCGGGAATCTCCTTGCCGGCCGAAAGCTCCCCGCACTCACGAATCTCGGTTTTGATTCTCGCGTTCCAGTATTCTCCCGTCGGCTATACTTGATGTGCCCGCGTAGAACGAGTCTGGGGGGAACCAGATGCCAGTTGAAAACCTCGCACGCAGTGACGTGATCACTGCAACGACCGAAACGTCCGTAACCGAACTCGCGACGACGATGGAGCAACAGAACGTCGGCAGCATCGTCATCACTGAAACGGGGACTCCAGTCGGTATCGTGACCGACCGGGACCTGGTCGTACGTGTGCTCGCCGGACAGGCCGACCAGGACGAGACCGCTGAAAACGTGATGTCCGGGGATATCCACACGATCGATTCGGGCAGCGGCTTCTACCAGGCGGCCGAACTGATGCGCGAACACGGCGTTCGGCGGATTCCCGTCTGTGATGCCGACGACGAACTGGTCGGGATAATCACGGCCGACGATATGACCGAACTCCTCGCCGACGAGCATCAACAGCTCGCCGACGTCATCCGGGCTCAGCGACCCCCATACTGACAACCCCTTTTTTAAGCAGGATCTGATCCCCGCTCTCGTTTCGGGTCGCGTCCGAGGGCGCTGGCGACGGACTCCACGCGGTCTTCGACGTGCTGGGTGCGTTCTCCCTGTTCGTCCACCTCCAGCGAGGAGATGATACGGTCGCCCTCCACCGCGTCGTGGGCGGCTTTGACGGCGTCGAACACTTCGGACACGTCGCGGGCCTCGATGACGGTATCGGTCGCGGTCATCTCGTATGAGATGTCGAAGTCATCGAGTGCTTCGATCGCCCGTGCGATGTCTTGCGAGAGACTTCCTTCGTGGACCGGGATGACCTCGAATCTGGCGATTACTGTCATGTTTGATCTCCACCCGTGATGCAGGTAGCGACTGCTCCGTTCCGCTGTACAGCGCCATACGTGAACAGCTGTCATAGTAATTCGGGCCAACCACCGCTCGTCTTCGAGGCGCGACGCAGGTCCCGTCTACCCCCGTTCGCCGGATTGCCCGCAGGCCAACTCGCTGGATCGGCCGCTGCCTTTCTCACCGCTGGGAACGCCGGTCGAACGAGACCCCGGGGGGTGCACCGACCGTGACGTCTCGACCGGATTCGAACCCGCAACGGCTTCACACGCAGTACGGAGCGGAGGCGTCTGTCATTCTTCGAGCAGCCAGCCGAACCGTTTCTCCCAGTACTCTCTGTCAGGGTGTTTTTTGCTCCGTCCGTGGGTCTTCTTGTCGCGAATCTGGCGCTCCAGGACGTCCCGCGCCTCGTTGAGCGCGTGACTCGCACCGTATCCCGTCCCGGAGGCGATGAACAGCCCCCGGTCGGTGTGCAGGCGGATGCGGGCGAGCAGCAGTGGCGTCCCGCGTCGCTTCTCGTCGTGTTCGTGCAGGTGAATCTTCGCGTCCAGAACGTTCATGCCGTGGTCTCTGTCGTCGAACTTGTCGATCATCTCCACTATCTCCTCGTAGCGCACGTCGTCCAGCATATCTGTGCCGTATATCTGGACGGCCCGGTTGCCGCCAGCCTCCCACGTGAGCGATTCGAGGACGTCCGTTTTCGTGACGATGCCGTCGGGACGCTCGTCTTCGGTGACGACGAGCGACGAGCCGCCGACGTCGAACATCTCGTCGACGGCCGCTTCGAGCGTCTGGGCGGGCCGAATCGTTCTCACCGGTGACGCCATCACGTCCCGGACAGGCAGGTCGAGGATGCGTTCGAGTTCCCCTTCGCGGGCACCGAAGCCGCCGCGCCGCGCGCGCCCTGCACTGTCGGAGATGTCGCCACCGTACGCGTCGGTTCCACCCGGGTCACCGCCCTGGCTCTGCTGGGCGGGCCTGACCGTGAGGTCGATGACGTCGTAGAGGCTGAGGATGCCGACCGCCGCGCTGTCGTCGACGACCGGGAGGTGCGTAATCCGGTGTTCACGAAAGATGTGGAGCACTTCACCGATCGTCGATTCCGAGTTCACCGATACCAGGTCGTCCGTGTACGCCTCGGCGACGGTCGCCGCGTCGAGGAACTCCCTGACCTTCCGGAGGACCCCGTCGACGGTGACGACGCCGACCATGTCCCGACCGTCGAAGACGGGCAGCAGTCGGGAGTCGCTGTCGATCATCAGGCGAGCGACCTTCCGGATGTCTTCGTCGGGAGCGAGTCGCGGGACGTGCCAGACCAGCGACCCGAGCTTTTCGTCGGGCTGGTGATGCGAGGTGGCGAGTTGCCGTCTGGTGATGACCCCCTCGAACTCGTCGCCATGCACGACGACCCCCCGGACGTCGGGGTCGTCGAACGTGCCGACGAGCTTCGAGACCCTCGTATCCGGCGGGTATTCTGCGAATTCTTCCGAGACGATGTCACTGATGTCCATGGATTGGTCCTTTCGACGTCGGTTGGTCGATTCTCGGTACGCCGTGACCGCTCTCCCCCACTATCGCAAGACGAACCCACGTCGTTGGAGTGCAAATAGTCACTGGTCACCGCCACAGCCACAGGGCGGCCGGTGATTCCCGGGGTGGTCGAACGCGAAAGCGTCGCACGCGTGGCTGTCACCGGTGCGCTGTGACGATGCCCCGGGCGTCCCGTTCTCGGCGTGGCTGCTGGGGAAGCGGCGGTGGACGAGTCCAGAAGCGGACAAGGCGTCGCGGGGCCGTCCGCCCCTGGTCCGGTTCAGTCAGTGCTCCGAGGTGGTCGGTCACGACGCGGAGTCGTGCCAACGGCAGCCCCGCCGAAGAAGCCGCTGTCGGTGCCCCAGCGCCCGGCCGGCGACCCGAACGCGCGGCCTGGCGGCCCATCGAACGCACCGGTGGTTCGAGTCCCGGTGGTCGTGGTTAGTTCGAGTCCCGGTCGTGGTTAGTTCGAGTCCCGGTCGTGGTTAGTTCGAGTCCCGGTCGTGGTTATTCCGAGTACCCCTCCGTGAGGAACTCCCCCTCGGTCTCGTACATCGACACCAGTTCCTCGATGAGTTCCGCGTACGATTCGTCCTCCTCAAGGTGTCGGTCAAGTCGCTCCGCGAGTTCGTCGTCTAGCGTTATCGTAACGGTCATGATTGGTGATTTGATTATCGGCGGTGTTTCGTCTTCGGTGACCGCGGCGAGTGCGCCTCGCCCGCGAGCACGACGCGGCGATGGGCCGCCGTCTCGATTCCGGCAGTCCGCCTCCTGCGTCGACGACCGGGGGACGCTGCATCGACTGCCCGTCCATCGCCATGGACGCTTGGGGGACGCCGCATCGACTGCCCGTCCACCGCCCTGGACGCTTCGGAGACGTCTTCGTCGGCACGTACTGCGGTCGAACACGTTCGGTGGCGACTCCGACAGCACGTCGCCGTCTTCGACACCCGTGCTCACAACGTTCTCCCTTGCCATCTCGGTGGCCCGTTCCCCGGCTGTCGCTGGGGAGCGGTCACCACGCTGGCCGGGCTACGTCTCGGACTGCCACTGCGTCACCCCGCAAACGGGTAGGACGGCCGGGTCAATAAGTGTACGTCCCGGACGGAGCGGCGGCGAACCGTCCAGGTGTCCTGCCGTCGATCGTCCGGTTCTATCCCGTCACGCGTCGGAGTAGCGACAGCACGCGATACAGCACCGTCTCGTCCTCGTAGTGTCGCCACCCCTTGAACCCGCCGGAGAGGGTGGTGGCGTCGTAGTCCTGCTCCCGGAGGTGGTCCGTGGCCTTCCGCGCGACGACGCCGGCCTTGCAGACGGTCACGACCTCCGCGTCCGACGGCACCTGGTCTAGGTGGGCGTCGAGCGCTCCGGTGTCGCCCTGCCGCAGGTCGTGGTACACCGGCGCGTTGTAACTCCCGTCGATGTGTCGCTCGCGATAGCTCTCGGCGGGGCGGACGTCGAGCACGAAGACGTCGTCCCGCGACAGTCGGTCGTCGAGGTCCGACGGACGAATCTTGCTCATCGATTCCAATATCGCACCGGACCGGTTTGTACCTTCCCGTCCTACCCAAGGCCTATACGCCGGTGCCCTCCAGTGGATGGTATGCAATCGCCCGCACGTCGTCGCTCGCTGTCGCCGCGAGCGGGGAGTCGCACCCCTGTCACGGGCGGTCGCCACCCTGCCGTCGGCCTCCGTGGGCGGACCCCTGCCGCTGGCGTCCGTAGTCGAAACCCTGCCGCCGGCCTCCGTAATCGGAACCGTCGACGGGCCAGCGACGGCCACCCCTTCGGCCACGCGACGAACGGGGGCCGTCCGCCGTGAAGCAGTTCCCGGCGGTTCCGGACGTCGAGGAGGCCCCCGACTCCCTCCTCGCCGGCGGCCACCTCTGGCTCCAGGAGTCTGTCGACGGCGCGCTTCTCCGGTTCCAGCTCCGGGACTCGGGGATGCTCCGGTTCGGCGACCGCGACCGGACGTTCGACGCCGGCGAGATACCGCCGCCGTACCGCCACGCCGTCCGCCACGTCCGCGAGAACGTCGACCGGTCGGCGCTCCGCGACGCCGTCGACGACGTGGCGTCCGTCGTCTGCTTCGGGGTCGCGACCCACCAGCACGCGGTCGACTACGACTGGGACCGGACGCCATCGTTCCTGGGCCACGACGTCTGGTTCGCGGACGACGAACGGTTCCTCCCGCCGGACGCCGTCGAGAAGCTGTACAGCGGAATCGGTCTGCGGCCGGTGAACGCGTTCCGGAAGGAGGTGCGTGCCGTCGACTTCGACCCTGACGCGTACGGGATTCCGGCGTCGGAGTGGTACGACGGTCCCGCGGCCGGCGTCGTCGTCCGGAACAAGCGCGGCGTCAGGGCCGCGATATCGAACCCCGAAGTCCGAACGCCGGACGAACCGGACGCGCTGGACGCGTCCGCCGTCGATCTGGCCCGAGCGTACGCGACCGACCGTCGATTCGAGCGCGTGGCGGACGGACTGGCTGCCAGCGGACGTCCGGTCACCGCCGACGCGCTGTTCGAACGCGTCTTCGAGACCGTCGTCCGGGAGGAACACCGGCGGCTGTTCGTCGAGGGCCGGGACCTCGACGTGAGCGCGTTCCGCTCGGAGCTTGCCTCGCTCACCCAGCGGTTCGTCGCCGACCGGGACTGATCTCCGGGTCGCTGGTCGCTCGAAACGGTCCTTCCGACCGTTCGTTGCGCCAGCGCACCTCGTCGAAGTCGTACACTATCGTTTAAGATGTTCTCGGGCGTACGTTCGGACGGAACCATGGCGCAGAAAGAAGTACAACAGGAACTGACGGTCGACCAGTACACGCTCGGGCTGGTGGGGCCGGACCAGGAGTGGGCCGGGACCGTCGCCGACGGCGGAACGATCAGGACGCACACGCCGCCGGCGTGCTGGGGACCGATGATAACGCCGGAGTTCCGCGGCGGCCACGAGGTCACGCGGCCCATCCGCGTCGAGAACGCCGAGGTCGGCGACGCCATCGCGCTGAAGATACGGGACATCGAGGTGACGAGCGTCGCGACGAGCACCGGGAGCATGTCCGAGCGCGAGGACGCGTTCGGGGACGACCCGTTCGTCGATCACCGGTGTCCGGAGTGTGGCGCGGAGTGGCCGGACAGCGTCGTCGAGGGCACGGGCGAGGACGCGATCCGTTGCGCGGAGTGTGGCGCGAACGCCTCCTCGTTCGGCTTCGAGTACGGCTACACGGCGGTCTTCGACGACGACCGGACCGTCGGCCTGACGGTCGGCGAGGAGGGTGCCAACGACCTCGCCGAGCGGGCGGCGGATGCGATGGCGCTGCCGCCAAACTCGCGTCAGCACCCCATCCTGCTCTACGAACCGTCGGAGATGCCGGGAACCCTGGCGCACCTCCGGCCGTTCATCGGGAACGTCGGCACGACGCCGCCGGTGGAGATGCCGGACTCGCACAACGCCGGCGACTTCGGCCAGTTCCTGATCGGCGCCGACCACGACTGGGGGCTCGACGACGAGGCCGACCTCGAAAAGCGCACCGACGGTCACATGGACGTCAACGCAGTGCGCGAAGGAGCGGTCCTCGTCTGTCCCGTCAAGGTCGATGGCGGCGGCGTGTACGTCGGCGACATGCACGCGAACCAGGGCGACGGCGAACTTTCGCTGCACACCACCGACGTGAGCGGTCACGCCGAGCTCCAGGTCGAGGTGATCGAGGGTCTCGACATCGACGGACCGCTTCTGTTCCCCAACGAAGCGGACCTTCCCCACATCGCGAAGCCCCACACTGACGAGGAACGCGAGCGCGGCCGTCAGCTCGCCGACGAGTACGGCGTCGACGCCGTCGACGAACTCGGACCGCTCCAGGTCGTCGGGACCGGCGCGACCGTCAACGACGCGACGGAGAACGCCTTCGACCGCGCGGGCTCGCTCCTCGACATGACCGAGGGCGAGGTCCGCGCGCGCTGTACCTTCACCGGCGGGGTCGAGATCGGCCGGCTCCCCGGCGTCGTCCAGCTCACCATGCTCGCTCCGATGGACCGCCTGGAGGAACGCGGACTGGCCGACCTCGTCCGGACGCAGTACGACCTCTGAACCCGCTGCGTTTCCACCCGAAGCGGTACTCCAGCGAGGGTACCGCTCTCCGGCGGAGACCCCCGACCTCGAGTGTAACTCCGGCTACGTTGCTCCGCCCTGGACCGCCGGGACCACCGTCAGATCGGCGTCCGGCGGGCACTTCGTCTCCACGTCGACGCGCTGACCGTCGACGGAGAGGCGGACGCTGGGGCGGAGCGAACCGTCGTCTGAGTAGAGGTGCTGTCGGGCCCGCGGGTACGCGTCGACGAACGCAGCGAGGGCGTCGCTGACGGTGCCGCCGTCGAACGCCACCGGGACCCGCTTGGCACCCGTCGCGCTCCGGAGCGGTCCGTACACGGTCACCTGCACGGGGAGTACTGCGGCGGCCGAGGAGAAAACAGTTCGCTCGGGTCGGCGGCGGCCGAGGAGAAAACAGTTCGCTCGGGTCGCTTCCGTCTCGAACGCCCCGGAAGGGGTAGTCACTCGGGACGGGACGCGCTGGATGGCGGACGACCCACTCCCTGTGACCCCGGGAACGAGAACTGTGGTCGTGTCACGTGACAGCGCCCTTCAGGTGATTTCTACTTTATGGTAATCGGCAGAAGATAAAAGTAGGGGAAGGACTGGTTCATGACTACACTCATGGAAGCCCAGATTCGTACCGAACTTCGAACGCTTCGGGAACAACGACCGGCGCAGTACGGGCTTCTCGACAGTCATCTCTCGGACGTCAGGGACGGCATCGAGGCGTGCCGACGTAACTACCCGTCCACGACGCAGATCGCAGCCGAGCTCGACGACCCCGCCATCACGACGCAGATGCTGGGGAACGTCCTGTCCCTCCTCGCGCGCATCGGGGTCATCGGCATCTACAGCGACCGGAACAACGGCAACCGGTACGACCTGACCGAGTACGACCCCATCAAGATGCAGTACCTGAGTCGCCTCCTCGGGTCGGACCTGACCGCCTGATCGCGTGCAGACCACACTACGTCCGCCGTCTCTTACGACTCGCCCACGTTCCCGTCGACCTCGTCCCACGCGACCGTCCCGTGGTCGGGGCAGGACACCTCGACGGCGTGGGAGAGGTCCGGCAGGCCGCGTTCGAACACGGTGTACAGGATGGCGGCCGTGTGCTGGAGCGCGCTCTTCGGTGACCACTCGGGGTCCCGGGCCCTGACCACTCCCTCCTCGTCGGCCGACAGCGTCAGCGCGTCCTGCCACTTGCAGAACTCCACGAACCGCGCCTGTCCCTCGATGGCGTCGGTCCGGTAGACGTAGGTGCCACCGGCGAACTGGAGATCGAGACGATTCCCGTCGACGTAGAAGTCGATGGACGGGCCCTCGACACTGTCGGCGGGCTCGTGGTCGTGGTGGTGCCGGTACAGTGCCGCGAGACGTTCTCGCTCGCTCCCCGTTTCGGTGGCCCCGTCTGACGACATCACGCCAATATTTCTGCGATACTACATTAATATCTTACTACTCGTTGCGTGAACGGTGGTGTTGTTTCCTATCGTCAGCAGCTGATGATATCATTTCCGGCAATCGACCGCCGGAGATCGGGATGGCGCAGCTTCTGTACGCACCGTCGAGAAGAGGGGTGTCGGTCGTCAGACCGTGACGGCGTTCTTCTGGGAGAGCGACCGCGGAACGGTCACGCGATAGATCGTCGTCGAGCCGTACTGCGTGGTGATCTTCAGCTGGACCTCGTCGCCCTCGTCGAGCGGACTGGAAATCTGGGTCGCGTTCATCGTGATGACGAACCGGTCGTCCTGGCTGTTCAGGACCGGCTGTGAGTCGTCCGTGTCCCGGATCGCCGACACGCTGAAGTTACCGCTGTCGGCCGTGTCGCTCTTCGTCAGCGTCGTCGCCGTGTCCGGACCGATCCACTCGATGGTGGCCGCAGAGAGATTGATGTCGTCGGCGCCGGAGCCGCGCATCACCGTCAGGTTCACGCGGTCGACCGTGTTTCCGTCGACGTTCCCGGAGCCGGAGACGACCGCCACGCGATTGGAGACCTGTGCCGTACTGTCCTCCCCCGTCTGTTCAGCTTTCGTCTGCAGGAAACCCGCCGTGTTGATGAGCACGCCCGCCGCGATCGCGGCGACCAGCACCATCGCGATGAACACGATGAGCGTCCCGATACCGACCTGGCCTCGTTCGTCGAGGCGCTCGTTGAGTGTGTCTTTCATGTTTCTCGGTGTGTCCGTGGATTCGCGTACTAAATAACGGACACTCTGAATCGTCATAACAGCATGGTTTTATAACTTTGCTTCCGTGTCTACTTTCGTATCTATCGGCTGTCTGGTAGCTACAGCAAACATTTTAAAATCTAAACAGCTACCGGCACGAACGCACCACGATGGACGCGGACGACCCTGTGCTGGTGACCGACGGGTGCCGGTTTTTTGCTCGTGGCCGCCGTCTGTCGGGTATGGACGAGCACTCCCGCCGCGAGAGGCCGAGGGACGTGTTCTGGGCCCGCCACTCCAATCCGAAGAGCGGTTGGTCGCGCACGCTCGTCGGTCCGCTGCTCGTGCTGGCGCTGTATCGCCGCGACTGGCGGCTGGTCGCCGTCGCCGTGCTGGCGGCGGTCGTCAACCCGGTCGCGTTCCCGCCGCCGGACGAGGACGTCGACAGCTGGATGACCCGCGCGGTGCGTGCCGAACGCTGGTGGCTCGGCGAGGGACGCGGCACGGTCGGCCTCGGCTGGCCGAACGTGCTCAACGCGCTGAACGTCCCGGCGTTCGCGTACGCTCTGTACGCCGCCTACGAACGCACGCCCGCCCGGGCCGTCGTCGCGCTCGCGCTCTCGACGGCGCTGAAACTCGGGTGGATCGAGGTCGTCGCTCGACGGTACGACGCCACGGTCGAACGGTAAGTGACCCTCGAATGTGGGCTTCAGGGCGACGGTTTCCGACTGGGCTCGTCCGGTCGCTGCCGGACCGTGTCGTCCCTGCCGTGTCCGTCGAACCCGTCGTCGATTCCGGTCTGGTCCGTTGGGACCTCCCACAGACGCCCGGTCGCGTCGGCGTCGCGGGACGCGTCGCTGGAGCGTTGAAATTCGGGGCTCCCCCGCGTTTTCATGCGTCCGCCGGGACCGATGTACTCGCCACCGGTGACCTCGCAGTCGTCAGGCGAGCTGGGCCCGGCTGAACCGCCAGCGACCGAACGCCAGCGGGAGCACGATCCAGAGACCCAGCACCAGAAATCCGAACCAGCCCTGTTGCCAGACCCCGTCCACGGCCCCGTTCGGGTCCACGGAGGCGACGGTCGAGAAGGCGAGGTTGAACGCCTGCTGGGGGTTCAACGCGCTGATGAACGAGACCGTGCCGTCCCGGAACGACTCCGACCCTATCCCGAAGTTCCGGAGGACGAGCGCCAGCGCGAACGTGAGGACGTTCCACAGCATCGTGAAGAGGATGACCAACCCGAACCCTCCGATGACGACGATGTTCTCCGAGCTGAATCCGGCGGACAGACCGACGCCGACGCTGACGAACGCTGCACCGAGCACGAGCGCGAGCAGTACGAAGGCGAGGTAGTCGACGGCCGGGAGCGGTGCGCCGAGTGTGAGGATGACGCCGCCGCCGACGAGGAAGCCGACGATGGCGGCCAACGAGACGACGGCAGTCCGGCCGACGAACTTCCCGACCACGACGTCCGTCCGGGTGTGCGGCAGCGACAGCAGCAGCTTCAGGCTGCCGGACTCGCGCTCGCCGATGACCGACCTGTATCCCGTCAGGATACCGATGAGCGGGAAGAAGGTCCCGACCGGCGTCGAGAGAGCGAGGAGGACACCGAGCTGCTCCGCTCCCTGCTGGTCGATCGCGTTCGTCAGCTTGATGAAGAAGTACGACGCCCCGGCGACGAAGAGGACGAACACGGCGACGAGGGCGAGCAATCGCCGGGAACGGGCGGCGTCCTGGAAATCCTTCTTCGCGACCGTAATCCAGCTCATGCCGGGACCTCCTCGCTCTCGGTGTAGGCGGCGAACAGGTCCTCGAGCGACGACTCCTCGGTGGCGAAATCCAGGACTTCGACGTCCGTTTCCTCCAGGGCACTGAGGACGGTCGTCTTCGAGCCCTCGCCGACCGTGACGGAGATGGTGCCGTCCTGTCCGGAGACCTTCGAGACGTCGTCACAGCGCCTGACGGCCCGGATCGCTTCCGACGTCACCTCCGGAACGGAAACAGTGAGCACCGTCTCGGTGTCCATCGACCGGCGGAGCCCACGGATGGAGTCCTCGGCGACGAGCTGACCCTCGTTGAGGATGCCGACGCGGTCGCAGACGGCTTCCACCTGTTCGAGGATGTGGCTGGAGAAGAAGACGGTCGCGCCCCGCTGGTTCTCCTCCATGATTATCTCCCGCATCTCGCGGGCACCGTTAGGATCGAGGCCCGTCGACGGTTCGTCGAGGATGATGAGGTCCGGGTCGCCGACCAGTGCCATCCCGAGGGCGAGTCGTTGGGCCATCCCCTTCGAGTACTCCCCGGCTTTCCGGTCGGCGGCCTCGGGGATGCCGACGCGGTCGAGTACCGCCATCGGGTCGTCGTTCGATTCTTTCGAGTCGATGGCGAACTCGACGTGCTGGAGTCCGGTCAGTCGGTCGTAGACCTGGAAACCGTCCGGGAGCACGCCGATCCGCTGGCGGATAGCGTGCGACTCCTCGTGGGAGTCGTGACCGAGGACGGTCGCTTTCCCGCTCGTCGGTTGGATGAAATCGAGCAGGACGTTTATCGTCGTGGACTTTCCGGCCCCGTTCGGACCGAGGAAGCCGAATATTTCCCCTTCCTGGACCGTGAGGTCGAGATCGCGGAGGGCGGTGACGTCACCGAACTGCATGGTGACCCCTGTGAGACCAATTGCTGGCATCGCGTCCGCACATGAATACGCCGAACGAAATGATAGTATTGATTGCTCGGGATGATGAAATATTCACGGGGCGATTGCTGACTTAGGAACCACCTCTCCGAAGTTCACAGTCAGCAACCGCTCTCTTACGCTCGTCTCTGACGATACCGACTGTGGTTGGAAGCACCGGAAACCGGGGACGGTTCCCCGCACGACCGATTATTCAACCTGAGATACCTGTTTGTCTGGTTATGGTAACGGCACGGTAACCGTGGCTGTCGCTCCCGGCGGCGGTCCCGGTGGGCTGGCGGGCCGGTCGGGGCGCGGTCGTCTGCGAGGCACTGCCAGCGGGACTGCTCCCGCCAACCCATCCGTGCATCGTCGGCGTGGAAGCACCTGTCGGGGTCGGGCACCTTGCGCCGTCATCGGACCCCTCCACAGCGCTCACGTCCCCCGTAGTCGTCCCGGAGCGGGACGTACCGGAGGCGGTACCAGAGCGCGAACAGGACGAGGGCGGCGAGCGTTCCGACCAAGAACAGTTGGACGCTGGGCTGTCCCAGGAGGTCGAACGCCCGTTCGACCAGGGAGGGCTGCTGGTGGACGGTCGTCGTCGACTTGGTCGCGTCGGTGGTGACGTACGCCTCCTCGCCGCTGGTGCCGCCGCCCTCGCGGTCGGTCGTGGCCCACCCGGAGACGAGGCGAACGAGCAGGCTGGTGACGGCGACGAGCGATATCGCCCCGAAGAGCCGTTCGAGGGCCTTCACGAGCGAGGGGGTCGCCGTGTCGTCCCCGGCGACGAGCACGAGCGACTCCTTCGTCGGCGCGTACACCGTCATCTCGTTGCCGCGTTCGGAGTACCACGTTCCGCTCTCGCCGACGAGGTCGACGTCCTCGAGTTTCCCGAGGTGGTACTGCACGTTCTGGATGGACGTGTCGAGTCGTTCGGCGAGGTCCGACGCCGTCGCCGGTTCCTCGTACAGCGACGACAGCACCCGGCGCGTCGTCCGCGCGGACAGGACGTCGAACACCTCGTCGGCGCTCTCGTCGTCGAGTTCGAGTATCGTCGACTCGCGGTCGGGGTCCGGCTCGACGGGAGTCCGGCGGGGAAACAGTCGACTCACGCGTGTGCTGGAGTCTCTGTCCGCGGACAATAGCTCTTTGTCAGGGTGAAATCCCCATTTTAGTCATCGTCACGCCGCGATTCGTCGCCGGTCGTCTCTGCTGGTCGTCTCCTCGCCCGGTCGTTCCACCACCCACTTGGGTCGTTTCACCACTCACTTTATATCATGTTGGCGAGCAGAGGGGAGAAAGAATTAAGCGCCCGTCGGTTGCCACGACACGTGATGACGCAGCACAACCTGGACGACTACGACGCGTTACGGGAGTCGTTCGACTGGAGCGACGTCTTCGACGAGGCTGACTGGGACGCCCCGGAACGGTTGAACGTCGCCCACGAGACGGTCGACCGATACGCCGACGACCGCGGGCGGGTCGCCCTCTACTGGGCGGGAACCGACGGCGAGCGCGAGACGGTGAGCTTCTGGGAACTCGCCGAGCGTTCGAACCGGTTCGCGAACGTGCTCTCGGAACTCGTCGACGCCGGCGACAGGGTCTTCTCCTACATGCCGCGGGTTCCCGAACACTACGTCGCCCTGGTCGGGACGCTGAAGACCGGCGCGGTCTGGGGGAGCATCAACGAGCGGTTCGGTCCCGACGGCATCGCCTACCGACTCGACGACTGCGACGCGAAGGTGGTCGTCACCACCGCCGACAACCGCGACACCGTCGCCCGGGCGCTCGAGGACGTCCCGTCCGTCGACCACGTCGTCGTCGTCAGCGACGACGGCACCGGTATCCGGCGCGGCGACGTCAGCTACCACGCCGCGATGGCCGACGCCAGCCGCGAGTTCGAGGTGGCCGAGACGAGCGGCGACGACGACGCCCTCCTCTACTACACCAGCGGCACGACGGGGCCCGCTAAGGGCGTCCTGCACGAGCAACGCTGGCTCGGCGGCGTCGCGGCGACCCAGCGGTACGCCGTCGACCTCCAGCCGGGGGACATCTACTGGAGCACGGGCGACCTGGGCTGGCTGACGGGCGCCATCAACACCCTGGGCGCGTGGTTCTGGGGAACCAGCCAGTTCGTCTACGAGGGCGAGTTCGACCCGGAGACGTGGGCCGACCTGCTCGACGAGTACCCCATCTCCGTCCTCTTCAGCGTCCCGACGGCGTACCGGATGCTCCGCGAGCACGACGAACTCCTCGACGACGTCTCGCTGGACCTGCGGCACGCGCTCTCCATCGGCGAGCCGCTGAGCGCGGGGGTCGTCGAGTGGGGCGAGGAGACGCTCGACGTCACCATCCACGACACCTACGGCCAGACCGAGACGGGCAACATGATCGTCAACAACTACCCGGCGATGGACGTCCGCCCGGGGAGCATGGGCAAGCCGCTCCCCGGCATCGAGGCCGCGGTCGTCGACCCCGACACCGGCGAGCGCCTCCCGCCCGGCGAGACGGGCGAGATCGCTCAGCGCGGCGACTACCCCTGCTTCTTCGCGGGGTACTGGGAGCAACCGGCGAAGACCGAGGAGTGCTTCGTCGGCGACTGGTACCTCTCGGGCGACCTCGGGTACGTCGACGAGGACGGCTACTTCTGGTTCGAGGGTCGCGCCGACGACGTCATCCTCAGCTCCGGCTACCGCATCGGTCCCTTCGAGGTCGAGAGTTCGCTCGGGGAACACGAGGCCGTCGCGGAGGCGGCCGTCGTTCCGAAACCCCACCCGGAGCGTGGCAACGTAGTGAAGGCGTACCTCGTCCTCTCTGAGGGATACGAGCCGTCGGCCGACCTCGAGGCGGACGTCAAGGACCACGTGAAGTCGGAACTCGCCGCCCACGAGTACCCCCGCGAGGTGGAGTTCGTCGACGAACTCCCCAAGACGGTCACCGGGAAGATACGCCGGACGGAACTGCGCGACCGGACGGGCGACGCCGGGGAGGAGTGACGACCAGGGTGGGCCATCCAGTTCTTGCCGTCTCGGTTACCTGTCGGAATCGTTTCAGTGACTGTGCTTAGTAACCAATTAACAAAGGGGTCACCTGTGGAACAGTAGTGTGAGCGGAGGAACTCGACAGAGGGTGACTCACTGCTCGTTCGCTGTCGCCCCCTCTGCTCACGCGCTCTAACCCAGCATTCCCCCCTTCGCCGGCGACACGCTCCACAGCACCAGCAGTCGAGCCCGTCGCCCTCGGGACCGGGGTCGTCCTTTCGGCGACTTCGTCGTCCCTCCGTCCAGCGTCGCCCTCTCCCGGAACTTCGACGGCCTCTCTCCGTCGGGACGCCCGACGGTCCACCGTCGCGCCCGTATCCGGCGCTCCGACGGTTGCTCGCCTCGCTCTCGTACCGCTAGAGAGATTCTAACGCCGCGACTACACCGGAGTGGTCGGTCCGGCGACCGAACCGGCGGGCGACGAGCGCCGCGGTCCCCGGACTCCTCGTCGTACTGAATCACCTGGCTGTCGTTCCCTGGCCTGCCCGCGAAGACGCCTCCGGTCGACGTGAGCGACGCTCTCGCAGCGCGCCCGCCGTTTCAGGCACTGATTGTGGCAGTCGTCGCCGACAGGGAAGGGCGCTCGCCGGAGCGGTCTCGCCGCAGCACTCGACGCGGTGCCCGTCGACGAGCGTGCGACGGGCTCTCGTCCCCCCGACCCGGTCGGCGGCGTGGTCGAGGTGGGTCAGTGGCTCGTACCGCTCAGTCGACAGTCCCCAGCGCGTCTTTGGGGCCGCCTACGGGGCGGTACAGGAATCATAACAAAGCATGTCGTCGGTCTGGACCATCGCAAATGCGAGACGGGAGACGACACTGCACGAGTTGTCGCGAGCTAACCACCGTGACGACCCGCCGGGGGTCGGGGTGTGGGAACGAGTAACCGCGTATGGGTGCGAGTAACCGGAACCTCATCGAACTGCTGTCGAGCTCGGTCCTGATAATCGTCGGCGTCGCCTTCTCGTCCGTGGGGCGCCTCGTCGAGCGGGTCGTCGTCGCGCACGCGTTCTCGCCGGCGGTGTACGGCGAGGTGACCATCGGTCTGGCGGTGCTGACCCTCGGGAGTTCGGTCTCGCTCGTCGGGATGAACCACGGGATTCCGCGATTCCTCTCGCGGTTCGACGACGACCGCGACGTCCGGGGCGTCGTCGTCCTCGGACTCGCTATGGCCGTCGCCACGAGCATCGGGCTCTCGCTCGTCTTCTTCGCGAACGTCGACTTCGTCACCACCTACCTGTTCGACGGGGGCTCCTCGTACGAACTCCTGCGGATGTTCATCGTCGCGATCCCGGCCACCGCCGTGCTCACGGTCGGGGTGAGCGCCCTCCGCGGGCAGGAGAACACGCGGCACAAGCTCTACACGAAGGACATCCTCCATCCGGTGCTGCGCGTCGCGTGCCTGGGCGTCCTGCTGTGGAGCGGGTGGAGCATCGTCGCCGTGGGGTACGCCTACCTCTTCGCCGCGCTCGCGACGAGCCTCGTGGTGTACGCGCTCGTCGCCCGTGAGTTCAGCCTCCTCGGGCCGGTCCGGTTCCACGCCCGCGAGCTGCTCGCCTTCTCCGCGCCGCTCGTGCTGACGATGCTCATCGGCGTGCTGCTGACGCGCATGGACACGCTCATGCTCGCGTACTTCCGACCGTCGGACCAGGTCGGACTGTACAACGCCGCCTACCCGCTCGCGAACAGCCTCCTGCTGGTCGTCTCCTCGTTCGGCTATCTCTATCTCCCGATGACGTCGCGGCTCGACGCCGACGGCGAGCGCGAGGAGGTGAACGAGCTCTACCAGCTCACCACGAAGTGGGGATACGTCATCACGTTCCCGGCGTTCCTGGTGTTCGTCGCGTTCCCCGGCGACATCGTCTCGATGTTCTTCGGCGCGGAGTACGCGGCAGGCGGCACGGCGCTCGCCATCCTCGCGGTCGGATTCTTCACGAGCGCCGCGCTCGGCCGGAACCGCGCGACGCTCTCCGCGCTGGGGCACACGAAGCTGATACTGCTCGCGGACTCGGTCACCATCGCGCTCAACTTCGTCTTCAACATCGTCCTCATCCCCGGCTACGGGTTCGTCGGCGCGGCGGTCGCGTCGACGAGCGCGTACGTCATCCGGAACCTCTCGCTCAGCACGGCGCTCTGGCGTATCAGCGGCATCACGCCGCTGTCGCGGCCCACGGTCGTGACCTACGTCGCGCTCCCGGTCGCACTGCTCCCGGTCGGACTCTTCGGTTCGGACGTGCTGACGCTCACGCTGCTGACGCTGCCGGCCGTCCTCGTCGTCACCGGGCTGCTCGGGCTGGTCGTCGTCTGGGCGGCCGGCGGTCTGCAGCCCGAGGACGTGACCATCGTCGACTTCGTCGAACAGGCCACGGGCCTCGACCTCCCCGTCGTCCAGCGATACATCCCGGCACAGAGCGAGTGAGGCTGGCGCTTTGACGCGAAGGTCCCATCCGCGTCGCGCTCGAAACCGCCGTGGCGGGACGCCGTTCCGGAACGCGGCGGTTCCGCCCGCCGCTTAAAAACGCCCTCACCAGCGAGAGCACGGCCGCCCCGTGCACCCGGGAAATGAATGAGGCATGCAGACAGTTGTCTCGGAAGATGGCACGGGGTTCGCGGACGAACGAGTCGGGTCGGGACCGCCGATGGTCCTCCTCCACGGCGGGTCGACCACGCGCAGGACGTGGGACGCCATCCGCCCGCACCAGGGGGACGATTCACGCACGTCGTCCCCCGACCGCAGGGGGCGCGGCGACTGCGGCGACGGCGAGGAGTACGGCCTCGACCGGGAGGTCGCCGACCTGCGCGCGCTCGTCGACGCCTTTCTTCCGGCGGCGACACGGCCGTCGAATCCGCGGCTTCAGCCACTGCATAACAAAGGGTGGTGTCGGGGTATCACCGAACGGAATCGTCAATGACGTTGCTCGAGTCGAAGCGACAGCGAGGCAAGGCCGCGCTCGTCGCGGGCTATCTCGCGCTCGCCGTCGCGACCGTCGTCGCGTATCGCTCACCGGCCGAGGCGTACGAACTGTCGATATACGCCGCCACGCCGCTGACGTACTGGGTCGGTGCGGCGATCGCGATGCTCGTCGGCATCTGGCTGGGTTTCTCGGCCGACGGGCGACTCCGGACCGTCGCGCTCTTCCTGGCTGGCCTCGCGACGCTCGGGTTCGCCGGGTTGCCCGTCGTCCGCGGCTACCACTACTTCGGCGCGGGCGACGCCCTGACCCACCTGGGCTGGGCCCGCGAGATAGCGGCCGGGCAGAAGGAGGCGTTCACGCTGCTCTACCCGGCCCTCCACACGACGAGCGTGTTCCTGCACGACGCCACCGGGTTCCCGCTCAACCGGACGATGCTGGTCACCGTGCTGGCCTTCGTGGCGCTGTTCCTGGTGTTCGTGCCGCTGTGCGTGCGGGCAATCGACGCCGACGGCCTGACGACGGCGATAGCCACCTTCGCGGCGCTGCTGCTGTTGCCTATCAACGGCATCAGCCTCTTCAACCAGCCCCATCCGGCCACACAGGCCGCGCTCTTCCTGCCGTTCCCGCTGTACCTCGCGGTGAAGTACATGGGCGTTCCGTCCGACACCCGCCTCCCGTTCACCGGCACCTCCTACGCCGTACTGTTCGCGCTGTCGCTGGTCGGCGCTGTGCTCGTCCACCCACAGCAGGCGACGAACGTGTTCCTCCTGCTCTCGGCCTTCGTCTTCGTCCGCTGGCTCACGCGTCTGGTGCGGTCGGACGGTCTCATCGTCGACCATCGCTCGCTGCTCGAACACACCGGTCTACTCGGCCTGCTGTTGCTCGTGTGGATTCCGACGCACGACCGCGCCAGCGGGTCGATGCAGTACCTGGCGAGGGAGCTCCTGTTCGGACCGTCACCCGTCGGCGGGACGATCAAGCAGCGAGCGGGCGGGCTGTCCCAGCTCGGCACCAGCATCGAGATAATCTTCGTGAAGATCTTCCTCGTGACCCTGGTGTTCTGCGTCATCGCCGCCCTGCTGATGAGCGCGGGCGTGTTCAACGTCATCCGCGACCGCCCCGTGAACGCGTTCGCGACGTACGCCGCCGTGGCGATGCTCCCGCTGTCGGCGGTGTTCGCCGTCTACCTCGCGACGAGCTACGGCGAGTACCACTTCCGCCAGCTCGGATTCATGATGGTCCTCATCACCGTCGTCGCCACACTCGGCATCGCACGCTTCGTGGCGCTCGCCGAGACCCGGTTCGGCGGCAGAAGGGTGCTGTCGGTGGCGATCGGCGTCTTCTTCGTGGCCGCCATGGTGCTCTCGGGCGTCTCGTTCTATAACTCTCCGTACATCCTGAAGTCGAACTCGCACGTCACCGAGGGCCACATGACGGGCTACGAGCACGCCTTCGAACATCGCGGCGACGTCACCGTCACCGGACTGCGCGCCCCGGGCGAACGGTACGCGGACGGTCTCTACGGCGTTCGCGAGGAGGACCCGCGGTCGTACCTCGGGCGGAGCATCTACGCCACCACGCCGCTCGTCGGGGAGAACTTCACCGCCGAACGGATGCAAAGCTACTACGGGTCCGAGCGACTCCTCCCGATAACGAACTCCTCGCGGCTGCGTGAGACGGCGGTCCTCGAGGGGCTCCGGTTCCCCTCGGAGGGATTCCGGTCGCTGAACAGCCACCCCGGAGCCGACAGGGTGCAGTCCGGCGGCGGGATGAACACCTACCTGGTCCACGGGACGAACTCGACGACGGTCTGACCGCTGCCGGACACCGGTCGCTGGTCCTCCGCCGCGGAATCGCAGCGACCGCCTCGCCGTCCGGGCTCTCGGCTCTCTGGGCCCCTGGCGTGAGCGAGCCGTGCTGGGACCGGACACGGCCGTCGTCCGTCCGTTGATTTCCGGTATCCCGTCGTTTACCGAGCCACGGATTACCGCTCCGGTTACTCTCTAGCGAGATATTATTAAACGATTCCTGAAGCATTGAAGCCGATACCGGAAGTTTATTAATTGCACTCTAAGCATTGACCATCGCATGGCACGCGATGGTTGCAGTGACGCACGCGAGAATAGTAACGACGGCACCGCTCTCCAACGCCGTTCGTACATGAAACTCCTCGGCGCGACTGGCGCCACCCTGGCCGGCGCAGGGATGGCCAGCGGCGTCGCAGGCGCGAAGGACTACCGGACCATCACGGTCCCGTCCGGCGGTCGCAAGGTGTTCCGGGTCGGCTCCGGCGAGACGCTGGAGAACCTCCTCATCGACTGTACGGCGTCCGACGCGGACGCGCGCATCGTCGCCAGCGGCACCGGCTGGACCATCCGCAACGTCGGCTTCAAGGGCGAGATGGACCACGGCGCCTCCGGGGGCTACCCGAACCACATCGCCGCGTCTGGCGAGGGCCGCATCGAGAACGTCTACGTCGGCAACGGCGTCGTGGGCGGCACCCGCAAGGGCGGCATCGGCGTCGGTGCCAACCACTCCGGCCACATCGACCTCGTCCGGACGCACATCGCCGGCTGGTCGGACAACGGCATCTACGCGGCCGGGATGGCCCGAAGCAACGGCGGCCACGGGACGCTCGCGTTCGATTCGTGTTACCTCCACGACAACAACGTCTCTAGCCTCCGCATCGCCTCCGGCGGCACCACGGTCAAGAATACTGTCGTCCACAACACGGGTAACGCCCCGACGGTGTCGACGTGCGGCTGCGTCAACGCCCGCGGCGTCTACGACGGCTACGGCACCGAGAGCGACGTCGTCACGTTCGACAACGTCGACATCAAGTGCACGGACGGCAACACGAACGGCGCCACCTCGGCGCTGGTCGCCGCGAAGACGACCTTCGAGGTCAAGAACTCCCAGGTCGATGGCGAGCTCATCGGGAACGTCGACACCACGAACGTGGGGAACGACCCCGACGTCACCCCGCCCGAGGGCGTCCCGATGACCGCCGAGGAGGCGGCGAAGGGCGCGAGCTCGGCCGGCAGCACCGGCGGGTCCGCCACCACCAGCGACGACTCCTCGACCGACGGCGAATCGACCACCTCGGACGGCGACGCGACGTCCGACTCCGACGGCCTGTCCAACGCGGAGACGACCGACACGAAGTCGAAGCAGAAGTCCGCTTCGGAGGAGACGTGGTGTTTCGAGACCGGCGACGGATCGAGCTACTGCATCTCCCTGTCGCGGCTCAGCAGAATCCTGGCCCGGTACTTCTAGGTTCGGTCCTCGCACGAGGTCTGCTCCGGATTTTTCTGCAGCGCCGACCGCTCCAGCGGTGATTCCATCGGCCGTCCCGGAGACCGTCACGGGCCGACGGATGCGTGGTTCGTTCCGCGTCAGCAGCCGATTACCCGCGAGTACACGGTCCCTGCGTCGCCGTTGTCGGCTCATTACAAAATGGCTGAACGGAGACACACGAACGATTCCAGCAATGAGCGGCACCCCAGAGGAGACGTTACGTCGGTCGGAGGTTAAGCATGAACAACCCGAGAACGCCGCCGTCGACAATCGCGGAGTAGCCGATAAAGTTCAGGATACCGACCAGCTCGCCATCGGAATGTACTATCCGACGGCCGGGTCGGTACACACCAGCGGTATCGTGACGTACATCCGGGAGACGGTGCGGGCGCTCTCAGGGGCCCATTCCCCGTACCTCTACACGGAATCGGAGGCCGCGACGCGGGCGGTCCAGCGCGCGGGGGCGGAGGTCGTTCAGATAGACCGTAACGGTCTCGGCGAGCGAACCGAACGATTACTGGAATATTTCTCCCGTGCGGGGCTCGGGACCGCGAAGGTCCTGCAGCGGCGACTGCCGACGCTCGTCGCGGCCCGACAGGACGGCACCCTCCGTCACCTCTCCGACACCCTCGACGTCGTGGTCACCCACAACTACCTCGACGATATCCTGCTCTCGAACGTCGTCGACGTCCCCGTCGTCACAGTCTTTCACGGTGTTGCGCAGGTAGGGGCCGGAGCGAAGCTCTGGAACCGGTTCTCGAACGGGGACGGCGTCGTCGCGAACTCGCGACACACCGCCGAACGGCTGGAGCACCACTTCGACCGCGAGGTCGACGGTGTGGTCTACCCCGGCATCGACCTGGAGACGTTCCGGCCCGACGTCGAACCCGCGTTCGACCGCGACGAGACCGTCGTCCTGTTCGCCGGCCGGTTCACGGAGGAGAAAGGGGTTCTCGACCTGGTGGACGCCGTCACCCGGCTCCCGGCGGACCACCACCTCTGTCTCGTCGGTCGCGGCGACGGCGAGCGCGTCGAGTCGCACGCCGCCGAGCGCGGCGTCAGGGACTCCGTCACCGTCCTGGGGTCGGTCCCCCACGAGGCCATGCCCCGCTACTACCGCGCCGCGGACGTCGTCTGCAGCCCCACGCACTACGACAGCTTCTGCATGGTGAACGTCGAGGCGATGGCCTGTGGCACGCCGGTCGTGACCACGGCCATCGACGGCGTCACCGAGTACGCGACCGACCGCGAGACGGCACTCCTCGCCACGCCCGGCGACGTCGACGAACTCGCCGACGCCCTCGTCGAGGTGACGACCTCGCCGGACCTGCGCGACCATCTGCGCGACCGCGGACTGGCCACCGCCGAGCGCTACTCCTGGGAACGGTCGGCAGAGCGACTCGCCGACGTCTGCCGGCGCGTCAGCTGACCGTCGGTCGCCGACTTCGACGGTGCGTCGACCGTGCGCGGGTCGCGCCGTCCTGCGCGCCACCGTGAACGGGCGTCAGCCAACGACCCACCAGGCGGCGACGACCGCCGCCGCGCCGACGACGGCGCTCGTGGCCGCGTGGGCCCGCAGGCGGTCGCGGAACGCGTGGACGTCGCCGTCGAACGACCCGGCGGGACAGCTCTCGCTCCCGGTCGTGCACTCGGGGAGCAGGTCCACGGCGACGTGGAGGAACACGCCCGCAGCGACGCCGAAGAACAGGCCCTGGAGTCCGCTGTTCGGCGCGATTCCGAGGATGCCGACCGGGAGCGCGACGAGTCCGACCGCCGCCGCCGGCAGCAGCAGCGCGCCAACCGAGCGCCGCTGGTCCGCGAGTCGACGTGCGGCGGCGTAGCCCGCCGGGGCCTTGTGGGCGACGAGTGCCACGCCGAGAACCGACGTGAGCGACGGCATCGTCGTGTAGATCCCGCCGATGATGGCGCCGGCGAACAGCGCGTGCACCGTCAACTCCGCCGTCGTCCGGTCGACGGGCACGTCGAGGTGCGTGAGCCGGTGGCCGAGCGTGTGCCCGACGTACCCCGCGAGGAAGCCGACGGCGATGCCGAGGCTCCCGAAGCGGCCGTGCTGGCCGAGCGCCTGCGGGACGAGGAAGAGCGCGGCGCTCGCCACCATCGCTCCGCTGGCGAGTCCGTACTCCCACACGGGTTCGAGCGGGTGCTCGGACGCCGCTGCGCGGGCGCCGAGCGGTGCGCCCAGCGCCATCGCGCCGAACGCCGTCCACGAGATCGCGACGAGCTTCCAGTTGACCCCCGTCCCCAGCGCGACCACCGTGAGCGCGACGAGGGCGAACCCGCCTGCCGCCCCCAGAAGCCACCCCTGCCCGACGTCGCGGTGCCGTAGCCGTTCCCGTACCGCGTGTTCTCCGACCATCTGTGTTATTAACTACGAACTGGATATTATTAACAGTTCTGCCGATTCCCACGGGTCGAAACGGAGCCTCCGGCTCGCTGCTGTGCACGCGTCGTTCGCCTCCCGGTCGCGGGCGGCTCCGACGATCAGCGCCGCGAGGCGGAGCTGTACGCCGAGACGAGTTTCGACTCGACCCGCTGGAGGTGTTCGCTCACCGTCCCGGGCGAGAGGTCGAGTTCTGCCGCCAGGGCGCGATGCGTCGTCTCCCGCGGCACCTCGTAGTACCCCTCCTCGACGGCGAGGTCGAACAGTTCGAGCTGGCGGTCGGTCAGCACCGAGGCGAGTCGGTCCGGCGACGGCTCGTACTCGCCCAGCCGTTCGACGTCGAGGCGGACGCCGTCTGGCAGGTCCGCTGCCGCTCGCTGGATGGCCTGGCTCGTCCCGATGACCGTGACGGTGAGTCCGCGGTCGTCCGCGGCGTCGACGTAGCGCATCGGCCAGTCGAGGACGATGTCGTGTTCGCGGAGGATGGCCAGGAGGTCCTCGACCAGTCCGGCGGTCCGGCACTGGACGTACGCGACGCCGCGTTCCCCGGTCCCGGTGACGTCGTACTCGATGGCGTCCTCGGCGGCGGCGAGGAGTGTCCGGGCCGCCGCCAGGTCGCCGGAGAGTTCCAGCAACTCGACGTACCGTCCCTCGTGGACGGGACTCACGTAGCGGACCGCTTCGACCGCCACGGCGTCCGACGACGCGAAGATGTCGTCGACGGGGTGGACCGGGCGGTCGTTCCAGACCAGGGTCACGGTCGCGTATCGCATCGCCGGGACTTCCCGCCGCGGACGGTTAAATCCGTCTAGGATGCTCGGGTCAAGACGTACCGTCGTCGGGCACGTATCCCGAACCACATGAGTCGCGACACCCCGCCGGTCAGCGGCGAGACGCCGCCCGGCCCCCAGGGACTGCCGATAATCGGGAACAAGCTGGCGTTCGTCCGTGACCCGTACGGGTTCATGACGCGGACGGCCCGCCAGTACGGCGATATCGCCCACTGGGAGGACGTCAGCGGACAGATCTACCAGCTCAACCACCCCGAGTACATCGAGCACGTCCTCGTCCAGAACAACGAGAACTACGTGAAGGGCGACGACTTCCAGAACATCCTGGAACCGATCACCGGCAACGGCATCCTGAACAGCGAGGGCGCGGTCTGGCGGCGCAACCGTCACCTCATCCAGCCCGCCTTCCATCCGGACCGCATCCGGAGCTACGCCGAGATGATGACGGACGAAACCGAGGAGATGCTGGCCTCGTGGGCGGACGGCGAGACGCGACTGGTCCACGAGGACATGATGACGGTCACGCTCCGCATCGTCGCCCGGGCGCTGTTCGGCGTCGACATCGACGAACACGTCGACACCATCGCCTCCGCGCTGGAAGAGTTCATGGAGGCGACGGAGAACCTCCCGAACCTCGTGCTCCCGCCGGAGATTCCCACGCCGTCGCGACGCCGCATCCGGCGGTCGCGCGAGCGCCTCGACAGCGTCGTCACAGAGATGATCGAGAAGCGACGTGCCGACCCCGGCGAGGACGACGTCATCTCGATGCTGCTGGACGCCACCGACGAGGGCGGCAACGCGATGTCCACCGACCAGATCCGCGACGAGGTCGTGACGCTGCTGCTGGCTGGCCACGAGACCACGGCGCTCTCGCTGACGCTCACGACGTACGTCCTCTCCCAGCATCCCTCCGTCGAGGAGGACCTCGTCGCCGAACTGGACGACGTGCTCGACGGTCGGACGCCGACGATGGCGGACCTGGACGACCTCACCTACACGGAGCGGGTCGTCAAGGAGTCGATGCGGCTGTACCCGCCGGTGCCCGGCATCGTCAGGGAGCCCGTGAAACCGGACATCGTCGGCGGGTACGAGATTCCGGCGGGCGCGACGGTCCGGATGCACCAGTGGGTCGTCCACCGCGACCCCCGGTGGTACGACGACCCCCTCGCGTTCGAACCGGACCGGTGGACCGACGAGTTCGAGCAGTCGCTGCCGAAACTGGCCTACTTCCCGTTCGCGGCCGGCCCCCGACGCTGCATCGGCGAACGGTTCGCCATGCTGGAGGCACGGCTGCTGCTCGCCACCATCTACCAGCAGTACCACCTCGAACTCGAACCGGGGACCGACCTCGACCTGATGGCGACCGTCACGGCCCGGCCGAAGAACGAGATCCCGATGACAGTCCACCGTCGGTCGACCGAGTGAGTCGTCTCGGACGTCGACGGGATCGCCAACGCTTGCACCCCCGAAACGCTTAGTGTCAGCCTGGCCGAATCCGCCCGGTACGTACGTGGACGGGTCGACGACGCTCGCCATCGGGCTGTATCTGGTCGCCGCGACGCTCGCCGTCTATCGGTCGGTAGCGACCAGTCGGAGCCGCGTTCGGGAACTCGGGACGGCGCTGTTCTTTCTCGGCGCAGCTATCGCGATGTTCGCCGACGACGTCGCCGCGGCCGTCATCGTCGACCAACCGAGCGTCGTGGCGTGGCGCGAACCGGTCGGTGCCGCGCTCATGGTCGTCGGACTCCTGCTCTCGCGATACGCGTCGGATAGCTCGACGTAGCAGGTACTACAGTTCCGACTGGACGTCGAACCTGTCGAGTTCGTCGACGTCGCGGCTGATGTCCTCGATCTGGGCCGTCTGCTCCTCGTTCGCGGCCGCGATCGCCTCGGCCTCGTCGGCGACCTGCTCGAAGCCCTCCGCCGTCTCGTCGACCATCGCCGCGATCTCCTCGGCGCTGGCCGCCTGGTCGTCGGTCGCCCTGGCGACCTCCTCGACGCCGTCGGAGGCGTCCTCGACGACCGCCGCGATCTCCTGGAACGTCTCGCTCGAACTCGCGACGCGCTCGACGCCGCCCTGGACGACGTCGTTCGTCCGTTCGAGGCTCTCGACCGTCTCGTCCGAGTTCTCCTGGATGTCGGCGACGATGGACTCGATCTCGCTCGCGCGCTCCTGGGATTCCTCGGCGAGCGACTTCACCTCGTCGGCGACGACGGCGAAACCGTCGCCGGCCTCGCCGGCACGGGCGGCCTCGATGGAGGCGTTGAGCGCGAGCAGGTTGGTCTGGTCGGCGATGTCGTTGATAACGTCGACGAGTTCGTCGATCTGCTGGATGCTCTCCTGCAGGTCCTCGACGTCCGTCATCACGCCCTCGGAGGCGTGCTCGATCTCGTCCATGATGTCGATGGTGGTCTGGGCCTCGTCTTCGCCCTCCTCGGCCTTCTCGCGGGCGGTGTCGCTGATGTCGCGCACCTCGTCCGCGGTCGCCGCGATCTCTTCGACGGTCGCGCTCAGCGACGACACTTCGCTCGCCACCTCGTCGATGGAGGAGAGCTGGTCGTCGGCGCGGGCGCTGATCTCCTCCGAGTTCTCGGCAACTTGCTGGGAGGACGCCTTGAGGTCGTCGACGGCGCTCTTGATGTGGCCCGTCGCCTCCTTCCGGGTCGAGATGTCGTGGAACGTCTCGCTGATGGCGACGACCTCGCCGTCCTCCGCGCGGATGGGGCGGACGACGAGCTCGGTCGGGACGACGCGGCCGTCGTAGCTCTCCTTCTCGACCTCGACGCGGATCTCCTCTTTGCCCTCGTCGACGATCTGCTTGAGCGTGCAGTTCCCCGTCCCGCATACCTCCGGGTTGCAGAACTGGTCGAAGCACTTCAGGTCCGTGCCCTCGGCCTCGACGCCGCCCATCTCCTTCATCCGGTCGTTCTCGAGGACGACGTTGAAGTCGGTGTCCAGGATCCGCATCGCCGCACCCGTCGAGTTCATGATACCGCGGATGTTGTTCTGGAGGTGTCGATGCAACGTGTCGTCGTCGAGTCGTTTCCCGCCAGAGATGTCCTGGGAGAGGTCTTCGCCGGCAGTGAGTCCCGCTTGGTCGGTCGCCATGGCCTCAATGGTCACACCGAATACTTAAAGGAACCACGAGTTTCCCAGCATGTAGTAACCAATATGGCCTGTAGTTAGAACAATCGTCGGATCGGAGGGAAATATTGCCGGTTCATCACACACAGCGAGCAGGCTGGCCGACGACACGACCCTGGATTCCGGGCTGCTTTCGTTCGCCTCGCGCCCCGCTGTCGACATCGCTTTGGGACCCGAGCGAAAACCGTCCCCCATGTCACTATCCGACTACGTCCACTCGCCGGGCGCTCACTGCGGGTCGTCGTCGCTGCGCAACCTCGCCACCCACTACGGCTGGGACTTCGACGAGCCGCTCTGTTTCGGTCTCGGTGCCGGACTCGGCTTCGGCTACTACGAGGGCGGTCCCGCGAGCCGACTCATCATGGGCCGCAACGGCCACCTGGAGACCAACTTCTTCGACCACCTCGATGTGGGCTACGAGGACCGCTCGGGCCAGGACTGGGAGTCGGCGTGGGACGAGGTCCGCGCCCGCGTCGAGGCGGGGACGCCGGTGATGCTGTTCGTCGACCTCTACTACCTCGACTACTTCGGGACGGACACCCACTTCGGCCCGCACGTCCTCCTCTGCGTCGGCGTCGACGGCGACGAGGTGGTCCTCTCCGACAGCGAGTTCGACGAGCGCCAGCGCGTTTCGACCGACGCTCTCCGGCGGGCCTGGGGGTCCGACCACGGCTTCGCGCCGCTGGACAACCGCTGGCTCGCGGTCACCGACCCGGAACTGGGACGCGACGTCGAGACGGCGGCCCGCGACGCCGTCGACCGCACGACGGAACTGATGCTCGCGCCCGCGGACACGGGGTGGGACACGCAGGGCGTCCGGGGAATCGAGCGGTTCGCCGAGGAACTGCCGTCGTGGCACGGCCTGGACGACGCCGACTGGTGTGCCAGGTTCGCCTACCAGAACATCGAACGCCGGGGGACGGGCGGCGGCGCGTTCCGGCGACTCTACGCCGACTTCCTGGCGGAGGTGGAGTCTGAAATCGACGTTCCATCCGGGAGCGCCGACCGACTGCACGGCATCGCGGACGACTGGACGGCGCTCGCGGGGACGCTGAAGGACGCGAGCGAGGCCGACGCGTCGGAGCGCGAGCGACTCCTCGAACGGGCGGGCGAGGAAGCGTCCGACCTCGCCGACCGCGAACGGACGTTCTTCGAGTCGCTCGACTAGCTCAGGTCGAACTGCTCGGCGGCGGTCTCCATGTCCTTGTCGCCGCGCCCGCTGAGGTTGACGAGGATGGTGTCGTGTTCGCCGGACTCGGCGAGGTCGATGGCGTGCGCGACGGCGTGGCTGGATTCCAGCGCGGGGATGATCCCTTCAGCTTCGCTCAGTTCGCGGAACGCGGCCAGCGCCTCGTCGTCGGTGACGCCGGTGTACTCGGCGCGCCCAATCTCGCGGAACATGGCGTGCTCGGGGCCGACGCCGGGGTAGTCCAGCCCCGCCGAGACGGAGTGGACCTCGACGTCGTCGTCGATGACGCGCGTCTTCATGCCGTGCAGGACGTCGTCCTGCCCCTGTGCAAGCGGCGCGGAGTGGCGCTCGGAGTCGGGACCTTCGCCGCCGCCCTCCGCGCCGTAGAAGTCGACGTCGTCGTCGCGGAACGCGTGGAAGAGGCCGATGGCGTTCGACCCGCCGCCGACGCAGGCGACCGCCGCGTCGGGCAGTTCGCCCGTCCGGTCGAGCATCTGTTCGCGCGCCTCCTGGCCGATGACGCTCTGGAAGTCCCGGACCATCCGCGGGAAGGGGTCGGGACCGACGACGCTCCCCACGAGGTAGTGGGTGTCGTCGACGTTCGCGGCGAAGTCCTCCAGCGCGGCGTCGACGGCGTCGGCGAGGCCGGACCCGCCGCGGGTGACCTCGTTGACCTCCGCGCCCATGAGGCGCATCCGGAAGACGTTCATCTTCTGGCGCTCGACGTCCTTCTTCCCCATGTAGATCTCGGTGTCGAGGTTCAGCAGTGCGCCGACCATCGCCGTCGCGGTGCCGTGCTGGCCGGCCCCGGTCTCGGCGATGAGCCGTTCCTTCCCGGCCTTCTTCGCGAGCAGCGCCTGGCCGATGGTGTTGTTTATCTTGTGCGCGCCGCCGTGCAGCAGGTCCTCGCGCTTGAGGTAGACGTCGGCCCCGTACCGGTCGCTGAGGTTGCGGGCGTAGTAGAGCGGCGTCGGCCGCCCGGCGAACTCCCGCTGGAGTTCCTGCAGGTCCGACTGGAACTCCTCGGTGTCGCCGAGGTCGTCGTACGCGCTGGCGAGTCGGTCGAGCGGTTCGAGAAGGGGGTCGGGAACGTGTCGTCCGCCGTACCCTTCGAAGTCGCCGTCTGACATGCTTGCCAAATTGTCACGGTATCCCTGTATAAATATGTGCGGTAGGGGACACAGCTATCCAGTGAGGTGCCGTTCGCGTCGCCGAAGTCCTCGGTCGTCTGTCCGGCACTCGCGCGTCGCCCCGAAACAATTTCACTGGTGCTGACACGTACCTGGCGACGAAGACGCAAAACCGATGACAACTAACCGGTCGGGAATGTCGCTCTTCGTCTCGCGAGTCGCCGTCGGCCCCGGTGCGGCCAGCGGCGGCTGTCACTCCGGCCAGTCAGGTTCGCGGCCCTCCCGCTGGGCGTCGACGCCCTCCCGGTAGTCCGGGTCGGACCGCGCCGCTTCCAGCGCGGCCGTTTCGAGGTGCGACTTCGCCGCCGTCGGCGACATCTCCGCGCTGGCGTAGACGCCGCGCTTGAGGTGCTCCAGCACGCGCGGACTCGTCGCCTTCAGCGCCTCGACGACGGACTCGACGGTCGCGTCGAGTTCTTCGGCGGGGACGCTCCGCGACACGAGGCCGACCTCGTCGGCGCGCTCCCCGGAGATGGGTTCGCCCGTCATGAGCAGGTCCATCGTCGTCGGCAGCCCCACCCGCCCCAGCAGCTCCGGCGGCGAGAAGTGGTTGACGATGCCCAGCGACGACTCCGGCTGTCCGATGCGGGCGTCCTCGGCGGCGACGGAGATGTCCGCGTGCAGCAGCAGGTCGAACCCGCCGCCGTAGGCGTGGCCGTCGACCTTCGCCACCGTGGGCCGGGGCAGCGTCCGCAGTTCCGTGAACAGTTCCTCCCACGACTCGGTGAACGGTTCGAGGGCGTAGTCGCGCTCGACCACCTCGTCCAGGTCGCCGCCGGCGCAGAACGCCTCGCCCGCGCCCTCGACGACGACCACGCGCACGTCGTCCCGGTCGCGGTACGCCCCGAGTCGGTCGGTGATGGCCCGCTTGGTCTCCATGTCGATGGCGTTCAGCGCGTCCTCGCGCCGGAGCACGACCCGGGCGACGCCCTCGCTGACGTCGAACTCGGCGTTCACGTCTGCCATGTCTTCCCGCACCACGCCTGGTCGAAAAAAGGTACGGCCGGATCCGTCCGGTCGCCCGGCGGGCACCCCCCATCAAGAGTGAAAAGGGCGCTGTCCGTCCCGTTCCGGTGCTCTCCCCCGGTTCTCACTCGGCGGTCCAGCCGCCGTCGACGACGAGGCACTCGCCGGTCACGTAGGACGCGAGGTCGCTGGCGAGGAAGACGACCGGTCCAGCGACCTCCCCGGGGTCGGCGAACCGCTCCATCGGCGTCCGGTCGACCAGTCTGCGGTAGAGGTCCTCGTTCTCCCGCAACTCCGCCGTCAGGTCCGTGGTCACGTACCCGGGTGCGACGGCGGTGACCCGCACCTCGGGCGCCCAGTCGAGCGCGAGGCTCCTGGTCAGGCCGACGAGACCGTGCTTCGAGGCCACGTACGGATGCTGGCGGGGGATGCCGACCACGCCACCGACGCTGGCGACGTTGACGAGCGCGCCGCCCGACTCGCGAAGCGCCGGCCCCGCCGCCTTCGCGCACGCGAACGCGCCGCGGAGGTTCACGTCGAGCGTCCGGTCGAACTCCTCGCGCTCGACCGCCGAGGGCTCTCCGAGCGCTCCGCGAGGGTTGATGCCGGCGTTGTTGACGACGACGTCGACGCCGCCGAACTCGTCTTCGACCCGTTCGAAGAGCGCCGCCACTGCGTCGCGGTCGCTCACGTCCGTGGGAACGACCAGCGACTCGCCGCCGCGATCCCGGACGGCCTCGGCGGCGTCGGCGACGTCCGCCTCCGTCCGCGACGTCGGCACCACGTCCGCGCCGACGTCCGCGAACGCCTCGGTGATGGCCCGCCCGATGCCCCGGCTCCCGCCGGTCACGACCACCGTCTGCCCGGTGAAGTCCAGGTCGACCATGGCCCGACGTCGACGGCGCGTCGTATCAAACCCCGCGTTCGACGAGGACCTGTTTCGTCAGTTCCAGCACGACCTCGCCGTCGTCGGTCCGCATCCGGAGGTCGAAGCGGGCGACGCCGAGGTCCTCGCTCCAGTCCTCGCAGTCCAGCAGGTCCGCGGTCCCGTGGAGGGTGTCGCCCGGTCGGACCGGCGTCGGCCACCGCAACTCCTCGACCGCGACGCCGGCGCGGACGGCGACGCCGGCGTCCTCGACGACGCCGGCCACGAACCGCCGCATGCTGACGGCCACCGTGTACCACCCGCTGGCGACGACCCCGTCGAACAGCGACTCCTCGGTCGCCGACGGGTCCGTGTGCATGGGCTGGGGGTCGTATCGGTCCGCGAACGCCAGCATCTCCTCCTCCGTGACCGTCTCCGACCCGAGGGCGAACGTCTCGCCGGGGCGCAGGTCCGCGAAGTAGCGCGTCGCCGTCTCGTGGCTCATCGATGCAAGGACGGAACGACGTCAGAAATGCGTTCGGGTCGGAACGGACCCGGGTCAGGCGTACATCCGGTCGAGGACGACCAGGCGGTTCACCTCGTTCGTCCCGTCGTAGATCTGGGTGCCCTTCGCCTCGCGCATGTAGCGCTCGACGGGGTGGTCGCGGGAGTACCCCCGTGCCCCGAGCACCTGGACCGCCTCGGTGGCGACGTCCATCGCAGCGTCCGTGGCGAACGTCTTCGCCATCGCGGCGTCCTGCGTGACGCGGTCGCCGGCGTCGCGCCGGGCGGCGGCGTACGTCGTCAGCAGTCGCGCCGCCCGCGTCCGCGTCGCCATGTCCGCGAGCTTGAAGCCGACGCCCTGGAACTCCCGGATGGGCCGGCCGAACTGCTCGCGCTCGTCGGCGAACGACTTCGCCGCGTCCAGCGACCCCTGGGCGATGCCGACGCCCTGGGCTGCCGTCCCGATGCGGCCGACGTCGAGCCCCTCCATCGCGTACCGGAACCCCCGCCCTTCCTCCCCCACGACGTTCTTGGCGGGGACCCGGACGCCGTCGAAGCGGATCTCGCTCTCGACGGCCGCGTCGCCCTCCATGCAGGGTATCGAGCGGACGAAGGAGAGGCCGTCGCGGTCGGCCGGGTCGGGGACGCCCACGAGGCTCAGGTCGTCGTGGCCGCGGTCGTCGCGCTCGCCGTCGGCGTCCGTCCCACCGTCGCCGTCCTCCTCTTCGTCGACGGTGCGGGCGACGACGAGCAGGAGGTCGGCCGCCTCGCCGTTGGTCGTCCAGACCTTGTGGCCGTCGAGCACGAGTTCGTCGCCGTCGCGGCGGGCGGTCGTCGACATGGCGGCGACGTCGCTCCCCGCCTCCGGTTCGGTCATCGCCAGCGCCGGGATGGACTCGCCGCGACACACGGGGGCGAGCCACTCCTCGCGCTGCCAGTCCGCGCCGAACTCAGCGATGGGGTATCCCACCAGCCCGCAGGCGACGTTGACCGCGCCGGCCACGAGCTTCCACGTGCGGGCGAGCTCCTCGACCGTGACCGCGAACGAGCGGTAGTCCAGTCCGGCGCCGTCCACCGACTCGTCGAACGGGACGCCCGTCAGCCCCGCCTCGCCGACGCGCCGAATCAGGTCGTCCGGGAACTCCCCGCACTCCTCGTACGCATCGACGTGGGGCGCGACCTCTCCCTCGCAGAACTCCCGGACCGTCTCGCGGTGGGCCAGGTGGTCGCCGTCGAGCGCGAACTCATCGAGCATCGGTGTCTCCGTCGACGACGGCGGTTCCTTCGAGTTCGACCAGCGCCGCCTCCCTGAAGAAGCCGCTCACCTCGAACAGCGCGACGGCGGGGTACTCCTCGAAGTACTGCCCGAACGCCTCGCCGAGCGAGCCGAGGTTCGCCCGGTACTCCTCGCGGTCGGCGACGTAGATGGTGAGCCGCACGACGTCCTCGCTCGTGCCGCCGGCTTCCTCGACGACCGCCGCGAGGTTCGCCAGCGCCCGCTCGAACTGGCCGACGAGGTCGCCGGGCGCGACGAGGTCGCCATCCGGCCCCGTCGCGTCCTGCCCGGCGAGGTAGACCGTCCGTCCGCCGTCGACCGCTATCCCGTGGTTGAACCCGCTCGGTGGCGCGAGCTCGTCGGGGTCGAGGACCGTCCGTTCCATGCCACCGCACCACGTCCGCCGGCATCTTAAGCGCTGTCCCGGGTCCGAAAATATCGGGGCCAGCAGCACCGGTCGACAGGGTGGCCGTCAGGTCCCGCCGCCTCCGGGGTGGAACGTCACCAGGTCCGCTCGACCGCCGCCGACCAGGGTGTTCGCCTCGTCGTACGTCGTGCAGTAGTTGGTCGAGAGCGTCGGTATCTCGACCTCGTTGCGGAACTTCTCGCTGAACCGGCCGAGCGTCGCGGTGTCGAAGGTCGGGCGCTCGCGCACCGACGCCCGTCCGGCGACGACCGCCAGCAGGTCGCAGCCCCGCGACTTCAGTTCGCGGGCCACCTCGTACGCCTCACGCGTCTTGAACCCGTCGAGGTGCCAGTCGGTCGCCTGTAGGGTCACGCCGAGCGACTTCTCGGCAGGCCAGGCGTCGCGCACCGCCTCGACCACGGCGAGGGGGTAGCGTATCCGGTCGTCGAGCGACCCGCCGTACTGGTCGTCCCGGTCGTTCGCCAGCGGCGAGAGGTAGCTCGACAGGAGGTAGCCGTGGCCGGCGTGCACCTGGACGTGGTCGAAGCCGGCAGCGTCCGCGCGCTCGGCGGCGGCCTCGAACGCCTCCCTGACCCGGTCGCGGTCGTCGTCGTCCATCGCGGTCGGCGTCGGACTGGCCGGCCCGTACGGTTTCGCGGAGGGCGCGAACAGCTCCCAGCGCTCCTCGTCGGGGAGCGGGCGGTCGAGGCCGTACGCCCGGGACCGGGTCGCACCGCGGCGGCCGGCGTGGACGAGGTGCGCGCCGACGGCCGACTCGGTCGGGGACCCCTTTCGAACGCGGTCGAGGGCGTCGTCGAGGGCGGCCGCGTGGTCGCTGTCGTACAGCCCCGGCGTCCCGGGCGTGATGCGGCCGTTCGCCGTCACCGCGAGCGGGTCGGTGAGGACCATCCCGGGGCCGCGCTCGGCGACGTCGACGAGGCGGTCCTCGTACACTTCGGTCGGCTGGCCGTCAGTCGCGGCGTCCGTCGGCGGCAGCGTCATCACCGTGCGGTTCGGGACCGTCGTCTCTCGCAGGTCGAACGACTCGAACAGGGGCGGACTGGCGACCGCCGTCGCGCCGTCGCCCTCGGCCGCCGCGAACCACCGGTCGAACCGGTCGGCGAAGGAGGGGTCGCGCACCCGGAGGTCGTCGTAGGAGACGCGGCCGCTACGCGTGAGCAGGTTGAACGCGAACCGCCGCGGCTGCAGGTTCCGGTAGCGCTCGACCGTCTCGAAGTAGGTCTCGCTGCGCTCGCCGGCGTCCTGGATGGCCTCGACGCGCGGTCGGCGCTCCTTCTCGTACCAGTTGAACGCAGAACGGAGGTCGCGGCCGTGCTCCTCGAAGGCCTCCTGCAGTGCGATGGCGTCCTCCATCGCCATCTTCGTCCCGGAGCCGACCGAGAAGTGGGCGGTGTGGGCCGCGTCGCCGACGAGGACGACGTTCTCGTGCGACCAGGACGCGTTCGTCACCGTGGGAAACGTCCGCCAGGCGTACAGCTTCGACTCCAGGGGGTGGCCGTCGAGGTGGTCTGAAAAGAGGTCCTCGAAGTAGGCGAGCGCCTCGTCCTCGTCCGCCCTGTCCATCTCGGCGGCCCGCCAGGTGTCCTCGGTACACTCGACGATGAACGTGCTCATGCGCCCCGGGTAGGCGTGGACGCGCCAGAGGCCGTGCTCGTTCTCGCGGAAGACGAAGGTGAACACGTCGAACGGCTTCGACGTGCCGAACCACGCGAACCGCGCCGACCCCTCGCTGACGCTCGGGCGGAACGCGTCGGCGTAGGTCTCCCTGACGGTGCTGTCGAGTCCGTCCGCGCCGACGAGGACGTCCGCCTCCTCGCGGAGCGCCCCGGGGTCGTCTATCGCCTCGCCGTGGTGCAACTCCACGCCGAGGTCGGCGGCGCGGTCCTGCAGGACGGCGAGGAGGTCGGCGCGCATGATGCCCGCGAAGGAGTGGCCGCCGCAGCGGAACTGTTCCCCGTCGTAGAAGACGTCGATGGGGTCCCAGCGCACGAACGCGTCGGTGATGCGCTCGTGACTCGCCCGGTCGGCCTCCCGGAGCGACGAGAGCGTGGCGTCCGAGAAGACGACGCCCCACCCGTACGTGTTGTCCGCCGGGTCGCGCTCGTGGACGGTCACGTCCCACTCCGGGAACGACTTCTTCGCCAGCAGCGCGGCGTACAGGCCGCCGGGGCCGCCCCCGACGACGGTCAGGTTCACGACCCACCACCTCGCTCCGAACTGTGCTGCTTCCCGTCGCGCACGCCACCACCGCCACGTTCGTCCCGCTCCCCGCCGTTCCCATCCCACTCGTCGCCGACGACGTCGACCAGCAGGTCGAACTGCTCCTCGTCGGCGACGGTCGGGAACAGCAACAGCTCGTCGCAGCCCTTCTCCTCGTAGCCGCGCACGAACTGCATCACCTCCTGGGGCGTCGTGAGGAGGCCGTCCGCGATGCGCTCGGCGAACGGTCCGGTGAACTCGTAGTAGTCGAGCAGGTACTCTCGGCCCCGCTCCGCGGCGTCCTCGCCGCCGAGCGCGAAGTAGCCGTGGCCCCACAGCTCCGGGTCGCCCGGCCGCCCGCATTCGGCCCACGTGGCGTGTGCGCGCTCGGCCTGCCGCCCGAACGCCCGCGGCGGCCCGCCGCCGTGCACGTACCCGTCGGCGAACCGCCCGACCCGGCGGTAGGTGTGGTCGCTCTCGCCCCCGACGAGGATCGTCGGGCCGCCGTCCTGAACGGGGTCCGGGCCGACGTCGTCGCCCTCCCAGTAGTCGCGGAGCCGCGACAGTTGCTCGTCGAACTCGCGGCCGCGCCGCTCGAAGTCCGCGTCGACCGCCTCGTAGTCGTCGCGCCGCGCGCCGAGCGCCAGTCCGAGGGTGAGCCGCCCGTCAGAGACGACGTCGACCGTCGCCGCCTTCTTCGCCAGCATCGCGTCGCGGCGCAGCGGCCCCGCCACGATGGACGTGGCGAGTTCGACGTCCTCGGTGACTGCGGCGCACGTCGAGAGGGTCGCCAGCGGGTCGAGGCCGTGGTAGCGGAGCCGGTCGAACACCCCGAGGCTGGTGAACGGTCCGTCGTCCGCTCGCTCGGCCCACGTGAGGAGTAGCTGTCTGTCGGCGCCGTGCAGCGTGTTCGGGACCCCGATGCCGACCTGCATGTTTATGTTGGCTCCCCAACACCTACAACCACCTATAGCTATCGGTGAATGTTACCGCGGCACACGACGGCGGCGTCCCGCGGTCTGTTGGTCGCCCACTCCGCCACGGGACCGACGGCCAGGTCGCTCGCCCCAGGTCAGCCGAAGACGCACCCGATGCTATCCGTGACGTCACATCGGGCGTAGTCGAGCGCGACGACGCGGCCGTACGCGTAGGTGACGAGCATCTCGTCGTCGCCGTCGCCGTCGAGGTCGGCAAGCCGCGGGCGGGTCAGGATGGCCTGCTCGCGGCTGTACGACTCCACCACCTCGCCCGTCGAGGGGGCGACCACGGCCACGGTCCCGTCGTTGGCGGCGGCGACGAGCTCTTGGTCCCCGTCGCCGTCGGGGTCGCCCAGGGTCGGCGGCGGCATCATCGGGACGTCCGCGGACGTGAGCGTCGTCGTCCACTCGACGCGCCCGTCGTCGGCCCCGATGCTGCGGAGCTTCCCGTCCCGCGCCGTCGCGTAGACCTCCGCTTGCCCGTCGTCGTCGGCGTCGCCGAACGCGTGGACCGCCGCGAACTTCCCGAAGTCGTGGCGCCACTCCGTCTCTCGCGTCGCACCGTCCACCATCGCGACGGTGCCGTCGGCTCCCGCGACGACGATCTCGACGGCCGGGTCGCCGTCGCCCTGGCCGGTGGTCATCCAGGTGATGGAGGTGTCGAACCGCTTCGGCGCTGGCCACGCCGACGCGCCGTCCCGCTCGAACAGACGTAACTGACCAACGTCGAACCCGGCGACCAGCTCGGGAGCGCCGTCGGCGTCGAAGTCGGCGACGGCCGGCTGGCCCCAGGTGTAGCCCGAGAGGTTCCGAGACCACGCGGTGGACCCGTCCGCCCGGAAGACGTGCACCGACCCGGTGACGTCGGCGGCGATCACCTCCTTGTCGCCGTCGCCGAGGAGGTCGGCGACCACCGGCCGGGTGTAGCCGTAGTGGTCGAGGGGGAACCGCGTCTCGACGGCGCCCGTCCGCGCGTTCGCGGCGACCACCTCCCCGGCGGTGGTGGCGGTGAGCACCTCCATCGTCCCGTCGCCGTCGTAGTCCGCGACGGTCGGGTCGGCGACGGCGTGCACCGTGCAGTTCGACGGCCGAACCCCGTACCGCCACTCCGCGTCCCCGGTCGTCGCGTCGAGCGCCGTCAGCCGGCAGGTGGACGTGTTCGGCAGGCCGTTGAGCGGGGCGAACGCGACCGGTCGTCCGTCGACGCGCGCCACGGCCGGTCCGTGGTGGTTGCCGGGCGTCTCGCCCGTCGCGTCGCTCGCCCACCGTTCGACGAGCCGACGGTCCGACGGCCCTTCCGCTCCGAGCGCGAGGACGGCGGTGCCGACGAGCGCAACCAGGAGGACCGCGAGCGCGACCGCGGTTCGGCGTCGCATCTGAGGGGTGACTCTCGGCCTGCAGAAGCCAAAAGCTGTCGGCTCGATCACCGGCCGTCGGTCTCCCCGCGGTCGCGGCCCCGTCGAGGGGGAAAGCGTTTTTCGCTCCCGGGTCCACGTCCGGATATGGTCTCGGAGGCGGCAATCGAGCGACTCCGGCTGGAGGCGGACACCATCTTCACCCGCATCGAGACGGTGCGGTCGGCGCTCGACGACGCCCGCCACAGCGAGGGCGACCACTGGGACGACGAGGAACTCGCGCTGACGCTCGCGTCGCCCGTCGGCGACGACGTCGAGGTGACGCTCGACCTGACACAGAGCGCGGCCGAGAACGCCCAGGAGCGCTACGAGCGCGCGGACGAACTCGAAGCGGAACTCGCGGAACGGGAGGCGGTCGCGGGCGAACTCGCGGCGGTGCCGCCGCATCCGCTCGCCTTCCTCGTGCTCTACCACCTGGACACGGTCGAGGGCGACTACCCGCGCTCGATGGCCGGCCACCTCACGGCCGACCGCAAGCGGACCGCCGAGACGTGCGAGGACCTCGTGACCGCCGGCGTGCTCGAACGCATCGAGTCGGGGATGTTGAAGCGCCGCGACGTCAAGCTGAAGAAGGCGAACGAGACCCACCAGCACCACACCTACTACCGGCTGTCGCGGGAGGGCGACCACCTCCTCCGGTTCCTCGGCGAGCGCGAGGGCAAGGCGAACTTCCTGCGCTGGGTCGACGGCGCGGCGACGCTCGCGCGCCGACTCTCGCGCGGCGGGCCGGACTACCCCCGGATGACCGCCGAGGAACTCGACCGCGACTTCGAGACGGTCCGGCGGCTCTACCGCGCGATGCGGCGGGTCGGGCTCGTGACCACCTACGAGGGCAGCATCATCAAGGGGACCGAACGGAAGCTCAAGCCGAAGGACGAGACCCACCGCAAGCACACCTACTACGTGACGACCGACGTGGCCGACCGCATCCTGCGCGACCTCGACCAGTCCGATTCGTGAGCGGGTGACGTATTCGCCTCCCGCCGCGGTTCGCGGTCGGCCCCCGAACTTATCATCGACACCGACGGTACCGTCCGCATGAACGTCCACGAGGTCGCCGACGACGTCGAGGGGTGGTTCAGGTCCCGGAAGGAACAGGCGCCGGTCGAGTCCGACCCGTCCGAACTCGACCGGTTCACGGAACCCGACCCGCGGGACGTGCACCCCGACGTCGACGCCGGAACCCTCTCGCTCGGGCCGACCGAGCTCGAGGCGTCCGTCTGGCGTCGCCTCCCGCCGAGCCACGTCCCACGGGTCGAACGGCCGTTCGAGTTCGCGTCGCCCGTCGAATCGCCGCACGAGGCGAACGACGTTGTCACGGGCCTCCGCTGGCACGGGCAAGGGGGCGAGACGGCGTCGACCGCGGTCGTCATGCTCCACGGCGCGTTCGCCCCGTCGTTCGCGGCCGAACGGCTCATCTCGGTCCCGTTGCTCCGCCGGAACGCCCACGTCTTCGCGATGGCCGCGCCGTACCACATGGGGCGGGCACCGCCCACGTCGGAGTACTCCGGCCAGTACCTGCTCTCCGGCGACGTCCCGCGGTTCGTCGAGGGGGTGGTCCAGGCGGTCGCCGACGTCCGGCGCCTCGTCGCCACGCTGCAGCAGGAGGGTTACGACGAGGTCTACCTGTCCGGCGTCAGCCTGGGCGGGAACGTCGCCGCCCAGGCGCTCACGATGGCCGACGTGGATGGTGGCGTCCTCACCGTCCCCGCGGTCGACTTCGCGGAGACCCTCCAGCGAGCGCCGATAGCGGCCGGGATGCGGCGCGCGGCGAACCAGGCCGGGTTCTCGGACCCGGACGTCCGGCGTGCGATGGCCCCCATCACGCCGGAACGCCTGGGGTCGCCCGTCCCGGACGAGTCCGACGTGCACGTCGTCTACGGCCGCTGGGACCGGCAGGTTCCGGCGGAGACGGTCGAGTCGCTTCTCGGCGAGTGGCCGGGCGCGTCGTCTGTCGAGTACCCGACCGGCCACCGGACGACGGCGCTGCGCATCCTCGCCCACCGCCACCAGCTGGCGGGCTGGCTCGACGCGAAGATGGCCGCCGGGTCGGTCGAGTGACCACCGTCGAATCCGGACCGTGCGTCGCCTCGGCCGCCGGGATGGCGACGCCCCTCCCCGCTGCCTACCCGAGGACCAGGGCGACGAAGAACAGCAGCACCACCTCGTTGACGACCCAGGAGTTGTCGTCCATCCAGTCGCGCGCCCTCGGGAGGAACGCCTCCGCCCGGTCGCCGAACGCGAACAGGACCAGCGACGGCAGCGCCAGGAGGAAAAGTGTGAGCGCGACGAACCCGGCGGCGTCGGTCAGCGGGAGGTCGTTCGCGGCGAGATACGAACCGACCGCGACCGCCGTGAAGACGTCGCTCGGGAACAGTCCAAGCAGGAGGAAGCCGAGCCGGAACGAGAACCGCGGGTTCGCGCTGGCGAGTTTCCCCATCCACGCCGGGGGCCCCGACTCCTCGCGGGTCCGGTAGGTGTTCACCATCGCGGCGAGGAGCAGCACGACCACGACGGCGGTGAGGGCGTCGTTCGACGTCCCCTGCCTCGACGCTCCGTCGCCGAGCAGGTAGGCGAGCGTGACGGTGGCGCTGATGGAGAGGGACGCCCCGAAGACGTACGCGGCGGAGTTCCGGCGCCACTCGTCGCTCGTGGCGAGGAAGATGGCGCTCAGGATCTGCGGCCCGGCGACCATCACGATCGCCAGCGGCAGCACCGTCAGGAAGCTCACGGTGACTGCACCGTCCGGACCCGTCCATCCCCGTCGCCCGGGTTCGGAGCTCTCTCCCCCGACTGAACGTTCATGCTCGGAAACACGTCCCGGGGACGATTCAAGCTATCGGGGGACTACGGGGTCGTAGGCGGCCGTTACGCGCCGTCAGGCCGCTTTCTCACCAGGGGAGCGCGTCGCACGACGCGCCAGCGTCACTTCGCCCAGCCGCCGTGCATGTCGTCCGCGACGTTGCGCCGCCAGGTCTCGAAGCCGGACTCACAGGTGGGATGGTCGTCGATGTGGTCGACGAAGCCTGCGCCGGGATTCGGAAGCTCTGCTTCACAGAACGGGCAGTGGTCGGGATCGTTCCAGGTGGGAGCCATTGACGGCTGCAACGACTCCGTTCCAGTGTATAAATTCTGTGGCGATATGACTTATTGGGATATAACGTGTTAATATGTCCATAGTACACCTTGTGGTCGTCGCGGGGTCCGCGGTCGTTTCCGGTGGCGGTGCGTTTCGACGCCCGAACCAGACGCGTTTTCCGGGTACTCCAGCTATCTCCGGTGATGACGGACGGAACTCCGACGCCCCGGTCGCGCCGCGCGTTCCTCGCGACGACGGGACTCGTGGGCGTCGGCGCGCTCGCTGGCTGTCTCGGCGGGAAGACGGACGCCCCGACGGCCGACCCGGTCGCGCTCACGGGGACGAAACAGTGCGAGGTCTGCGGCATGATAATCGAGCAACACCCCGGCCCGACGGCCCAGTTCTTCTACGGCGACGGCGGGCCCGACCACGAGGGCCCGGCCTGGTTCTGCAGCGCCTGGGAGGGGTTCCAGTACGACTTCCAGGCCGACGACCGCGGCTGGACGAGCGAGGGCGGCTACGTCACCGACTACTCGACGGTCGACTACGAGGTGTCCACCGACGGCGGCGAACGGTTCATCTCTGCCCACCTCGAACCGGCGGCGTTCTCGCCAGTGGACGACGTCGTCTACGTCGTCGACAGCGAGGTGAAAGGCGCCATGGGCGACGACCTCGTCCCGTTCGGTGAGCGCGAGGACGCCGACGCGTTCGCCGAGCAGTACGGCGGCGAGGTCGTCGGGTACGACGCCGTGACGCCGGAACTGATCGGCCAGATCGGTCGCTGACCTACCAGACCCAGCGGACGGCGACGGCCAGCAGACCGGTCGCCCAGGCGACGAGCGACCCGGCGGCGGCGACCGGCGAGACGAGCGTCGCGCCGGACGTCGTCGCGCCCACGACCGTCGTCATCACCAGCCCGCGGTACGCGCTGGCCGGACTGGCGACGAGTGCGGTCGCGAGTGCGCCGTCGCCCACGGCGCCCTGCGCGAGTCCGCCGAGCAGCAGGAGGTCCGCCCCCAGCGACAGGGCGGCGACCGCGAGGACGGCGACGACGACGCCCGAACGGACCGACCGCGCGGTCGCGGAGACGGCGACGGCGGCGGCGAGGCTCGCCAGCCCGTAGAGGACGGTTAGCGCGACGAACCGGACGTAGAGCACGGGCGAGTCGGCGCCGGTGGTCGTCGCGTAGATGCTCCCGGCCGGTTCGGGTTGCAGGAAGGCGAGCGTCCCGACCACCGCGAGCGGCGCGACGACGAGCGCGGCCAGCGCCACCCCTCTCGCCGCGAACACGCCGACGACGTAGGACGCCCGCGGGAGTGGGAACGTCCGCAGGACGGCGAGCTCGCCGTTGGCCCGGTCGTCGAGGACGGCGCGGTAGCCCAGCGCGAACGCCGCCACCGGGACCAGCACCTCGACGTACGTCAGGAGGTCGACGACGAGCGGGACGTAGCCCGTGGCGACGCCGCCGCCGAGGACGGCGAGGCCGACGACGGCCAGCAGGAACCCGCCGGCGAGCGCGAGGTACGCGCGACTCCGCCGAAGCGTCGCCAGTTCGCGGTGGAAGACCGACTCCGCGGCGGCGAACGTCCCGGGGCGGACCGACGCCTCCTCGCTCGCCGCCCCGCCGACCGGCGACGTCGCACCGTCGGCCGTCGGGTCGTCAGTCATCGCTCCCTCCCGCGTCCCGCACGGCGACGCGCCCCTCGTGGCCCGCGACGAGGTCGCCGAAGACGGCCCGCAGCGACCGGTCGCCGCCGGTGACGGCGTCGACGCTTCCGGCGGCCGTCACTTCGCCCTGTCGGAGCGCGACGACGCGGTCCGCGCGCTCGGTCACCAGCCCCAGGTCGTGCGAACTGAGCAGGACGGCGGTGCCGTCGGTCGCCGCGCCGTTCGCGACGTCGAACACGCGCTCGCTCATCGTCGGGTCCAGCCCGGAGGTGGGTTCGTCGAGGACGACCAGCGGCGGGTCGCCGAGCAGCGCGGTCGCGATGCCGAGCAGGCGCGTCATCCCGCCGGAGAGCGCGCCGACCCGGCGGTCGCGGGCAGCGGCCAGTCCTACGCGGTCGAGCGTCGCGTCCACGTCGGCACCGCCGACGAGGTCGGCGTAGTGGGCCACCGTCTCCGCGACGGTCAACTGCGGCCGGAACGCGGGCGTCTGCGGGAGGTAGCCCACCGCCCGCCCGCGGGCGTCGGGTCGGGTGACGGTGCCGTCCGTGGGAGCGACGAGGCCCGCCAGCACGCGCAGCAGCGTGGTCTTCCCGGAGCCGTTCGGCCCGACGAGCGCGGTCACCGCTCCCCCCGGTATCGTCGCCGACACGTCTCCCAGCACTTCCACGTCGCCGAAGCGTTTGGCGACGCCCTCTGCGACGAGTCCTTCCCCTTCGGCCGGTTCGTCGCGGTCGGTCGCTTGTTCGTCGGGCGTCCGTTCGCCGGTCGCTTGCGTATCCGTTCCGTCGGTCGATGCGGTCGAAGAACTGGTGGTCATGGCTGTGTCGGAGTCTCCGTAGCGTTCGCGAGCGTCCCTGCGCGGTCGAGGCGGTCGGGGTTCGCGGGGGCGGCGAGCGGGTTGCGGTCGACGATTCCCTCGGCGCGCATCCCCGGCACCTCGCCGAGGAGGAAGCGCGTCAGGCGGTACGACGGTGCTTCCGCGAGTACGCGGACGGACGACGTCGTGGCGAGGCGCTCGCCGACCGCGTCCGTCGGGGTGAACGAGCGGTCCAGGTGGTCGCCGACGGCGCGGCCGGGCGCGCCGCTCCAGTGGTTGCCGTCGCCGTCGTACGTCCAGACGTGGAGCGCGCCGTAGGTGGCGGTGGCGTGGCGCTCGTTCGCCACGAAGTCGTTGCCGGTGACGCGGTTCGACGCGAGCAGGTCCGAGGTCTTCGCACCCACCTCGTTGCCGTACGCGACGTTGTCCTCGTAGGTCGAGTGGCGGGTGTTCACGTCGAAGCCGTAGGTCGCGTCCGCGACGACGTTGCGGGCGACGTACGCCCGGCTGCCGGCGACGGCGATGCCGGTCGGCGCGTCGGTGACCGCGTTGCCGACGACGGCGGTGTCCGTCGGCCGCGTCATCACGTCCATGCCGGCGTTCGACTGGCCGCGCATCGCGTTGCCCGCCACGAGGGCGCCGGAGGTGTACATCAGGTGGACGCCGAACCGGCCGCCGGTCATCGAGTTGTTCCTGACGACGAGCCCGTCGGCGTGGTGGGTGGCGACGCCGTCGCGGCCGTCGACGAACGTCGAGTCCTGGACGACGCCGTCGGAGTAGATGGCCATGGTGCCCATGCGGCCGTCGCGCCAGTGGTCGCTCCCGCGGACGGTGACGTTGTCGACGACGGCGTCGGTGCTGTTGACGACGAGCACGCCGTTGGCCCGGGTGTCGACCGCGACGTCGGCGACGAGCGGTGCGGCGGCCCTCTGGACCGCGACGCCCGCGTTCCCGTCGGCGTACGCGTTCTCCACCGACGCGTCCCAGCCGCCGCTGACGTCGTCGTCGGCCGATCCGACGCCGGCGACGTCGAGTCCCACCACGGCGGCGCGGTCGGCGCGGACCGTCACCACGCTCCCGGAGCCGTTGCCCCGGACGGTCGCGCCGGACGCGCCACGGAGGGTGACCGGCTTCCGGACCGTCACCGTCTCCTCGTAAGTGCCCGCCGGCACGAGGACGGTCGTGTTCGGCGGCGCGGCGTCGACGGCCGCCTGGACCGTGGGTGCGTCCCGGCCGACCACCGTCGAGACCGGGCGGTCGCGATACTCGTCCGTCGCGCGGACCGTCCGGTCCGCCGCGGCGTGGCGGTCGGGGACCGCCCGTCGGACGTCGTCCCCACCCCTCGCCTCGACTGTATCGAGGACGGTCGACCACCGGACGACGCGGCCGCCGTGGGCGTCGGCGAACTGCTCGGCCGCCGCCCGCGCGCCGAAGGCGGGGACCGCGGAGCCTGCCATCGTCTTCGCGTCGCTCCCGAGGACGAAGAACGCGCGGTCGGCGCGCACCCACCCGGGGTCGCCGTCGCTGGCGAGATAGCCGTCGTCGGTCGCCCGGAGCGAGACCGTCGCCAGGTCGGACACGTACACCGCGATGGGCGTGCCGTACCGCTGGGGCGTCTCGGGGAGGCTGGCGACGTGCGCGTACGTCCGCGTCCCGTAGTAGCCGGCGACGTACCGGTAGCCCGAGTAGAACACCTCGACGCGCGGGAGGACGAGCCCCCGCTCGCGGCTCTCTTCCACGGCGGTCGAGGAGAGGCCGGACGCGACGGTGTCGTGGAACGGCACCGGCTCGGGCGTCGCGCCGGTGTCGACCGCGAACGCACCGCCCGCGAGGGCCGTCCCTGCGACGACGAGAAGGAGGACGCCGAGCGTGGTCGCACGCTGTGTCACAGCGGACGTTGGGACGCCCGCGATATAGGGCGACTGGTACAATCGTCGAAGGCGGCCCCGGCGAGACTCCGGTCCGTCGACGAGCGATTGGAACCGTCGAGGCACCGACGCTGCAGGAACTCGCCCCCTTCCGGCTCGTCGACCGCACGCCCATTCTCCGGCGACGGCTTTCGTCTATTGTACCAGATTCACTATACTGCCGGGGTCACGATACGGTGCCATGGTGGACGACGAGACGGACGCGATCCACGACCTCACGCGACGAACGGCGCTCCGTGCCGGTCTCCTCGGCGTCGGAGCGGCGCTCGCGGGCTGTGTCGGCTCCTCCGGGACCGACGAGGAGACGACGAGCACGACCGACCGAACCAGCACCGGGCAACCGACGACGAGCACCGCGACGGAGGGGACCGACGCGGCGGCAGCGAAACCGGAGACGCCGGGCGAGGAGGAGTCCTGTGCCGTCTGCAAGATGTACCCCGCGAAGTTCCCGGACTACAACGCGCAGTTGCTGCGCGACGACGGCGAACACGTTCACTTCTGCTCGACGGGCTGTATGACGGCGTACACGGCCTCACCGGGCACCTTCCAGGAGGGCGTCACCCGCGACGACGTCGACGTCGCGTGGGCCCACGACCACGCGACGAAGGAACTGACCCGGGCGAGCGAGGCGTACTTCGTCCTGGAGACGGACGCGGACCGCGTCGACGACCCGATGATGAAGAATCCGCTCGCGTTCGCAGACGAGGGGGACGCGACCGACTACGTCGACCAGTACGACGACCTCTCGACCGACGACGTCGTGCGCTACGACGACTTCGACGTCGAACTGGCGAAGCAGTACCGCGGGAAGTTCTTCGAGTAGGATTCGCGGCCCGGACCGTCCTGCGACGGTCGGGCCTGCCCCGGCGTGGGCCCCAACGCTTCGGAGCGACCCTCACTGCCCGACGTCCTGCCACCCACTCTTGCCGGTCGCCTTCGCCGACCGGAGTCGCGACCAGCGGTAGCCGTAGGGGTCGATGGTGAACTCGTAGCCGTCGCTCTCGGCCGAGTCGAGCGGGTCGTACTGCCGGTTGGCGAAGACGTCGACGAGGCGGGGGTCTCCCGGAAGCGAGAACGTGACGTCGGTCTCCTCGTCGGCGAGGTTGTGGATCGCCAGGACGCCGGTGCCGTCCCACCTGCAGCGGTGGATTATCACGCCGGGTTCCTCGGTCTCCAGAAGGTCGAACTTTCCCCACCCCAGTTCCGGGTTCTCCTTCCGGAGGGCGACGAGTCGCTGCATCCAGTTGAACAGCGAGTCGGGGTCGAACTCCTGGTCGGTGACGTTCACCCGGTCGTGGCCGAACTGGCCCTCCTCGACGACCGGGAGCACGAGGTCGTCGGCCGGCGCGTCCGAGAAGCCGGCGTTCTCCTCGTTCGCCCACTGCATCGGCGTTCGCACCGCCGTCCTGCCCGCCTGCGAGAGGTCCTCGCCCATGCCGATCTCGTCGCCGTAGACGAACATCGGCGTCCCCGGCATGGAGAACAGCAGGCTGAACGCCATCCGGATCCGCCGCTCGTCGCCGTCGAGCATCGGCGCGAGCCGCCGCCGGATGCCGCGACCGTAGATCCGCATCTCCTCCTCGGGGGCGAACGCCTCGAAGACGTCCTCCCGTTCCGATTCGGTGAGCCGTCCGAGGTCCAGTTCGTCGAGGTTCCGCAGGAAGTTGACCCACTGGCCCTCCGTCGGGACGGTCGGCAGGAGGCGTATCCCCTCAACGATGGGTTCCATGTTCTCTCGCGCCAGTCCGAGGAAGAGGTAGTTGTCCAGCAGGAAGTTGAACAGCATCGTCAGCTCGTCGCCGTCACCGTCGCCGAAGTACTCGCCGAGTCGGTTCGGCGCCACGTCCACCTCGCCGAGGAGGACGGCGTCGCCTTTCCGCTTGGTGACGAACCGTCGGAAGTTGCGGAGGACCCCGTGGGGGTCGTCCGGTCGCTTCGACTCGAGCCCCTTCGGCCCGATCATGTGGGCGGCGGCGTCGAACCGGAAGCCGTCGACGCCCAGCCGCAGCCAGTAGCCCATGATGCTCCGGATCTCGTCGCGGACGTCAGGGTTCGAGATGTTCAGTCCCGGCTCGAAGCCGTAGAACTTGTGGAAGTAGTAGGCGTCGGCGACCTCGTCGTAGCTCCAGACGCTCTCCTCCTGGCCGGGGAAGACGGTCTCGGCCTCGACGTCGGCCTCGTCGGGGTCGTCGACCCAGACGTAGTAGTCGCGGTACTTCGAGTCGGGGTCCTCGCGGGCCTCCTGGAACCACGGGTGCTGGTCCGAGGTGTGGTTCACTACCAGGTCGACGATGACGCGGATGCCGCGACTCCCTGCCTCGTTGAGGAACTCGGCGAAGTCACCCAGGTCGCCGAGTCGGTCGTCGACCTCGTAGTAGTCCATCACGTCGTAACCGTTGTCCCGGTTCGGCGTCGGATAGAACGGAAGCAACCACAGGCAGTCCACCCCGAGACGGGAGATGTAGTCCAGGCGATTCGTGAGTCCCGGGAAGTCCCCGATCCCGTCGCCGTCCGAGTCGTTGAACCGCTCGACGTCGACGGCGTACATGACGCTGTTCTTGTACCAGTGGTCGCTCCCCCTCATCCTCTCCACGGGTACGTTCCTATCGAGGAAGGTATCTTCGGCAGTCGTATGACAGGTCTGTGACGTGATGGGTCGTCCGCGCGTCGGCGACGACTGAGCGCCGTCACTCGTCGCCGCGAGCGCCGACGGTCCGTGACGTGTCGCGCACCGACCGCGTTCAGGACTCCGACTGGACCTCCTTCCGCCCGGTCAGTCGTTCGGGAACCAGGCGGAACTGGCGGAACGTCACGTCGTCCTGCGGCTGGTCGAACACGTCCACCCGCGGAATGTTGACCGCCCACATCCCCTGCACGGCACTCGAATCGTACGGCATGTCCGTCAGCTCTTCGAGGCGACCGTCGGCGACGACACTCCGCTGGCCCTCCTCTGTCTGCCGGTGCGTGACGAAGGAAACGGGGTTCTCGACGAGGTCGGTCTTGCCGCTCTCCGGGGGGAAGAAGAGTCGGAAGTAGAAGTCCCCCGAGTCCGCGTCGTACCCGTAGGACACCGGCAGCGAGAACGGCGGCTCTTCGAGTTCGGTCGAGAACGACAGCGTTCCGGTTCCCCCGTCACCCAGGAACTCGTCCAGTTCGTCTCCGCTCAGTTGCACCCAGCGAAGCCCCTCCATGGTCCACCGTACGGCGGTGTGAGCAAAAACGACTTGGGACGGTTTCTGCCCTCCGAGTCGCGAGAGAAGCCCCCCTCGCCCCCGACGGACCGCAGTCCTCGGCGCGACACCGCCGGTCCGCGCCCCCTGACACTTTACGTCCCGGCGAGAAGTGCCACTCGAACAGGTGTTCCAACGGCGAGCGTCGTCCTTCCGGCCGTCCGGTGCGGACGCCGTCGTCGGTGCGTTCCGCGACGGCGACGAACTCGTCGACTGCGGCCCGCCCGCCGACCCGGTGGTCGCCGACGCCCCGACCACGCGACGGTCCTCGTCGCCGGCGAGCCTGCAGGCTGTTCGAGGACGGCTCACGCGCTCGCGGCGGGGATGGAGCACGCGACGAACGACGTCGTGGTCTGGACCGACGACGTCTCCCGCGAGGGCGGGTGGCTCGACCGGCTCGTCGGTCCTGCTGCCGTTCCCGTCGCTGCTCGTGACGTCGCCGCTCCTCCCGCTGGGCGTGGCCCCACCGCTCTCGGGTAGGGGTCGGACGTACCGGTGGTGGGGGACGTTCGACGTGACGGTCGAGCGCTGACCGTCGCAGCCGTGCCTGTCGGTGAGAACCGTCGGTTCAGCCTCCGAGACTGTCGGCCCCTACTGGGTGGCCGCAAGGGATACGTTCGCTGACTCCCTAGCTGGTCACGGTTACCGTCGACCGAACTCGCGTTCGTTAGTCCGCCGTGCCGCCCGCGTCGATTCCCACCATGCTCGACCCAGTCATCGCAAGCCGCCTCCAGTTCGCCGTCACGACCATCGTCCACATCATCTTCCCCGTGATGAGCATGGGACTCGCGCCCTTCCTCATCTACTTCACGTGGAAGGACATCCGAACCGGCCGACCCATCTACGAGCAGTTGCGCCGGTTCTGGACGAAGATCTTCGCCATCAGCTTCGTCGTCGGCACCGTGACGGGCATCGTCCTGGAGTTCGAGTTCGGCACCAACTTCGCGGTGTTCTCGACGGCCGCCGGCGAGCTGTTCGGCGGCCCGCTCGCCGTCGAGGGGCTGATGGCGTTCATGCTGGAGGCGACGTTCCTCGGCATCTTCGTGTTCGGCCGCGAGCGCGTCGGCAACGCCGTGTACATGCTGTCGGCGCTGGCGGTGGGCGTCGGAAGCTGGCTGTCCGCGGTCTGGATACTGATCGCCAACTCGTGGCTGCAGACGCCGCGCGGGTTCGAGGTGGTCATGCAGAACGGCCAGCCCATCGTCAGACTCGTCGACCCCATCGCGGCGTACGCGAACCCGCGGTTCCCGTGGATGTACGTCCACATGCAGAACGCCGCCGTCGAGTCCGTGGCGCTCGTCATGGCAGGTATCGGCGCGTACTTCGTCTTCCGCCACCACGTGTGGGGCTACCCCGTCGAGAACGTCGGCTTCTGGGAGACGACGCTCAAGTTCGGCCTCGTCGCGCTGCTCATCACGGCACCCCTGCAGGTCGTCCACGGCGACCTGTACGCCCGCCACGTCTACGAGACCCAGCCCCAGAAGTTCGCGGCGATGGAGGCGGTCTGGGAGACCGACTCCTACGTCCCCGAGTACATCGTCGCCTTCCCGACGAACCTGGAGGACCTGCTCGACCCGCGGGCGAAGGACATCTTCGGCATCGGCATCCCGGGCGGGGCGTCGTGGCTCGCCAGCGGCGGCGACCCGAACGCCGAGATAACAGGGCTGAACGAGTTCGAGGGGCCCCAGCCGCCCGTCGCGCTCGTGTTCTGGTCGTTCCGCATGATGGTCGCGCTCGGCTTCTGGTTCATCCTGCTCGCCGTCTGGGGCGGCTACCGCTGGGCGCGCGGCGAACTCCGCTCGGACGACCTCCTCCACAAGGCGCTGATGGCGTCTGCGCCGCTGGGCATCCTCGCCGTCCACCTCGGCTGGATCGTCACCGAGGTGGGTCGCCAGCCGTGGCTCATCCAGGGCGTGATGAAGACCAGCGACGGCGTCTCGACCGAACTCACCGCGACCGAGGCGACGGTGACGCTCGTCGGATTCGTCGCCGTCTATCTGGTGCTGCTCGCGCTCTACCTCTACGTCGTCGTCCGCATCGTCCGCGAGGGACCGCCGACCGTCTCCGAGGACGCGGTGGTCGACCGGTCGGAGGCGACGTCAGAGGTGAGCGTGGATGATTGAGGTCGGCTCGCTGGCGAACGAGCCGCTCTTCGGCCTTCCGCTGGCCGACATCTGGTTCGGCCTGCTGTTTTTCATCTTCGGCACCTTCCTCTTCCTCGACGGGTTCGACTTCGGCGTGGGCGCGCTGTTCGCGACCCGCGACGACGACGAGGAGCGCGAACTGCTGCTCGCCGCCATCGGGCCGGTCTGGGACGGCAACGAGGTGTGGCTGGTCGTGTTCGGCGGCGCGCTGTTCGCCGTCTTCCCGGCGGCGTACGCCAACCTGTTCAGCCGCCACTACCTGCTGATGTTCGCCATCCTCGGCGCGCTCATCCTCCGGGGCCTCGCCCCCGAGTTCTACGAGCAGCGCCACGACGAGCGCTGGCAGCGGTGGTGGGGGCGGGCGTTCGTCGTCGGCAGTGTCGCCGCGCCCTTTCTCCTCGGGATGTTCGCGGCGAACTGGCTGCTCGGTGCGACGACCACCGTGACGCTCCCGGGAATCGTCGTCGGCTTCGCCCTCGTGGCGCTCACGGTCGTCGACGGCGTCGCCTACCTGCGGTTGAAGACCCGCGGCGACCTCCGCGACGACCTCCGGTCGGACGGCTACCGCGCGCTCGCGGCGTACCTCGTGCTGGTCGTCACGACGCTCGCGTACGTCTACCTCGCGGAACCGTCCCTCCGCTCCGCGCTGCGCTCGCCGCTCGTGCTGGGACTCGTCGCGGCGACGCTCGTCTTCGCGGCCACGTACGCCGGGGGGATGGCCCGCGACCGCGACTACCTGACGTTCGGTGCGGCCGCCGGGCTGGTCTTCTCGCTGGTCGCCGTCGTCGCAACCCTGATGTACCCGAGCATCGACCGCGCCGGGGGATTGACCGTCGACGCGGCCGTCGTCTCGACGCTGCCGCTGAACCTCGTCACCATCGGCGCTGCCGTCCTCCTCCCGTTGATATTCGTCTACTTCGCCTTCCTCTACTCGGCCTTCAGCGGGCCGGTCGAGGCGGGGGAGGCGTACTGATGACCGGGGAGGACTCCGGAGACGGGGGCGATTCCGCGGACGCCGAGAGCGCGCGCGACGACCGACCGGCGAACGACCGCACGGCGTCCGGCGAAGCGACCGGGCCGAGTTCGAACCACACGCCCGAACCCCGGCTCGTCACGCGCATCCTCGTGACGTGGATCGAACTCACCCTCGTCGGGCTCACCGGCACCCTCCTCGGTGCCACGGTCGGCGGGCCACCTGGCTTCATCGTCTACCTCGTCACGACGCTCGTCACCGTCGGCATCCTCTTCTACAACGTGAACGAACTGATCCGGCGGTGGGTGCTGTCGACCGCCGAGGCGTCCTGACCGCGGTCGAAATCCGAGCGGTCGAGACCCAACGACGGCACCGTCCGGCAGCGTGAGCACCGTTCGGCCGCGCGGTCGCTCACTCCCCGAGCGTCGACTCCCGGTTCCACTGCCGGTAGAGCCCGAGACTGAGCACGAGGAGCACCACCGCGATGCCGAGGTTGCGCAACAGCGTCCCGAACTCGCCGTCGATGTACAGTCGCAGGAGCCCGACGCCGATCAGGATGAGGACGACGACGCCCGTCAGGAGCAACAGCAACGTCTCCGAATCGACCTGGCCACGGTCGCTCACCGTCCGTCACCTCCGTCGTCCGCCCGTCCGGTTGGAATCGCCATGCCGGTGCAGACGCGCCCCAGCGTAACGACGATACCGGCTGCGCGGCGGCCCCTCCGTCGTCGGGCGACGGCTGCCGTACCTCGACCGGTCGGACCCCGCCGTCCGCCACAACGCCTACCCACCACTCCCTGGTAGACGGGACATGGTCCGACTCTCGACGGGCGTCATCCTCGCTGGCATCATCCTCCTGTTCGTTCCCATCCCGCCGCTCGCGACGGCGCTCGGCATCGTCACCATCGTGCTCGGGGTCGCGCTCCGGGTGCTCACCTCGATGTAGGGTGCCCGGCCAAGTGGACCGGCCCAGGCTCCCACCGCTCACCGCGGCGGATAGGTGTGGTGCCAGGGCCGCACCCGCTCGAACGCCCCGCTGGCGGCGAGCACGTCCGTGTCGGCGAACCGGTCGCCGACGACCTGCAGACCGACGGGGAGGCCGTCGTCGGTCAGGCCGGCGGGGATGGACGCCGCGGGATGGCCGGTGAAGTTGATGGGGTAGGTGAGACACCAGCCGATGAGCGGGTCGACCGACTCGCCCTCTATCTCGGTCGGGCCGACGGTCTGGACGTCCGGGTCGTTTTCGTTCTCCACGGGCGGCACCGCGAGCGTCGGCGTCACTAGGAGGTCGTGGTCGACGAAGACGTCCTGGATGGCGTCGTACACCGCGGTGCGCACCTGCTCGTCGCGCTTGTACTCGATCATGCTCATGTCCCGCGTGTCCTCCAGCAGTTCGGCGAACTCTGGGCTGAGTTCGTCGCGGTGGTCGCCCAGCAGGTCGACGCCCTCGTCCTTGAACCCCTCCACCGCGGAGTGGTACAGCATCCCGATCTCGCGGATCCAGAGGTCGGCGAGCTCCCGCTGGGACTGTTCGACGTCGAGGTCGACCGTCTCGACCGTCGCGCCGGCCTCCTCGAAGGCGTCGACGGCGTCGTCGACCACCTCGCGGACGCGCTCGTCGACCGGGAACACCTCGAAGTTCGGGCTGTAGGCGACGTCCATGTCGTCGATGCCGCGCCGGACCGCGCCGCGGTAGTCCGGGTCCTCGTCCGGCATGCTCAGCGGGTCGCGCGGGTGCGGCCCGGTCATCACGTCGAGCATCAGCGCCGCGTCCTCGACGGTCCGCGTGATGGGACCGGCGTGGATGGTCGGCGTGTGCGAGAGGAAGGCGTCCGGGCGGATGGCCTGCGCGACGCGGCCGTAGGACGCCTTGAAGCCGTACACGCCGCAGAACGACGCCGGGATGCGGACCGACCCGCCGCCGTCGGACCCCTGCGCCATCGTGACGATGCCGTCGGCGACGGCCGCCGCGCTCCCGCCGGAGGACCCGCCGGCGTTGCGGTCCAGGTCGAAGGGCGTGCTCGTCGGGCCGAGCACGCGGTTGTCGGTCGTCCCCTTGTGGCCGAACTCGGGCGTGTTCGTCTTGCCGACGATTATCGCGCCCGCCTCTTCGAGTCGCTCGACGTAGGTCGCCGACTCGTCCGGGACGAACTCCTCGAACGGCTTCGACCCCATCGTGTTCCGGACGCCGGCCTTGAAGTCGAACAGGTCCTTCACCGCGATGGGGACCCCGTGCAGGGGGCCGAGTTCGTCGCCGGCTTCGACGGCGCGTTCGGCTTCGCGGGCGCGCTCCCTCGCCTCTTCCTCTATCACGGTGACGAACGCGTTCAGGTCGTCGTCGCGCTCCTCGATCTTCTGGAGACACTCGTCGACGACCGTCACTGGCGACACGTCCCCGCGCCTGATGCGGGCGGCGAGCTCCGTCGCGGAGCGGTAGGCTGGTTCGAGTGCCATGGCAAGTCACGTACACTGTTACCACCCATCAAGATTTCTGCCGCCACCCTGTTCCGACGCCGAGCGTCGCCGGTCGCTCGGTCAGTGCTGGCGCGCGTGCTAGCACTGTCGACGCCCAACGGTCAGCGGCCGCCGACCGCGACGACCAGCACCCATCGCACCGACGGCGTCGCCACCGTGGTCGGTGCAGTGGCAGGGTGGTGGCGCGGTTACTGGTCGCTGGTCGGCCGCGTCCACCGGACGGTGCTGGCCGTTCTCGCCGTCGGCTTCGTCTGGCAACTGTCCGTGCTCGGGTTCCTCTCGTTCTGCGGACTTCGACGGTGGATTCGGCCCGTCACTCGTCGTCCATCGGCTCGTAGGCGTGCTCTCGCGTCGGGAACTCCCCGGCTTCGACGTCCTCGACGAACGCCGTCGTCGCGTCCTCGATGACGGTCCCGACGTCGGCGTACTGCTTCGCCAGCTTGTACCCCGACGGGTCCAGGCCGATGACGTCGTTCGTGACGAGCACCTGCCCGTCCGTGTACCGCCCCGCGCCGATGCCGAGCGTCGGGACGTCGACCGCTTCCGTTATCCGTCTCGCGACCGCCTCCGTCGTCCCCTCGACGACCAGCGCGAAGACGCCGGCGTCGGCGAGCCTGCCCGCCGTCTCGACCAGTTCGTCCGCGAACTCGGACTCCGGTCCCGCGCGTCCCTGTATCTTCGTCCCGCCCATCTCGTTCGCCCGCTGGGGCGTGAGTCCGACGTGACCCATCACCGGGATGCCGAGTTCGGTACACTCCCCGACGATGTCGACGGTCGTCGTGCCGCCGGGCGCCGTCTCCAGTTTCACGGCGTCGGCGCAGGCCTCCTTCAGGAATCGGCCGGCGGTCCGCACCGACCGGTCGACGTCGGGGCCGTAGGCGTTGAACGGCAGGTCGCCGACGACGAGCGGCCGGTCCGCACCGCGCGTCACGGCGGCGGTGTTCGAGAGCGCCTCCTCGGTCGTCAGCGGTATCGTGTCCTCGTACCCGTGGTGGTTGTGCCCCGCCGAGTCGCCGACGAGGATCATGTCGACGCCGCTCTCCGCGACCAGGCCGGCCATCGGCGCGTCGTAGGCCGTCAACATCGTGAGCGGTTCGCCGCGACTGTACTTCGATTCGACGTCGGCGAGCGTGATTCCTGCCATGGTTCGCACTCCTGTTCGAGGACGAGTCCGCCTCGCGCTACCGTTCCGGACCGCGTCGACGTCCACCGGTCGCCCCGTCGCATCGCGACTGGCCCGGTGCCCGCCGAACGAGCGGCCGCGTCCCGCTGTCCTCGTCCGTCACTCGTCCTCGTCGTGTGCCACCGTACTGAACGCCGGCACAAAAGTTGCCGCGAAAACCAGTTGCAGTTGGATACGTTACACTTCTGCACGGTCCGGCGGTCCCTCGCCACGATGCGCTTCGACGTCGAACAGTACGACCCGATTCCGGAGGAGATCGCCGGCGAGTAGCGGATCTCTTCCGCCGCCGCTCGCCGCCTGCGCCGGGAGTACGCCGACGCGATGCGACGCGACGTCGCGACGCTTCTCTCCCGACCCTCCCTCCGCCCCGCGTTCGAAAGGACCGAATATCCTAGGCGGCAGTGCCATGCGGTCCGGCACCGAGAGGAACGTATGAACCTGGAGCACACCTCGTTAGACGTCGACGTCCAGTATCTCGGGTGCGTCTACTGCTCGAACCTCCTCGACCTCACCGATCCGCATCCCGTGGCCATCAACGAGGAGGAGGACGAGTTCGACGAGCCGATCCTGGTGTCGTATCACTTCTGCTCAGGTGACTGCTGCAGACACTGGAGACGCGATGGGGGGTTCGCCCCCGACAGGGCGAACTACTGAGGCCCGGACGGCGTGCGTGGATGGACCGCACGTGGGTGGACCGCGCACCGGTAACGGGACGCTCACGGTCCGCGCGCCACCCGGAAGATCATCACGCCGCGGTTCTCGTACACGAGTCGATAGTCGGACGAGCGGGCGAGCGACCGCCGCATCCGGATCGACTGCTGTTTCTGGTTCCCCCGGACCGTGTAGCTGCCTTTCGGCACGTACACGTAGTCCGGACGGACGTCGTTCCGGCGGAGCCTGTTCGAGAGGCACGGCTCCGCGTGGCAGTGCGAGAGGCGGCGGAACGTCCGGAGGTGGTGTCGATACTCCTCGGGCGACTTCCACTCGACGCCCCACGGTCCGACGAGCATCGTCCGGTCGGTCTGCTGGGGGAACCACTCGGCGGCGTCGCCGAGGACGACGAACTCGGCGTCGGCCGGGAGCTCCTCGTCGACCCACTCCATCGCCTCGACGTCGTCGTCGTCGATGAACGCCGGTTGCGAGGTGCCGCCGTGGATGGGCGTCCCGGCCGCGTAGAGCCCGCCCATCACGACCAGCAGGACGACCAGTCCGGCGGCCGCGCCGCGTTGCAGCCAGCGCGTGAGGGACCGGTCGCTCTCGCCGACGGCAACGTGACGCGGCGCGGTCACCAGCGCGCCGATGGCCATCGTCCCCGGCACGAACGCGAACCGCCGCTCGTGCAGCAGCACGATCGCCAGGAGGAACCACGCCGGCAGGAAGAACCGCCTGCGGGCGACGAGGTACCCGCTGCCGAGGAGGGCCAGCAGGTACCAGAACGACGTGGTGCGGCCCGCGGCGATCGGCCGGCCCAGGTCGGAGAGGAGGCGGAACGGTTTCTTCGTCTGCACGACGCCGCCGTGCGTGCCCGCCGCCGCGGCGAGCGTCCCGACGCTGTGTGTCTCGACGACGTGTGCCATCCAGGGCGACGCGAGCAGGAATCCGCCGGCGGCGACAGCGGCACCCAGGGCGAGACCGGTCGCCGTGCGGTCGTAGAACAGGTACGCGAGGGCGTAGCTCGCCGCGAAGAAGACCGAGTACGTCGGGTGGGTGAGCAGCGCGAGACCGAAGAGGACGGCAGCCGGCACGACCCACAGCCGACCTCCGGACCTGAACAGTCGTACCCCGCAGTAGAGCCCCGTCAGGGTGAGCAGGAACGCCGGGGCGCGCACGATGCCGCCGGCGGAGACGTGCCACTGGAGGACGACCGGCGTCGCCGCGAACACCACGGCCGACACGCCGGCGCGGAACGGCGTTCCGAGGACCTCCCGCGCGAGGTAGTAGAACGGAATCACGGCGACGGTCGAGACGATGCCGGGGAGAACGCGCGTGAGCGCCAGCGGGTCGACGCCGAGGTCGAGCAGCACCGCGGTCAGGTAGAAGCCCAGCGGCGGGTAGACGAACGGGATACCGCCTGCAGTGTACCCGGCGATCCTTGCCGGCGGGCGGTAGCCGTGGGCGACGATCTCCTCGGCGATCTGGAGGTAGAGGCCGGCACCGTAGGCGGGGTAAGGGTGGGTCTGATAGTAACTGCCGACGACGACGGCCGCGACGCCCAGCGCGACCACGAGCCAGTTCCGGTCCTCCGTGAGCGCCGCCCCGAGTAGCGAAGCGGACTGCTCTCCCAGACGGGACTGCTCGCGGTCGTCGGCGGACCGGTCGGTGACACCGCTATCTCCCGCCATCGTCGGTCGGTGTCCCCGGCGGTCGGGCACGCGAGCGAAGAAGTACTAGCATGCTGTGTCACCTCGCCGCCGGGCGTTTCTCGAGGTGCGTTCACTTTCCGTTGGTCGAGGGGGCGTCCAAACGCGGGCAGTCACGTGTCTCTGTGTCGCTCCCGTACAGTTTGAACCGCGTGATTGTCCACGTCGATAGGACGACGTTTCGCGCCCGACTCGACGCCGGCGATACGGTTACCGTCGGATGTCGTCCGGTAAAGCGGTCGTACAGACGCCCGGTTCGGGCGGCTCCGTCGGTCCCGTTCCCGGCCGCCGTTCGAACCGTGCCCGGCCGAAATCGCGCACCGTGACGCCTTCGGCTGGGGGAGCCGACCGTCGCTCGCGGACTGCCAGTCGGCCCCACCGGTGGAAGCCACGGTTAGTGCGTGCCTACACGCATTGACGACGGCAGCGTTTCGGACGTCGGATACTGGTCGGCACGACCGTACCGCGACGCGGTTGCTCCCCCGGCAACAACGCGAGAACCGGGTAGGCGAAACGACGGTTACGGGGGTGGAAACTGGCCGATAACAAACTGTGTCGACATCGTCGGCGGGTGCATGGTCGCGAGAGATGCGGTTCGAACGTACGGACGCTCGACGCGCTCGGATCGTCCGCGTGAAATGATAGAGCAAGGGACAAGATGAGGGTGCAATCAGGTGGGGACCACTCGAGGCTCGGTGCTCTTCTCGTCGTGGCCGGCGTGCTGCTGGTCGGACTGTCGTTCGGCGCTGGCTGGGCCCTCGCGCCGAACACGGACAAGGCGTCCTCGGCGACGGACAATCCGCTGCTCGTCGGCGTGCAGGGTCCGGGCTGGGGCGGGAACGTGACGATGCTCGGCAGCAACGGTAGCAGGCGCTGGAGCGTCGGCGACGCCATCAGCTACCAGGACGTCTCCATGCTCGACAACGGCACCGTCCTCGCGACCTTCGCGGAGGGTCCGTACCGGCAGTGCGGCCAGTTCGATTCGCCGTGCAAGCGGACGGGCGTGCGGTTCATCGACACGCAGTCGCCGGCGAACGTCACGGGGCAGTGGAGCTACCCGGTCCGGACGCGGAAGGACAGCGAGGTCCACGACGCGGAGATGCTCCCGTCGGGCGAACTTCTCGTCGCCGACATGGAGTACGAGAGCATCTACACGTACGACTTCTCGACCGGGACGAAGACGTGGGTCTGGAACGCCAGCCAGTACTACGACGCGCCGCCGGACCCCACGAAGACCGACTGGCTGCACATCAACGACGTCGACCGAATCGGTGAGGACCGATACCTGGTCTCGGTGCGGAACACGAACCAGCTCGTCGTCGTCGAGCGCGGGAAGGGCGTCGTCGAGGTGGTGAACGAGGACCGCGACCCGTCGCTGCTCGACAAGCAGCACAACCCTCACTGGCTGGGGAACGGCGCCGTCCTCGTGGCGGACTCGGAGAACCACCGCGTCGTGGAGCTGCACCGCAACGAATCCACGGGCGAGTGGGAGGAATCCTGGGTCGTGTACGAGATCGACGACATCCCCCTCGACTGGCCCCGTGACGCCGACCGGCTGCCGAACGGCAACACGCTCGTCACCGACAGCCGGAACAACCGCGTCGCGGAGATCACCCGCAACGGCAGCGTCGTCGCGAGCTACCGGGTCGAGGACCTGCCGTACGAGGCCGACCGACTGCCGTACGGCGAGTCGGCCGGACAGCCGTACGGGTCCGACGGTAGCCGCGACGTCCTGGGCCAGCGGAACGTCGACGTCCCGGTCCTCTCCACGCTGCTCTCCGCGGCCCACCACGTGACCCCTGTCCCGTTCTGGGTTTCGGAACTCCACGTGCTCGCGGTGCTGCTCGCCGCCGGGCTCTGGATAGTCGGCGGTGCGTTGCTGGCGAGCGGGTGGCTGTCGTCGCGGCACGACAGTTGACCTCGCCGGGCGGGAACGCCTGCCCGGATGGTCGACGACGCGAGCGGTTCGACGGCGACCTGCGGAGCGGTGACGCCCTCGAGATCGTCCCGAGGACGAGGTCGAGGTCGTCGAGCGCGCCCGTTCGTAGCTCCCGAAGACGCGTCAGTTCTCCAACTACAGCCTGCTTTGGCGAATCTATTTCGGACTGGTTCTGCTAGTTGCGTCCGTGATCCGAGAGCTCGAAACCGAGCCCCAGCGGCGCGCTGCGGTCCCCGTCCTGCGACAGCTCTGGAGCGACGCGACGCCGAGCGAGGTGCTGGCGTGGACCGCCGAGGACGACTACACTCTCTTCGGACGGTTCGTCGACGACGACCTCGTCGCCGTCGCGGGCGTCCTCGTCAGGGACGTCCTCCATCACGCCCGTCACGCCTGGCTCTACGACCTGGCCGTCGACGAACCCCACCGCGGCGAGGGCCACGGCACCGCGCTCGTCGAGCACGTCGAGACGTGGGCCGCCGAGCGCGACTGCGAGTACGTCGCGCTCGCGTCGCCCGCCGGGAAGACGGACGTCCACGAGTACTACGGCGACCTCGACTACGAGCAGTGGGGCTACGTCATCGAGAAGGAACTCTGAGGGGCCACATGCGAGCGGGTGAAGACACGCCGATCAGGTCCCCTCACGCTGGATGACGATGACGCCTGCGACGACGAGGGTCCCTCCGACGACCGTCACGACCGTGATCGGTTCTCCCAGCACGGCCGCACCGAGAGCGACGGTGACGGCGGGTTCGGCAGTACTGATGATGCTCGCTCGACTCGCGCCGATCTTCTCTATCCCGGCGAAGAACGTGAGGACCGGAACCACCGTCGCGAGGATCGCGATCGCGAGGACGGAACCCCACGCGACGGCGCCGTCCGGCATCGCGAGCGTGTCCGTCCCGACCCCGAAGACCACGAAGCTCAGGGCCGCCGAGGGGAGGACGAACGACGTCAGCGTCTCTGCGTCGACCGTCGTGAGCGCGCGCTGGCTCACCACGATGTACAGCGAGTACGCGAGCGCCGCACCGAGGACCACGACGACGCCTCGCGGGTCGACTCCGGCCGGGTCGACGCCGGTGACGAGCGCGACGCCGCCGATCGACAGTCCGAGAGCGCCCAGGAGACGCGGCGTCACCCGGTCCGGGTGGACGACCGCGACGAGACAGACGACGAACGCCGGATACGTGTAGAGGACGATCCCGACCATCCCCGCGGTCATGAACTCGAGCCCGAAGAAGTAGAGCCCGCTCTGGACGGCGTAGCCGCCCGCTCCGAGGGCGAACGCTATCGCCAGTATCCGCCTGCCGGGGACCCGGAACCGACCGCGGTGCCAGCGGACGCCCCAGACGAGAGCCGTCGCGAGGGCGAACCGGAGCGCGAGCACCGTCGGGATGGAGAGCCCCTGGTCGGCGGCGATGACGCCGAAGATCCCCAGCGTGCCGAATCCGATGGCGGAGACGACCACGAGCGCGATCCCGACCGACTCGTCGTCCATGCGCCAAGGCTGCCGTCGTATTGTAAATCAGTGTCGTCTCGCGTGTCAGTCTCCTGGTCCCGTCCCGGGTTGTCGTCGACGTACCCGCGACGAAGTCGCCACGCAGAGCAGTCCGGCCCCGCCGCGACCTAGCGCTCCTTCGCAGGCGTCCACGTCCGCCCTGCGTCGCCGACGTAGCGGGCCCGCGGACGGACGAGCCGGTTGTCCTCGAGTTGTTCGAGGCAGTGGGCCGTCCAGCCGCCGACGCGCGACACGCCGAACGTCGCCGTGAACAGGTCGCGGGGGACGCCGACGCCGTGCAGCAGCGCGGCGGTGTAGAACTCCACGTTCGTCTCGAGGCTGCGGTCGGGCTTGTGTTCGGCCAGCACGTCGACGGCGACGTCCTCGAACGACTGGACGGTCTCGAAGAAGTCGTCGTCGCCGCTCGCCTCGTAGAAGCGCTCGGCGGCCGACGACAGCACCGACGCCCGGGGGTCGCGGACGCGGTAGACCCGGTGACCGAAGCCCATCAGGCGCTCCCCGGCGTCCAGCGTCTCGCGGACGTACGCCTCCGGGTCGCCGCGCTCGTGCACCTCGGTGAGCATGTCGAGCACCGGACCGGGAGCGCCGCCGTGCAGCGGTCCCTTGAGCGTCCCGACGGCCGCCGTCGCTGCTGAGACGACGTCCGACTCGGTGGAGACGACGACCCGGGCGGTGAACGTCGAGGCGTTCAGCCCGTGGTCGACGACGGTGTTCAGGTAGGTCTCCAGGCCGCGAACCGCGGCGTCGGTCGGCTCCTCGCCGGTCAGCATGTACAGGTAGTTCGCGGCGTGGCCGAGGTCCTCGCGCGGCGCGACCGGCTCCTCGCCCTGGCGGTACCGCCAGTACGTCGCGACGATGGTCGGGAAGGCGGCGACGACGCGGCGGGCGTCCGTCTCCGGGTCGCCGTCGTCGCTCCCGAGGTTGGCCGCCGCGGCGCCCATCCGAAGCGCGTCCATCGCCGGTTTGCCCTCCGCGGCGGCCCGCCGCAGCACCTCGCGGACCTCGTCGTCGATGGCGCGGCGCGCGGCGAGGTCGGTCCGGAAGTCGGCGAGCTCATCGGCGGTCGGCAGTCGGTCGTTCCACAGGAGGAAGACGCTCTCCTCGTAGGTCGCGTTGGCAGCGAGTTCGTCCAGCGGAAATCCGCCGATGACGAGTTCGCCGGCCTCGCCGTCGATGCTGCTCAGTCTCGTCTCAGCGACGGCGATGCCCTCGAGGCCGCGGTGGACCTGCTGGTCGTCTGTCGGCATGTCCCGTCCTTTCTCGGGCACCGCAAAGTAGCTGTTCCAAAACGCAGTTCGGTTAACGAACTGTCACGTCGGCGGTCCGTCCGCGCCCGCAGGGGGGACCGGTGACGGGAGCCGCCACCCGGAAAGCGAGCGTCCACGAGTTCGTCGTGGCTGGGAGCGTCACGACCGTGATGGCCACGCCGAGCGCACCTTCGATGAATCGTCGTCGGCCGGTGCCGTCGATTACGCCATCGAGTTTTGACGTACGATTACTGCTGACTCGATCTGGTTGTGCGGCGTTACGGCCGAAACGCCGTTCGGGCGGAATACGTGATTCTGGGAGGCAGTCGAAACGACTCGCCCCGACCGGTCTGCGTCGGCCGGACGTGGTGACGGCAGCGTGGGCGACCCGTCCCGACCACCGAACGCGTTGGACAAAATTCTTTTTTACCAACTGGTCGTTGGGCTGGCGGGGGAGAAGACACATGACACAGTCACGACGACAGGTACTTCGAGCGTTCGGGGCGGGTGGACTGACCGTTCTCGGTGGGGTTGCGGGCGCACAGGAGACGACCCCGGCCGAGGGGGAAGCGGCCCGCGTGCGGGTCCTCCACGCGATTCCGGACGCGCCGGCGGTGGACGTCTTCGTCGACGGGGACCGCGTGCTGGAAGGGGTCGAGTTCACGGACGTGAGCGACTACCTCGAACTCGAGCCAGGAGAGTACACGTTCGCGGTCGCACCCGCGGGGGAGGGGCGACAGGGCGCGATTCTCGAACAGCAGGCCACCCTCGAATCGAACACGGCGTACACCGTCGCGGCGGGTGGCAGACTCGACAGCCCCGAGGTGTTCCTCTTCGTGGACCAGACCGAGGCACCGTCAGGGGAGCAGGCGCGACTGCGAGCAGTTCACCTTTCGCCGGACGCGCCGGCCGTCGACATCGCTGCAGACGGTGACGTCCTCGTCGAGGGACTCGAGTTCGGGAACGCCAGCGACTACCTCGACGTCCCGGCCGGGTCGTACACGCTCGAGATCCGTCCGGCCGGTGCGGACCAGGCCGTCGGAACGTTCGACGTGACGCTCGAAGGTGGCGTCGTCGCATCGGCGTTCGCCGTCGGTCTCGTGGAGACGGACGACCAGGCCCAGTCGCTGGACCTCGTGACGACCGTCGACGCGGGCGGCCAGGAGATGACGACCACGACGTAGCGACCGACCGGTCGTACGCCGTTCGGGCACGTGAGGCCGTGGACGCCTGGGCAAGCAAGCTGGTCCAGGTGCGGGGTCTCCGCGCAGTCGACAGGCGCAGGCTGTCACTCGACCCCACGTTCCCGGTCACGGAGTGCGGAGTCCACTTCAGCTTTCTGGCGTTCGGTGGGGCCGATACGGCCCGGCGCAGGCGGGGACCTCATGGCCGAACCGAGCGACGCTACTTTCGACGGACGAGCGAGGGGCGACGAGTGCGAAGCGCCCCCGCCGCGAGTGCGAGCGGTTCGCACCGCCCCGTGACGGTGACGTGCACCGCCCCGTGACGGTGACGTACTCGACAGCCGCTGCACCCCCAAACCCTTCAACAGGACCGTCGTTGGTCCACGCACCGATGGGGGCAGTCTTGATCGGCTACGGCGAAACGAGCGTCGGAGCGACGCCCGACAGCGGATACGAGGAACTGAACGTGGAGGCGACGCGCGAAGCACTGCGAGACGTCGGACTCGGTCCGGGCGACGTCGACGGTCTCATCGCGACCGCACCGTTTCGCAACGAGCGATTTCCCCTCCCCCGTCTCGTCGAACGGCTGGGACTCGCGCCGCTGCGGTTCGCCGAACTGACCGGACTGGGTGGCGCGTCCCACGTGAACTCGATCGAGCGAGCGACGACGGCCATCGAAAGCGGCCGAGCGGAGACCGTCCTGGTCGTCGCAGCAGACGCACTCCGATCCGAGTTCGGGCCGTCGACGGTCGTCGAGGAACTGGCGGACGCCGTCGGTCCGTTCGAAGAACCGGCGAACATCGTTCCGTCGCTCTACGCTCACGTCGCGAACTGGCACCTCGACACCTTCGACACGACGCGGCGACAGCTCGCCGAGATAGCCGCCATCGAACACGAACACGCCTCGCTGCAGCGACCGGACCGGGTCCAGCGAACCGAGGCGAAGTCGGTCGACGACGTTCTCGACTCGCCGACGGTCGCGACGCCGCTGACCGCTGACCAGTGTGCGCTCATCTCCGACGGCGGAGCGGCGTTCGTCGTGACGACCGAAGCGAACGCAGCCACCGTCGACAGGACGCCGGTCGAGCTGGCGGGGTTCGGGGCGCGACACACTCACGACCACGTCTCGCAACTGCCCTCGTTCGAGGAGACGGGGGCCGTGGAAGCGGGACGTGCGGCGATGAACGAGGCGGACGTCGACCACGACGAGGTCGACGTGCTCGAGCTCTACGACTGCTTCACCATCACCGTTCTTCGGATACTCGAGGACCTCGGCTTCTGCGACCTGGGTGACGGCGGGGAACTCGTCGAGAGCGGTGCGCTCCGACTGGACGGTAAGTGGCCGCTCAACACGCACGGTGGGGCGCTCGCACAGGCGCATCCCGGGATGCCGAGCGGCATCTTCCACGTCACGGAAGCCATCCGCCAGCTCCAGGGGCGGGCCGAAGCGACGCAGGTGGACGACGCCTCGACGGCGCTCGTCCACGGCAACGGCGGCGTCTTCTCGACGCAGTCGGTCGCGGTGCTCGAACGGGGTGGTTCCGGTGCCGACTGAGAAGCCGATTCCATCGACGACCTCGGACCACGAACGGCGATACTGGCAGCGCGTCGCCGACGGTGAGGTGTGCGTGCAGCGCTGCCACGACTGCGGCGCGGCGAGCCATCCCCCGCGGCGCTACTGTCCGGACTGCTACTCCGACGACTGGGAGTTCGAACCCATCGCCGGCACCGCCACCGTGTACGGCTACACGCACGTCCACCGTCCGGCGCGGGAGTTCGAGACCGACGCCCCCGTCCTCTCCGCCATCGTCACGCTCGACGAAGGGCCGAGACTCATGGGGCGCATCGCGGACGACCCGGCGACCGTCGAAGTCGGCAGTCGCGTCCGCCTCGACGCCTCGACGCTCTCGGCCGAGAACGTCCGTCTCACGTTCGAACTCCTCCCGGACTGACGCCCTTCCGTTGTTAGACCTGCGAGCGTTCACACGCCGCCGTCGTGACTGACCCTGTTGAACGTCCCGTCCGTCGACGGGAGAGGTTGCCGCGGTGAACCGGACGCCTCGGCGTCACTCGTACTCGATTCGCACGAGGCTCGCGGCCCAGTACGGCAGGTCCCCGTCCGGCAGGTTCCACTCCACCTCCGCGTCGGTCGGGACGAGGATGCCGTTCCGATTCTCGTACGCGCGGAAGTAGCCCGTCCACGGGGCGTAGGCGTCGTCCTCCTGGCGGTATCGTTCGGTGGTCACGCGCGACACCAGGTCGCGGCCGTCGAAGTGGAAGGTGACGGACGCCTCGTTCCCGGCGTGCTCGAGCGTCGCGCGCGCCGTCCGGTCGTCGACGGCCTCCCACTCGACGCCCTCCCCCGGAAACAGCGCGGTCGGGTACCAGACCGCCTCGGCCAGGTAGCGCACCAGTTCGCCCTCGTCCATCCGCTCGTCCGGGCCGGCGTCGACGACCGGAATCGTCGCGAGCACCTTCGCGCGGAGGAACCCTTCGCCGTGGGCGTACCCGTCGACCACGTCGGTCGAGACGAACGGGAGCACGTCGATGGTCGCGTCCCAGACGAACCCCGGCGGATCGACCGTGACGTGCTGGGTCGCGGTCATCGGCTTCCACTCCGCGTCCGGACCGCCCAGCCTGAACTCGCCGCGCTGTTTCAGGGAGGCCGACCGGACGTGCGGTTGCCCCTCCTCCAGGACGGTCTCGAAGTAGCGCCGGACGGGTGCCGGCAGGTCGTCGACGTCGTCCGCCGCGTACTGGCGGTCGGTGGTGCTGCTGGCCTCGCTGAGCAGGTCGTCCGCGAGGCGGGCGTGCGTGCGTTCGAGTCGGACGGCGTTGATGCGAACGACCGCGGCGACGACGAGCAGCAACACCGTCACCCTCCGGAGTGTCCGTCTGATGTTCATGCGTCGGTGTGCCGACTACGTGTCGAAGGTGCATCAGTCGTTGTGTCGTTCGACCCCGGGTTGCCAGCGGGCGGACACAAAAATTACCAGTGAGGTAGTGGTCAACGTATCACATGGGGGCCGCGACGACCAGTACGACCGAACCGTCCGTCGAGCTCGAGTTCCAGCTCCGCGACCGCGACTGTTTCTTCGTCGAGATGTCGGCCCGGCTCGACACCCGGGTGAACCTGGAGTACTTCGTCAACCGGTCGGACGGCCGCCTGCTGGAGTACTTCACCATCGAGGACGCCGTACCCGAGCAGGTGTTGTCCGCGACGGACGACGCGTCCGTCATCGCCGACGCGCGGCTCGTCGGGCGCGGGGCGACGGGGAGTCTCTTCGAGTTCGTCATCGCCGGCCACTGCGTGGCGACGACGCTGGCCGACGCGGGCGCGCTCACGCAGTCCGTCGTCGCGGACGACGGGGTGGGTCGCGTCGTCGCCGACGTCCCGCCGCACGTCGACGTGCGCGACGTCGTCGAGACGTTCCACGAACGGTATCCGGGGTCGGACCTCGTCGCGCGTCACGACGCCGGACAGTCGGTGCCCGTCCAGACGGCACACGGGGCGCAGGTCGCGCTCACCAACAGTCTCACGGAGAAGCAGCTCGACGCGCTCGCGACGGCCTACGAGCGCGGCTACTTCACGTGGCCGCGGGAGAGCTCCGCGGACGACTGCGCCGACGCGCTCGACATCGCGCAGTCCACGTTCAGCCAGCACCTCCGGACCGCGCAGAAGAAGGTGTTCGCCGGCCTGTTCGACTCGCCCGCCCGGGAGTGACGCCCGGTCGTCGGACGCCTACGGGGTGATGACGGCCCGTCCCTCGATCTCGCGGTGTTCGAGTCGCTCGGCGACCGCGTTGACGTCGCCGAGGTCGTACCGCGAGGTGCGCAGTTCGACGTCGCCGTTCTCGACGAGCGCGACGAGTTCCTGGAGCTCGGCGTACTTCCCGACGAGCGTGCCCCGGAACGAGAACTCGCCGTTGACCAGCGCCTGCGCGGGTTCGTGGACGTGCCCGCCGTAGCCGACGACGTGGTGGTCGCCGCCGGCAGCGACGACGTCCGGCGCGTACCCCGTCGTCGCGTCGGCACCGACGAAGTCGAGCACCTGCGCAGCGCCCGTCTCGTCGGTCAGCGCCGCTATCTCCCCGGGGACGTCCTCGTTCTCCGGGTCGATGGTGTGGTCCGCGCCGAGGTCCGCCGCGAGTTCGCGTGCCTCCGGCTTGAGGTCGACCGCCGTGATGGTCGCCGCGCTCATCGCGTCGAGGCACTGCAGGCCGATGTGGCCGAGGCCGCCGACCCCGATGACGACGGCGTGGTCGCCGGGGTTCAGTTCCCGCACGGCCTTCTTGACGGCGTGATAGGCGGTGATGCCGGCGTCGGCGTGCGGAGCGATGTCCGTCGGGTCGACGCCGTCCGGGAGCGGAACGACGGCGCGCTCGTTCGTGAGGAGGGACTCTGCGAAGCCGCCGTCCGTCGTCAGTCCGTTGAACGCGCTGTTCTCGCAGTACATGTCCTCGCCGAGGCGGCAGGGCCGACAGATTCCGCAGGTCTGGACCGGGTGACAGATGACCGGGTCGCCCTCGTCGACGAGCGTGACCTCGTCCCCGACCTCGCTGACGACGCCCGCGTTCTCGTGACCGAGGGTCATCGGCAGTTCCTGGGGGACGTACTCCTGCCACATCCCCTCGATGATGTGGTTGTCAGTCTGGCACCAGCCCGCGCCCTCGACATCGACGACGACGTCGTCGGACTGGTCGGGCACGGGCCGGTCGACCTCGTCGATCTGCAACGCGTCGTCCATGTCGTCCGTGTACTCGTGGAGTCTGGCTGCTCGCATGTTACAGGCTACCACATCGGAGCCGCCGGGAGTAAACGACGTGCCTATCATCATCGGTACAAGCGATATTGGTCCGTGCTACCACACTACAACCGCAATGTACACGCACGACGGCGAGGACGTGTTCGTCATCGACGGCCACGTCCACCTCTGGGACGCCTCGGAGGCGAACGTCGCACACGAGGGCGGCGAACAGTTCATCCAGTGCTTCTACGACTACCACACGGCGTTCACGCCCGAGGAGGAGCAGTGGGACATGGAGACCTACCGGAAGTACGGCACGGAGAAGATGGTCGACGACCTGTTCCGCGACGGCCACGTCGACATGGCCATCTTCCAGCCCACCTACCTCTCGGACTTCTACGAGGAGGGGTTCAACACCACCGAGCAGAACGCCGAACTCGCCGAGGAGTACCCCGAGCGGTTCGTCCTCAACGGAAGCTTCGACCCGCGCGACGGCGAGGAGGGGCTGGCGTACCTCGAAGAACTGGACGAGACGTACGACCTGCAGGGGGTGAAACTCTACACGGCCGAGTGGCGCGGCGACTCGAAGGGCTGGCGCCTCGACAGCGAGGAATCGTTCGAGTTCCTCCAGAAGTGCGTCGACCTCGGCATCGAGAACGTCCATCCGCACAAGGGGCCGACCATCCGGCCGCTGAACAAGGACGCCTTCGACGTCGGCGACGTCGACGACGCCGCGACGTCGTTCCCCGAACTCAACTTCGTCGTCGAGCACGTCGGCCTCCCGAGGCTCGACGACTTCTGCTGGATCGCGGCCCAGGAGCCGAACGTCTACGGCGGTCTCGCAGTCGCTGCACCGATGGCGCAGAACCGCCCCCGGAAGTTCGGCGAGATAATGGGCGAACTGCTGTACTGGCTCGGCGAGGACCGCATCCTTTTCGGCTCCGACTACGCCCTCTGGGAGCCCGACTGGCTCGTCCCCACCGTGATGGAGGCCGAACTCACCCCGGACCAGCGCGACGAGTACGGCGTCGAACTCACGACGGAGGTCAAGAAGAAGTTCATGGGCGAGAACGCCGCGGAGCTCTACGACATCGACATCGAGGCGAAGAAGGCCCAGTTCGAGGACGACGCCATCAGTCGGGAGTTCGACCTCGGCGGCCAGTACGCCGACTCGGCGGCCGACTGACCATGTCGACGAGCGACCCGACCGACGGCGACGACACGGCTCCGGTCGAGGACGGCGGCGGCGGGCCGCCCCCGTCCCGCGAGGCGATCGTCGAGCGGTTGCGGCGCGTGGACGACCCCGAACTCGACCGCTCCATCGTCGACCTGGAGTACGTCGACCGCGTCGACGTCGACGGCGACCGCGTGACGGTCGCGTTCGTCCTGCCGACGGCCTGGTGTTCGCCGGCGTTCGCGTGGATGATGGCGACCGGGATACGCGACGAGGTCGGCGCACTGCCGGGCGTCGCCGACGTGACGGTCGACCTCCGCGACCACATGCACGCCGAGGAGATAACGACCGGCGTGAACGAGCGGCGACCGTTCCAGGCCGTCTTCCCGGACGCCGACGCCGGCGTTTCCGCCGTCCGCCACAAACTCGACGAGAAGGCGCGGCTCGCCCGCCAGCACGCCGCCGTCGAGGCGCTGCTGGACGCAGGACTCGCGCCCGAGCAGATCGTCGCCCTCGGCCGCGACCAGGTCGACCTGGACGCTGACGGGGACCGCGCGGTCGTCTCGCTCCGGGGCGGGTCGGTCCTCGTCCCCGTCGACGCCGCCCCGCTCGCGCGGTACCTGGAGAAAGCCCGCGCGGTCGGACTCGCCGACGACCACCTGTTCGCCGACCCCGACGGCGACCCCATCAGCCTCGACGCCTTCGAATCGGTCCAGGCCCGCGCCCGCGCCGCCAGGGTGAACGTCGACGGCCAGGGTAGCGTCTGCGCCGCACTCCACGAGTCCCGCAACGGAGTCGCGGTGGACGACTGACCCCCATCGTCCGTCCGGCTACCCCTGGTCTGGCGCTCGCTATCGTGGCCCCGTCCCTCCAGCGTCCAGTCGGGAGACGACCGCTGCGAGCGCTCCCGCGTGGACCGCCGCAACCGCGCCGCTTCCGACCGGTCCCACGAGCGCAACGCTCACGAGCAGGTGGTTCGCGACGCCGATTACCAGGGCGACGCCGAGCAGCGCCCACCCGTGACCCAGGGTTATGCGCCAGCTTCGTCGTACCGCACTGCCGAACGAGTCGCCGAGCAGTAACCCGACAGGAAGTAGCACCAGGCGGACCGCCACGACGAACAGTGCGGCGACGAGCAGCAGTCCGACGACCACCGCCCCGCCGTCGAACGTGGCGCGAAGGAGGCTGTACCGAAAGAGCGCCACGACGAGTCCGTACCTGGCGACCGCTGCCGGCGAGGGTTGCACGTCGAGCAGTCGCCCGAGGGCGTAACTGCTGGCGGCGACGACCACCGATAGCTCCAGGAGCGCGAGGCCGACCGTGGTCGCGAGCCACGCCGGTTCGAGGTGGAGTAGCGCGGACGCCGGCGTCGTCGCCCGCGAGGCCACGTTCACCATCACGTCGAACTCGACCGCGACCCTGCCCTGCTGGATTCCCTCGTAGCCGGTAGTCGGCACCGGGTCGTGGAGTCGGACCCAGTCGATGCTGGCGACGACTCCTCCTGCCAGCAGCAGTGCAACGAGCGCAGTCGGGTTCGCTCCGAGCCGACGCAACGCGCCCGCGAGGACGGACACCGTCGACAGCGATCCGTCGCGCCTGCTGCTCGCGTCGACCGACGCCCCCGACTGCGTCGGCGCGTCGGCGTCGGTCATGCTTCCTCCAGCGCGTAGACGTGCCCGTTACCGACCGCGTACAGCGTCTCCCCGGCGAGCGCGACCGGCGACCACGGCCGCCGTTCGTCGTTCCCGCCGAACCGCCACCGGACGTGGCCGTCTCTGGCGTCGACGGCCGCCAGCCCCTCGTCCTCGAGCGGGAGATAGACGACGCCGTCCGCGACGGCCGGCGGTGCGAATCTCGGACTCGCCTCCGGTGCGGCCGGGGAACGCCACCGTTCTTCGCCCGTCGCCGCGTCGACGGCGACGAGGGGGTTGTCGTCTTCACCCCTGAATCCCGCGTACGCAACGCCCTCGGCGAGCGCGACGGCACCGTGATCCCGCGAGAGGTCCCCGGGTGCGAACCGCCAGCGCGTGTCGCCGTCGTAGGAGAGTCCCGCGAGTCCCTCGTCCGTCGCGACGACGAGTCGTTCGGGACCTGCCGTCACGGAGATAGCGGTCGCTCCGGAGACCTGCGCCTCGAACTGCTGGTCGCCCGTCTCGACGTCGTAGCCCCGGACGCCGAACGGGTACGCTGCGACGTAGACCGTCCCCCGGTGGACCGCCGGACGCTGGGCGTCGACGTTGACCTGCCATCGGACCCGGCCGCTGCTCGCGTCGACCGCGACCAGTCTCCCACCTGTCGAGCCGAACACCGTTCCGCTCGCGGCGACGGTCGGGACCGACGGCGGTGTTCCGCCGACGAACACGGTTTCCTGGCTGCCTACCGGGACTTCCCACCGGGTGAGGCCTCGCTGGGAGCCGAGCACGTCCAGTCCGCCGTTCGCGTGGAGGCCGGTGACGCTCGACGCGTCGCTGACCGCGAGCGTCGGGGAACGGTAGGCGCGGGCCGGTGCGACGGCGGGAGCGGCGTCGAGGTCCCGGTCGGCGCGGAAGTCGACCGCGCCCGTCGCTGCATCGAGCGCGAGCAGGCGACGACCCGCAGCGTACACCCGTCCATCCGCGACGACGGGTGCGACGCCGTAGTCGAAACCGAGGTCGGTTGTCAGTCGGTGCTTCCAGCGCACGCTCACGCCGTCCGTCGGCGGGGAGGCCGCAGGTGCGTAGCTTCGCCCTGCAGGGTCGTGCTGGGCCATCGGCCAGCCGTCTCCCGGGTCGTTGCCGGACGACCCGGGCGTGGTGAGGGCGCGACCGGCCGCGAGTCCACCGAGGAGCGTTCCGGTGGCGGCGAGGAGGCGGCGTCTCGATAGGGCAGGGACCATTGCTATCAGCCTGTGGCTGCTGGAGAATAACCGTTCTGCAATCCGCCGTCGAGAACGGGGGCGTGCCCCCGCGTCGCCGGTCGCCGACCGGGTTCTCGGGCCTGGTAACCCCTTCCGACGTCGTGGAAATCAACATTATCCACTTCTCACCCCAAATTTATTGTATTCTACCATGTTTTTATTTGCACGATAACACTTATTGGGGGCACTGTCCATCTGAAGACCATGCCAGGAGCGGGGAACAGGGACGACGGTCAGGGGGAGCGAGTACTGTCGATCGACGAGATGCTCGAGGTCCTGAGCAACTACCAGCGGCGAGGGATAATCAACCACCTCCGCGACACGCCGGGTCACGTCCACTCCATCGACGAGGTGATGCATCACCTCAAGCACATCGAGCAGCAGAAGTACGGCGAAACGCCCGGCGACGACCACCTCCTCTCGGTCCTCGTCCACGTCCACGGCCCGAAACTCGAAGAGGCGGGGCTCCTCGACTACGACGTTCCGAACCGGGAGATCCGCTACCGGCCGAACGAGACCGTCGAACGGATGCTGGACGAGATAGACGGGATCGTCGAGGAACTCGACCGCGAGTGACCGCGTCGCGCCGGCGCGAACGACCGTGTCAGTCCTCGACCGACACTCGCTGCTCGAACCGCGCTGGCCCGAACCGCGTCGGGTACCCACTGTAACCTTTATTGATGGCGTGGGAGACTATCACACTGTGGGAGAGGAGTCCGCCGACGGGCCGCGTGACGCTGCACTCGAAACGGTGTTCTACCACACCGACAGCGTCCGGTTCGTCCACTGGCGGCAGTTCTCCGGCGCGAAACCCACCGTCGTCCTGACCGGCGCGACCACCGGCCTCGCGTTCGTCACGGGCCTGTCCCACCTCAGTCGGGAGACGGCGGCGATGGCCGGTCCGCTGGCGTCGGTGCTGCCGGGAGAGGCGGTGTTCGTCCGGTTCGCCGGCGTCCTGTGCGCGTTCCTCCTCGGCGTTCTCACGGTCGGACTGCAGCGCCGCAAACACGTCGCCTGGTACGGGACGGTCGCCGTTCTCCCGGTTCTCGGGCTGTTGCCGCTGGTCACGCTCCAGACGACCGACGCGCCGCTGTTGTTGCTGGTGCTCGTCACCTTCCCGCTGGTCGTGCGGAACCGCCGGCAGTTCGACCAGTCGCTCGACCTCTCCCCGCTCCAGGTCGCCGCACTGTCGTCTATCGGCGGCGTCGGGATGTACGGCACCGTGGGGTCGTTCGCGCTGCGCGCACAGTTCGCCGGACTCGAGACGTGGCCCGACGCCGTCTACTACGTCATCGTCACCATCGCGACCGTCGGGTACGGCGACATCACCCCGGTGACGGCCGAGGCGCGATGGTTCTCGCTGTCGGTCATCGTCTTCGGCACCGGGGCGTTCACCGCCGGCGTGGGCTCGCTCGTCGTTCCGGCGATCGAATCGCGGATGGCGACTGCATTCGGAAACATGACAGCTTCGGACCTCACACTCCTCGAGGATCACGTCCTCGTCCTCGGGTACGGCGACGTTACGGAATCGCTACTCGACGAACTCGCGGGCGAGGTGGACGTCGTCGTGGTGACCCCCGACGCGGACGTCGCCGCGACGCTGGAGAGGGAGGACACGACCGCCCTCACCGCCGACCCCACCGACGAGGCGGCGCTGCACGACGCACAGATCGATTCGGCACGCGGCGTCGTGGTCGGAACCCGGGACGACGCGCGGGACGTGCTGGTCATCCTCGCCGCCAGGAAGGCCAACCCCGACGTGCGGATCGTGGGGGCGGCGAACGACCACAAACACCTCGACAAACTGGAGGCGGTCGGCGCCGACGACGTCATCAGTCCGACGGTCATCGGCGGCCGGATACTGGGGCGGTCGGTTCTCGGCCGGTCGACCGGGCCGCTGTTCGAGACGGCGACCGACGACGAAGGAGACGACAAGGGACCGTAGGGAGCCCGGGTGACCGACCGGCGGTTCGCAGCGGCCTGTTCCGTCCGGTGGCCGGACCGACGCCGGTACGCGGCGTGAGCGCCTGATGCGGGCGGTAGTACTTTGGTCACCGGCCGAAACAGTGTGCGTATGAGTAGCACGGGGGCCGACGTCGCCGAGCGGTTCCTGCAGCGAGTGCTCGCGCCCGTCTGTCTCCTCTCGGGCGCGGTCGTCCTCTCGGGGTTCTTCTTCCCCGGGTTCGTCGGGAGCGTCGTCTCCGGGACGAGCTGGCTGGTCGTCGCACTGCTGTTCTTCGGCTCCGGACTGGGGTACCTCGCCGTGTTCGAGACCGGAGGCGACGACGGCGACCGGTTCGACGTCGGCACCCTCCGTGCGCTCCGTCGTCGCTCGTGGACCGACCAGGCGTCCCGGTTCCTCGCCCGCCAGGACGCGGTCACGTTCGGCGTGCCGGTCGCCGTGTTCGGACTGTTCTTCGCCGTCCAGCTGGCGTTTCCGGCCGGCGTGACCGCTGCGATCACCGCCGTCGAAACCGTCCTGCTGCGCGACGTCGGCTGGCTGTTCCTGGCGGCGATGTTCCTCGCCGTCCTGTACTGCCTGCTGCTCCTCCTCGGACCGTGGGGCGAGATCAAGCTCGGCGGCCCGGAGACCGAACCGGCGTACACCTACCCGACGTACTTCTCGCTGGTCTTCACCGCTGGCATCGCGGCCGGTATCGTCTTCTGGGGCCCCGCCGAGACGCTGTACCACTACCGGACGCCGCCGCCCGCGGTCGACGCGGCACCGCGGTCGGAGGGAGCCATCCTCGGGGCGCTCACCTACGCGCTGTTCCACTGGGGCGTCTCGGCCTGGAGCGCCTACACCGTGGTCGCGGTCCCCATCGCCTACTTCGTGTACGACCGCGGCGCGCCGCTCCGCGTCTCCACGATCCTGACGCCGTTCCTCGGCGTCGACGGGCTCGACTCCGCGTGGGCGAAGCTCGTCGACACGCTCGCGGTGTTCGCCACCATCGGCGGCATCGCGACGTCCATCGCACTCGTCGGCGAGCAGTTCCTCGCCGGCATCACCGTCCAGTGGGGCGTGACGACGGGCCGTCTCGGGCCGCTCCTGTTCGTCGGCGGCCTGACCCTCGTCTACGTCCTCTCGGCCGTGACGGGCATCCATCGCGGCATCCGGCGGATCGCCGGCCTCAACGTCGTCCTCTTCGGCCTGTTCGGTGTCCTGCTGGCGGCGCTCGGCCCCCGGTCGTTCGTCGTCGACCGCGGCAGCGCCGCGCTCGGGAACTACGCGCTCAGCTTCGTCTCGCTGAGCCTGTTCCCCGCCGGCGAGTGGGCCACCGACTGGACGGTGTGGAACTGGTCGTGGTGGTTCTCGTGGGCGCCGTTCGCGGGACTGTTCCTGGCCGCGCTCTCGCGGGGGCGACGGATACGGACGGTCGTGTTCACGGGCGTCGTCGCCACCTCGGCCGCGACGATGGTCTGGTTCCTCCTGTTCGGCGGGACGTCGCTGTACGTCCAGCACTCCGGGGCTGCGGACGTCCTGGGTGCGATCGCCGCCCGCGGCGGGTCCGAGGCGGTGGCCGGGTTCCCCATCTTCGCGGCGCTCCCGCTCGGCCAGTTGCTGACGTTCCTCTTCCTGGCGCTCATCGTCGTGTTCATCACGACGTCGGCGGACACCTCGACGCTCGTCGTGGCGATCCTCGGCACGAAGCGCGGGCTCGCACCGTCGACGGGTAGCGTCGTCTTCTGGGGCGTCCTCCAGGGTGTCGTCGCCGTTGCGGTCCTGCTGGTCGGCGACGGCGGAAGCCTCCAGACCGCCGCCGTGCTGACGGGCGGCCCGTTCGCCGTCCTCTCCGTGGTCGCGATCGCGGGCCTGGCGTTGACGTTCCACCGAGACGAGGGCGGGCACACGTCCGTGGTCGGCGCGGTCAGGGAGCGGCTCCCGACGATACAGGCCCACCACGACGTCGATCCGCCCCAGGACGACTGAGCGTCCGGCGCGACAGTCCACGCTGCAGTGCTACGCCTCCCGGTCCGCGTCGCGGTCGAGCACTCGCTCGACGACCTCAGGCGCGACGCCAGCGTCGCGGAGCACCGATTCCGTGTCTTCGCCGAGGTCCGGGACGGCCGTCGGGACCGATTCGGCCGCCGCGGTGCGAGCGGGGAACCCGAGACGGGGCGGTGCCTCTCCGCCCGTGACGACCATCTCGCGCTCTCTCGTCTGCGGGTGGTCGAGCGCCTCCCCGACCGTGTAGACGCCGCCGACCGCCGTGTCGACGTCGTCGAGTTCGTCGAGCCACGCCTCCAGCGACCGCTCCGCGAAGGTGTCTTCGAGCGCGTCGCGGACGGCCGTCCGGACGGCCGGGTCGTCGCTCATGTGCCGGTCGACGAGTTCGGGCCGGTCGATGGCGACACAGAGCTCGCGCCAGAACTTCGGTTCGAGCGCGGCGACCGTGAGGTACCGGTCGTCCGCGGTACGGTAGACGTCGTAGCAGGGGTACATCCCCGTGAGCATGGTCCCGCCCGGTCGCGGGTCGTCGCCGGCCAGCGCCTGCCCGGCGTATATCTGGGAGAACGACAGCATCACGTCCGTCATCGCGACGTCGACGTAGCTTCCGCCGCCGCCCGTCTCCCGGTCGAACAGCGCGCCGACGATGCTGAAGGCCGCGAAGAGGCCGCTCGCCATGTCCACGGCGGGATAGCCCGGGATGGTCGGCGGCGACGAGGCGTCCCGGCGCGTCATGTCGAGGAGCCCCGTCAGCCCCGCGTAGTTCAGGTCGTGGCCCGCACGGTCGGCGTACGGGCCCTCCTGTCCGTACCCGGAGAGGGAGACGTAGACCAGGTCCTGGTTGTAGGTCGCGAGCGTGTCGTGGTCGATCTCCAGTCGGTCGACGACGCCCGGACGGAAGGACTCGAAGACGACGTCCGCGTTCGCGACCAGGCCGTAGAACGCCTCGCGGTCGGCCTCGTCCGTGAGGTCCAGCGCGACGCTCCGCTTGCCGCGGTTGACCGCCTCGAAGATGCGTCCGGTCCCGCTCTCGCCGGCGGTCCCCATGTGCCGGGCGGCGTCGCCGCCCTCCGGCCGTTCGACCTTGATCACCGTCGCGCCGAGGTCGGCGAGCAGTTGCGTCGCGTATGGGCCGGGGAGGAGCCGAGAGAGGTCGAGGACGACCACGTCGTCGAGTCGCATAGAGGATGGCTGGGCGAGAGCGACAAAACCGTTCGGGGTACCCCGCCATTCAAGCGCGTCGGATGCGACCGTGTGTGCATGGCCGTTGCCGAGACCACCGACGCGCACGTGCACCTGATGCCGCCGCGACTGATGGCGGCCATACGGAAGTCGCTCGCCAGGGAGGCGGGGTGGACGTTCGACCATCCCGTCGAGCGCGACGCGATGGAGGCCGCACTGCGGTCGGCGGGCGTCGACCGCTACCTCGCGCTCCCGTACGCTCACGAGGCGGGGATGGCGGCCGACCTCAACGAGTGGGTGCTCGCCGAGAGTGCCGACTCCGACATGGCCGTCCCGTTCGCGACGGTCCACGGCGACGACGAGGTCGAAAGCGTCGTCAGGGCGGCGTTCGAGGCGGGCGCGCGTGGACTGAAGTTCCAGTGTCCCGTGCAGGAGTGCGGCCCGGCGGACCCCCGACTGGCGCCCGCGTTCGAACTCGCCGCCGAGTACGACCGTCCCGTCCTGTTCCACGCCGGCACCGCACCGATGTTCGAGGAGAGCGAGCACGTGGGCGCCGACCAGTTCGCGGAGTTCGTCGCGTCGTTCCCGGACGTGCGGGCGTGCGCCGCCCACATGGGAACCTACGAGACGCCGGCGTTCCTCGACATGGCCCGCGAGCACGACCAGGTCTTCCTCGACACGACGATGGCGCTCTCGTCTCGCACTGCGGACGTCCTCGGGTTCGACCCCGAAACGATAGCGGACGAGACGCTGACCGACCTCTCCGACTCCATCATGTACGGCTCCGACTTCCCGAACCTGCCGTACCCCTACGACGACGAACGGCGCGGTCTCCTCGCCCGCGACCTCTCCGAATCGACGTACTGCGACCTCTTCCACCGGACCGCCGGGCGGTTCCTCGACGGATAGCCCCTCGTGGCGCACGAGGCTCGGTGACGGTTCCAACACTGTGAAATGATAACAAAAGTCGTAATGTTTACCCCACAGGGTGGAGTTGCTCCGTACGTTCACGCATGAAGACGGAAATGACGACGCTGGACTTCCTCGACCGCGCCGCCGACATATACGACGACGTGGTCGGCGTCATCGCCGACGACGGGACGGAGTACACGTACGCGGAGTTCGAGGAACGGGTGAACCGGCTGTCGAACGCGCTCGCCGAGTTCGGCATCGAACAGGGCGACCGGGTGGCGATGCTCGCCTCGAACACGCACTACTTCCTCGAGGCGCTGTACGCGACCAACCAGCTCGGGGCGGTGTACGTCCCGATGAACTACCGGCTCGTCCCCGACGACTACGAGTACATCCTCTCGGACTGCGAGGCGTCGGTCGTCATCGCCGACCACGCGTTCGCCGACAAGGTCGAGGCGGTACGCGGCTCGGTTCCGGCGGAGCAGTTCGTCGGCTACGAGGCCGACCGCATCGACGGCGACTGGGTCGACTACATGGACCTCGTCGACGGGGCGTCACCGGAACCGCCGGAGCGCCCCGACATCTCCGAGGACGACGACGCGAGCATCAACTACACGTCGGGGACGACCGGCGATCCGAAGGGCGTCGTCCGCACCCACCGCACCGAACACTGGCACGCGCTCGTGCTCAACCAGCACATGGAGATCCGCGACGACGACACCTACCTGTGGACGCTGCCGATGTTCCACTGCAACGGCTGGGGGCACACCTACGCCATCACGGGTACCGGCGGCACGCACGTCTGCCATCGCGAGTTCACGCCCGAGGGGACCCTGGCGAAGGTCCGCGAGCACGACGTGTCGTTCATGTGCGGCGCGCCGACCGTCCTCAACCGCATCATCGCCCACCACGACGAGAACCCGTCCGTGGAGACGACGGGCGACCGCGACGTCCGCATCGCCACCGCCGGGAGCGCGCCCGCGACGGCGACCATCGAGACCGTCGAGGACGACATCGGCTGGCGCATCATCCACATCTACGGCCTGACCGAGACGGCACCCATCATCACGACGTCGAACTCGCCGCGCCGCCTCGCCGAGCGCGGGCGCGACCTGAAGGTCAACCAGGGGAGCGAGACGCTCGCGACCGACGTGCGCGTCGTCGACGAGAACGGCGACGACGTCCCGGCCGACGGCGAGACGATGGGCGAGGTCGTCGTCAGGGGCAACCAGGTGATGGACCGCTACCTCAACAAGCCCGAGGCGACCGAGAAGGCGTTCAACGACCGCCTGCCGGGTTACTTCCACACCGGCGACCTCGGCGTCATCGACGAGGACGGCATGGTCGCCATCCAGGACCGCAAGAAGGACATCATCATCTCCGGTGGGGAGAACGTCTCCTCCATCCAGGTCGAGGACGTCCTCTACGACCATCCCGACATCGCGAAGGCAGCGGTCATCCCCACGCCGAGCGAGGAGTGGGGCGAGATGGTGACGGCCATCGTCGTCCCGAAGTCGGACGACCTCACGAAGGAGGGCGTCGAGTCGTTCTGTCGCGAGCGCCTGGCCGGCTACAAGATACCGCGCCAGATCCTCATCCAGGACGACCTCCCCGAGACCGCGACCGGGAAGGTGCAGAAGTACCAGCTCCGCGAGGAGTTCTGGGAGGACGAGGAGCGACTCATCGGACAGGGGTAGCCAGCACTTCCCGCCACAGCCGGCCGTGTCCGGGCCAGTTCGCCATCGAAGGACTACGGCTGTCGTTCACGCACTGTTGTCACGGCGTACCCCAGACCGAAGTAGAGACCGAGGAAGACCACCATTCCAGTGGAGTACGTTGCAACTGAGGAGTAGTATCCCAGCAGTTGCTCCCACAGCTCGCTCAGTTGCAGGGAGACGACGAATCCGAGAGCGCCGGTGGCGAGAACGACCAGGAACTTCGCGACCGCCGAGTCGAAGTCGGTCGCGGCGGTCCACGTCTCCTGGAGGGAGGATAGCGTCGTGGGCATGACTGCAGAACTGTATCCGACGTTGAAAAGTGTGCCTGTCCGAACTGACGTTCAGCTCGGGGGTAGCGGGACTGCCGGCCCGGCTTCTCGAACCCCAGCGACGCCGGTCACTCCCCTGGCCAGCGCTCGATGTACACCGTCTCGTCCGTGTAGAAGCGGATCATGTCGTCGCCCTGGGCGTGGAGGTCGCCGAAGAACGAGTCGTTCCGGCCGCCGAAGTGGAAGAACGCCATCGGCGCGGCCGTGCCGACGTTGACGCCGAGGTTGCCCGCCTCCGCCTCGTGGCGGAACCGGCGGGCCTCGCCGCCGCGCTCGGTGAACAGGCTGGCGGCGTTGCCGTACTCGCTCCGGTTGAGCGTCTCCAGCGCGTCGCCGAAGTCGTCGGCACGGACGAGCGCGAGGACGGGGCCGAATATCTCCTCGCGTGCGACGGTCATGTCGGGTTCGACGTCGCCGAAGACGCTCGGCGCGAGATAGTACCCCTCGTCCGGCAGGTCGTCGTCGCGCTCGCGGCCGTCGAGCAGCAGAGTCGCGCCCTCCTCGACGCCGGTCTCCACGTACTCCCGGACGGTCGCCTCGTGGTCGGCCGTGACGAGCGGCCCCATCTCGGTGTCCGCGTCGAGGCCGTCGCCGACCGCGAGGGCGTCGGCCTTCGAGACGACGCGGTCGGCGAACTCCTCGTAGACGTCGTCGTGGACGACCGCGACCGGGTTGGCGAGACAGCGCTGCCCCGAGTTGGCGAAGGCGGAGGACACCGTCTGTTCGGCCGCGAAGTCGAGGTCCGCCGAGTCGGAGACGACGACGTGGTTCTTCGCGCCGCCCTGTGCCTGCACGCGCTTGCCGTGGCTGGCGGCGGTCTCGTAGACGTGCTTGGCGACGGGCGTGCTCCCGACGAACGACGCGCCGACCACGTCGCCGTGGACCAGCAGGGCGTTCACGGTGTCCGGCCCGCCGTTGACGAGCTGGACGACGCCGTCCGGGAAGCCGGCCTCGTCGATCAACTCGAAGAGCTTCCGGGCGGTGAACGGCGTCCGCTCGCTCGGCTTGAGCACGAACGCGTTCCCGGTCGCCACCGCGTACGGCAGGAACCAGAGCGGTATCATGCCGGGGAAGTTGAACGGCGTGATGGCGGTGAACACGCCGAGCGGCTGGCGGACCGCGGTCTCGTCGATGCCGGGCGCGGCGTTCGGGAGGTGGCCGGCCTGCAGCATCGAGGGGATGCCGCAGGCCACCTCGACGTTCTCGATGCCGCGGCGGAGTTCGCCCATCGCTTCGTCGAACGTCTTGCCGTGCTCGCGGACGAGCGTCTCCGCGACGTCGTCCTGGTGGGCTTCGAGGAGCCGCTTGAGTTCGAACAGCGGCTGGATGCGCTCCTCGACCGGGCGCGCCGACCAGTCCGCGAACGCCTCGTCGGCCCGTGCGACCGCCTCGTCGACGTCGCCGGCGTCGCTGAACGGGGTCACGCCGACCCGCTCGCCGGTCGCCGAGTTCACGACCGCCTGTTCGTCGTCGCCAGCCGGGTCGCGCCACTCGCCGCCGACGTAGTTCTGCGCCGCGCGTTCCGTCGAGCGAGGTGCTCCGGTCATCTCGCTCCTCCGTCTGCGTCGCCGTACTCCCTCCGTTCGCGGAACGTACCGCGTCCGTTCGCGTCGCGTCTACCGGTTGCAATCACGTGCGTGCCAACGAGTGGTATGATGGGTGATAACGCCTTCCATCTGTACCACGGCCGCGAGAGGCGACACGCTGGGATGTGGGACTGCCCCCGTCTCACACCGACTCGTTCAGCAGTTCGTCGATGTGTTCGTCGATCGCCTCGAGGTCCTCCTCGAACACGCCGAACATGGTGAAGTGCCCCCACAGGCTGTCGATCGGTCGCAGTTCGCTGTCCGGAATCATCGACTCCTCGTACTCGCAGTCGCGCACGGGGAAGAACATGTCCTCCTCGAAGGGCATGACGTACACCTTCGCCTCGATACGTCCGAGCGCCGCCTCGAGGTCGCCGTCCGTGTTCCGGCTCACGTCGCCGTGCTGCCACTTCGTCGCCATCGTCAGCAGGTCGTTCGGATCCATCGGCAGGAACCAGTCCTCCCAGAAGTTCGCCATGAAGTCGTCGACCGACTGGAACCCGGCCCGCTCCCAGGCCTGCTCGGACTGGTGGTAGAACTGGGTACTCAGCCCCATGACCGACCAGATGAGCGCGTGGCGGCGCAGCCCCGTGAGGACGGCGTGGGGCTCCGTGTAGAACCCGTCGTTCCACGCCGGGTCCGAGCGGATCATCTCCTTGTGGGCCTCGATGAAGAGCTGGTCGTGGGGCGTCACCTTGGCCGTCCCGGCGATGGGCGCGGCCCGCTTGACCATGTCCGGGTACCGGACGATCCACTCGTAGGTCTGCTGTGCGCCCATCGACCAGCCGAGGACGAGCTGCAGTTCGTCGATACCGAACTCCTCCGTCACGAGCCTGTGCTGGGCGCGGATGTCGTCCTCGATCATCACGTCCGGGAAGTACCCCATGCCGCCCTCCTGTGGCGGCGTGTTGTGCGGCGACGACGAGAGTCCGTTGCCGAACTGGTCCGGAAGGACGACGAAGTACTCGTTCGGGTCGATGGCCATGTCCTCGCCGACGAACCGCTCCATGTCCCGGTGCGTCCCGGAGTACATGTGTGGGAACAGGATGGCGTTGTCCTTCTCGTCGTTCAGCTCGCCGAACGTCTGGTAGGCCAGCTTCGCGTCGGGGAGCGTCTGCCCCCGCGCGAGTTCGAAATCACCGAGATCGAACAACTCGTACTCTCCATGCACTTCCTGCGTGTAGTATTCGTTCTCCAGGTAGCGGTCTTCCAGTGACATACGACATCATAATTGATGATGTAGCTGGAAAAAGGTGCGTGGCAACTCTCGGCCGTCCGTCCATTGTTACCCTTGGTTTTAGCAGGCATCTGCGGCCTGGATAGTGTTCGACTGGACGTACGCGAGACCCTGGCCGTCGTCGCGGTTCTTCGTCGACTGCCCGGGTCGCGACGCTTCGTCGACACCGGGTGGTCCGGACTGCCCGATGCACTGACTATCCCGTCTTGGAGGGACTCTCCAGGTCGGCGGGAACCATTTGTGTCGTTCTGCTGCTATCCCTGGTTCGTTCGGGTATCGCTGGTCGCTGTCATCCTGTACCCGCGTCCATCCGGTCTTTCCTCCGGCCGGCGTTCCGTGGCGAGTGCCTGGTTCGAGTCTGACGCGCACCAGCTGACGAACGAGCCAGTGCGACGATGCAACCCTGCTATTCACGACTTCGCTGAGGGTCGAAGACCGTCAGACGTACTGTGTTCACAATAGTCGTGGTTAGGATTCGATACTGGCGCGCCGGTTTCGCTCCAGCCGCCTGTTCATTCACGGTGAACAGTTATGAATCTCGGTCGTTCTCGAACCGTGGATGAACCGCGAGAAACCGTATATTCGGACTGGATGGGCTCTCATGGTTTACTTTCACTGATGGAGAACGGTTCTATTCACGGCCTATGTCCTCGACGGCAATGTCCTTCGTGGTGCTGAGAACGAGACCGGGGATGTCCTCCTCGAACCGCTTGCCGCTCATCCGCGGGGAGGTGCTGGAGACGGTCACGGCACCGACGGGATGGCCGTCGTCGGTGACGATCGGTGCTGCGACGGCGCGCCGGTCGGGGGTGAGCTCCCCCCGGTCGAACGCGAGCCCCTGGTCGCGGACGGTCTGGAGCTCCCGCCTCAGGGCCGCCTGCGACGCTATCGTCCGGTCGGTCGGCGTCGACAGGTCGTCTTCGAGGGCCTCGTCGAGGGTGTCGGGCGACCGGTGTGAGAGGATGGCCTTCCCAGCGGCGCAGGCGTGGACCGGGACGCGGCTCCCGTCGCGGAAACGGGCGTCCGTACTGTCGCCCGCCCTGTACGCGAAGACGGCCTCGCCGGATTCCTCGACGACGAGACTGGCCGTCTCCCCGCTGGTGTTCGCGAGACGGTCGATCTCCTGTCGCGCGACGCGGTACAGTGCGTCCGCCGCCCGTACGCCCGTCCCCAGTTCGAGGAACCGCAGTCCGAGGCGGTACTGGCCGTCGTCGCGGACGACGTACCCCAGTCGTTCGAGCGTGGTGAGGTGGTTGTGGACGCTCCCCTTCGACCGGTCGAGACGGTCGGCGAGCTGCGTGACGCCCGCCCGTTCGAGCGTCGCCAGGGCACCGATGATTTCGAACGTCGTCGCGGTCGCTCCGACTGGATACTCCGCCATACCCGCAGGTCACACCGAGAACACAAAAACGTTCACCGACGCTGAACGTCGGCGGAGTGGTCGCTCGTCGGTTCGGTTCATCGTCCGAAACGCGGTTCCCTGGTTACGGGCGGTCAAAGCGGACGTACCGCACGATCCGCCATTCACGGCGGAATCTCTGTTCACCATCGATGAACAATATCCGATTTCACTGATTCATGGTGATATGCGATAATAGCCTACAATCTTTTTAGAAAGATGCAATCTGGCTACCAGACTAAATATTTGGGTTGCGATTGCCAAAGAATTAAGTATTCGAGTGTGTAGCCCTACAGTATCCCGCACAATGAAAGGTGACAGACACGGTACGAACCGACGGAACGTGCTCAAAGGCGTCGGCGTGGCCGGCGCAGCGGCGCTCGCAGGTTGTGTCGGCGGTGGCGGCGGTGGCGGCGGCAACGAGAAGGCGGACTCCATCGACGCGTGGAGCTGGGACGTCGCAGCGAAGTCGCTGAAACTGACCGCGAAGTCCTACGAGAAACAGAACGACGCGACGGTCAGCGTCGAGCAGATCGGTCGGTCCGACATGAAGGACAAGTACAAGTCGAAGCTCCTGGCCGGGTCGGGAGCGCCCACCGTCGCGACGATGGAGAGCGTCGACGCCGCCGCGTGGGTCGACACGGGCGGGCTCCGCGACATCTCCGGATGGCTGAAGAAGGACGTGAAGAAGAAGTTCGTCTCGGGCAAATGGGGCCCGCTGACCAAGGACGGGAAGACGTACGCGCTCCCGTGGGACATCGGCCCCGTCGGGACCTTCTACCGCAAGGACGTCCTCGACGAGCACGACGTCGACCTCGACGGCGTCGAGACGTGGGACCAGTTCGTCGAGGAGGGCAAGAAGCTCCCCGACGACGTGGCGATGCTCAACATCCCGTCGAACGACTACGACGGCCTCTGGCGGATGCAGTACCGCCAACTCGGCGGTCAGCCGTTCACCGAGGACGGCAAGATCGCCTTCGACAACGAGAACAGCGTGCGCGTCGCGCGCAACCTCAAGCAACTTCGCGACGCCGGCATCACCGCAAGCGAGGCGTCGTGGTCGAGTCCGTGGTTCTCGGGGTTCAAGAACGGGACCATCGCCTCGCTCAACGCCGGTGCGTGGATGGAGGGGACGCTGAAGGCCGAGCTTCCCGACACGTCCGGCAAGTGGCGCGTCATGAAGCCCCCGGCGTTCGAGAAGGGCGGCGGGCGCGCGAGCAACTGGGGCGGGTCGAACCTCGTCATCGCCGACCAGGTCAGCGACGCGAAGGCCAACCGCGGCTGGGACTTCATGAAGCACAGCCTGGCCAACAAGGAACAGCAGGTGAAGATGTACCGGGAGTACGGCATCTTCCCCGCGTTCGAGCCCGCCTACGAGAGCGACGCCTTCGACTCCGGCCACGAGTTCCTCGGCGGACAGAGCGCCGGTCGGATGTTCGCCGAGATCGCGCCGAACATCCCGTCGTACCGGTACACGACCGACACCCCGGAGGTCACGAAGGCCATCAACACCCACTTCGAGAGCATGATGAAGGGGAAGCTCTCGCCGGAGAAGGCCGTCGAGAAGGCGGCGAAACAGGTCGCCGACCGCACCGACCGCTCGCTGGCCTGAGAACCCCTTCGCCACCACATGTCTCAACAGAACGAAACGATGAACCAGCGACGCACGTCGCACCGCGACGAGCTCGCCGACCGGTTCCGCTGGCGTCGCCAGCGCGTCTCCGAGCGACTGCCGAGCTTCGAGGGGGTCCCGTACGTCTTCCTGTTGCCGTTCTTCGTGCTGTTCGGGGTGTTCCTCGCGTTCCCGATCCTGTACACCGTCTACCTCTCGTTCTTCCAGTTCGAGGGCGTCGGCGGCTCGGTGCTGTTCACCGTGCCCGGTATCGGGTTCCAGGTCACCTCGATCGCGAACCTCGAGTTCGTCGGACTGGCGAACTACGCGCGACTCTTCGGCGACGGCCAGTTCCACCAGGCGATGTACAACACCGTGTTCATCCTGCTGGTGCAGGTCCCGCTGATGATCGCCGTCGCGCTCTCGCTCGCCGTCGCGCTGAACGCCTCGTTCGTCAGGTTCCGCGGACTCTTCCGGACGACGCTCGCGCTGCCGGTCTCGGCGAACCTCGTCGCGTACGCGACGGTCTTCGTCCTGCTCATGCAGCAGCACGGCCTCGTCAACTACCTGCTCGGCCTCGTCGGCATCGGACCCGTCCCGTGGTTCCGGAGCGACTTCTGGTCGCGGATGACCGTCGTTGGCGCCGTCACCTGGCGGTGGACCGGCTACAACATGATCATCCTGCTCGCTGGACTGCAGAACGTCCCCCAACAGCTGTACGAGGCCGCCGAGATCGACGGCGCGAACCGCCTGCAGAAGTTCCGGTACGTGACCCTCCCACAGCTCAAGCCCGTCCTGCTGTTCGTGGCCGTCACCTCGACCATCGGGACGTTCAAGCTGTTCTCCGAACCGCTCATCGTGAGCGAGGCGGGAGCCTCGGCCGAGGCGACCCGTACCATCGTCCAGTACATCTACGAGATGGCGTTCGTCCAGTTCCAGCTCGGGTACGCGAGCGCGCTGACGTGGGTGCTCATCGCCGTCGTCAGCACGCTCTCCATCGTCCAGATAAAGGCCGTCGGCGGAGGTGGTGGCGGTGCGTGACCACCAGCGCGAGTTCGCCTGGAAGCTCGTCACCTACGCGTTCCTGATCGTGGCGGTGCTCGTCACCGTCGTCCCGCTGTACTGGATCGTCGTCGCCGCGACGCTCGAGGAGCAGGCGTTCCTCGCCGCCGCCAGCGACCCGCGGGTCGTCCCCGGGTCGGTCGACCAGTTCCTGGCCAACTTCGAGGCGCTCCAGCAGCGGTCCAGCACCGAGCTCCTCGGGTACAGACTCGGGTTCCTCGCCGCCATCGGCAACAGCGTCCTCGTCGGGACGGTGTACACGCTCCTCTCGCTACTCTTGTGTTCGATGGGCGGGTTCGCCTTCGCGAAGTACGAGTTCAGGTACAAGGAGCCGATATTCTACACCATCCTGGCGACGCTCGTGCTCCCCATCCAGCTGCTCGTCATCCCGCTGTTCCTGCTGATGTCGCGCATCGGGATGACGAACACCTACTGGGCCATCATCCTGCCGTGGGCCGCGAACCCCCTCGGCATCTTCCTGATGCGCCAGAACATGAAGTCGATTCCCGACGCCCTGCTCGAATCCGCCCGCATGGACGGGGCGACGGAGTTCCAGGTGTTCTACCGCGTGGCGTTGCCGACGATGAAGTCGTCGCTGGCGGCGCTCGCCATCGTCCTCTTTCTCTTCCAGTGGAATCTCTTTCTGTTCCCGCTGGTCATCCTGAGCCAGGACAAGTACACCATCCCGGTCGCCATCAGCGACCTCGTCGGCGCACAGCGCGTCTACTACGACCAGATCATGGTCGCCGCCGGTCTCTCTATCGTGCCGATCTTCGTCCTCTTTCTCTTCCTGCAGAAGTACTTCGTCAGCGGCATCCTCGCCGGTTCGGTCAAGGAGTGATATCACATGGCAATCATCAACATCGACGATTTACGGAAGGAGTTCGAGCTCGACGACGGCGTCCTCACGGCCGTCGACGACGTCGACCTGACGGTCGAGGACGGGGAATTCCTCGTCCTCGTCGGTCCGTCGGGGTGTGGAAAGACGACGACCCTGCGCTGCGTCGCGGGGCTCGAGGAGGTCACCAGCGGTCACGTCCGATTCGACGACGAGGACGTGACCGACCTCCGGGCGCGCGACCGGGACGTCGCCATGGTTTTCCAGAACTACGCCCTCTATCCGCACATGAACGTCCGCAAGAACATCGGCTTCGGTCTGAAGCTCTCGTCGGAACTGACCTCCGCGGAGATCCGCGAGCGGGTCGAGGACACCGCCGAGATGCTCGGCATCTCGGACCTGCTCGGAAAGCGACCACGCGACCTCTCGGGCGGCCAGCAGCAGCGCGTGGCGCTCGGCCGCGCCATCGTCCGGCAGCCCGAGGTCTTCCTGATGGACGAACCGCTCTCGAACCTCGACGCGAAGCTCCGCTCGGAGATGCGGACGGAGTTACAGGAGCTCCAGCACGACCTCGACGTGACGACGATGTACGTCACGCACGACCAGACGGAGGCCATGGCGATGGGCGACCGCATCGCCGTGATGAACGACGGAGAACTCCAGCAGGTCGGCACCGCCGAGGAGGTGTACAGCTCGCCGGCCAACGAGTTCGTCGCGAACTTCATCGGCTCGCCGAGCATCAACCGCTTCGCGGCCGAGGTCGACGACGGGACGCTCCACGGCCCGGGCGGGTTCACCTACCAGTTCGACGACCCGTCCTGGGTCGAGGGTCACGACGAGGTTCGCGTCGGCATCCGACCGGAGGACGTCAGCCTTGTCGAGTCCGGCGGGAACACCGCCGAGGCGTCCGTCGTCGAGCCGATGGGGAACGAGAACTTCCTCTACGCGACGCTCGGCGACCGGGAGCTGACCGCCCGCATCGCGAGCACGCTGCACCCGAAACCGGGCCAGACGGTCCGGTTCACGTTCGACGAGGCGGCGCTGTACCTCTTCGACGCGGAGACGGGCGAGTCGCTGAAGACGAAGACGGCCGAGACGAGCGCGACGGTCGGCGACTACGTCCAGACGGAGGGTGAGTCGGCGTGAAGACGCGCATCGTCGACTACGACCTCTACGAGGTGCCGCCGCGCTGGCTGTTCCTCCGCCTGGAGACGAGCGACGGCCTCGTCGGGTGGGGCGAACCGGTCGTCGAGGGGCGGGCGCACACCGTCCGCGCCGCCGTCGAGGAACTCCTCGACACCTACCTGCTCGGGAAGTCGCCGGGCCGCATCGAGGACCACTGGCAGACGATGTACCGCGGCGGCTTCTACCGCGGCGGCCCGGTCCTCATGTCGGCCATCGCGGGCATCGACCAGGCCCTCTGGGACATCAAGGGCAAGCGGTTCGACGCGCCAGTCTACGAACTGCTCGGTGGCCGGGCCCGCGACCGCATCCGCGTCTACCAGTGGATCGGCGGCGACCGCCCCGACAGGGTCGCGGAGGCCGCCCGGGAGAAGGTCGACGCCGGGTTCACGGCGCTGAAGATGAACGCCACCGCCGAACTGCGGCGGGTCGACTCCCCGGCGGCGGTCGACGACGCCGTCGCCCGCCTGGCGGCCGTCCGCGACGCCGTCGACGACGACGTGGACGTCGGCGTCGACTTCCACGGCCGCGTGTCGAAGCCGATGGCCAAGCGCCTGGCGAAGGCGCTCGAACCGCACGAGCCGATGTTCATCGAGGAGCCGGTGCTCCCCGAACACAACGACGTCCTGCCGAAGATCGCCGACCACACGACAATCCCCATCGCGACCGGCGAGCGCATGTTCAGTCGCTGGGACTTCAAGGAGGTGTTCGAGAACGGTAGCGTCGACGTCATCCAGCCGGACCTGAGCCACGCCGGCGGCATCACCGAGGTGAAGAAGATCGCCGACATGGCCGAGACGTACGACGTGGCGATGGCACCGCACTGCCCGCTCGGCCCCATCGCGCTCGCGTCCTGCATCCAGGTGGACGCCGTCGCGCCGAACGCACTCATCCAGGAGCAGAGCCTCGACATCCACTACAACGAGACCAGCGACGTCCTCGACTACCTCGCCGACGCCTCGGTGTTCGAGTACCGAGACGGCTACGTCGACCTGCCCGACGGCCCCGGCCTCGGCATCGACATCGACGAAGAGCACGTCCGCGCGAAGGCGGGCGACGTGAACTGGCACAACCCCGTCTGGCGACACGAGGACGGGAGCGTCGCGGAGTGGTGACCGTGTCGGACGCCACCACCAGCGACAGCCCCCACCGGTTCGAGGACGCGACCGTCCTCGTCACCGGGTCGACCCGCGGCATCGGCGCGGGCATCGCCCGCCGGTTCGCCCTCGAGGGCGCGAACGTCGTCGTCACCGGTCGCACCCGCGAGGACGGCGAGGCCACCGTCGCCGACGTCGAGGCGGCGGGCGGCGACGCGACGTTCGTCCGCGCGGACATGCGCGACCCGGACGACGTCGCGGCGCTCGTCGAGGCCACAGCCGCGGAGTACGGCGGCCTCGACGTTCTCGTCAACAACGCCGGCGTCGAGACGAACACGGCGGCCGACGACGCGTCGATGGACGACTGGGACTTCGTCCTGGAGACGGACTTCCGCTCCTACTGGCTCTGCGCCAAGCACGCCCGCGAGTACATGGACGAGGGCGCCATCGTCAACGTCTCCTCGAACCACGCCCGCCTGACGATGCCGGAGATGTTCCCGTACAACGCGGTGAAGGCGGGCATCGACGGGATGACGCGCGCGATGGCGCTCGACTTCGGCCCCCGGGTCCGGGTGAACACCGTCAACCCGGGCTGGGTCGCCATCGAGCGCACGACCGACGGGATGGACGCGGAGTACCGCGAGCACCTCGAATCCATCCACCCGGTCGGCCGCCTGGGCGACCCCGAGGACGTCGCTGCCGCCGTGGCGTTCCTCGCCAGCGACGAGGCCGCCTTCGTGACGGGGACGTCCCTCCTCGTCGACGGCGGGCGCACTGCGGTGATGCAGGACGACATGTTGCCGGACTACCGCGAACGACGCGAGCGGGGCGAGGAGGACGGGGACTGATGGCCATCCGGGTCGCGGGCGGCGACACCGCGGTGGAGTACCGGCCGGCGGAGCGCCGCCTCGTCGTCGAACGCGACGGCGAGACGGTGCTCGACGGCCGACCGGCCCTCGACGTGGGTTCCGCGACGCTCCCGGCTAGTGCGTCGGCCGCCACCGACTCCTCGCCCGGGACCGCTCGCGCGGTCCACGACGACGACTGGGCGACGACGGTCGAACTCGACGCGGGCGACGGCCACGCCGACGTCCGCCTGTCGTTCCAGGTGCCCGCCGACGGGTCGGCAGTCCTCGGCGACCTGCGGCCGCTCGCCGACGCGGCGGCGCCGACGCACGGCCCGGACAGTCGGCGCTACCGCCACGGCTACCAGTCGTGGACGCCGACGGCGACGCTCCCGGTCGGCGAGCGCTTCCCGCCTGAGGGCGACGACCCACAGATGAGCGACCTCGCCGCGCCGGGCGAAGCCTCCCATGGCGTGACGGCCCTGCTCGACGGCGGCCGTGCGCTCGCGCTTGGCTTCCTCGACCACTCGCGGTTCCTCTCGCGGTTCGACGTCGACCACGACGAGGGCGGCGTCCACCGCGTCGACGCCGTCTGTCCCGGCGACGCGACGAGGGTCGTCGGCGGCGAGCGCGTCGCGTTGCCGTCGCTGCGCGTCGACGCCACGCGCGACCTCGACGACGCGCTGGCCGCGCTCGCCGAGGCGACCGCAAAGCGGATGGACGCACGCGTGCCGGACGACGCGCCGACCGGCTGGTGCTCGTGGTACCACTACTTCACCGACGTCACCGAGGGCGACGTCCGGGAGACGCTCGACGCGCTCGACGACTGGGATGCCCCGCTCGACCTCGTCCAGGTCGACGACGGCTACCAGGTCGCGTTCGGCGACTGGCGAACCCTCGACGACGGGTTCGAGGACGTCGCGGGCCTCGTCGACGACGTGCGCGACGCCGGCCACACGCCCGGTCTCTGGGTGGCACCGTTCTACGTTCAGGCGGACTCGGCGCTCGCCGCCGACCACCCAGAGTGGCTGGTGACCGACGACGGCGACCCGGTCGACGCCGGGCCGCGCCACGGACCGATGTACGCGCTCGACACCACCCATCCCGGGGTCCTGGACTGGCTGCGGGAGACGTTCGAGACCGTCGTCGACGAGTGGGGCTTCGAGTACTGCAAGCTTGACTTCCTCTACGCCGCCGCGCTCCCGGGCGACCGCCACGAGGACGTCACCCGCGCGGAGGCCTACCGCCGCGGCCTGGCGACAATCCGCGACGCCGTCGGCGACGTCTTCCTGCTCGGCTGCGGCGCGCTCCAGGGCCAGAGCGTCGGCCTCGTCGACGCGATGCGCGTCGGCCCGGACACCGCGCCGCACTGGCGGGCGTCCCCCGCGAGCCAGCCCGCCCACGAGAACGCGGTCCGGAACGTCCTCAACCGCCAGTGGACCCACCGGCGGCTCTGGGTGAACGACCCGGACTGCCAGCTGGTCCGCGAGACGACCGACCTCTCGCTCGCCGAGCGCCGGTCGTTCGCCGCGCTCGTCGCCCTGCTCGGCGGTTCGAACGTCGTCAGCGACCGCATCGCGGACGTGGGCGACGTCTCCCGCGACCTCGTCGAACGGTCCCTGCCGCCGGTGGAGACCGGGCGGGTCCTCGGCGTCGGCGAGCGGGAACTGCCGACCAGGGTCGCCTGCGAGCGGCCGGCCGACGGCGCGCTCGCCGTCGCCGCGTTCAACTGGAGCGACGACGCCCGGACGGTGCGCATCGACCCGGCGGACCACGGTCTCTCCGGTGCGCACGTCTGGGACGCGTTCGACCGCCGGTACTGCGGTACCGGTCCCGTCGAGCGCGAGGTCCCCGCACACGGCTGCTTGCTGGCGCACCTTACCCCGGCCCGTGACGGGCCACAGCTCGTCGGCGCGGACCACCTCGCCAACCTCGCCGCGCAGGTGACCGCCATCGAGCGCGACGGGGACGCCCTCGCCGTGACCCTCGACGCCGGCCGACCGCAGAGGGCCGTCGTCGCAGCGCCGGCCGGGACGGGCCCGACCGAGGTCGTCCTCACGCCCGGCACGAACGAACTCTCTCCGGACGAACGATGACCGGCACTGCACCATCAACGACGCGACCTCCTCACCGATGACACGCGCACCTCACCATCACCGATGACACCCACTCCTCACCACGCATGACGATCGGAGTCTGCTACTTCCCCGAACACTGGCCGAGCGACGACTGGGAACGAGACGTCGAACGGATGGCGGACGCCGGCATCGAGTACGTCCGCATGGCGGAGTTCTCGTGGGGGCGGGTCGAACCCGCCCGCGGCGAGTTCGACTTCGAGTGGCTCGACGACGCCGTCGACCTCGTCGGCGAGCACGGCATGGCGGCCGTCCTCTGCACGCCGACGGCCACGCCGCCGAAGTGGCTCGTCGACGAGCGCCCCGGGATACTGCAGGTCGACCGCGACGGCACCACCCGCAACTGGGGGAGCCGACGGTTCACCTGCTTCAACTCCGACGCCTACCGGCGCGAGACGGAACGCATCGTCCGGGCGTTCACCGAGCGGTACGCCGACCACCCCGCGGTCGTCGGCTGGCAGACCGACAACGAGTACGGCTGCCACGACACCGTCCGCTGTTACTGCGACGACTGCGCCGACGCCTTCCGCGACTGGCTTCGCGAGAAGTACCAGTCGGTCGCGGCGCTGAACGAGGCCTGGGGCACGACGTTCTGGAGCCAGCAGTACGATTCGTTCGCGGCCGTCGACCCGCCGCGGCCGACGCCCGCCGACCAGCATCCCTCGCGCCTGCTCGACTACTACCGCTTCGCCAACGACAGCGTCGTCGAGTACAACCGCCTCCACGCGGACCTCGTGCGCGAGGCGAACGACGACTGGTTCGTCACGCACAACTTCATGGGCGACTTCGACAGCCTCGACGCCCACTCGCTCGCCGCCGACCTCGACTTCCTCGCGTGGGACTCCTACCCGACGGGGTTCGTCCAGGACCGCCGGCAGGGCGACCCCACCGTCGACGAACTCCGCGCCGGCGACCCGGACGAGGTCGGACTGAACCACGACCTCTACCGCGGTGCCGACGGGACGCCGTTCTGGGTGATGGAACAGCAGCCCGGCGACGTGAACTGGTCGCCGCACGGTCCCCAGCCCGGCGAGGGCGCGATGCGGCTCTGGGCGCACCACGCCGTCGCCCACGGCGGCGACGCCGTCTGCTACTTCCGGTGGCGTCGCTGCCGGCAGGGCCAGGAGCAGTACCACGCCGGCCTCTGCAAGCCCGACGGGTCGCCCGGCCGCGGGTACCGCGACGCCGCGCAGGCGGCGGACGAGCTGTTCGACCTCGGCCCCGTCGACGCTCCCGTCGCCGTCCTCCACGACTACGAGAACCTCTGGGCGACCGAGATCGAGCCCCACGCCCCGGACTGGAACTACTGGTCGCACCTCCGCGCGTTCTACGACGCCGTCCGGCGCCACGGCGTCCAGACCGACGTCGTCGCCCCCGGTGTCGACCTCTCGGGGTACGACCTCGTCGTCGCCCCCGCGCTCCACCTCGTCGACGACGAGCGCGCCGCCGCGCTCCGGGCCTACGCAGAGGCGGGCGGCCGCGTCTGCTTCGGTCCGCGGACCGGCGTCAAGGACCCCGCGAACAAGCTCCACCGCGCGTCCGCGCCCGGCCCGCTCGCCGACCTCGTCGGCGCGACGGTCGACCAGCGCGAGAGCCTCCCCGGCCAGGTGCCGACGCGCGTCGACCTCGACGGCGAGCGGTACGACTACCGGACCTGGGCGGAGTGGCTCGCTCCCGACGACGCCGACGTCGTCGCAACCCACGCCGGCGGCGTCGCCGGGGGTCGCCCGGCCGTCGTCGAGCGCGACGTCGGCGACGGCGGCGTCGCCTACTGTGGGGTCTGGCCGGAACCGGACCTGGCGGACGAACTCCTCACACGGTACCTCGACGCGGCGGGCGTCGTCCGGACGGACCGCCTGCCGGACGCCGTCAGGGTCGCCGAGCGCGGCGGCTACACCTGGATAACGAACTTCGGCAGCGAGTCGGTCGACCTGGACGTCCCCCCTGGAACTGACTTCATCGTCGGCGGGCCGACCGTCGACGGTTTCGACGTCGCCGTCGTCGACGCCGCGCCGCCGGACCTGTCGTTCAACTGAGGTGGGGCCGGCGACTCATCCGCGTCGGAACCGATGCCAGGCGTCGACGACTTGCGTCGGCTTCTCCGTCACCACTGACTCCCCCGTAACACCCGCCCAGCCCCGTCTTCACCACTCTTCCTGGGCGCGCGACGGCCGTTCGCGCTCGTAGATGTCGTCGCGGACGTCCTGGAACGTGTTGATGAGTTCCGCGACGGCGTGGGTGATGGTGTCGAAGTACTCCTCGCCGCGCTCCGCGGTCGCCTCGCCGGGGTCGCCCCACACGCCGGACTCGCTCACGCGGTAGAACGACCCCTTCCCGATGAGCAGGGGGTCGAGCAGTGCGCCCGGGTTCTCGACGTCCTCCGGCATGTCCGGGTCGTCCACCGCGACCTCGTCGAGGTCCACCAGCCCCTCGTCGATGGCCATCACCGCCGCGGTCTCGCCGACGTTCGCGTGCCAGCCGGCCTCGAACGAGAGGTAGTCCGCCATGTCCTCGCCGCTCAGCGCGTCCCAGTACGGGAACGCGTAGACGTAGTTGTCGTCGGGGAGGTCGTGGGTCGCCTGGTTCGCGCCGACCTTCGCCGCGTAGTCGTTCGTGAGGTGGCCCGAGACGAACACGACGTCCGTGAACCCGCTCTCCGCCAGCGAGTAGGCGACGTCGCGGACCACCGTCGCCAGCGTCCGGTAGTTGACGTACGTGATCCCATCGTAGCCGGCGTGCATGTCCGAGGCGCCGTAGTTCATCGGCGGCCCCACGAGCGCGTCGACGTCCTCGGCGACCCGCTCGCAGACCTCGGTCGGGATGTACGCGTCCGTCCCCATCGCCAGGTGCTGGCCGTGCTGTTCGGTCGTCCCGAGCGGCACCAGCGCCGTGGGGGTGTCCGCTGAGTCGAGGTACGCTTCCACCTCGGGGAGCCGCATCTCGTCGAGTCGGCGTGTCGATGCCATACCGCCGTACAACCCACCAGTGGAACGCATAGGAGTTCTGCCGATGTGTATCGGGTCGCCTGCATCCGGCCGGGAATCCTGGTGCGCAGAGCCGAGCGGCCCACACTGTGGTCGACCCGAGACCGTCCGGCCTCTCGAACGGCGCATCGCTCGGTCGTCGCCCCCGCACGCGAAGTTGTCGTCTTCGGTGTAGTGGTTCAGCGGTGGTATCGGACCCGAAATATCTCCGCATGAACAGCCCCGAAGTTTTCAAGTATATAGCATTAGTTAGCAAAATCAATGGTCGAGAGCTTCGTCATTTCGCTCAGTAGTATCGTGTTCGTGGCGGTCGGGCTCGTCACGGTGAACAAGGGTCGCACGGAGCGCGCCGAAAGCACCCGGATGGAAGAGACCGAGACGACGGCGATCCGCGACCTGGAACCCGGGGTGGTCGAGGTCAAGGGGACCGTCCGCGGGACCGAGGACGCGACCCTGCAGCAGTCGCCCATCGACGGGACGGACGCGTTGGCCGTCCACGTCGAGGTCAAGGAGTTGCACTCGGACGGCAACGGCCCGGGCAACTGGCAGACCATCTTCGAGGACCAGCGGGCCGAACCCATGTTCGTCGACGACGGCACCGGCGAGGTACTGGTCGACCTTCCGGCAGACGGCGGACTGAACCTCGACCAGACCGAGTGGAAGGTCGAAGCCGGCGACGAGCCACCCGAGGAGATCCGCTCGTACGTCGAGAACGAACCCGCACTCGACCTCCCGGACGGCGTCGACATCGGCCCATTGAGCACCGGCGAGCGCCGCCGCTACCTGGAGGGCACCCTCGAACCCGGCGAGGACGTCTACCTCCTCGGGACCGCCAGGGAGACCGAGGCGGGCTGGGACAACCGCGAGTACGTGGTCGACGAGTCGACGCCCGACGGTGACTTCATCCTCTCGGACAAGTCCGAAGCCACGCTCATAGAGGAGGGACGGAGTAGCGGCCTCGTCTTCCTGGTCGCTGGCGTGCTCATGACCGTGATTGGACTGAGCGGATTCGTTGCTCCGTTCCTTTCGATATAACAGCTGTTGGCGACGCGGGCTCCTGTATCCAGGTCGACCGGGACGGTCGATTCGCAATCGGCACTGCTCGTCGTTCGTCTCCTCGCTGGGACGTGTCTCGATCCCCGTGACATCGACGCAGGCGGCCTCGGGTCCCGGGGGACGATGGAAGACTGCCTTCGAGTCGTCGAGAACGCCGAGACGGTACTCACCGTCGACTGGCTGGCGCACGTTCGGAGTGCTGGTGGTCGGTCAGTCGGCTACCTGCTCGGCCCGCCGAGTCTCTTCTACCCCTAATGGGTCTGCCGTCGACGTCGCGGTGACCAGCCGCAAGAACTGACCCGCGTTCGTGAGGAGTTTGTTCTCGGCCTTCCGGAGGTGTTCTTCGTACGTCGAGCGAGCGACGGCGGTCATTTCGGCCAGCTCCCGGAGCGACGTCTTCCGCGGCTGTTCGTAGTAGCCGCTCTCCAGCGCCAGTCGAAGCGCCGCCATCTGGCGCTCGGTCACGTCCTCGAACAGCTGATCGACCGGTGCCAGCATGCTGTGGGGAATCTGCTGTTCCGTGATCGTCGTCTTCGAGAGGACCTCGACGTCACGGTCGGTCTCCAGGTCGTGGAGGAGTTTCCGGACGTCGTCCTCGTCGAACGCGATGACCGTGTAGTGCTCCCACCCCTGGCGGTGGACCGTCGGCGGCTGGTACAGGCAGTTGTACTCTTCGAAGCGGTCGATGATGGAGTCTTCCAGCGAGCAGAGACAGGACTGCGTGACGACGTGGAGCCCGGAATCGTCGACGGACCGGTGCAGGATCGTTCCAAGCTGGTCTATCTGGTCGAGTAGCTCGTCGGTCGGCGACCCCGGGGCCGTAATCTCGACCACCTGGCAGTCGCTCAGGTACCATTCACGGATCGTGAGATCCGGGTAGTGCTCCGAGATCTCCCGGTAGGGACACTCGTGTTTGACCCGGAAGGAGGCCTCGTACAGGCTCATATGCGGAACGACGGGCTAGCGTGGGTTAACCGTGCCGGTCATGTCCGGCAGCACCTATATTCTATTAATCTCCCTATGACTGAACACTGATGTCGGAGATGAGCCCAGTGGACTCCGGTGATAGATTACAGGACGACGAAGACGACCTGCTCGTACTCGATACTCACCTATGAGTACGGACACTGAACTGGAACAGGGCATCCGCGAGCACGTCGGACAGTTCTCGCTACACATCCTGCTGGTGTTCGCTACCGGGTTGACCATCGGGTCCGAGCGCGCCGTCGTGCCCGTGCTTGGCCGGGACGTCCTCGACGTGGCGTCGCTGTTCGTCATCGGGTCGTTCGTCGTCTCGTTCGGCTTCGTCAAGGCGCTGCTCAACCTCTACGCCGGCAAGTGGGGCGGTGAGTACGGTCGCAAGCCCGTCCTGATCGCTGGCTGGGCGACCGCGCTCCCGCTCCCGGTCATCCTCATCTTCGCGCCGAGCTGGGGCTGGATCACCGTCGGGAACGTCCTGCTCGGCATCAATCAGGCGCTGACGTGGAGCATGGCCATCAACGCAAAGATCGACCTCGCGGGCCCCGACCAGCGAGGGTTAGCCGTCGGCATCGACGAGGCGTTCGGCTACACCGGCGTCGCCGCCGGTGCCTGGATCACGGGTATCATCGCAGCCCGGACGAATCTCCGCCCTGAACCGTTCTACTTCCTCGCCGTCGTGGTCGTGCTGGCGTTCCTCATCTCCATCTTCCTGATCGAGGAGACCGTCCAGTACGCGGAGGTGGAGGTCGACGACGACGACCACCACGACGCGAACCTCCCGTTCGGGGAGGTGGTGAAGCGGGCGACCTACGGCGACAAGACGCTGTTCGCCGCGGCACAGGCTGGTCACGTCGAGAAGTTCGTCGACACGCTGTTCTGGCTCGCCGTCCCGCTGTATCTCACGAGCGAGGGCATCGGAATCGCAGCCGCCGGGTTCGTCGTCGGCGTCCACAGCGCGATGTACTTCCTCCAGATCGCGACTGGCGGACTCGCGGACCGGATCGGTCGCCGGCCGCCCGTCGTCGCCGGGATGTTCCTCGCCGGTGCAGGCATCCTCGGGATGGTGCTCGTCGAGGGGTATCTCCCGTGGGCCCTGCTCGCGGGCGTGTCCGGGCTCGGGATGGCGTTGCTCTACCCGAACCTGATGACGGTTCCGGGCGACGCGGCGCATCCGACCTGGCGTGCGGCCGGGATGGGCGTCTACCGGATGTGGCGTGACGCCGGCTACGGCGTCGGCGCGATCCTGATCGGTCTCTCGATGGAGTTCGTGAACGCCGAGGCCGCCTTCTACATGACCGCGATCCTGATGTTCGTCTCCGGGGCGGTCGTGTACGTCTGGATGGAAGAGACGCATCCGGAGTTCGGGACACACGAGCCACCGGCACCTGCGACGGAGCAACCCTCCGGGGGCGTTCCGCAGGACTAGTTCGCCGGGATACCCTTGGCGTAGCGGTCGACGGTCGCCGCCATCTTCGCGACCTCGATGTCCCTTCCGGGGCGTACGTTCGCTCCTGTCGTCTCCTTCTCCGGTGTTCGACAACGACCTTCGCTCGATTTTCTCCGGAGTACACTGCCACTCGTCGGTCCCGGAAACTTATCTGCTCGCCCGGACCAGCATACGGACGTGACTGGCACGAACGTCGACGGTTTCGACCACGACTCGCATCTGCGCAGGGCCTTTGACCTCGCGCGTGAGGCCGCCGCCCGTGGCGACGAGCCGTTCGGCAGCGTGCTCGTCCGCGACGACACCGTCGTGATGACCGACTCGAACCGTGTGGTCACGGAGGACGACATCCGGCGCCATCCCGAACTCCACCTCGCGTACCGTGCGTGTCGAGAACTCGACGCGGACGAACGTGCCGAGACGGTGATGTACACGAGCACGGAGCCGTGTCCGATGTGCGCCGGGGGGATGGCCAGGGCCGGATTCGACCGCGTCGTCTACAGCGTCGGCAGCGACGAGATCGCGGAATTCACGGACAACGAGCCGTCGGTCCGATCGGCAGAGATCCTCGCTGGCGTCACCGACGTCGTCGGACCCGTTCTGAACGACGAGGGTCGGCAGATCCACGAGGAATTCGACTGGTGACTCCGTGCGCTCACGAGCGAGGTTTCGTGAGTTCCGGGCGTGAGCTCCGAAATATCGCGCTGAAACGTGTCGTCCCCAGCGTCAAGCGAGCCGTGAAACGGTGACATACCGTGCCGTACGTCGGTTCACCACGGTCGCTCGATTCCACCTCGCTCCACTTCCGGTGATTCTGGACTCGTCTTATCGGCCCTGAATCGTTCGAACTGCTGGCATCTTCGAACCCTCCTGCGCGAAACGTCGCTCCGGCGAGCTACTGTACCGGACCTCGGTACTTGCCAGATGGCAGTAACCACTATTTGGACGATACGAGTAGTGTGGAGCGTATGACTCGCACAGCAGTCATCGCAGGCGTCGGTCCAGGACTTGGCGAGTCGGTGGCGCGAACGTTCGCAGCCGAGGGATGCCAGGTCGCACTGTTCGCCCGGTCGACGGACTACATCGAGGAGCTCGCGGACGACCTTCCGGATCCCGGCGAAGGCCTTGCCGTCCAGACTGACGTCACCGACGTCGATCAGATCCGGGCTGGATTCGACGCCGCCCGCGAGGCGTTCGGTCCGGTCGACGTGCTCGTGAACCACGCGAGTGCTGCCTCCTGGAAGGGGCTCATGGACGCTAGTGTCGAGGAGTTCGAACAGGCGTGGGCGGTCAACGGCCGCGGCGCATTCGTCTGCTCGCAAGAGGCCGTCGAAGACATGCTAGAGACCGATGGCGGGACGGTCATCTTCACCGGTGCGACCTCTGCGGTGCGGAGCCTCGGGGGAGCGATCGGCTTCACCGCTGCGAAGTTCGCCGCCCGCGGGATGGCGATGGACATGGCCCAGGAGTTCGGCCCCGAGGGAATCCACGTTGCGCACGTCGTCATCGACGGCCAGATCGACACGCCGGGCGTCCGTGACCGGTTCTCCGACCGCGACGACGAGACGTTCCTCGATCCCGACGAGATGGCCGAGACCTACTGGCACCTCGTCGAACAGGACGACGTCAGCACCCAGCCGTTCGAGGTCCACGTCACGAACGGACCCCAGAACTCCGAGTTCATCTAACCGGCTCCCGGTGGAGACGCGTACCGGTCGTGTTGGGTGAGTACGACCAGGCGGTAGCCTGTAAGCGACGGCCCCGTGGCTGGGCCGAAACGTGCTCGTCGACAGCGGTGGACGACGGACATCGAACCGTCCACTGACGAGAGCGGCGCGCTCGATACAACCACGCAGTCGTCGGTTACGGTCGAATCTTCGTCCGGCCCGACCCAAACGTTATCGGGTACTGGATAGTGTTGGCTGGTATGGTTCCAGCGTCCGCATGGGACGAAACGAATCGGTTCGCCGTCCTCGGCGGACTCGCCCTGTCGCTCGTCACCCTCCTGCTGTACGTGGTCGTGTTCCCGGCGTACGGCTACAATCGAACCCCGGTCTGGGGGCTTGCCTGGTACGCCGTCGGAACGTTCCTGCTCGCGGCGATCCCGATCCACCTCTTCGTTCGGCGTCGCATCGTGTCGCCGGTCGTCGCCGTCGCTGGAACGTACGCCGTCGCGGTCGTCTCGACGTGGAATCGGATCGCGAGCGCGCACGAAGCTGGAGCCGCCCTCCACGCCGGTCCCCCTGCCCTGTCCTTCCTGCTGCTGTTCTGGGTCGTTCCCCTCCTCCTCGTCTCCCTCCTCGGCGGGAGCGAGTACGCGCTCAAACGCATCGTCCATCGATACGCACCGCCCTCGGGCGAGTGACCAGTCCGCGACGCTCTCCCCGTCGTCACGTCGCTACACCGGTCGTCGACAGGATCTCGGCACCGGTGGAACGAGGTTGTCGCGCTGGATGGCGTTACCGACTCTCCGTCTTCACCGCCTCGCCGGAGACGACGCCGACGGACTCGGTCACGCCCCGCCCGTCCGTCGTCGTGATGGTGACGTCAGACGTGCGGGTCATCGTGCGACGGACGAGGGCGTAAGTCCGCAGTCGCGGGGGACGAACGGACACGTCGCGCCCGGCGATCCCGACGGTGCTCCCGACGCGGGACGGGTTCGGCGATTCAAATATCTTTGTGCGTCGAGCCCGAAGGGAGAGTGATGGAGTACGAGTACACTGGCGACGCGCATCGGGAACTCCACGAATCTTACGAGCGGGACGAAGCGCCGTTCCTGACGTCGCCGTCGACGACCTTCCCGCGGCGGGACCACCTGTGCGAGGAGATCGAACTCCTCAAACAGCTCCTGTTCCCCAAGTACTGGAACGCTCACCCGCTGGTACGGGACCCGGAGGCGACGCGAGCGCGGTTGACCGACCTGGGTGCGCTGGTGTTCTCCGGCGTGACGGCCTACTCGGACGGCGACGAGGTTGCCGTCGCGGAGCTGGTCGACGGCGTCCTGGACCAGCTACCGGCGCTCCGGCACACGCACAAGAAGGACGTCCAGGCCGCGTACAACGGCGACCCGGCGGCGAAGAGCTACACGGAGGTCGTCCGGTCGTACCCCGGCGTGCTGGCGATCATGATCCAGCGGTTCGCGCACACCCTCTACGAGGCCGGTGGCGCGGAGTACGCCCGGGAACTCACCGAGTACGCGAAGACCGAGACGGGGATCGACATCCACCCGGGCGCGGAGATCGGCGAGTACTTCTTCGTCGACCACGGCACGGGCGTCGTCATCGGTGAGACGGCGACGGTCGGCGACTGGGTCCGGATCTACCAGGACGTCACGCTGGGCGCGCTCCACTTCGAGGAGGAGGAAGGCGAAGAGCACATGCTGAAGAAAGGGTACAAGCGCCACCCGGACATCGGTGACCACGTCGTCATCGGGGCCGGGAGCAAGGTGCTCGGAGCGATCAGCATCGGCGACCACGTGAGCATCGGCGCCAACTCGTGGGTGACCGACGACGTCCCGGACCACACCCGGGTGTTCATCACCGACCACCCCGAGCACGCGCGCAAGCAGAAGGAGTGAGACGCGACGCGGCGACAGTGAAACGCGACTCGGTTCGGCGCTTCCGGCCGGCGGAAGGTACGCCAGCAGTTCGCAGTGGACGAGCAGGTCGTGGACGAGCAGGTCGAATCGTGCCTGCGCGCCCTGCAGTCTGTGATGCGTGTCGACGGCTGACATCTGCAATCGCTGTTGGCCCCGACCTTCCACGTCTGACGTCGCCGCGGGGTGGCAGTGTCTCGGCGCGAACCGTCACTCAACCGGCGTCCGACGACCCCGCGAACTGCGAACGCGGTTCCGGCGGCCGCCCGGGCCCGCGCCGACCCCCGACGATTTCGAAGCAGTCACATCAAGACCTTGTGGTGGTTATCAGTTTCCAGGAACGGACGCGACTTTTAGGGTATCCGGTGAGCAACGTGGAGATAGACAACATCCTGACCGATGTTGTCCCCGGACGCAGGACCCAGTGAGAGCCCGTTACTGCCATAGCTCGACTCTGTCTGCCACCTGTGCGCCGGGACGAGCACGAACGTGCGCTCGCGCGATGGGTCGACGCCCAGTCGACTGTCATCGCCTGGAATCCATCCTTCAGACGTCCTCCAACCACCGAGAGCGTCCGGTGACGTCAGTGAACCGCCCGGTTTCCCTGGGGCCGTCGTAGCCGGAAGCAGGCAATGAATCGACGGCTGTGCTCGACGACCTGGTTCGCGGAGTCCGGCTCGTAGCCGTCACGTCGACGCCTCGTTCACGTTCCGCCCCGACGTCGTCAGCTTTCGTCGTCGACGGTCCTGTCACCGTTCGCGCCGCTGGCCTCGCTGTACATCTCCGCTATCGGCCTCTAGAGTTGCGGATTCCCGCCACTGGACTGGGTGCCGAACGAGAACTCTCCCCTCTCCCGGACGTACGCTTCGAGGTCGTCGTAGAGGTCCGCACAGCTCTCATCGGGCGAGCGGTCGGGCGACGGCGTTGCGAGCGTCTCCCAGTCGCCCACCAGCACGAGCCGCTTTCGAGCGCGGGTCAGCGCGACGTTCAACCGCCGCGGCCCCTCCTCGGGCGTCTCCAGGAACCCGCTGCGCCCCTCGTCGTTGCTGCGTACGAACGAGATGACGATCACGTCCCGTTCACCGCCCTGGAACGAATCCACGGTGTCGACCGTCACCTGGCCGGCGTCGTCGACGTCGGACCCGTCGAGTCGCGACCGTATCCTGCCGATCTGGCCGCTGTACGCGGAGATGACGCCGACGTCCTCCGGCGAGACGCCGGCCTCGACGAGCCGTCCCACCTCCCGCACGACAACCGCTGCCTCGGCCGGATTGTAGAACGAGTGTCCGCCCGGTTCCCGCCGCTCCTCGCCGGACACGTCGATGCCGACCAGCGGTGCCAGGTCGGCGACCCGCCACTCGTGGTTCCGGTCCGCCGTCTCCAGTCGCCCGCCGTAGAACGCCCGGTTCGGGAACGCGGCGATCGTCTCGTTCATCCGGTACTGCCGTTTCAGGAGCACCCTAACGTCGTCCCCGTACCGGTCGACGAGGTGTTCGAACAGCGAGATGCGCTGCCCGGTTTCGGCCGCGGGCTCCGCCGCGCTGTACGGCGGAAGCTGTTTGTGGTCCCCGGACAGCAGCAGCCGCTCCGCGCAGTCGAGCACGATGGCCGTCGCGGGACGGCTCGCCTGCGTCGCCTCGTCGACCACCGCCACGTCGAACCGGTCGGTCTCGAACTGCGCCGCCGCGTTCGTCGTCGCGGCGACGACGTCCGCCCCGTCGACCGACCGGCCGCGGTAGTGACGCTGGACGACGTCGTTCTTCGAGTTTCGGCCGACCCGCGCTATCGAGAGGTCCACGTCGTCCTCGCCGTCGCCCCCGCTCGTCCCGCAGGCGGCCGCGTGCAGCGTCCCGGGTTCGGGGTCGTCGACGGTGCTGTCACCGACGAGGAGGTTGTCGACCGCCTGGTTCGAGTGCGACGTCACCAGCACCGACTCGCCGCGGCGGACGGCGTGTTTCACGTACGCCGTCAGCGTCCGCGTCTTGCCCGTGCCCGGCGGTCCGTGGATGCAGAGGACGTCCTCCGCGTCGGCCGCCCACTTCAGCGCCTGTCGCTGGTAGCGGTTGAGCTCCATCGCCGGACTCGGGATGGCGTGCCGGTCGACCGAGAACCGCACCGGCCGGTCCCCGGTCAGCAGGTTCCGCTTGGACGGCTGGGACTCCACCGACCGGATCGCGTCGATGCGCCGGTCGAACGGAACGGGGTTGAGCAGCAGCGTCGCCCAGAACTCCCTGGTTCCGTCCTCCAGCGTGGCCTCGACGGCGGCCCGGTCGTCGACGTCCTCCCACTCCAGCCGGACGGTCATCGTCAGGTCCTCGACGGCCGACACCTCGCCGACGACGGGGAACGAGGGGTCCGCCTCGCGCGTGTCGATCAGGAACAGGTTTCCGGGGTGGATCCCCTCGTCGCGGTGGAGGTCGACGTCCGCCGTCCCCGAATCGCTCGCGAGCTGCAGTTGGAGGTCGTCACCGTCGGCGGTCCAGCCGACGGAGACGAACGGCCCCGACGCGATCCCTCGCTGGATCAACGTCGCGAGCGATTCGTTCCGGTATCGCTGGCGGTTCGACCGGCGTTCGGCGTCGCGTGCCCGCTCGACCGTCGCGGTGAGCCCCTCGAAGACGTCGTCCGCCGGGAGCGTCGACGACGGCTCGACCGTCCGGTGTGGAAGTTCGAGGTCCGACAGCTCGTCGTCCGGCTCGGCACTGAAGTCCGGATGCCAGAACCGCAACCGACTGCCGATGGTGGTCTCGGCCGCCGTCGCAAGCGACACGTACCGAACGGTGCCGTCGATGCCGAAGTCGGTGTCGTACCACCCGATCTGCTCGCGGTCGGGTCGCCAGAGGACGTACTCCGCCGTCGCGGTGGGGTCGTCCTCCGCGTGGAGCGGGACGGCGTAGCCGTCCCCGTCCGGCGGCCTCGTCCGAACGGTCTTCATCCCCACCTCCAGCGCCCGCTTCAGGACCGCCGGGGGGACGTTCCGCTCGTACCGCGTCGTCCCGGCGATCCGCCCCTTCGAACGGAGCAGTTCGCTGGCGTGCGCACGCCAGTCCGACGAGAGGTCGTGTATCTCCGCTCCCGTGGCTGCCGGCTCTCCCGACGTCATCGCGACCCCGGGGCCGTGAGCCTCGTCCGGGACGCGCCCGGCGGCCTGCTGTGCTCGTCGGCGGTGTCGCCTCGATTCCACTCCCGCGGGCCGGACGCCCCCGCGGCGCGGTCGTCGGTCGGGCCGTGCCGACGTCGACGCCCGGAGTCAGGAGCGCGTGGTCCGTCGCTAGCGGCGGCTGATGACATGGGGAGTCGTGCCTTGGGAGAGCGGGCGTGTAATACCTTCTCTTGTCGGTCCGACCGCCCACGTGTCCGTCCTGGCGACGGACGACGCTCTCGACGGTGGCGTCCCCCGCGGACGCAGCGCTCGGTACTCGCGCCGTCGAACGACCGGAAAACAGCCGTGAAGCCCGAACCGTGTCGGAACTTCCGGCTCGACCCGGAGCGCCGACTGGCCGGGACGTCAGTCGTCCGTCGGTCCGACGCCGGCCTCGCGCATGTACTCGTCCAGCTTCGCGGCGATGGCGTTCGCGAACGCCTCGTCGTTGACGTCGGTCTCCATCTCGACGAGTTCGACGTCGTCGCCGACGTTCTCCCGGAGCGCGTCGAACAGCGCCGCGTCGGCCTCGGGGTCGTGGAAGTCCTCGCCCTCGACGTCGAGCACGGACACGCCGCCGAGCGGGAGCGCGAGCGCCGTCGGCCCGGTGGCGGCGGCGAGCTTCTCGGCGAGTATCTCGCCGAGCTCTTCGTTCTCCTCGGTCGTGGTCCGCATCAGCGTCACCTGCGGGTTGTGGACGTGGAGTGTCCGGTCCTCGAACTCCGCCGGGACGGAGTCGCGCGGGCCGAAGTTCACCATGTCGAGCGCGCCGGTCGAGACGACCTGCGGCGTCCCCGTCTCGGCCGCAGCGTCGAGGCGGTCCGGGCCGGCGTTCAGCACCCCGCCGACGAGTTCGTCGGCCCACTCCGTGGTCGTGACGTCGAGCACGCCGTCGATGACGCCCTGTCGGACGAGGTTCTCCATCGCCCTTCCGCCGGTGCCGGTGGCGTGGAAGACGATGGTCTCGTAGCCGCGCTCTTCGAGGGACTCGCGGGCCGTCTGCACGCAGGGCGTCGTGACGCCGAACATCGTCATGCCGACGGTGGGCCTGTCCTCGACCTCGACGTCCGGTTCGTTCTCGACCATGCCGACCATCGCGAGCGCGGCGTTGGCGATGACCTGCCGCGAGAGCTGGTTGAGCCCCTCGACGTCGGCGACGGAGTACATCATCGTCACGTCCTTCGCGCCGACGTAAGGTTCGACGTCGCCGGCGGCCATCGTCGAGACCATCAGCTTCGGCACGCCCACCGGCAGCGCCCGCATGGCCGTGGTCGCGATGGAGGTGTTCCCCGACCCGCCGAGGCCCAGCACGCCGTCGAGGACGCCCTCGTCGTGGAGTCGTTCCGCGACGGCCGCGGCGCCCTCGCCCATCGCCTCCATCGCCTCGCCGCGGTCGGCGTCCTCGCGCAGGTGGTCGAGACTCGTGTCCGCTGCGGCGGCGACGTCGGCGGCCGCCGTGTCCGGTTCGAATCCGGGGTCGCCCACGACGCCGGTGTCGACGACGTGGACGTCGACGCCCTGTGCTTCGAGGACGTCCCTGGCGAACCCCATCTCCTCGGCCTTCGTGTCGAGCGTTCCGACGACGACGACCGCCATCAGAACTCGATCCCCTTGAACTCGCGGGCCTGGTTCTCGATGGCCTCCTCGGTCGGCAGCCGTTCGAGACTGGACGCGCCGAAGAAGCCGACCACGCCCTCGGTGTTGTTCAGGACGTACTCGGCGTCGTCCGGCCACGCGATGGGACCGCCGTGGCAGATGACCATGACGTCCTCGTTCACGTCGGTGGCCGCGTCGTGGTGGGCCTGGACGCGCTCGGCGGCCGTCTCCAGGTCGAGAGCGGTCTCCGCGCCGATGTCGCCCGAGGTCGTCAGCCCCATGTGGGAGACGACGACGTCCGCGCCCGCCTCGGCCATCTCGCGGGCCTGCTCCTCGCTGAACACGTACGGGCAGGTGAGCATGTCCTGCTCGGCGGCCTCCTGTATCATGTCGACCTCCCGGTCGTAGCCCATGCCGGTCTCCTCGATGTTCTGGCGGAACTGGCTCCCCTCGTCGATGAGCCCCACCGTCGGGAAGTTCTGGACGCCCGAGAACCCGCGTCGCTTGAGGTCCTCGATGAAGACGTCCATCTGGCGGAACGGGTCGGTCCCGTTGACGCCCGCCAGTACGGGCGTGTCCTCGACCACCGGGAGGACCTCGTGGCCCATCTCGACGACGATCTCGTTCGCGTCGCCGTACGGGAGTAATCCGGCGAGCGAGCCCCGCCCGTTCATCCGGTACCGACCGGAGTTGTAGATGATGAGCAGGTCGACGCCGCCGCGCTCGGCGAACTTCGCCGACATCCCCGTGCCAGCGCCGGCCCCGATTACGGGCTCGCCGTCCGATACTGTCTCCTCGAGTCGTCGAAGCGACTCCTCACGTGTGTACTCCATACGACACGTGTTGTCACTACGCATGCAGTATTCAGCATTGTGGTGGTCGTTCGCGAACGGAACTCCGACGACGTCGACCAGGGGCGTTCGCGCCCGGAGACCGTATCAGGGGTTCCGACCGGCGACCGTCGCGACCACCGGTGCGATTAAGCTCCCGCGGATGGCAGTACTGTGTGCCAATGACGGGCAAGCACTTCGTCAGCGGCGAAGACGTCTCCACCCAGCTGTTCGACTGGGGGACGCTGAAGTGGATGGCGACCCCGGACGTGAACGGTTCGGAGCGGTTCAGCGCGGGCGTCGTCCAGCTCGAACCGGGGAAAGGCCACGAGTTGCACACCCACCCCGACAGCGACGAGATACTGTACGTCGTCGGCGGCGAGGGCGAGCAGACGGTCGACGGAGAGACGCGCGAGGTCGGGCCGGGCGAGATGGTGTACGTCCCCGCGGGCGTCGAGCACGGGACGACGAACACGGGCTGGGAGACCATGCAGTTGCTGGCGGTGTACGCGCCGCCAGGTCCGGAGGAGGTCCTCGCCGACATGCCCGACTGCGACGTCCTCCCCCCGGGGGAGCTTCCGGTCAGGGAGGGCTGACGGAGAACTCGCGGTTGCCGTCGGCGGGCTTCCCGCTGCCCAGTCACCAGCTCCTCCAGCGACGTCCCGAACAGAACGGTACTACTGCCGGCGATTCGCGAGTGTATCAGAAATTACTTTTAGCGACGTTCGGTCGGTCGGAACATGGACAACTGGTGGCGTCGGGTCGCGCTGTCGGTGCTGACGTTCTTCGGCGTCATCACCGGATACACCGTCGTCTACCGGTGGGGGATGGCGACCTTCGAGGGGGAGCCCGTCTCGCCCGTTCGCGCGCTCCAGGTGGTGGTCGAGGCGTTGACGACGGCGGGGTTCGGTGGCGACGCCCCGTGGTCGAGCGCCGTGATGAGCGGGTTCGTCGTCGTGATGAACCTGTCCGGCGTCCTGTTGATGTTCCTCGCGTTGCCGGTGGTGGTCGTCCCGCTCCTCAAGCAGGCCGTCGAGACCGACCCGCCGACGACGACCGACCTCACGGACCACGTCGTCATCTGTTCGAACTCCACGCACGGCGAGGTGCTGCGGGACGAACTCGAGGCCGTCGGCGTGCCGTATCTCCTCGTCGAGTCCGACCCCGAGAGTGCGAAGGAACTGGTCGACGACGGTATCGACGTGATCTGCGGCGACCCCGAGCACCTCGACACGCTGCGGGCCGCCAACGCAGGCGATGCACGCGCGGTCGTCGCGGACGTCGACGACGACACCAACCCGATCGTCATCCTCTCGGCCAGGCAGATAGACGAGGACCTGCCGGTCGTGAGCGTGGTCACGGACCGGGACGTGACCGTCTACAACCGGTCGGCGGGAGCCGACACGCTCGTCAGGCCGCGGCAGGTGCTCGGAACCAGTCTCGCGACGAAGGCTGCCGCGACGTTCCCCGAGCGCTTCCAGAAGACGCTCTCGGTCGGCGACGGCCTCGAGATAACCGAACTGGTCGTCGAGGCGGACAGCGACCTGGTCGGGGAGACCATCGCGGGGACCGACGTGTTCGACCGGGCCGACACGCTGGTCGTCGGCGCGTGGAAGGGCGGTCGGTTCGTCCCCACGCCGGACCCGACTGAACCCATCGACGAGAACACGACGCTGGTCGTCACGGGCCACCACGACGACCTCGCGGAACTGCGGTCCAGGACCGTCTCGCCTACCACCGACCGCTCGTCCCGCGTCGTCGTCTGTGGGCACGGCGTCGTCGGCCGGACGGTCGCCGACGTCTGCGAGGCCAGGGACATGGAGACGTGCGTCGTCGACGCTGTAGACGGCGACGGCGTCGACGTGACTGGTGACGTCACGAATCCGGAGGTGCTGTCGGCCGCCAACGTCGAGGACGCCAGCGCCGTCGTGGTGGCGCTCGACGACGACACGCAGGCCATCTACGCGACGCTCATGCTCACGTGGATGGCCCCCGACGTCGAGGTGATCGCCCGAGCCAACGACCCCGAGAACGTCTGGAAACTGTACAACAGCGGTGCCGACTACGTGCTGGCGCTGCAGACGGTGACCGGACGGATGCTCGCCTCCCACCTCATCGAGGGGGAGACGATACTGACGCCCGGGACGCAGTTCGACCTCGTGCGGACGGACGCGCCGTCGCTGGTCGGCCGCAGTCTCGGCGAGGTCGACGTCCGCGCGAAGACGGGGTGTACGGTCGTCGCGGTCGAACGCGACGGTACGCTCCGGTCCGGGCTCGGTTCCGAGTTCGTCGTCGAATCGGACGACACGCTCATCGTCGCGGGCGACGACGACGCGACCACGCGGTTCCTCGAACTCGGGCACTGACGGCGGCGTTTACCGATGCAGCCCCCGCGTGGCACCTGCGGGGGGACCGACGCCCCGTCCCGCAACAGAAGATACTTGCTGGGCCTGGTCGACGCTGGACGCATGCCAGGCGCACGCGTTTCCAGGGGCGAGCGGGTCACGCTTCGGACGGTCGAGCAGGAGGACCTGTCGTTCGTCCAGCGTGCGGGTGCGAACCCCGAGATACGCTACCCGCTGGGCAACCCGGTCATGTCCCGGGACGACTACCAGGGCCTCGTCGGGGACGACGCCGACCGGTTCCTGATCTGTCTCGACGGGGAGGACGCCGGGCCGGGCTCCCCCGGCGAGGACGGGGTGCGACGGATCGGTGCAGCGGCCGTGGAAGACACCGACTGGAAGCGCCCCGAGCTCGGATACTGGCTCGTCCCCGAGGTACACGGCCAGGGGTACGGGACGGAGGCGGTCTCCCTGGTCGTCGACTACGTCTTCCGGTCGTACGACGCCCCCGCCATCGGTGCGGCGGCCTACGAGTTCAACGAGGCTTCCCGCGGCCTGCTGGCGTCGCTCGGGTTCAGCGAGGAGGGACGTCGCCAGCGGTACATGTTCGTCGACGGGGAACACCGCGACATGGTGCTGTACGGTCTGCTCCGCGAGGACTGGCAGGGGTAGCAACTATCAGCTGCGGAGACGTTCTCAGGTTCTGAGAACGTAGTCGGTACTATCTTCAGTCACAGTCGCGTCGACCTGTGTGGTAATCCGAGCGTTGCAGTCCGACGAGGTGCTGAACCTGCTGCGGGCCCAGACGACGAATGGGTCCACCGTCCAGGGAATTCAGTTCCGACGAAACCCATAGACAGCGATGTCGTCCGGCACCGTTGCCGGATAGCGGGCGCGTCTCTCACCCGAGCCGGTACTTCGATCGGACCGGTTGGTGATAAAGGGTTTATCGAACTACGTGCTGTTTACTGTGAAAGTGAGAGGAACAGACACTGCCGAGTGCGGGGTCGGATGACCGACGGCGGACTCGTCGCAGTCGTCACGTTCGTCCTGAGTATCGGGGCCCTGTGGGTCGGCGCAGACGCGTTCGTGTCCAGCGCGGCCGGGGTAGCGCGCCGCTTCGGCCTCTCGGAACTCGTCGTCGGCCTGACGGTGGTCGCGATGGGGACCTCGGCGCCCGAGGCGGCCGTCAGTATCGACGCCGCGCTCGTCGGAAACGGCGATATCGCGGTAGCGAACGTCGTCGGCTCTAACCTCTTCAACGTCGGTATCGTTCTCGGTGGTGTCGCAGCCGTCGTCGGCGTTCGAAGTTCCTCCCGGATGGTCCGTCGAGATGGCATCGCGATGATACTCTCGACGGTGCTGCTGTTGGCGCTCCTGTGGGACGTCCGGTTGAGTCGGTTCGATGGAGTCGTCCTGCTCGTCGCATTCGTCGGCTATCTCGTCGTCCTGTTCGCCCGACCGGACGAGTCGGTGCAGGAAACACCGACCGATGAGCGTGAAGCAACGTGGCAGACGGCCCTCCTCCTTCTCGGTGGGCTCGGCGCCGTCGTCGTCGGTGCGCAGTTCCTCGTGGAGTCGGCCGTCTTCATCGCCGAGGCGGCGGGTCTCTCCGAGTGGGTCATCGGGGAGACCATCGTCGCAGTGGGTACCTCCACCCCGGAGATCGCCGCGTCCGTCGCTGCCGCCCGCAAGGGGATGGGCGACATCGCCGCCGGCAACCTCATCGGGAGCAACGTGTTCAACGCGCTCCTCGTCCTGGGCATCACGTCGACGCTGACGCCCATCGAGGTCGCCGAGCCCGCCGTCGGGACCACCGTCTGGCTGCTCGGGCTCTGCGTGCTCACCGCCGCGTTCCTCGGAACGAACGGGAAGTTGGGACGGCTCGAAGGGGCGGTGCTCGTAGGGATCAACATGAGCCGGTGGATACTCGACGTGTTCTAGCCAGCAGTTCGCCTCGACGACAGCGGCTCACCTGTCCGGTTCACTCCGCTCATCTTCAGCGACAGCCATCCGCGCCACTCAGCACGGATCCTGTCGACTTCGACGGGGACGAGAGTTCGAATCAGCGCAGCGGTTCGGGACGGTCAGGACTATCGTCGAAGACGTCGGAGTGCCGGACGAACTGGACGGCGAACCCGACGACGAGGACGCCGACGAACCACTCGGTCGCGAACGCCGACCCGGCGAGGTCGCCGAGTCCGTCGACGGTCCCGCGTCGCCGCCAGAGCGGGACGACGTAGGCGAGCAGCGTCGCTCCGAAGGCGCTCGTCACGAGTGCCATGAGGAGGACGTAGAACCGCCAGGCAACGACCGCCGCGATGCCGCCGGCGAGCAGCGCGACCGCGGCGATCTGCTGGAGTTGCGGGTCCTGGAGGATGGTCTGTATCTGGAGCGCCTCGATCACGCTCTCCGGCCGTCCCGTCGTCCCCGCGTCGGCGAGCGCGTCCGTCGTCACGACGCGCTGGCCGGTGACGACGACGAACGTGGTCACCGTCGTCACGACGAAGCCGACGCCGACGGTCGCGGCGCGCGTCGCGACCGGCACCACGAAGAACCCTGCCAGCCCGCCGGCGAAGCCGAGCAACCCGACGAAGATGTACTGGTACTGCAGTTCGATGCCGTCCGTGAACGCCGGACTCGCCCAGACGAGCGCGCCGACGGCGAAGGCGCCGGCGGCCCCGCCGGCCCAGGGGAGCAGCGCGTCGACGAGGTCGTATCCGAAGAACGCGACCGTCCCACCGACGACCGCGACCAGCGCAAGCGGAATCGCCGGGTCGGTGCCTTGCAGTGCCATGATTCTCTGTTCGACTAGTAAGGTTCATCTCACTTATAACGCACATCTGTACCTCCTGACAGGACAGATTAATTGAACCGGGTTCGTACTCGGGCATTTACTGGCCGGAATCGCCGCCAGCCACGGGGGAACCCCCGTCGACCCGGTGGGCCACTACCCCTGACAGCATCAGGGGCGACGCCGGGGGTATGGCCGACCACCTGCAGCGCACCCGGAAGGAGATCCACCGGGCGACGGAACACGTCGACGGCGAGGTCCAGGACAACCTGCAGTCCATCGACGAGGAGCTCCAGAAACTGGCCCAGGGCAGCAACACCGGGGCGGAGTTCGCCGACGACGAGGCCGAACGGTTCGAACACGTCGAGGAGAAACTCAGCGGCCCGATGGACCAGGTCGACGGCGGCGAGGCCGAGCGGGCGCTGCAGGACGCCCGCGACGAACTCGACGCCTTCCGTCGCGAACACGACCTCGCGTGACCACGGTCACCGCCAGGAGTCGTACACCGACTCCAGTTCGTCGACGGTCCGCGCCCACGTGTAGCGTTCCGCTGCGTACGTCCGGCACGCGGTCGCCGCTGTCGACGAACCGGCGTTCGAGACCGCAGCGCCGCCGTGATGGACGACCCGGCGCGCCCGCGGGGACTGAAACGCTCTTCTCCGGATCGTTCGGACGGCACCAGCGAGTGCGCCAGCTACCGGCGACGCATGACGCTCAGCCACGCGAGATTGCCGAAGTCGACGACGAGGAACGCTACGATACTGGCGACGAACGGCGACAGCGAGAGCAGGTCGGTCCCGGCGAGGTAGAGACCGATGAACTCGACGGTCACGACCGCGCAGGCGGCGAGTATCCACGCCACCGCCTTCCAGGTCGCGTCGTACGCCGGCCAGTACCCGTCGTACGCCGACGGCACGCCGACGGCCAGCGTCATCAGCAGGAGGAAGCCGCCCTGGGCTCCGCCGACAGCCGTATTGAAGGCGGACGCGAGCGGCACGGCGACGAGGATGGCGAGGTATATCGTGACGTTGCGCTGCGTCGTCGCTCGCTCCCGAAGCCGGACGAACACGGTGGAGGGCACGGTCGGGATTTCGGCGGGAGTTGACATAAATGCTGTCCGTGAGTCTGGTCCTGATTCGGCTGCCGACCGCACGTCGTCGATGACCCAGGGTCGTCCCGGGTCGCCCCGGACCCGGAGTTATTCCGTGGGGCGTCGTACACCGGGGCATGGGCCACGACGCCACTCCACCGACCCCCGACGGCGTTCCGCTGCTGGGAAACGGCCTCGCGTTCTCCCGCGACCCGTTCGGTGCGATGGAGTCGTGGGCACGTCACGGCGACGTCGTCCGCCTGGAGTTCCCCGGCCGGTCGATGTACCTCGTCACCGGGCCCGAACTGATCGAGGAGGTTCTGCTCGACAGCGAGGGACGGTTCACCATCGGCCGCGAGCAGCGCGAGACGTTCAGCGGCATCGAGGACGACGCGCTGACCGCGAACACGGGCGACCGCTGGCGGCGGCACAGGGGCGCGCTCCAGCCGGCGTTCACCTGGGACGGCATCGAGGGTTACGGCGGACGGATGACCGAGCGCACGGCCGAGCACGTGGCGGGCTGGGCCGACGGCGAGCGACTGGACCTGCACCACCAGATGCGACTGCTGACCCTGCACGTCCTCGGCGACACCCTCCTCGGCATCGACGTCGAGGGCGACGAGGCCGTCGCCATGGACGCCGCCGACGCGCTCGTCGCGCGAGCCGACCCACGCCGGTTCGGACGGCTGTTGCCCGGCTGGCTACCGACCCCGACCGAACGGCGATTCGAGCGGCGCGTCGCCGAACTGGACGCCTACGTTGCCGGCGTGCTCGCGGCCCGCTCGTCCGGCGACGGCGACGTGTGCTCGGTCCTGCCGGCGGCTCGCGACCGCGGCGACCTCTCGATGGCGGAGGTCAGGGACACCCTCGTGGGGCTGTTGCTCGCCGGCCACGACACCTCGGCGGTGGCGCTCACCTACGCCTGGTACGAACTGAGCCGGCGTCCCCGGGTCAGGGAATCGCTGGCGAGCGAGGGCGAAGCGGTCGCCGACGACGGACCCCCGCGCAGCGAGCACTTCGACGACCTGGAGCGGACGCGGCACGTCGCCAGCGAGACGCTGCGCCTGTACCCCCGACGTGGGCGGGCAACCGGCAGACGATGGAGCCGGTGACGCTCGGCGGGTACGACCTCCCCCGTGGTGCACGGCTCACCGTCCCGCAGTGGGTCCTCCACCGCGACGAGCGGTTCTGGGACGCCCGGAGACGTTCGCCCCGTCCCGATGGGAGCGGGAGTCCGACCGGCTGGAGTACGCCTACTTCCCGTTCAGCGGCGGCCCACGCCACTGGGGATGCGGTTCGCACGTCTCGAACTGACGATCGCGACGATGGTCCGGGCGGTCGCGCTCGACGTCGCGACCGACGGCCCGCTCTCGTTCGCGCCGTCGCTGGTCCTGCGCCCGGAGGTAACCGTCGAGGCGACAGTCCGTCGGCGGTGAGGTCGCCGGGCGCTACGGCAGTTCCTCAGCGGCGTCGACGAGGTCCTCCTCGGTCCGCCAGCGGTAGAGGCGGCCCTCGTCGTCGAGCAGTTCGAAGACGCCGTCCTGCATCCAGCCGAACGGGTGGTCCTCGTCCTCGTACTCGCGCTTGAGCACGTGGCTCTTCCTGAAGTACTCCACCGTCCCCACGAGCAACCCCTGTTCGACGAGGAAGTCGCTCGGCTCCTTCTCGGCGACGCCGACGAGGCAGGTGACGAGGTCCGCGACGAGGCAGAACTTCTGGATGCTGTTGTCCCACTCGCCCCTGATGTCGACCATCCGGAAGGCGTAGGTGTCCTCGCGGCGGTTCAGCCGGTCGACGACGAGGTTCAGCCGCCGAATGGGCTCGCGGGCGTAGTTCCCGAGCACGAAGTACGTGCGGTCGTTCTCGTAGACGGGGGTCAGTTCGCTCAGCGCGTGGAGTATCTCTTCGTTGTCCGCCAGCGAGGGCTCCTTCTCGTCGAGTCGTTCGCTCGCGCTCGTCAGCACGTCCTCCGGGACCGGTGTCTCCTCGTCTGGCACGCGCGGTTGTTTTCGCGTGCCTCGAATATAGTTTACGACGTAGTTCACTCGTTCAATAGGCGGATGCGTCGTTCCGACGCCCATCGAACCGGAACGGTCGTCGCTGGCTCTACGGCGGCGTAACGCGAGGCTGCTGGTCGACCGGGGTGGTCTACTCCAGAGTAATTTACTTCAGGGTAAACTACTTGTCCGTGCAGTCACTAGCTGCTCACATGAGCACCGACCTGGGGACGTCCGAGGGAGCGACGGGACGCGAACTCGTCCACTTCGTGACCCAGCGGACGCGGTTCGCGCTGGTCAACAACATCCTCCAGCACCCCGAACAGCTGCCGTCGATGTACGAACTCGAACGACTGAACCCCAGCGTGAGCGACGCGACCGTCTACAAGCACGTCCAGAAGCTGATCGACGCCGGCGTCGTCGAGGAGGTCGCGCTGCCGGACGACGAACGGCGACAGGGTTACCCCTGGAAGTTCTACGGCCTCACCGACGACGGCCGCCGGTTCCTCGACGACCACAACCTGCTCGAGGCGGAGGAGACCCTCCAGCGCATCTACGAGACGATATCGGACAAGCCCGAGAAGATGGTCAAGTACGAGAACGCGCCCCGTCCCGACCGCGATTGACGACCGTCACGTCCCGTCCTCCTGCTCCCCGACCCACTGGAGCAGCAGTTCGAGTCGTCGACACAGGTGCGCGCCCGTGGACGTGAGGTCGTACTCGACCCTGGGCGGTGTCTCGTCGTACTGTTCTCGCGAGTAGCCCGCCTCGACCAGTTCGTCGAGGAACTGGACGGTGGCTTCTCGTTCGTGCTCGACCGGAGTCCGGAGGTGTGCTCGTCGATAGCGAACCTGGCCTGGAAGGCGTCGCGGTGCTGTTCGTGGGCCACCTTCGAGGTCGAACTACCGCCGGGTGAGGAGACGATACCGTGGACCGCCCGTTCGGAGCGGGAGACGGTGCGGCGTTCTTCGCCGCCGCGCTGCGGGCCGAACTCCGGGCGTTCGACCTGCCTGGGCAGCGTCGCGTTCGGACGACAGCCCACAGGACGGCCCGGAATCGCGGGTCGCGGTATATCTGCTGCGTCGGTGCCCGTGCCGCCTTCGTCCATTCGGCCCACCGGTACCATTATGTGGAACGAGCGGGGTAATACGCATGCTCCGTACTTCATAAGCGTGGTGGCTGATGGTGCGGAGTATGGACCGACCTCGTTCGGTCCGTCTTCGAGGTCGCGCCCGGTCAGGTTTCACTTTCACTCCTTCAGAGCGGTTAGCCCGACGGCCGTTCCCCGGGTAATTAACCCGCCGTCCCCGCCAGCGTCCGATGCGTCCCTGACGCCCGCGTTTTCACTTTCACTCCGCTGCAGGCCAACCATTAAACGGAACTGGACGAAAACGAACAGGTGGCGCCACCACTGCTTCGCCCCACGACGCACCATCAGCCACCACAGACGGACCGCACCTGCGACGAGCGCGTCGTCACGTTCGACGACCCTCGCTCGTAGCGTACCGCCCAGAGGCCCGGTTCAGAACCGTTTCGCGGCCGATTCGAGTTCATGAGTACGAGCAACGACGTTTCCGACTCCCCGGGAGAACAGCACGACGAAGACATCGCTGCCCTCGTCGCGGACCTCCGTGACAGGGTCTCGCAACTGGAGGACAGCGTGGCCGAACAGCGGGCACGCCTCGACGGTCTCGCGGCCGAACTCTCCGGCGAGCGTGACGACCGCGAGGCGGCGATCCGCGACGAACAGATCCAGCGCACGCAGATCGTCCAGAACGCGAAAGACGACCTCCGCGAGGATATCGAGGCGCTCCGGTCGGACCTCGTGGACGAACAGAAGACCCGAAGCAGGGCCGACGCGCTGGTCGAGAAGCGCGTGACGCACCTCGCGGACGAACTGGACGTCGCCGTCGACGACGCCGTGGCCGCGGAGGACAAACTCGTCCGCCTGCTTCGCCGCGGCCCCGACGACGTCGTAGATCGCGTCTATCCGGTCCACGAACGCGCCCGCGAACTCCTCGTCCACGCGACCGTCTGGGGCTCGCTCGTCGCCGACGAGAACGGCCGCCGACTCGTCTTCGTCGCTCCCGAGGTCAAACCGTACCTGGCGGCGCGGTTCGACCGGACGTTCAGCACGAGCGAGGTCGAACGGGTGTTCACCAAGCTGGTCGACCTCGGCGCGGACTCGCCGCGCCGCGTCCGCAAGGACAAGAGTCGCGATGGATACCACCGACTGCTCGTCTGGAGACCGGACCCCCTGCTCTCGGCGTCGGAGCGGATGCGGGCCTGACGGCGCCGACCCAGGACCGGAGTCACACGGGTCCGGCGGGGGTCGGTCGCCCCGCCTCACACCTGCTGGTAGCGACTCCGGGGCCGACGCCTGGCAGTTCGTTCCCCGTGCGGACTGCCAGCGGCCGGAAACTGGAGACGACGGCAGACACGCAGCGAGCGCCGCCGCCTCCCTCGACCCCGCAGCGGTCGCTCGCGAGGGTCGGTTAGCTGGTAGTCCACCTCCGCTATCGGTGTCTATCGGTGCTAGCGCCGCCAGTTCGGCGTCGACCCGTGCTACCAGCAGGTGGTAGCCGGAGCGTCACCGGTCGAGAAAACGCCGAATCCGGTCGCGGGCTGGCGCGTCAGTCGTCGTCCGTCCGGTCGTCCGCCTGCTCGACGTGCTTGAGCGTCGTGATGCTCCGGCGGATCTCGTCGAGTTCGTCCTTGATTTCGTTCGTCCGGTCGATGTTCTCGTCCAGGAAGTCGATGATTCCCTGGTCGAACTGGCTGTTTCCCCCTTCGATGAGGCTCTTCAGCTCCTGGAGTTCGCTCTCGTTCCGACGCGCGTGTTCCAGCGCCGTCGCTGCGCGGTCTTCTATCGGTTCGAGTTCCTCGTTGACGTGCTCCTCGACGTACGACTTGGTCGCCAGCCCGGCGGAGCTCCGCGCGAGCCAGTAGACGAATCCCCCGATGGTCCCGAGAGCCGTCACGAGCGCTGCGATGGCTCTGACGACGTCGAATGGTTCTACGATGTTCATCTGTCAGTGATCGAGTAGTCGTCGATGGTCGGTTGTCGTCCCCACGAACCCCGGGTCACGAAGCGCCGTCCGGCTGGTCGCCGCTCCGACGATCCCCCTGACGCCGACCTGGCGGCGACGTCGGTTCCCCCGTCGGCAGGTCCGTCGTGACCCCCGGTCGCACGTCTCGAAGACGACGGTTAGATCCGGAGCCACGGCACAATGCGGGCACGAGGGTCCTCCGGTCGACCGTGCCCCCAGCGGTCGGGCCCCAGCACCTCGCCGTGGTCGGCGGTGACGACTCCAGTGAGGTCGCTGGCGTAGATTCTGCGTCGAAGGCGTTCGGACTCCCGCCAGACGAGCTTCAGATTCTCGAGATAGGCGTGGCGCAGCAGGCTGCCGGAGACCTCGCCCTCCCGGAACAGGGTGACGGCCGGACAGACCGTGTCGAGGAGGTCGTCACCAGTCTCCCGGTCGGGTACGAACGGTTCTCGGTGTCGTCCCTGCACCCCAACGTCCCCGACGTACGGGACGTGTGGCTGGAGGTAGTGGACCACCAGCGGCGGTCCCTCGCCGTCGAGGTACGCGAGCGCGAGGTCCGTCATCCGGTCCGGCCGGGTGCAGTGCAGGAGGTCGTTACAGGCGCTGTCGTCGTCGCCGCGGAAGGCCTCGACGTAGGTGCCCACGCGTTCCTCGAGGACCACGCCGAACCGCTCCGCCTCGCGGGCGTAGGTCGTGAACGGATTCCCCGAGATGTACGTCACGTCCTCCCAGCCCTCGCGGTCCCACGTCCGGGTCGTCCAGTCGGGCGTGGCCTCCTCCGCGGGCGTGCGGACCATCTCGGCCGCCTCGTCGACGAGGGTCAGATAGTCCCACCGGCAGTCGTCGAGCACGGTCAGGACGTCCCACTCACGTCGTTCGATCCGGGCGCGTTGACTCGGCACCTCGCCGAGGGCCGGATACCACGCCGGGTCGTGGTACCCGTCGCCCGCGCCGGGACGGCTCATTGGGTCACCGTCGTCCCGTCGACCGCCCCGCCTTTCCCGGGAACCTTCCCGCCGGCCGCGTGCTCGCCGCGCCACGTGATGCGCTTCTCCTGGAGGTACGGCGAACTGTTGACCTGCGCCGCGACCGCCTCGTTACGGATGTGTGCGATCGCGTTGTGACCGCTCCACGTGAACGGCGCGTCGAGCCACGACTTGAGCGCGTGCGCGGCCGCTTCGTCCTGGTCCGCCATCAGTCGACCGCGATGATAGGCGACGCGCTCGGACGCCTCGCACTCGAACGAGCACGGCAGGTGCGTGATGAACCGGAGCCCGAAGTAGCGCCACATCGGGTTGACCCACGGCGACGGGTCGGTCACCCGGACGTGGTCGTACTCGTCCGTCATCGCCACCCGCTCCGCCGACGGCGTGTTGCACGCCGCCTCGTACATCGGGTCGTGACTCGGTTCGTCGAGCCAGTTCTCGAGGAAGTGCTCCCGACAGCAGTCGGGGAACCCGAGTAGTTCGCCGAGTCGGCTGTGTTTCGTCGCGGCGTCGTCGCTCTCGTAGGCGTCCTCGGCCGCATCGAGCACGTCTTCGGACTCCGCGACGGCCGTGAAACACAGCCGCTCTGGGTTGTCGCGTCCGGTGTACGTGTGACCGTGCGCGAAGCCGCTGTAGGGTTCGACGTACTGGAGCGTCCGCGTGACGAGGCCGTGCTTGCCCGCCCGGGTCAGCCACGATTCCATGTTGCTGTGGCTGACGTTCACCAGGGCGAGCGTCCGCGGAGCTTCGTCGTCGAGGACGGCCTGCCACTCCGCCGCAGCGGAGACGTTCCTCATGCGGTCGATCAGGTTGTCCCACTGCTCTTTCGTTGCCTTCGACTTCCAGTTGTACGACGCGAACGAGTCGACGTCCGGATCGTAGTCGCCGAACCGGTTGTGGTAGTGGGGGTCGACGGTCATCAGTCCGCACCTCCGTCGTCGACGCGCTCCCAGTCGGTCTCCGAATCCTCACTCGACGCGTCGTGCGCTGCGGTCTCGCGGCCGCATCCACATCCGGAGCCACACCCGCACCGTCGGTCGGTCCGTTCGGCGTCTCCCACGTCGCTCCGGCGCGTCACGTTCGAGTCGGCGTGGAGGTTCTGTCGCTCGTAGTCGACCTCGACCACCTCCTCGTCGTACTCCTCGTGCCAGAACTCGACCTTGCGTTCGAACGACTGGTCGTCCGGGAGGACCTCGTCGAGTCCCCCCGCTGCCTCGACCACGCTCTCGGGATGTCGGCCGTACCGGTTCGCCGACGAGGGGCCGTCTGCGCCGGGACGGATGCCGCCGAACGGCTTGATGTCCAGGTTGTCGTAGGAAGCGGTGTCGCTCACGTCGGCGTCCCACGGCAGGTCCGTTATCAGGCGGACGTTCGGCAGCGCCGACCGGAGGTGGTCCTCGAGGGTCTCGTAGGCGGCGTACTTGGCCCTGCACATGATCGAGCGGTTGCGCCAGTCGTCGTTCAGCCCCGCCGACGGACAACCGCCCTGGCAGACCGCCCAGTACCTGCAGCCCTTGCAGCCGCCAAGGTCGGGTTCGTCGTCGGTCGTCCAGCCTGGGAGCTGACGAAGCACGTCGTAGCGCTCGGTGCGCTCGCCGTACTCGTTCCCGGCGGTGTCACCCTGCAGGAACGTGGTCCCGTCCCCGAAGGTGTTCCACGTCTTGCCACAGCCGGTCGTCGTCCCGTCGCCCTTGATGATCTGGGCCGCCCCGGCGTTGCTCACGTCGCACTTGTTGTTCACGCAGTTCCCGAGGCCGTTGCCCAGGAGGTTGTCGAGATGCTGGTCGAACGGGCCGAACTCGCGGTGTTCTTCGGCGACGAGCCACTCGGCGGCGCGTTCGTACACCTCGGTCAGTCGCTCCGGGTCGAGTGCGACGTCCTCGACGTTCTCGTCCTCGTACGGGATGGCCGGGTTGAAATGGCCGGTGACGCCCATCCGGTTCAGGTTGTCCACCCACGAGAGCAGTTTCTCCAGCTGCTCGTCGGTGCCAGCGTTCGCCTCGTTCAGGACGACGATGATGCCGACGCTCGTCCCGTCGGCCTCGACGAGTCGTGTGATCGCCCGATTCGTGCGGACGGAGTACTCCTCGGTCACGTCATCGCCGCCGTGGCGTGCCTTCCGGTTCGCGTTCAGCGCCGGCGGACCGTCGCAGGAGATGCCGACGTTGACGCCGTGCTTCTCGAACAGGTCGACGTGCTCGTCCTTGATGAGCGACCCGTTCGTCTGGATGGAGGGGCCGCGGTCCCAGTGTTCGTTCATGTACCCGAACAGGCGGTCGATGTCCTCGTTTGCCATCAGCAGCGGTTCGCCGCCGTGCAGTCCGGGCGAGGAGTTCGGCTTCTTCTCCTTCCAGTCGCTGAGGCGGTCGATGATGGCGTCCATGTCGTAGTCGACCGCCATCCCGTTCTCGTTCTCGATCTCGCGGGCGGGTTCCTCGTAGCAATAGTCACAGCCCATATTGCACTCGGTTCCGCCGACGACGTGCAGGCTCATGGTGTAGGTTCTGGAGGGTTCTTAGACCGCAAGCGGCTGGTCGCTGTGGGTGTCCGTGTGGCTGTCCGAGTGGTCCTCGTGTCCGTCGGTGTAGCTGTCGTCGTAGTCGTCGTCGTAGCCGTAGTCCGAGTAGTCGTCGTAGTCGTCCGTGTAGCCGTCTGAGTGCGAGGGTGCGTCGGAATACCCGCCGGTTGCCCTGTTGTCGTTGTGGTCGCTGTGACCGTAATTGGAGTGGTTGTCCGTGAACGGATCGTCGGTGTGGTCGTCGTGCTGGTTGGTGTGCGGGTCGTCGGTGTGGTCGTCGTGTTCGTCGGCGTAACTGTCGCCGTGGGTGTCCGAGTGGCCGTCCTGGTGCGCTTGCATCTTCCGCGACGACCCGTTGACCATCTTGATGACGGAGTTCTCTATCCAGACCGATCCGTTCACGCCGGCGACGGACGACCCGACCGAACATGGAGCGCGGCGCTCGTTCCCGCTGCCGTCGACGTAGTGCAGCGAGTCCGCCTCTATCCACATCGACCCCGGCGTCGCTCCGCTCGGATCGTTGCCGGTGTCGGTGCCGGTGTACTTCCATTCGGTGCCGGACCCGTCCACGAAGTGGAGGTCCGACCCTTCGACCCATATCGAACCGTTTGCAGGCATATCTAATCTGTGAACGTGTTGTAATTATACCAGTTTTCACGAACCCGGACGGTCGGCGGGAATCAGGCCCACCTGTCCGTCCCGACCGGGAGGACGACCGCCCCGCTGCTCGCGTCCAGCGTGTTCGTGACCTGGACGTCGTTGTTCGAGTCGACCTTGAGGTTGACGTTCCCCTGCGTGACGAGCGCGATCTCGTCGGCAGCGGTCTTGCTGGCGTCCGCACCCATCTCTATCGCGGTCGAGGAGCCGCCGCGCTCCGCGTGGGCCTCGATGGCGCTGGTGTACACCCACGGCGCGTTGACGTGGCCCGACCCGGCGACGCTGGAGTTGCTCTGGAAGGTGCTCTCCGCGCCGGTGATGCCGCCGACGTCGGCCTGGGCGACGCCCGTGATGTCGTTGCCCGCCATGTCCAGCGCGCCGCTCATCGAGTCGCCGGCCCGCTGGAGGTACCGCGCGTCGTCGACGTCCAGCGAGACGGACGAACCGAGCGCGACCGTACCGCCGCCCGTGAGTCCCGTTCCGGCGGTGACGGTGACGCTGTCGTCCGCCAGCGCGAGGTCGTCGCTGCCGTCGTCGACGAGGCCGGCCCCGGCGAAGTCGGCCGGTTCGACGTGGACCGTCGTCGACCCGCCGAGCGCCACGCTCCCCCCGCCGACCAGTCCGTCGCCGGCGGTGACGGTGACGCTCTCGTTCTGGAGTCGGCCCTGGGGGACGTACCCGTTCGCGGAATCCCAGAGCGTCGTTCCGCCGGTGGTCCGCACGTCGTCGCCGACCGAAAGTGGGCCGTTCGGCATCTCGACCTCGCCCCCTTCGTGGGCGCGGACGACGTCCTGGCCGGCCTCGTCGTCGCGAAGCGTGACGCGGCCGCTGCCGGACCCGCTCGTCCTGACCTGGAGGTCGTCGTTGCGCGCCCGCACGTCGTCGACGTTGACGTCGTCGACGTTCGTCAGCGAGTTGTACCGGAGGTCGACGTCCGTGTTGAACGCCGGGAACGTCGTCCAGTGGCCGCTGACGGCGTCGCGCTCCGCGTAGACCGTCTCGTGGTGGTCCACCAGCTGGAGGTCGCCGGTCGCCGATTCCCGCTGGACGTACCGGCCGCCGAGGGTGTGTTCGTCGGTCTGGTCGACGGCGACGGTGGTGCCCGACGTGGCGACCTCGACGTGGTAGTCCCCGCCCCCGAGCTTCTGCTGGTCGGCCAGGAACGTCTCCGTCGTCGACCCGCCGGCGGCGATGGTCACGCTCCGCGTCTCGGCGGCGACCGGCGTCCCGGTGGCGTCACCCCCTTCGTACAGTTCGACGGTGACGTCCTCGGTCGCCGACGAGTCACTGCCGTTCGTCAGCCTCACCGCCGTCCGGTCGTGGACGTCGCGCTGGTCGGTCCCGGTGAAGGTGAACGACGCCGGCGACGTGGACTCGCTGACGATCTCGGCCGGGTTCACCCCGACGCCGAGTCCGTCGAGGTCGAGTTCGTCCTGACCGCCGACCTCGTGGAAGTGCGAGTGGTTCCCGAGCGTGTCGTTGAGGTTCGCGACGTCGGTGGTGACCGCCCACATCGCCCAGTTGTCGTAGGCGGCGATGGGCTGGTCGCCCGCGACGTATATCTCGTCGCCCTCCGTCGGCTTGGTGCCGCTGTCGTTCCAGACGTACGATTCGAGCGTGAGTGCAGGTTGGTCGGTCATCGGTCGCTCACCAGGTCCTCGTGGTTCTGCAGGTGGTCGAGTGCGACGCGGTCGGTCCGGAGGCTGCGCCGCGTCGCTTCGATACGTCCCTCGACGTCGTCGAGACGCCGCCGGAGCCGCCGTCTCCGCTCGTGGAGGTCGTCACGCACCGACTCGCGCTCGCCGGCCGGGACGCTCATCGACACGCCGCCTTCCAGCCGTTGCAGGACGAGCCGGTCGGGGTCGGCGTCCGCCAGCCGTTCGACGGTGTACTCCAGCGCCTCGACGCGCTGGCTGATGCGCTGGCGTCGCTGTTCCGCCTCGTTCAACTGCCGGTGCAGCCGTTCGACCGCCGCCCGTTTGCGGGCGACTGCCGTCTCGGCGCGAGCGCGTGCGGTCTCGCCGTCGACCGCTCGAAGCAGTCGCTTGGCCTCGCGCTTCCCCTCGACCTCGGGGTCGAACGGCTCATCGTCGTCCGCCGCCGATTCACCGGCCGTCGGTTCGCCGACCGCTGCTTCGCCGGAATCATCTCCGTCGGTCGGCCGCTCGGTCGCCGCGTCCGCCGGCGCTGGTCGGTTCGTCGCCGTCCCGTCGTTCGTCGTCGCGTCGTCGGTCTCGGTTGCCGTCCGTCCCTCGTCGTTCGTCGCTGGTCTCTCGTGTTTGCTCATGCTCAGAGGATGCCGGCGTACGTGCCGTTCTCGAAGCCGTCGGTCGCGTCCCTGTACCCCTTCGCCGGGTCGTTCGCGTCGCCCAGGTAGTCGCTCTCGGAGCGGTAGACGAACGTGCCGCGGACCTGCTCGACCGTCCGGACGCCGGCGCTCCGCACCTGGTCGACGAACGACCGGAACTCGGTGTCGCTCACCCCGGCCGCGTCGAGGTCGCGCTGCCAGACCCGGACGACGAAGCGACCGGGTTCGACCGCGAAGTCCTCCTCGATGGTGATATGGTCGGTGTCGGTGTCGAGCAGTATCGCGGCCGTCTCTGTTATCTGGTCCGTCGTCGCCCCGCTGAGGAACCGCCGGAGCTGGACGGTGAGTCGGCCGCGGTAGTGGTCGTCGGACTCGCCGCTCTCGCGCTTGGTGTCGACGAGTTCGCCGAGCCTGTCCAGTTGCGCGCCCGTCGCGTCGTCGATGACCTTCGAGTCGAGGACGGCCTCGTTGGCCGCTTCGAGGTCCTCGACCTCGGCCGCGACGGTGGCCAGCAGGTCGCTCCAGAACGTGCCGTCGTCGTCCGGGTACGGGCTCTTGAGGTTCCGTGCGAGCCGTTCGCGTGGCGTCCCGGCCATGCTAGTTCACCGTCACGTCGAGCCAGTCCAGGTCGGTGCGCGCCACCTCGGTCCGCCCGACCGGGAGGTTCGCCGTCCCGGTGGGGTCCTCTCCCGTCCCGAGCGTCAGGTCGACCTCTCGCACGCCGGTCACGCGCATGACCGCGGCGAACACCTGGTCGTAAACGACCTCCTCGCCGATCTCCGTTCCGGAGATGGCCAGGCCGGCGCTGTCGGTGCCGCCGACGTAGTGGACGACGTTGTCCGCGATCCGGGTCGCGCCGTCGCTCGGGAACGTGTCCGTCGTGTCGACGGTGACGTCGGCGTGGACGTCTACCTGGGTGGCCCGCTGGAACTGTTCGATCCTGGTCTCGCCGTCGGTGGTCTCGGCGGTCCCCGTCCGATCGCCATACGACCGGATGCCCGCCGGCCGCGAGTCGAAGATGGCCTGCGCGATCTCGTCCGGGGAGCCGCCGAGCACCGTCGCCCGGAACGACTTCGCCGGAAGCCCGCCGGCGTCGGTGTCGTCCGTCATCGTGACGTTCTCCTCCATGTGGACGTTCACGACGTCGGCGGACGCGTTGAAGATCTCAGAGCGGACCGCGTCCATCGTCGCGTCCCCCGACTTGGCGAAGGTGTTCTCGTACCGAAGCTTGAACTCCGCGTCCGTCTCGCGGTCGCGGCCCTCGACGAAGCCGGCGGACGGGTCGCCGGTCGCCGTCGGGTTCGTCACCGTCTCGACGCCGGAGATCGGCTCCGCGAGCTCCGTGATGGTGTCCGGCGCGACGTTCGTCTCGGCCCCCAGCCACTCCTCGTCGACGTCGGTCTCCCACGGCTTCTTCCCCTCGACGGGGACCGTGACGCTGGTCTCGCCCTTCGGGAGCGTCGCCTCCGCCACCGTCTCGAACGGGATCGCGGGCTTCGCGTCCGTGGGCTTCGTCGTCACCTCCGTCCCCTTCGGGATCGTCTTGTCCGTGCTGTTGGGGCCGTTCGTGCGGAACTCGACCTCGCCGGTCGCCGACCGCCGCGGGATACGGGACATCCCCGCGAGCGACAGTAGCTTGTCGAGCTGCGTCCCGAACGCGTCCTCGTAGTAGGTCGCGTAGTAGTTCTCCTCGGCGGCCTCCCAGAGGCCGGCGACCTCCAGCGCCACCGTGTCGAGCAACTGCTTGACCGGCGAGGACTGGGTCAGGTCGATGTTCTCGCCCGCCTCCTGCCGCAGCTTGTTCGTCAGGCTCTCCTGTACGTCGTCGATGTGTTTCCGTTCGAACGTGCCGTCGTCCTGGACTCCGTAGCTCATCGTGTCACCTCGAACGTCTGCTGGCTGTCGTCGACGAGCGTGACCGTGACCCGGACCGACGCCGTGCGCGCGTCGGCCGCCGGGTCGATCGTCACCTCGTTCACCTTCTTGACTCGCTCGTCGCGGTCCAGCGCCTGTACTATCTCCAGCTTCAGTCTCGCCTCGCTGGTGCCGGTCGCGGCGAACATGTCGATGCCGTGCTCGGGGGCGAACGGGTCCTCGCCCTGGATCGTCGCCAGCGTGACCTTCAGGTCCTGCACGACGGCCTCGTGACCGTCGATCCATCGGAGGGTGTTCAACTCGTTCACCGCGAGGTCCCCGTCCGCTTCGAGCGCCAGTGTCTTCCCGAATCGCGTCATCCGGTCGTCTAGTTGTAACATTGATTATATGTGTGTTTTCGGCAGCCGGTGGCTCACGATATCTGGGTGTCGGTACCGCCCTCGTTCGGCGAGGTGGTCGTCGCGGTCGTCCCGTCGCTCAGCGTCACCTCGTGGGTGTGGTCCTGCACGGCGACGGACGTCGTCGCGTCGGGGTCGCCGACGGTGACCCGTCCCTCGACGTCGATGCCGCCCGCGTGGAGGCGCAGCGTCGGCCCCGCCGGATGGGTCACCGTAGTCTCGCTGGCGTCGGGGTCGATGGAGAGGGTCTGCCCGGTCGCGCCGGCCAGTTCCACCCGCCCGTCCGGCTTGATGCGGACGACGCTGTCCGCGTGGGCGACGAGGTACTCGCCCGGGTCGTGGTCGGGGATGGTGTCCTGCTCGTTCCAGACGCAGGGGAAGAAGACGGCGTCCTGGGGCGCGAACTGTCGCTGTTCGTACCCGACGTCCTGGTGACCTCGCTGGACGAGGAGGTCGTCCAGCGGCTCCTTGGTGTGCAGGACGAAGCCCTCGTCTCCCTGTTCGACGGGGACGATCTCGCCGTAGCCGTCGGCCGACGCGAACACCGACGCGATGGGAACGTCGTCGACGATGACGTCCTCGTCGCGCTTGAAGCTCACCGTGCAGCGTCGGCTCCCGTCGTCGACCGACTCGACGACGACCATCGACACGGTGTAGACGCCACGCAGTTCGTCGGCGACGTACTCGCGCAGGAGCGCCGGGATGTCGCTCATCGGTCCACCCCGTCGCGACTCCCGCGCTGGCAGCCCGGACGTCCGTCGTCCGACGCGTTGGGAACGGCTACGACGACGTCCGTGCTCGTCTGGACGCCGACGGGCTCGTCCGCTGGCTGCGACAGGCTCGGCCACGTCGTTGCACCCGCGCGTCGTTCGCACGGGGGTCGCTGTACCGTCTGCCGTGACGTACGGCTCGTCGTTCGGCTCATCGTCGTTGGTGTCATCGTATCGTGTACTCGACGCCGAGCGGGGCGAGTCGCCCCTCGACGTAGTGGTCTCCCGTCCCGGTGTCCGAGACGAACGCGTACTTCGTCAGGGAGTAGGCGCCCTGGTACTCGTCCGTGTCGACGACGACGGTGCTCCCGCGTCGCAACCGCGGCTCGCACAGCGCCTCGAACGTCAGTTCGCCCGTCTCCGCCTGCGACTCGCCGTCGGCCTCGCCGATGCTGACGAGCGCGTTGTCGAAGGAGAGTTCGACGGCCCCCTCCTTCCGGCCGTCCTTGGTCACGAAGTGGAGCTTCCCGGCCTCCACCAGCCACTCCCACGCCGTGTCGGTTCGCTTCTGGGCCTCCTCGACGAGCTGGTCGAGCCAGTAGCGAGCCGGTCTGTCCTTCGAGATGGTCCAGTTACCGTCGATGGTCGCGCCGACGGGTTCGATCTCGCCCGCCGTGAGTCCGACCTGTCCCGCGACGTACCGCGCGATCTGGTCGGGCGATTTCCCCCTGAGGGTCTTCGAGAACCGCCGTCTGGTCCGCTCGTCGCTCCGGTCCGTGCCCTGCACCCGACACCGAACGTCGGTGCCGTCGACCTCCTTTCGTTTCTTCTGGACGACCCCCTGAACGACGCTGCGGGTGGGTCCGTTCTCCCAGCCCAGGACGACGCGGCAGTCGTCGCCCGTTCGTATCTGGCGCCACGACTCCTCGGTGAGGTTCCAGACGCTCACCTCGAACGTGAGTTCGCCGTCCTTGCTCGTCTCGACCGTGATCTCCACGTCGAGGTCCTCGACGGAGAGGTCGCCGACGTCCACGCGGCGGTACTGCTTCCAGACCATCAGCTCACCCCCGGCCCCGGAAGCACGCCGAGGACGACCTCGCTCCCGAGGTTCGAGGGCGTCACGCGCTCGGCCTCGTTCGCGGGGTCGAAGAGGACGAACGTGACGTACGGGTCGAGGGAGTACTCGCGCATGAGGCAGGCCGGGGCGCGGACGAACTCGCGGCCGGTCTCGCGGTGGGCGATGCGCAGTATCCACCGGTCGAGGTGGCCGTTCCAGTCGAAGCGGACCTCGAACCGGTGGCCCGGCCAGGCGTCGAGTTCGGTCGTCTCCAGGCGAATCGGCTCCATGCGCTCGGCCGCCTCCGTGGGGATCGGAATCGTCTCGAGGGTCATGCGAAACCGATCTCCTCCGCGAGGTCGCTCACCGTGTCGACGACGCCCCAGTCGGCGGTCCCCGGCGATTCCGTTCCGGAGCGAGCGAGGGTCGGGTCCGTCGCACCGGACCCGCCGCTGAACACGGACCCGCCGCGTCCGTCGGTGGCGTCGACGACCAGTGTCGCGGTCCCCGTCCGCGCCTCGCGCACCTGGGTTACGGAGATGCGGACCGAGTAATGGCTCGTCGTCGACGCCTCCTGGTCGATCTGGAGGTCGTCCAGCCGACACGCGCCGAACGAGACGACCCCGACCGTGACCGGGAACGGCTCGTCGGCGTTGCGGACGTCTGCGAGTCGCGAGTAGGTCGCCGGTTCGACGACCGCCTCGAACGTCGCCGACACCGGCTCCGGCCCGACCGCGGTGCCGTACGAGAACCCCTTCTCGGTCTTCTTCGTCGGCGCCTGCTGGCCGCCGCGTTCGCTCACCTTGGTCACGTTCTCCAGCGCGACGTCGCCGACGAGCATGGACGTCTCGCGACTCGATGCTCCCGAGTTCCGTCGAAGTTGTGCGTTCATAGCAGTGACTCCCTGGCGTCTCTGCCCATGTCCAGTGCGTCCTCGATGCCGCCGTGGGCCTGTCTGACGGCCTGACGCTGGGCCTTCCTGACCTTCCGGTCGACTTTCTGTGCGTCGTGGACCTCCCCGTGGAAGTGGATCTGCGTGTTGTTGTTCTGCGTCTTGGCCCCACCGCTGCCTCCGCCGCCAAGGAGGCCACCGGCAGCGTTCGCGATGCCGCCGGCGACGTCCCCGACCGCCCGCGTCGCTCCGGCCGCGGCACCGCCGACGTCGGACGCGACCGAGCCCGCAGCTCCGGCCGCGTTCGAGACGGCGTTCGCCGCGCCCGCAGCGGCGTTCGTGGCGCCGGACACCGCGCTCCCGACCGCATCGGCGGCACCTCCAGCCGCGTCGACGGCACCGCCGACCACGCCCGAAACGGCGTTGTCGATTGCCCCTGCGGCGTTCTGGATGCCGCTCGCGATGCCGGAGGCGATCTCGGCGCCGAGCGAGAGCGCCGCTCCCCCGAGACTGCCGAGGGCGTTCCCGAGGACGTTCGCGACCGCACCCGCGATGGCCGTCGGCGCAGCGAGTACGCCGGACGCGATGGTTCTCACGAGCGACGCGCCCGCGCCGGTCAGGTTCGAGAGCGGCCCCTCGTCCGCGTCGCTGGCGGGGAGCAGCGCCCCGAGCGGGCCGAGCGCGGCCTTCAGTGCGGAGACGACGGGTCCGGCTCCGACACCGACGATGCCGGCGGCGAGTGTCCGGAGCAGGGTCGCTCCCGCTTTCGAGGCGACGTCGCCGATCGAGCCGAGGAGGTTCGAGGGGACCAGGCCGGCGAGGACGCCGCTCACGTCGAGGTCGGAGAGGACCGACGAGAGCGCCTGCACCCCCGCGATGATTCCCTGAACGACGGGCAGGACGGGGAACAGCACCGACAGCAGCAGCTTCGCCCACTTCGCCATGCCCGTCGGCTCGCCGCCGACACCGACGAGCGTCTTCAGGAAGCTGACGACCTGGTCGACCGACGGAAGGAGGCCGGCCAGCGTCTCGACGAAGGACTGGAATCCGGCGACGATGGGGTCGAAGTCGATCAGTCCGAGGTGGTCGGCGAGCAGTGCGAGTCCCCCGACGAGCGCGCCGAGCAGGACGAGCAGCGGGCCGATGCCGAGCGCACTGAGCGCGGCCCCGAGCAGGCCGACGCCGACGCTCGCTGCCGTCGCTCCGGCGGCGACCGCCCACTCTGCACCGGCGAGCGCGTACTCCGCAGCCGCGAGTGCCGCCGACTTCACCGCGCCCGCTGCTTTCAACAGGTTCTCCTTGCTCAGCACGCCTGCCAGCACGGTCTTCGCCTTCGTCACGGCCGAGGTCGCCGTCGCCCACGCCTTCTCGGCGGCGGCGGTCAGGTACGCGCCGGTCCTGGTGCTGGCGAGCAACGTCTCGGTGAACACGAGCTGCGTCGTCAGCGCGGCGTACTCCGCGACGAGGACCGAGAGCACCGACAGGACCACGCCCATCGCCACCCCCAGCGCCTTCGCCACCGACCTGTGTTCGTTCAGGAGCTGTAGCACGCCTGTGAGCGTCTCCGCGACGACTTCGAAGGCTGGCGCGACGGCCGCCCCCATCGACGACTGCAGGTTCCTGTAGGCCGCGTTCAGCTCCTCGATGTCCGCACGCAGGCTCTTGCTCTCGCGGGTCGCACCCGCGACGAGGACCCCCCAGGCGCTCCGGAGGTACTTCAGCGACGTCGTCGCGATCGTGACGTGATTCGAGATGGCGCCGATGTCCTGGTTCGCGCTCTGGAGGCTGGCGCTCGCCGCCGAGGCGGCACTTCCGGCCTGCCCGAACGCCGACCTGAGGCTGTTCAACGACGAGTTGATGTTCTGGATCTGTTCTAATCCGAATGCCATTGTGTGAAGAAATGCGTGTCAGTCGTCCCTGACGCGGACGACGTGTTCGTGGTTCGCGACCGAGGGGTGGACGCCGCGTGGTGCCTGCGACGGTGGCGTCGGTACGCCGTTACCCGTGCTCCGACCGGTTCCCTGGGCCGTCCGACGTGCGTCGCGCTGGGCCCGCTGGTGTTCCGAGAGAGCGATCGCGTACGCGTACCGCTTCTTCCAGGGCCATGCAGCCACGTCTTCGATGGGCTCGTCGAACCGGAGCGCGATGCTCACGGTGATGCGGCCCGCCGGCGACGCCGCCCACTCGGTTACTCGTCGAGAAACCCCCCGTCGAGGCCGAGGAACTCGGCGGCGCGACTGGCGAGTGCGAGCTTCGCCGAGAACGCCATCTCCTCCCAGCGCTCGTCGGAGACGTCGGGGCTGGTGACAGCGAGCTGGACGAGCGCTCGCATCTGGGCGGCACGGTCGGCGTCGGCGACGTTCTCGAGTTCGTTCAGGACCGCGTCGTCGTCGGCCGGCTCTTCGAGGAGGAACTTCATGCCGCGAAGCTCGAACACCGTCGGCTGCCGACGTTCGTCGAGCGTCCACTCCTGGGCATCGAAGTCGAAGCTCTCGGGGTCGACTGCCTCGCCGTCCGGCGAGTCGGTCCCGTCGCTGGAGCGTGCGTGCGTGCCAACAGCGTCGGCGTCGTTCACTTCGAGGTCGTCGGTTGCGAGCATCTCGTCGACCGTACGTTCGACCGCGTCGTTCGATTCGAGGTCGGTCGCGTCGCGTCGTTCGAGGACGGTGTCGTCTGTCATGGTGGATTATCGGTGGGTGACCTCGGCGGCTTCCCAGGACCCCTCGACGGTCGGGACGCCGTCGAGTTCGTAGTCCGACGGACCGAAGTCCGTCAGCACGCAGTCGACGAACGTGCTCTCCGAGCGCGGTTCGCCCTCGGCGTAGGAGATGGTGACGTCGAAGACGGTGCCCTCCTGGAAGAGGTCCTCCAGCATCGGGACGTCGTCGGAGGTCGCCTTGACGGCGAAGGTGCCGGTGAACTCGCCGGTCCCCTTCACCCAGACGCTGCCGCCGTCGAGGGTGCGCTCCAGTTCGTGGGCCTTCGACTGGTCGTAGCCGAAGCTGTCGATGTCTGCGATCTGTTCGCCGTTGACCGTGATTGAAACCTCACGGGCGTCGTATTCTGTGTTTGCCATTGGTGGTCACTCCTCAGACGCGGACGTTAAGTTCGACGCCGAACTCGTGGACGTTGCTGGCCAGCGTGCCTTCGACGGTGATGCCGCTGAAGACCCGGTTGGCTTTGTCCGCGTCCGAAAGCTGGTCGATCGTCGGTGCGCTTACTTCGAGATCGGACAACGGCGCGTTGTTCGACCCGACGTACTGCTGGAGGCGGCCGCGGATCGCGCCGAGGATCTGCGAGCGGCCGTCCTTGGTGAACGGGATCTGGTCGTTGTCGAGACGGAGGCTCTTCAGCGCCTCCTCGACCTCGCTGGCGACGAACGCTTCCGTGCGGCCGATGTCGAAGTACTGGTAGTCCGAACTCGCCCCGTCGGTCGTGAGCGAGTTCGACAGCACGAGCGTCCCGTCGACGGAGATGATAGCGTTCGACGGCCCGCTGCCGTCGGTGTCGCCGCCCTCGAACGTCCCCGAGGTACCGGGGTCGCCGACGAGCGAGCGGCGGTAGAGCTCCGTGTCGAACGGGTACCCCTCGCCGTCCCAGAACGGGTCGAACCACGCCGGGTTGACGCCGAGCTGCCCCGCGATGTAGGCGGCGACGTCCTCGCTGGACTTGTGCGCGACCATGAGCAGGTCGCCGCTCGGGACGGCACCAGCCACGTCGTGGGCCGTCGCCAGCGCCTCGGCGTCGTCGGTGGCGGTAGCGCCGTTCGCGTGCGCGCCGACCACCGCGCCGTCGACGGACCCGGCGAACGTGACGAGTTCGTCGAGGTTGCCCACGTGCTGGCGCTCGCAGTGGGTGTCGGCGAGGACGAACAGGTCGAGGCCGAGCGGTTCGAGTTCGGCCTCGAGGCTGGTCCAGTCGAGGTAGTGGTAGTCCGCCTCGATTCCGGACCCGCTTCCGCTCGTGGACTCACCGGTGACGACCTCGCCGGTGTCGAAGTTGACGAACGCCTCGTCGGTCGCGGGCGAGCCGTCCGCGTCCGGCGGGCTCGACGTCTTGGGCACGACCGTCTTCTGCTTGCCGTCGACGTAGACGGAGACGACGCTCAGGTCGTCGTGGAGCGGGACGTTCGAGATGGTCCCGGTACTGGTGCTGGAGGCGTCTCCGCCGAGCAGCTCCCCGGAGACGGTCTTCTCATCGGCGGTCGCCGCGACCCAGGATTCGACGCCCATCTGGGAGAGCGCCTGCGACGCGACGTGCACGTCGCTGCCGTCGCCGAAGTCGCTGGCGACGTCAGTCGGGTTCGAGTACCGCTTCGCGTTGTCGAACCCGACTGCCGGTTCGGTCGTCGCGTGACCGATCAGTGCGATGTCGTTGTACGTCGGCTTCGCCGTCGCTCCGGTCGAGGCCGACAGGTTGATGTCGACTACTGAAACTGGCATGGGACTGGCGTTTACATCTACAGGCCTGGGGCATATATATTGGTTTTCTGATAATTATCGTGGGCGTCCTGCGGCTGTCCTTCTCGCGTCCTGGGTCGTTCGGAGAACGACGGAAGAAAGGCTAGTCCATCAGTTCTGCGTCCGCTCGACGCTGTACTCCACGGCCTCGGTGGCGTCCACGGTCTCGATGTGCCTGTCGGTGTAGTGGACGCGGACGCGGAACTCGTACTCCTGGACGTCGGTCCCGGTCGGGTCTGCGTGGGCGTCGTGGACCGGTCTCATGGCACTGCGCACGACGACGGGACGCTCGCCGTCGGTCCCCGTGGCGTTCTGGTCCACCGCGTACCGGAAGTGGTCTCGCAGGACCGTCGCGAACGCCTCCGCGCGAGGGTGCGGCGGAACGCCGTCGTCGTTAGTCGCGTCCGCGACGAGACACGTCACCGACAGTTCGTCGTACAGGCGCGTGGCGTGGGTGTACTCGCAGACGTTCTCGCCCGGTCGCTCGTCGATGGCGACGACGCGGCCCAGCGACTGCACGTCCTCGACTTCGACGCCGCGTTCGGTCCACCCCAGTATCGCCTCGGGGTAGCTGCGCGTGTGGTTCTCGTCGGTCCACCACGTCTCGAAGCCGTACGTGTAGGTCGTCCCCTCCCACGTCAGGTCGTACGACCCCGGAAGGCTGTTCTCCAGTCGGGACCGCTCGGCGGAGGTCAGCACGGGAACACACCTCCGGCGCGGCGCACAACGGGGTTGGCCGTCATCGTGCCACACGTACCACGTCTGTCAATTAAATGTGGTTTGGTCGGGGGTATCCGGTCCGGGCGAGGACGCGCGGTTCGTACCCCGCTGCGACGTCGCCGCGGTACTCGCGGATGGCGAGCGTCCCCGACTCGACGCAGTGGGCCATGCCGTCGACGTCCTGGACGGACTCGTACAGCGACCGCGCGGCACGGCGGTCGTCGAAGGGGATCGACGCGCCCACGGCCGGATTCCCGAGCGCCGTCTCGTCCACGTACGTCCGGTGACCGTCGGGTTCGACGCCCACCGCGTCAGCGTCGGGGACCTCGTCCAGGAGGGCGTCGGCGAACGCCCGGTCGTCGACTTCGAGCACGAACTGTACCGCGTACGTCGGGGTGCGTTCCTCCCCTGTCGAATCGCTGCGCGACATGTTCGTTCCAACAGGAGTATCGGTATAAACTGGTTTTCCGTGGCGCGAACCCGGTGCCAGATGCAGTCCGTCCGACGTCAGGGCGACCGGTCGACGCGCGAGTCGCTACTCGCAGTGGTTCCGAAAAATGAGGTGTTCGTCGAGGGCAGACGGACGCAGCGCGTCAGATCCGCCCGTCCCGTTCGTCGAGTCCAGCCTGCACGATGTCGTCGAGGACGGACATCCCTTCGGGGGTGACGACCGCGTCCTCCTCCTCGTCGACGTCGAGCGGGGCTTCCCGTTCCTTCATTCGGTTGCGGTACTTCCGGACTGCCCAGACGGAGCAGTTCGCCTTCTTCGCGATGGCGCGGTTCCCGAAGAACGGCGCGCACGCCATGATGACTACCTTCTGCCAGTCGCTGAGTTGTTTGTTCGGCATGTGTGGTGGCTGATGGATTTACGACCGACCCCGGATTGCAGGGGCGGTCGCGGGTCGACTGTCGAACTGTGCGGTGGCGGTGGCACACGATGCGTCGGACACCCTGCCCCCGCCGATGATACTGTTACGGGGCCGACGCAACTTAAATTCGGTGGGGTGGTTTCCGGATTATTCCGATACGATGCTCCGCGGTGACTGTCGTCACGTGACCCTCCCGACGCTCTGTTTCGGTGGCGACGACGCGACGCCGTCGGTGTCGAGCGTCGCCGGGGGTCGTCGACAGCGGACGCGTCCGTGGGGTCGGTCGGCGGTGCGTGGCCGGAAGGCAGCGTCATCAGGCCCGACGCCGCCTGTCCTCGTTCGACGAACCAGACGCAGTCCTGGATCGCGTCGGCCGCGACGCGAACGTCGACCGCCGGCGAATCAAGCCACGTCCGTTCGGTCCCGTCACCGTCCTGCAGCGAGACGCACTGGCCTCCGGGGGTGACCGTCCAGCGGACGCGACGACCGCCCTCGTGGTCGTAGCGCGCTGCTGCACTGATCCCGTCGGGGTCGGCGGTGAGGTCGCCGACGACCCACCCGTCGCCCAGGTGGTCGGCGATACGTTCCATCCGCTCGATGAAACCACCGGGCATACCGGATTATTGTCATTTTCGTGTTATACCGGTTTTCCGTCGACCGACAGGTCTCCGCCCCTCCGGGCGTCCTTTCGAGTCCCAGACGGGAGCCGCCACGCTTATCGCCACTACCGACTCACGCTAGCACATGACGGGGGAGGGTGAGATTCCGGAAGTGGACGCGTCCGTCGATTCGATGGACGCCCAGGACCTGAAAGAGCGACTCGACGGCGGCGAACGGACGACGATACTCGACGTGCGCGCCACGTCGGAGTTCGAAGAGTGGCACGTCGACGACGAGGCCGCCGAGGTCGAGAACGTCCCGTACTTCGAGTTCCTCGACGGCGTGGACGAGGAGATGCTCGCCCGGGTGCCCGAGGCGGACCCGCTGGTCGTCGTCTGCGCGAAAGGCGGGTCCAGCGAGTACGTCGCCGGACAACTCGAAGCGGCGGGACGGAACGCGGTCAACCTCGCCGGAGGGATGAACGGCTGGGCGAGCGTCTACGAACGTCACGAGGTGTCCCGCTACGACGGCGAGGGACGGCTGTTCCAGTACCAGCGCCCGTCCTCCGGCTGTCTGAGCTACCTCGTCGTCGGGGACGAAGCGGCCGTCGTCGACCCGCTTCGGGCGTTCGCCGACCGGTACCTGGCCGACGCCGCCGACCTCGGCGTCGACCTGGCGTACGCCGTCGACACGCACGTCCACGCCGACCACGTCAGCGGCGTGCGCGAACTCGCAGCGGAAGGTGCCGAGGCCGTCGTTCCGGCCCCCGCCGTCGCCCGCGGCATCGAGTTCGACGTCGAGTTCACCGCCGTAGAGGACGGCGACACCCTCTCGGTCGGCGGCGTTCCGGTCGACGTCGTCCACACGCCGGGCCACACGACCGGGATGACGTCGTATCTGGTCGACGGGAGCGCCCTCCTGTCGGGCGACGGGCTGTTCACCGAGAGCGTCGCCCGCCCCGACCTCGAAGAGGGCGACGTGGGTGCGCCCGACGCGGCGCGACAGCTCCACGAGACGCTCCACGGCAACGTCCTGGCGCTCCCCGACGACACGGTGGTCGCGCCGGGTCACTTCGGCCCGGCCGCCGAACCGGTCGGCGACGACACCTACAGCGCGCGACTGGGCGACCTCCGCGAGTCGCTGGCCCTGCTGTCGATGGGTCGCGACGCGTTCGTCGAGCACGTGCTCGCGGACATGCCGCCCCGTCCCGCAAACTACGAGGAGATAATCGCCGTGAACCTCGGTCGGGAGGACGCCGACGACGACACCGCCTTCGAACTGGAGCTCGGCCCCAACAACTGCGCGGCGACGGCGGACGCCGGTGGCGACGACTGAGCAGGGCGGACGCCTGATTGCGCGGCGGGTGCAGTGTCGTCCGCGCCGTCCTCAGTCCGTCACGGTCACGTCCAGTTCCTCGTCGACCGTCAGTCGCAACTCGTCGCCGTCGTGGCTGACGACGACGCGAACGCGAGGCGGCTCCGCCGAGACGACCTCCTGGTCGTGGTCGCCGACGAGCGCCACGCGTCGCCGCACGCTCTCGAAGTCGTCGGCGTCGAACTGGACGTCGACGCCGCGCTCGTGGTAGAAGGCGACGACGGCGGGATGGTGTGCGACGATGCTGCGGGGCGACGTGACGTGGTAGTTCTTGCAGACGCTACACCCGAGGAACGCCATCGGGGCCGAGCGTCGGCCGCACGCCTCGCAGACGCCGTCGGAGTCGTGGTCCTCGCAGACGGCGAGCGACCCGCCGGCCGGACCGGAGCACTCGTCGCAGACGCCCTCGATCATCGACCTGACGTTCTGGAACACCTGGATGCGGGCAGCCGCCCACGTCTCCCTCGCCGTCCGGTCGGTGAACCCGGCCGGGTCGAGGGCGATGCCGGCCAGGTACCCCGCCGGTTGCGCCTCGTGTCCCTCGTAAGCGCCCGGACACTCGGTGCAGACCTGGTAGAGCCGGTCGTCCTCGTACCGTATCTCCGTCGCGGCGCCACAGATGGGACACGGCACGTCTATCTCGCTCGCCTCGAAGGTCGGTTCCTCGATGCCGGTTCCCGCGACGACCGTGCGAACCAGCCGCAGTCCGGCACGCCGGAGCACGTAGCCGTCGTCGGTCTTGCGGACGAACTGTCCCTCGAGCTCGCCGAGGTGGTAGTTGAACCGACCGGAGTTGCGCATGTCGACGCGCCGTCTGAGCTCGGAGAACGAGACCCCTTCGTCCGGAGCCGCCGGGCTGTACGCCTCCCACAGCGCCAGCAGGATGGCGAGGCGCGTCTCGTTGCTCAACGCGCCGAACGCCTCGGCAGCCCGTGACGAATCACCCCCGGAGACCGCTTCGAGCGGCGAATCCGTCGAGTTGCGGTCGGACACACCGGCGACTACCACAGTGGCAGTCATAAATCGCCCGGTCACGCGATCTTGGACCCGTGGAAACCGCTGCGCCCCGAAGGACACCACGGAGATCGAGCGGTCCGTCGTCGCGGTGCGGAACCGCGCCGCGGAGAGCGGCGACGGCACGAAGGAAGCCGGCGTGGCGTGACCGCTCACCGGGGTTCCATCGTCGGAGTGGACCGTTCGGAGTCCGCACGTGATGGCGGAGAACGGACCTTTCAACCGCCGTACCGAGCTGCTTTTTCCGGACGCGCGCCTACGGGACGTGATGGGCGATCCGGGCGAGCGGACTACAGCGGAGGACGTTCTCGCGGTCTTCGAGGGTCTGGCCGACCCCGCCGAGCCGCTGACGACGGGGGAGGTCGCAGACGCACTGGACGGTCCACGCGGAGCGGTGTCCGACGCCCTCTGTTCGCTCGTCGACCGTGGCGAACTCGAGTCGAGACGGCTCGACGCACGGAACTCGGCCTGGTGGCGTCCGTCGGCTGCCGCTGGTCGGAAGACGGCGGAGAGTCGCGAGGGTGACTCCACGGCAGGACCGCGCTCGTCGGGGAGGGAGTTCACGGCACGTATCCTCGGGGCCAGCCCCGTGAGCATCGTCGTCGTCGAACCGTCGGGCAGGATATCGTTCGCGAACGAGCGTGCCGTGGAGATACTCGGACTCGAACGCGACGAGATCACCAGTCGGACGTACCTTGAACCCGGGTGGAACATCTACTACGAGGACGGAACGTCGGTCCCCGTCGAAGAACATCCCGTGACCCGCGTCCTGGAGACGGGACGGTCGGACTACGGGTTCGAACACTGGATAGAACTCTCCGACGGAACCGCGCGGTGGCTCTCCAGCAACTCCGCCCCGCTGCTGGACGACGATGGCGGGGTCGAGTCCGTCGTCGAGACCGTCGCGGCGGTCACCGGAACGGACCCGAACTCGATGCGACCGCTGTATTCCGTCCTCGATGCGGACGCGCTCGACGCTCTCCTCTCCAGTGTCCGCGACGGCACCGTACACACCTCGTTCACGTTCGAGGGGTGTTCGGTCACCGTCGCGAGCGACGGGACGGTGGACGTCGGCCCGGCAAGCGAGCGGTGACGTGGCCCCGTTCCCGGAGAGGTGTGACTACTGCAGCGCACCGTTCGAGGAGGGGATACGGTATCCGACGACCACCGTCGACGGGGACCTCCGCATCTACACGTTCTGCGACGAGACGTGCAAAGGCGACTGGCTGGACGAGCACGGCGGGGCCACGACGGAGACCGGGTGACCGTCGCCGGGCCGTGACGTGTGCGGTGAACTCGAGTTACTCGTCGGAACGCTCCCCGGGAGTCCAGTCGGCAGCCATCTCCTCGTGGCGGAACGGCGTCGCGTCCTCGCCGGCGTACGTCGCGACGAGGTGTCCGTCGCCCTCGAGGTGGTACTTGTAGGTCGTCAGCCCTTCGAGACCGACCGGACCGCGGGCGTGGATCTTGCCGGTGCTGATGCCGACCTCGGCGCCGAGGCCGAAGCGGTAGCCGTCGGCGAAGCGCGTCGAGGCGTTGTGGAACACGCTCGCGGAATCGAGGCTCCGCATGAAGCGACTCGCACGGTCGTCGTCCTCCGTGACGATCGACTCCGTGTGCTTCGAGCCGTACGTGGTGACGTGGTCGATGGCCGCGTCCAGCGAGTCGACGAGCTTGACCGAGAGGACGAGGTCGCCGTACTCGGTCGACCAGTCGCCCTCGGTCGCTGCGTCCATCGTGACGACCTCCCGGACGCCGTCGCCACCGCGGAGTTCGACGCCGGCGTCCTCGTAGCGCTCCACCATCCCGGGCAGGAACTCCTCGGCGACGTCCTCGTGGACCAGCAGCGTCTCGACGGCGTTGCAGACGGCGGGGTACTGCACCTTCGCGTCGTAGGCGACGTCGGCCGCCATCTCGAGGTCGGCGGCATCGTCGACGTAGACGTGACAGATGCCCTCGGTGTGGCCGAGGACGGGGATGCTCGTGTTGTCCTGGACGTACTGGACGAACGCGGAGCTGCCCCGCGGCATGAGGAGGTCGATGGAGTCGTCCATCTCCAGCAGGGCGTCGACGTCCTCGCGGGCTTCGATCAGCTGTGCCCAGCCGTCGGGCAGGTCGGCGGTGGCCTCCCGGATGATCTCGTAGAGCACGCGGTTGGAGTGGCTCGCCTCGCTGCCACCTTTCAGGATGACGGCGTTGCCGGACTTCAGACTGAGCGCGGCGATCTGGACGAGTGCATCGGGACGGGACTCGAAGACGGTCCCGACGACGCCGATCGGTACGGCGACCTTGTACAGTTCCAGGCCCTCGTCGAGTCGCCGCGCGGCCAGGGTCTTCTCGAGCGGGTCCGCCTGGTCCGCGACGCTCCTGACCATCTCGGTGATGCTCTCGAGTTTCGACTCGGAGAGCTTCAGTCGGTCGACGAGCGCCTGACTGTACTCGCCTTCCTCGAGCATGCGCTGGCCCGCTGCGACGTCTTTCTCGTTCGCGTCGAGAATCTCCTCGTGGCGTTCGTCGATCGCGTCTGCGATCGACAGCAGTCCCTCGCGTCGCTCGTCGTCGGACAGCTTCGCGAGGTCGAGTGCTGCGTTCTGTGCTTGTTCGACTTTGGTCTCGGCCGTTTTCTCGGTCATCGTTGTTCCCCGTTGATAGGGACGAATACTGTTCCCACCGGCTTGGCAGCAGCGATTCTCCCGAGGACGTTCTCCTCGGTCGACTTCGCGATGATAGCCGGGATACCGTGTTCGCTGGCGTCGCGTGCCCCCTGGACCTTCGTCTGGATGCCGCCGAACTCGGCGGACGAACTCCCGTCGACGATGGACTGCACCTCGTCGTAGTTGCGACCGACCGCCTCTATCAGCTCTGCCGCGGAGTCCTCCTTCGGGTTGCCGGTGTAGACGCCGCCGACGTCCGTCAGCGTGACCAGCAGGTCGACGTCGATGCCGACCGCGACCGACGACGAGAGCATGTCGTTGTCGCCGATCCGGATCTCCTGGGTCGCCACGGCGTCGTTCTCGTTGATCACCGGGACGATGTCCCACTCCAGTAGCGTCTCGATCGTGTTCCGGAAGTTCGTGAACCGTCGTGGGTTCTCGAGGTCGTGCTGGGTCAGCAGGATCTGTGCTATCTGGCGGTCGTAGCGTTCGAAGCTCTCCGTGTACCGCCGCATGAGCTGACTCTGACCGACGGTCGACAGCGCCTGCGACTCCTCGACGGTCTCGCCCGTGTAGTCGACGAGACCCTTCCCCGCGCCGACCGCACCCGAGGAGACGAGTATCACGTCCTTGTCCCGCTCGTGGAGGTCCGCGATGTCGTCGACGAGCTTGTCGAGTTTTTCGTCGTCGAGGTTCGACTCCGCGTCGGTGAGCGAGTTGGTTCCCGCCTTGACGATCACGCGCTCGGCGTCGGCCGCGAGCCGTCTCGTCCGTTCGATCTCGTCGAGTTCCACTGCGTCACTCATCGTCGCCTCCCCCCGAGAGTTCCGTCGAGCGCCGTTCGGCTGCGAGCACCGCGTCGACGACCGCTTCGTCCGCATCACTGTCCCACAGGACGTTCATCCCTTCGATGGTCGTTCCGTTCGGCGAACAGACCGCGTCGATCAGGTCGTCGATGGACTCCTCGGAGCGCAGCACCGTCTCGGCAGCTCCCTTGAACGTCTGTGCGGCGAGCGTCCTGGCGTCGTCTTCCGCGAGTCCGCCCTCGACGCCGCCCTGCGTCATCGCGTCGAGGAGGTAGAACACGAAGGCCGGCCCGCTCCCGTTGACGGCTGTCGCGGCGTCCATCTGCGCCTCGTCGATCTCGACGTACTCGCCGACCTCGTCGAGGAGGGCCCGCACGTCGTCGGTGACGGTAGCCGCCGTCACTGCTGCTGCCATGTTCCCCGTCTCCGCCGCCAGGTTCGGCATGACCCGAACGACGGTCGCGTCCGTGTACTTCTCGATGAGGTCGGTCGGAACGCCGGCCGCGATCGAGACCAGCGTCTGGTTCGGAGACAGTTCGAGTTCTTCGAGGACGGCCTCGATGACGTCGGGTTTCACCGCGACGACCACGATCTCCGCGTCCGCCGCGACGTCGATGTCCGACGTCGTCTCCGAACTGTACGCCGACACGGCTTCGAGCGCGTCCGGGTCCAGGTCGCATGCCGTCAGCGTGTACTTCTCTACCTCTGCGAGCCCTTGTAGCAGGGCACCGCCCATGTTCCCGCAGCCGATGACGCTCACATCAGTCATCCCGTTTCTGGAGGGGTGACCAAAGGACATACGCTTTGGCTTTCCCGCAATAGTCTGTCACCGAGGGAGGAGCGTTCGGTACCGGTCGAGAAGCACCTACAGTTAACCGTCCCTCCTTCCATGGTCCGCACGATGGTCCTGAGTGGTCTTCTTCCGGACACGCCGGTCATCAACGTCCTCGTCATCGTCGCGGCGACGGGGTTCATCTGGTTCGGCAGCGGCTGGCTCGAAGAGTCGGCCGAACATCTCTCGGCGTTCTACGGTCTCCCGGCGGTCGTCCAGGGGTCGATCGTGGTCGCCGTCGGGTCGAGCTTCCCCGAACTGTCGAGCGTCGTGTTCACGGCGCTCGCCGGCACCTTCGACATGGGCGTCGGCGCGATCGTCGGCTCTGCGATCTTCAACATCCTCGTCATCCCGGCGCTGTCCGGCATCGTCTCGGACGGGCACCTGGAGACGAACCGGACGATCGTCTACAAGGAGGCGCAGTTCTACATGATCGCCGTCTCCGCGCTGGTCGTGACCTTCGCCCTCGCCGTCATCTACGTTCCCGTCCCCGACGGTCGCGCGCTCACCGGGCAGCTCACCCGTCCGCTGGCGATGCTCCCGATCCTCCTGTACGGCCTGTACCTCTTCATCCAGTGGCAGGACGTCAGCGACCACGAAGCCACCGACGACGTCGGCGGCATCGCCGTCGGACGCGAGTGGGGTCGGCTCGCCGTCGGTCTCGTCGTCATCCTCGTCGCCGTCGAACAGCTCGTCGGGAGCGTCGAGTCGCTCGGTCACACCTTCGGCGTCCCGGAGTTCCTCGCGGGCGTCACCGTCGTCGCGGCGGCGACGAGCCTCCCGGACATGCTGGTGAGCGTTCGGTCGGCCCGGGCCGACAAGGGCATCACGAGTCTCGGGAACGTCCTCGGGTCGAACACGTTCGACCTCCTCGTCGCCATCCCGATCGGGGTGCTCATCGTCGGCACCGTCCCGGTCGACTTCGCCGTGGCAGTGCCGATGTTCGGCGTCCTGACCCTCGCGACCGTCCTGCTCTTCGCGTTCCTCCGCACCGACCTCTGGATCACCGACGTCGAGGCGTACCTGCTGTTGCTCGCCTACGTGCTGTTCGTCGGCTGGGTCGTCGCCGAGTCCGTCGGCATCACCCACCTCATCAAGGGCGCGTGAACACGGCTTCCGGCGAGCGACGCGAGAGGCTCGGCTCTGGATTCGTCCCGTCAGCGAGTGTCGAATCCGCGAACGGGGGTGGAGCGATACCTGCTTCGAGGAAACGACACGTCAGGAATCAGTCGTCGCCTGCAGCGGCGTCCATCTCGTCCGTCTCGACCTCGTGTCCGGTGGCGGTGCCACGAACGTCCCCTTCGCGCCAGGTCCCCCGGCGGAACCACAGCCAGGCGATGGCAGCGCCGGCGACGTTCGAGACGAAGAACGCGACCCAGATGCCGCGCACTCCGTGGACCGACTGGGCGTAGGGGACCGGGAGCCGGAACTGCGAGGCGACGTACGCGACCGGGAGACGGATGCCCCCGAGCGTGAGGATGGAGATCGCTGCGGCGACGAGCGTCTTCCCTGCGCCACGGAACCCGCCGGTGAACGCTCGCATGATGCCGATGAAGCCGAACGAGAGCGCGACGTACCGGAGGAACGTGGCGCCCTCCGCGAGCACGGTCGCGTCGTCGGTGAACACGCTGACGATGGGCGTCGGGACGAGGAAGATGAGGACGCCGACGAGGGCGAGGATGACGAACAGCCCCCTGGCGGCGACGTAGTTCGCCCGCTCGGCGCGGTCGTACTTCCCGGCGCCGATGTTCTGGCCGGACATCGTCTCGACCCCCCGTGCGACGGCGATGGCGGGCAGGAAGATGACCGAGAAGACGCGGGTCCCGATGCCGAACGCCGCGACGACCTCCTTCGAGAACAGGCCGACGACGAGCAACAGGGCGTTGATCGAGAGGGCGCGGCCGGTGCCCTCGATGCTCGCCGGCACGCCGATCTGGAGGATCTTCCGGAGGTACTGGAAGTCGGGTTTCATGTCCGAGAGGTGGATCTGGATCCCCCGCCGCCCGGACTCCATGATGACGAGCCCGACGATCATCGCGAGGGTGCGGGAGAAGACCGTCGCCACGGCCGCCCCCTCGATGCCCATCTCGGGGAACGAGACGGTCCCCACGAGCGGCGCGTTCGTCACGACGGTCCAGCCGTTGATGAGGAACGGGTCGAGGATCACGTTGACGACGACCGTCCCGAACATGACGAGCATCGGCGTGATGGTGTCGCCCGCGCCCCGCATCAGCGAGATGAACACGAAGAAGCCGAACATGAAGGGGAGACCGAGCGCGACCACCTGCATGTAGGCCGTCGCGCCCGGAAGCACGTCCGGCGACGCTCCGAGGAAGTCGAGGAAGGGACCGACGAACGGATAGCCAGCGGCCCCGAGGACGACCGAACCGAGGAACGCGAACGTGACCGTCTGCGAGGCGGCGTACTCTGCCTGCTCCGTCTCGCCGGCGCCGGTGTGCTGTGCGACGAGCACGCTCCCCGCGACCGACAGCCCCATCCCCAGCGAGATGAGCAGGAACACCATCGGGAAGGCGAAGGAGATGGCCGCCAGCGCGTCCGTCGAGTACTGGCCGAGCCAGAACGTGTCCGCCAGGTTGTACGCCGTCTGCATCAGGTTCGTGATGACGATGGGGAGCGAGAGGAAGACGAGTGGCTTGACGATACCACCCTCCGTGAGGTCGAGCTCCTCCTGGCCCTTGAAGAGACTCACGCCTCGACCTCCGGCGTCCATCCGAGCTGCATCCCGAGGTACGCTTCGACGACCTCGCGCGTGTCCGCGGGGTCCTCGCCGAGCGCGACGTCGCGGACGTGACCGCCGTTGATTATGGTGGTGACGAGGCGGGCGACCGTCTCCGGATCGGACTCGTCGAAGTGGCCGGCGTCGATGCCGTCGCGCACCGTCCCGGCGACGACGGACCGCATCGCGTCGTCGAGGTCGCGGAACCGCTCCCTGAACGGTGGATGGTACGGCGCTTGCGCCTTCAGTTCCATGAACGCGACGGGGAAGTCGTCGCGGCCTTCCTCCGAGGGCGTGAATATCGCGTCGAGGAATGCACGGAGCCGTTCGCGCGGGTCGCTGGCGTCGCACGCCAACTGCTCCTCGAACCGCTCGATCAGGTCGTCGAGGAACGCGTTCAGCAGCTCCTCCTTCGTGTCGAAGTGGTAGTGGATGGCCGAGGTCGTCATCGACGACTTCTCGGCGATCCGTTTCATCGTGAGATCCGCATAGCCGTGTTCACAGAGAGCGCGACCGGTTGCCTCCATGATCTCGGCAGAAGTCTCCGTGTCCATTCGTTGTCTGAACTTACTGACCGGTCAGTAAAAGGGTTTTGACTAACCAGTCAGTCAGAACCGTGAAGAACCGGTTCATCTAGAAATCCGGGAACGGTCTGCGTTCGCCCGTCGAAGTCCGTTACGGCCGTCGAGAAACGTCCCCAGAAGCGGCTACCCGGGATGACGACGTCAGTCGTCGTCGGCCGGAACGGGGTCGGGGTCGACGTCGTCTTCGGCGCGCGGGAACTGGCCGATGGTGTCCTCGCGGAACGCCTCCTCGTCGAACGAGTAGTCCTCGTCGAAGAACTCGACGAGCGTCTCCGTGTCCTGCATCGCGTTCTTGAGGCTCGTCGAGGCGCCCGGCGACGGGGTGATGTTGAAGATGATGTCGTCGCCGACGAGTTTCGCCTCGCCCATGTCGAGTGACTTGTTCGCGGTGTCGACGATCTGCGGGCGGACGCCGCCGTAGCCCTCGGCACGCTCGATGTCGTCGAGGGTGGCGCTCGGAACGACCTTCTGGACGTGCGGGAGGAACGCCTTGGTTCCAACCTCGGGGAGGTCGTACACGAGGTTCTTGAGGACGTACGGGAGGAGGATGCGGTCGGCCAGGATGTTCCCGTAGCTGAGGAACGAGGCGAGGTTCAGCCCGAACACGTCGAGGAAGTCCCCGATGGTGGAGAACCGGCCGCGTTCGAGCGTCGGGACGAGCTTCGCCGTCGGACCGAACCGCGTGATGGAACCGTCGTGCACGTCCGCGTCCCCGTGGACCGCGGCGAACGGCAGCTTCTTCATCTGGAGCGTGTACACCTTCCCGTTCAGGAAGTCGTCCGCGAGGAAGAAGCTCCCCGCGATGGGGAGCAGGACCATGTCCTCGCCGTAGCCCAGCTCTTTCGCGATCTGGAGGCTGTGCGACCCCGCGGCGACGACGGCGACGTCGCAGTCGAAGCGACCGCCGGAGGTGCCGATGGTGTAGCCGTCCAGGGTCTCGGTGATGTCCTCGACCTCCGTCCCCGTGTAGACGTCCACGCTGGCCTCCTCCTTCGCCTGCTCGACCATCGACTTCGCGGTGGCGCCGTAGTCGACGACGTACCCGTCCGGCGTCTGGAGCGCCAGCAGGTCCTTCGAGGGGTCGCGACCCTCGACGACCTTCGGTTCGAGTTCCGCGATCTCGTCGCGCTCGATCGGACGGAGCTTCGGATACAGGTCGCCGAAGCCCTCCTCGTGGTACCGGTCCTCGAGCTTCTGGACTTCGTCGTCGCCGACGGCGAGCACCATCTTGCTCCGCTTGGAGTGCATCTCCCGGTCGGCGTCGTGGTTCTCGAGGTACCCTGCGAGCATCTCCGCGCCTTCCTTGACCTTCTCGGCCTTCTCGAGCGTGTAGTTGGTCTCGATGTCTCCGAAGTGGAGCGTCTGTGAGTTGTTCGTGTGGTCCGAGTTGATCGCAGCGATCTCGGATTCCTTCTCGAGCAAGGCGATCGATTCGATGTCGGTGAACTTCGCGGTCGTGTAGAGGAGCGACGCACCGCTGATGCCACCGCCGACGATGATGAGGTCGTATTTCCCAGACATGTCGTGGGTAGTCAATCCACCTCAACCGCTGCACTTCACCTGCTTAAATCATGTTTTTTCGCCGCACGGGAGTTCGACGATTGCCACCGTGGATTTCGATGATCGTAGAATAGCCCGGGTTCACTGTCCCCAGGTCCATCGCAGGTCGAGGACGAACCGGTAGAGGCCGCTGACGCCGATGGCGATCGCGTTCGCCACCAGGTACGAGACGTTCCCCCACTCCACGAGGGAGAACAGGACGGAGAGCTGGATCGGCATCGCCGTCCCACGAACGACGTTCGTCTTGAGCAGGCCGACGAGATAGCCGACGGTGCCGGTGTTCTGGACGGCCCGGAAGGTCCAGGCGTTGTTGAGAACGTACGAGAGGACGATCGTGATCTCGATGGCTGTAAAGGCTCCGAGGAGGTAGTGGACGCTGGCCGCGTCGACGAACGCCCACAACAGCAGCATCTGGACGCCAGCAGTGAAGGTACCGACGACCACGAACCGACGAAGCTGGGGTGCGAGCGGACCGCTGTATAGGTTTCGAATGAATGCGCGAACCATCTGTCGATTGTCCCCGGTCTCCCCTGGTTCCGACCCTTCGTCGTCATCGCCTTCAACCTTCCCATCCTCCCGGACGCGGTCCACGGCTCGACGCCGGCTTCCACCGGAGAACGAGGCGTGCGTCCGCCGGAGTCGGAGAGCCTGTCTCCGGTGTCGTCTGACCGCGGAACGAGTGACGGTCCGACCCGGGAGTCCACTCTCCCTCGGAGTATCGAGCGCCGGTTACAGGTCCGCGGCGTCCTCGATGGCGTTGGTCAGGGCCTCGATGCTCTCGACGGTGTGCTCGCCCATGTGGCCGATGCGGAACGTCCGTTCGCCGAGCGTCGACCCGTAGCCGTTCGAGAAGACCATGTCGTACTCCTCCGAGACCGCCTCGATGGTCGCGGCGACGTCGATGTCCTGCGTGTTCTCGATACAGCTCACCGTCTGTGACTCGTAGCCCGCCTCGGCGAAGACGTCGAAGTGTTCCCGGGCCCACTCGCGGGTGTACTCGGCCATCTTCCGGTGGCGCTCGTTGCGCGACTGGTGGCCCTCCTCGAGCATGTGCTTCATCTGCTCGCGGTACGCCAGCATCACGGGGATAGCGGGCGTGGAGTGGGTCTGGCCCTTCCGGTCGTAGTAGTCGAGCGAACGCTGGAAGCCGCCGTACCACGACGCCGACTCCGACGCGACCTCGCGCTCGTACGCGTCGTCGCTGACGACGCACACCGCCAGTCCAGGGGGCATGGCGAACGCCTTCTGCACCGACGTGAAGATGACGTCGATGTCGTGTTCGTCGATGTCGACGTAGTCGCCACCGAGCGCCGAGACGGCGTCGACGACGAAGAGCGTGTCCGGATACTCGGCGACGACGTCACCGATCTCCTCGATGGGGTTCCGGACGCCGGTCGAACTCTCGTTCATCACGCACGTGACGACGTCGTAATCCGTCTCGCTCCGTTCGAGCTTCTCGCGCACGTCTTCGGGCTTGACCGCCTGGCCCCACTCGTACTCGAGCGTGTCGACGCTCTTGCCGAGCCGTTCGGCGACGTTGGCCTGCCGCTCGCTGAAGCTGCCGCAGGTCGTACAGAGGACGTCCTCGTCGACGAGGTTGAGGATCGAACTCTCCATGAACTCGGTCCCCGAGCCGGTGAGGACGACGACGTCGTTGTCCGTGTCGAGGAACTCCTTCGTGTCCTCGACGATGGTCGTGTACAGGTCCGTCATCTGGTCCATGCGGTGGCCGAACATCGGCTCGCACATGGCCTCGATGACGTCCTCGCGTACCTCGGTCGGCCCCGGGATGTACAGCGTCTTCTCCGGATAGTCCTGTTTGTATTCGCGTTTCTGGGTCACGCAATCACCTGATGTGACTCCATTCGCGGTACCGTCTCATGGGATTTTTGGTAGGGTCAAATACGCCAGGTAACTGGCCTCGACGCCACCGGTTCCGTTCGGTCGTCAGCCCCGGAAGTCCGGGAATCCGTCGACGTCAGCGTCCGCGGTGTTGATGTTCACCTCGATGACGTTCGCGGTATCGGTGACCGCATCGACCAACTCCGCCCGATACCCGTCGTCCTGCATGCGATGGGCCGGCCCGGAGACGCTGATCGAACCGAGGACGTCGTCATCCTGACCGAGGATCGGAGCGCCGACGGCCCGTATCCCCTCGATCTCCTCCTCCCTGTTGATCGAGTAGCCGCGCTCTCGCGTTCGTTCGAGTTCCTCGGCGAGTGCAGCGCGGTCGGTGATCGTGTTCGCAGTTCGCCGCGTGAGTCCGTACTCGTCGACGATCCAGTCGACGCGGGATTCGGGCAGGTGGGCGAGTATCGCTTTCCCGGTGGCCGAGAAGTGCAGGTAATCCGGTCGCTGGAGTTTGCTCAACTGATATCTGCTTCCGATGGCCTCCTCGCCTTTCACCTTGTACAGGTCCACGGCGAGCCCGTGCTCCTCCGTCGCGAGGTGGACGTAGCGTCCGGTGTCGTGGGCCAGCCGGGCCAGCTCCTCGCGGCCGTGCTGGTAGATCGTTGCCCGGTCCCGGACCGACCGGCCGATGTGCAAGAACTGGTACGAGAGCCGATACGTGTCACCGTCGCGCACGACGAGTCGGTTCTCCTGGAGGGTGCCCAGATAGTTGTACGTGGAACTTTTCGACAGCCCGAGGGTGTCTGCCAGTTCGGTTATGCCCGCGCCACCCAGTTCTTCCAGCGCCTGGATGATATCGATGGCTCGAGCCACGGTCTTCAGCGTGCGTGGTGACCCAGTCTCGGACTGGTCATCCATACCCCTCGTTGCTATCGGGGACATATTGTTGTTTGCATTTCGTAAACGGGTGCTGGACCGTCTCCCCCGATTTCACCGCCATGGTCCGCCGAAGTGGGACAAAAACCGCCGGACGTGGTCTGCCTTTCCCCACCTACGATGAAACGAACTGGCTGTACGCCATTCACATATGTGGCAGCGGTTGGGCGGGTGTGAGAACGGCTCTTTCCCGGCAATTAGGGATTATGGACCAGTGGAGTGTGATGGCATGTCATTCCGTCAGCCATAATTCGAATATATATTAGTCTGTTAGAAATTGATGGACAAGCATTTGGTTTCAGAATGTAAAACTGGCAGCACAGTTTTGATTCGACATACAATTTTGCACATTTCCGGAATATTTAACTCTCGTGGTTGAGATTGGTCCTTGTATGCGTCGTACCAACGAGCGGGATAAGGACACATCTGAGCAGAAACTTCCGCGGCGACAGTTCCTCGCGGCCTCGGGTGCCGCAGCTGCCGCCGGGCTCGCAGGGTGTTCGAGTGACGACGGTGGGAACGGAGGCGATTCCGACGGGACCGACGACGGAACCGACGGCACGACGGGAGCGCCTGCCCAGTCCCAGCAGGGCGGGAAGTTGATCGCCGGTATGCAGTCGGGGCTCGACGGCCGGGACCCGCACAAGGTGCAGGCAGCCGCGTCGCTCCGCGTCCTCGAGAACGTCTACCAGAAGCTGGTCGCCATCGACGAGGACCTGAAACCGGTCGGCCAGCTCGCGAAGGACTGGTCGGTCAGCGAGGACGACCTGACGTGGACGTTCCAGCTTGAGGAGGGCGTCCAGTTCCACCCGCCGGTGAGCCGCGAACTGACCGCAGCGGACGTGGTGTACTCCTTCGAGCGACTCCTCGACGAGGAGACCGGCTCGCCGTGGCGGTCGAACTTCACGCCGATCGCGAACGTGTCCGCCGACGGTGACTACACCGTCGTCTTCGAGTTCGACGAGCCGTACGCCCCGTTCCTGTACAAGCTCTCCTCGGGCGGATACATCCTGCCGGAGGGCGCCGCCGCCGCGTCCGACTACGACATCTCCAAACAGCCGGTCGGGACCGGCCCGTTCGTGTTCGACGAGAACGTCGCCCAGGCGCGAACGAACGTGACCGCCTTCGAGGACTACTGGGAGACGGACGAGGAAGGGAACGCACTGCCGTACGTCGACGAGGTCGAGTTCAAGATCATCCCGGAGGGACAGGCCAGGCTCACGAACCTCAAGTCGGGGAGCATCGACTGGGCCGTCACCGTCCCGCCCTCGCAGGCGAGTACGCTCGAGGGGAGCCAGTCGGTCACGCTCTCGAACATCCCGGGGACCTTCTACGACTACATCGGCCACAACACGACGAAAGCGCCACTGGACGACGTGAAGCTCCGACAGGCTATCTCGTGGGCGGTGAACCGCGAGGCCGTGGTCAAGGGCGCCAGGTTCGACTACGCGACGCCCACGCAGGACCCGATCCCGCCGTCGTCCGTCTGGAAGGACCTGATCTCCGTCGAGGACCCGTACTCTCAGGACAAGGAGAAAGCCCGGGAACTGCGCAAGGAGTCCAAGTACGGCGGTGAAGAGTTGACCATCCAGGTCGGCCAGCAGTATCCCGCACAGGTCAACATCGCGGAGATCGTCCAGCAGCAGTTGAGCGAGGTCGGTATCGAGGCGACCGTCAAACCCAGCGACTTCGGGACGATGATCGACAACCTCAACGACGGCGCCTACGACCTGGCCATCGTCGGCTGGTCCGGCTTCGTCGACCCGGACGACATGATGTACCTGCAGTTCCACTCCGGCGAGACGTTCAACCAGTCCAACTACTCGAACGACGAGGTCGACGAACTGCTCGAGAAGGGTCGACGGGCCGCCGGGAACCGCGAGAAGCGAGCCCAGCACTACGACGACGCCATCGACATCATCTCCCGGGAGGTGCCGTACACGTTCCTCGAGTTCAACGACGAACTCGCCGCGTGGCGGAACAGCGTCAAGAACTTCACCCACATCTCGACGGGAACGCCCCGGTTCAAGGACGTCTGGCTCGACAAGTAATGGGATACGGAGCATACGTCCTCAAGCGCGTCCTCCTCATCGTCCCGATCCTCTTCGGGGTGAGCGTCATCTCGTTCGGTGCGCTGCACCTCCTGCCTGGCGGGCCGGTCGAGGCCGCGTTCGGGACACGAGCGAACCAGGAACTGGTGTCGCAACTCCGGGCCCAGTACGGCCTGAACAGGCCGCTGTACGTCCAGTACCTCGACTGGATGTCGGGCATCGTCTTCGAGTTCGACTTCGGCCAGTCGATCCGGACGGAGCGGGACATCTCCCAGCTACTGGCGACGAGCCTGCCGGTCACCATCTGGGTGGCGACGGCGGGCGCGCTCGTGAGCGTCCTCATCGGCATCCCGGCGGGCATCGTCAGCGCCGTGCACCACTACGAACCCGAGGACTACGTCGCGACGTTCCTCGCGTTCCTCGGCCTCTCGATCCCGAACTTCTTCCTCGGGCTGGTGTTGATCATGGTGTTCTCGCTCTACCTCGGACTGTTCCCGTCGTCGGGGTTCGTCAGCCCGCTGGACGACCCCGTCGCGGGGATCAGACATCTCGTCCTTCCGGCGTTGACGGTCGGGACGGCGATCAGCGCGGTCGTCATGCGGATGATGCGCTCGTCGCTGCTGGAGGTGTTCTCCGAGGAGTACATCAAGACCGCCCGTGCGAAGGGATTGACCCGGGCGCTCATCACGAACAAACACGCGGTCAAGAACGCCCTCATCCCGACCGTCACGGTCATCGGGCTGAACTTCGGGTACCTGCTCGGCGGCGTCGTCATCGTCGAGCAGATATTCGCCATCCCCGGGCTCGGCCGGCTGACCCTGACGGCGATCACGACCCGCGAGTACCGCGTCCTGCAGGCGTCGCTGCTGGTCATCGCGTTCCTGTTCGCGGTCGTGAACCTCGCGACGGACCTCGTGTACGCGTATCTCGACCCACGGATCAAGTATGACTGAGTCTAACACGGACACGGCAGATCGGACCGCCGACGGACGCCCGCTCCCGGGCGCTGCCGCGATGGAGACCGCACGACGGGTGTTCACCGAGAGCCGCCTCGCGATGGTCGGTCTGCTCATCACCGCGGTCGTCATCGTCGTGGCGGTCTTCGCACCGGTCATCGCACCCTACGACCCGACGGCGCAGAACATCGCGGAGGAACAGTTGCTCGCCCCCAGTCTCGAACATCCGATGGGAACCGACCAGCTGGGCCGGGACATCTTATCCCGCGTGCTGTACGGTGCCCAGCTGAGTCTGAAGGTCGGCATCATCGCCGTCGGCGTGGCGATGGCCGCCGGCGTCCCTCTCGGGCTCGTGGCCGGGTTCTACAGCGGCTACACCGACGAACTGATCATGCGAGGCATGGACGTCGTGTTCTCGTTCCCGGCCATCCTGCTCGCCATCGCGATGGTCGCCATCCTGGGCCAGTCGATGGTGAACGTGATGCTGGCGATCGGTATCACGTACACGCCGGTGTTCGCCCGAGTGACGCGGTCCGGGGTGCTCTCGGTCCGCGAGGAGACGTTCGTCGACGCGGCCCGGGCGATCGGCGACACCAACCGGAACATCATCGTGCGCGACATCCTCCCGAACGTCGTCGCGCCGATCATCGTCCAGGCGACGGTGAGCCTCGCGTTCGCCATCCTGGCCGAGAGTGCCCTGTCCTTCCTGGGACTGGGTACCCCGCCGCCGGCACCGTCGTGGGGACGGATGCTGTCGGACTCCCGGAACTTCATGCAGTCCGCACCGTGGACTGCCGTCTTCCCGGGGCTGTCCATCATGATAACCATCCTCGGGTTCAACTTCCTCGGGGATGGGCTCCGTGACACGCTGGACCCGCAGAACGACACCGAGTCCGGGGGGAGCATCTGATGACGCTGCTCGACGTGACCGGGCTCTCGACGGAGTTCCGGACAGACGACGGCGTCGTCCAGGCTGTCGACGGCGTCGACCTCAGCATCGAACCGGGCGAGACGGTCGGCATCGTCGGCGAGTCCGGCAGCGGCAAATCGGTCACCGCACTCTCGCTGCTCGGACTCGTCGACTCGCCGGGACACGTCACCGACGGAACGGTCGAGTTCGACGGCGAGGACCTCCGCGCGGCGTCCGAAAGCCGGCTCCAGGAGATCCGCGGCAACGATATCGGGATGGTGTTCCAGGACCCGATGGAGAGTCTCAACCCGGTGTTGACCGTCGGCGAGCAGATCGCCGAGGCCGCACGGGCCCACGGGCTCTTCGAGGACGAGGGGATCGACTGGCTCGAGGAGAGCCTGCTCGGGAACTTCGTCCCGCGACGGAGTACGCGGAAGCGGTATCCGGAGTCGTGGGAGCACGCCGTCGAGATGATGCGGCAGGTCGGAATCCCGGAACCCGAACAGCGGGCCACCGAGTACCCCCACCAGTTCTCCGGCGGGATGCAGCAGCGGGCCATGATCGCGATGGCGCTCGCCTGCGAACCGGACCTGCTCATCGCCGACGAGCCGACGACCGCGCTCGACGTGACCATCGAGGCACAGATTCTCGAACGACTCGACCAGCTCCAGGCCGAGCGGGAGATGGGCGTGCTCCTCATCACCCACGACCTCGGCGTCGTCGTCGAGACGTGCGACCGGGTCGCGGTGATGTACGCCGGCCAGATCGTCGAGAAAGGGACCGTCGAGGACGTGTTCCGCGACCCCGCTCATCCGTACACGCGCCGTCTGCTCGGGGCGATCCCGGACGTCCGGCAGGGCGAGGAGCGTCTCCAGGCCATCGAGGGGAACGTTCCGGACCTGATCGACATGCCCGACGCCTGCCACTTCGCACCGCGCTGTCCCCACGCCCACGACGCGTGCGAGGAGGGCGTCCCCGACCAGTACGAACCCGCTCCGGGACACGAGGCACGGTGCATCCTCCATCGCGACTCGTCTGACCTCCCGTGGAACGAGGGTCAGGACGACCCGGACGGACGGGCCGTGACCGACGGAGGTGACCGATGACCGACGACCCGCTCGTCGAGACGCGCGACGTCGCCAAACACTTCCCGGTCGAATCGGGGCTCCTCAGCCGGTTGCTCTCCCGCGAGGAGCAGTGGGTGCGTGCGGTCGACGGCGTCGACCTCAGCATCGCACCGGGCGAGACGCTCGGCCTCGTCGGCGAGTCCGGCTGTGGCAAGTCGACCCTCGGCGAGACCATCCTTGGACTCCTCGAACCGACGGACGGGGAAGTGTGGTACGACGGGGAACGGATCGACGATGCGTCGAAGACGCGGATGCGGGAACTCCGTAAGGAGATCCAGGTCATCTTCCAGGACCCGAGCGCTAGCCTGAACCCGCGCCGTCGGATACGGGACATCGTCCGTCGTCCGCTGGAGGTGCACGACATCGGCGACTCCCGTGCGGAACGGAACCGGCGCGTCGAGGAACTCATCGAGCGGGTCGGCCTCTCCGCCGACCAGCTCGACCGGTTCCCGCACGAGTTCTCCGGCGGGCAGCAACAGCGCGTCGCCATCGCCCGGGCGCTCGCCGTCGAACCGGAGTTCGTCGTCGCCGACGAGCCGACGTCGGCGCTCGACGTCTCCGTCCAGGCGCAGATCCTGAACCTGCTCGACGAGCTTCAGGACGAGTTCGGGCTCACGTTCCTCTTCATCACCCACGACCTGTCCGTCGTGCGCTACTTCTGCGACCGGGTCGCGGTGATGTACCTCGGCGAGATAATGGAGCGCGGGACGACGGAGGAGATCTTCGAACACCACCAGCACCCCTACACCGACGCCCTGCTGAAGGCCATCCCGTCGACTGACCTCGACGACCGGGGCGAACGAGCGGTCCTCGAGGGCGACGTACCGTCGCCGATCGATCCGCCGTCGGGCTGCAAGTTCCGCACGCGGTGTCCGGTCGCCGAGGAAGCGTGCGCCGAACCAGTCGAGGAGCAGACGTTCTCCGAGACGCAGGTCGTCCACTGCTGGAAGCGGTCGCCGACCGAACACGCCAGCAGTTCGTCCCCCGTCCAGGACGGGGACTGAGTTCCCCCGACTCTTCTCGAAGACTGGCGTCGACGGACGAACCTCACGAGTCGCGTCGGAGTTCCGGTGACGCCGAGGAGCGGAACGCGTCTACGGCACTGCGAGCGGTGGGAGGTCGGGACGCTTCTCGCCCCGCCGACCGAGATTCGCACGGCGAACCAGCGATGGAGCAATGCAAAGAGATATATGAGCGTAAGGACTACATTATAGACGAGTCACTACTATATAGTTTAATCTTGTCACCCCGGACTCATCACCGGACAGGGTACAGGCACGATTGGAGACCCCTCCCGCGACAGCAACGCCTTCGTCACTGGCCCGACGAGTACGACCATGACACGACACGCGATCCAGCTGTACTCCCTGCGAACGGTCGAACGACCGCTCGAAGACCTGATCGTCGCCGCGAGCGAAGCGGGATTCGAAGCCGTCGAGTACGCGACCCGGATCCGTGACGCCGACACCGGGGCCGTCGTCGAGGCGCTCGACGAGACGGGGATGGAGTCGGTCGCCGCACACGTCGCGTTCGACGAACTGAACGACGACCCCGGAGAGACCGTCTCGTTCTACCGGACGCTCGGCTGTGACCGACTCGTGATTCCGTGGCTGGACGAGGACCACTTCGAGAACGAGGACGCCATCGAGGAGACGGCACATCGGCTCACGTCACTCGCGGAGCGGGTGTCGGACCACGGCGCAGCACTAGGGTACCACAACCACGTCCACGAGTTCCGTGACGTCGGCGGCCGCCCCGCATTCGACCGGTTCGCCGCCGCGTCGGGCGAACCGCTGGAACTGGAGGTCGACCTGGGCTGGGCCGCGGCGGCGGGGGCCGACCCCGTCCGGTTCCTGGACCGCTGGCACGACCGTATCCCGCTCGTCCACGTCTCGGATGCCGACCAGACGAGGACGCCCACCGAGGTCGGCGACGGCGTGCTCGACGTCGAAGCGTGCGCGGCGGCGGTCCGGCGCAACGACGTCGAGTGGGCCATCTACGAACACGACGAGCCGGTGTCCCCGCTCGAATCGATGGTCCACGGTACCGAGGTACTGGAGGGGTTCTGAGCGCCCCGGCGAGCACCACTGTGGGCGTCAAGCACCGATTTCGACCACGAGGGACGAGTCGGGGGTGCGTTTAATACGCATGCCACAGTGTAGCAGGGTATGGATCTCGACTCGCTCTTCGACGAGAGCTGTGCGCGCGACTGGGAGACGGTCGACCCGGAGTCGACGCCACCGGTCAGGTTCGCGGTGGTCGGGCTCGGCTGGTTCACGAGGGGGCGCGCCCTGCCCGCCCTGGAGGCGAGCGACCGCTGTGAGCCCACGGTGATGGTGAGCAGCACGAGCGAGAAGGCCGAGCGCGTTGCGAGGGAGACGGACGGCGCGGCCGACGGCGTCACGTACGACGAGTTCCACGACGGGGCGGCCCGCGAGGAGTACGACGCCGTCTACGTCTGCACGCCCAACGCGCTCCACCTCGACCACGCGGAGACGGCGGCGACCTACGGGAAGGACGTCCTCTGCGAGAAGCCGATGGAGCGCGACAGCGCCCGCGCCCGCGCGCTCGTCGAGACGTGCGAATCGGCCGGCGTCGACCTGATGATCGCCTACCGGATGCACACCGAACCCGCGGTCCGGCGGGCGCGCCAGCTCCTCGAAGCGGGCTACGTCGGCGAACCGATGGAGGTCAGGGGGGACATGTCCCAGCGCCTGCTCGACCGCGTCAACCCGGACCCCGACCAGTGGCGGCTCGACGAGGAACTCGCGGGCGGCGGCGCGCTGTTCGACATCGGCATCTACCCGCTCAACACGGCACGGTTCCTCCTGGACGCGGACCCGGTCGCCGTCTCGGGACGGACGACGAGCACGCACGACGCCTTCGACGACGTCGACGAGACGGTGTCGTTCACCCTGGAGTTCCCCGACGACGTGTCCGCCTCCTGCTACGCCAGCCACAACGCCCGCCAGTCCAGCGCCATCACGGTCACCGGCACCGAGGGACAGGTGCGCGTCGAACCCGCGTTCTTCCAGGACCAGACGCGCGAGCTTCACGTCTCCCGCGGCGACGGCCGGGCGTCCGTCGAACTCTCGCGGGTCGACCAGATGCGCGAGGAGTTCGACTACTTCGCCGACCGCGTCCGCGGCGACGCCGAGATTCTTCCCGACGGCGAGCACGGGCTCGTGGACGTGATGACGATGGAAGCCGTCTACGAGGCGGCGGCCGACCGCACCTGGGTCGCCGTCGAGTAACCCGTGACCGACGACTGCGGCAGGAGCACACGCGCCAGCTGTCAGGCGTTGAACCCCTGGTGGAACCCGACGAGCTTCTCGCGCGAGAAGTGGTCGAGCGCGTACTTGATGCCCTCCTTGCCGACGCCGGAGTCCTTGAACCCGCCGTATGGCATGTGGTCGGCGCGGAAGCCGGAGACGGTGTTGACGTTGACGCCGCCGGCGTCGATCTCGTCGGCGGCGCGCTTCGCGCGGTCCATGTCCTGGGTGAACAGGCCGGCTTCGAGGCCGTAGTTGGTGTTGTTGGCCTCCTCGATTGCCTCGTCGAAGTCGCTCACCGAGATGACGGGCACGAGCGGGCCGAACGTCTCCTCGCGCGCCGCGGGCATGTCGGGCGTCACGTCGGAGAGGACGGTCGGTTCGAAGACGCGCTCGCCGAGGTCGCCGCCGTAGCTCCCGCCACACTCGACGGTCGCGCCCCGGTCGACGGTCGCCTCGAACAGGTCGACGACGGTCTCGAACTGGTCGTCGTCGACCATCGCGGCCACGTCCGTCGCCTCGTCGAAGGGGTCGCCGACGGTCAGCGACTCCGCGGCGTCGACCATCGCGTCGACGAGTTCGTCTTCGATCGTCTCGTGGACCAGGACGCGTTCGACGCTGTTGCAGACCTGGCCGGCGTTCGAACACGCCCCGCCGACGACCCGCTCCGCGACTTCCTCGACGTCGGTGTCGTCCCAGACGATGGTCGGGTCGTTGCCGCCGAGCTCGAGCGTGAGCTCCGTCATACCGCTGTTGTTCGCGAGGTACTTGCCGACGTCCGTCGACCCCGTGAACGAGATGACCTCGACGGCCTCGTGGTCGAGGAGGACGTCGCCGGCGGTCGACCCGCTCCCCGTCACGACGTTCACGAGGCCGTCCGGCGCGTCGACCTCCGCGGCGGCGTCGACCAGGCACTCGAAGAGCAGGATGGCGCTCAGCGGCGTGTTCGTCGCGGGCTTGCCGACGACGGCGTTGCCGGCGGCGAGCGCGGGGCCGACCTTGTGGACCATGAGGTTCAGCGGGAAGTTGAACGGCGTGATCGCGCCGACGACGCCGAGCGGCTCGCGCTGCGTGAAACAGTGGTCCTTTGCGAACCCCTTCTGGGCGTCCATCGGGACGTACTCGCCGAACATCCGCTTTGCCTCCTCGCCGGAGAGCTGCAGCGTCTGGACGGCGCGGTCGACCTCCGTCCGCGCCTCGCCGATGGGCTTGCCCTGCTCGCTCGTGACGACCCGCGCCACCTCATCGGCGCGGTCTTCGAGGGCGTCCGCGGCGGCTGAGAGCAGTTCGTACCGCTCGTAGGCCGAGAGGTCCGACTCCACGTACGCGCGGTCGGCGGCCTCGACGGCCTCGACGACCTGTTCAGCGTTCGCTAGCGGCACGGACCCGACGGTCGACCCGTCGTACGGATGGACGACGTCCGTCCGGTCGTCGCCGTCGACCCATTCGCCATCGATGCGCATCTGCTTGTCGAGACGGCTGGCTACGTCCAGGCTCATGGTGTAGTGGTCGGCCATCCGCCCGATAAGTGTTGTGCCGCGATACCACATTGCGTACAGCTATCACGACGCCTTCGACTCCGGTCGAATCCGTCCCGGTAACGGGCCGATTCGCTGTGTGCTACCGCATCCCAAATTATAAACGGGTGCTGACCGAGATGAGAGGCATGCACCTTTCGGGGACAGTCGTTCCCATGGCGACGCCTACCGTCGGCGGGAGCGGGGACGTAGACGTGCCCACGCTCGAACGGTTCACGGAGTCGCTCCTCGACGCCGGCGTGCACGGTCTCTTCCCGGGCAGTTCCATCGGCGAGTTCTCCAGTCTGACGCCTGAGCAGAACCGGACCGTGGTCGCGACCGTCACGGGGACCGCAGACGATGACACCACCGTGTTCGCGGGCTGCGGCGACACGAGCGTCGAGGGCGTCGTCGACAACGCCAGCGCGGCAGCGGCGGCGGACGCCGACGTCGCCGTCGTCGTCGCACCGTACTACCTGAACACGACGCAGGAGGGACTGGAAGCCTTCTTCACGAGGGTCGCCGACCGCTCGCCGCTCCCGCTCGTCCTGTACAACATCCCACCGCTGACCGGGAACGCCATCGGACTCGACACCGTCGAGACGCTCGCCGCCCACGAGGGGGTCGTCGGCCTCAAGGACACCTCCGGCGACCTCACGTACCACCATCGGCTCGTACGGCGGACCGACGACGAGTTCGCCGTGTTCCAGGGCGCGACGGAGCTCGCCGCCGCGTCGCTCGACCTCGGCGCCGACGGCATCATCGCCGGTCCCGCGAACGTGTTCCCGGGACACCTGGCGCGTCTCTACGAGGCCCACGCGGCGGACGACCACGACGCCGTCGCTCGCCTCATGGAACACGTCGTCGCGCCGATGGTCAGCGCGACGGCCGACGTTCCGAGCGCGCCGGCCATCAAACACCTCGTCGCCGTCGACGGAACGAACATCGGCGACGCGCTGCCGCCGCTCCCGACGCTCTCGGACGCCGAACGCGACCGCCTGGAGCGGGCCTACGGGAGCGTCGTTGAGGCCATCGAGGACGGTCCGGTCACGCAGTAGCTATCCTGGGACGGGGTATCCGTTCACCGCAGGAGAGTCGGCGGTCTGCATCGCACCTCGCCGTCTGCATCGCGCTCCCCGTCCGCACCCATCCCCCACGACCGTCGTCCGCTGCCGTCGTCGGCGACTGGCGTTCGACCCCGGCGGTGCTGTCGGTGTTCGCGTTCGTTGCCGGTGTTCGCGTTCGTCGCTGTCGACGCTGACGTCCTCCGCTGGCGTTCACCGCGTCTCCCAACGGCAGGAGAGGACTACGGGACCGAGGTCCGGGCGACCGCGTCACCTGTGTTCGTCACGCGTTGTTGACCTGGCTGTCGATCTGGCTCTGGGCGTCGTCGAGCGCCTTCTTCGGCGACTTGCTCTGGACCAGCGCCTTGTTGCACTCCGTGAAGACGATGTTCGAGAACGTCGAGTACTTCGGCGTCGCGGGTCGGGCGCTCGTCTGCTCGACGATGTTCTTGAACACCTCGAGGTGCTCGGCCTGGTCGAGGTACTCGTCCTGGTAGAGTTCCTGCATGACCGGCAGGCGACTGTGTTCGAGCGCCATGTTCTCCTGGGCCTCCTTCGAGGCCATGAAGTTGGCGAACTTCTGGGCTGCGCCCTTGTTCTGCGAGAACTTGCTGATGAAGACGTTCCAGCCGCCGAGACAGGAGTTGTTCGCGTCCTGGTTCCCCTCGGCCTTCGGCATGGGGGCGACCGCGAACTTGTCCTTGACGGGCGACCCGTCCTCGTTCATCAGCGCGTAGGCGTACGGCCAGTTGCGCATGAAGACGGTGTTCCCCTGCTGGAACGTCTTGCGGTTCTGGTCGGTGCTGGACGAGGGGACCGACTCCGGGGTCACGTTGTGCTCGTGGATGAGGTCGACGGCGTGGGAGAGCGCGTCGACGCCCTTCTGGGTGTTCACCGTGAGATTGCCGTCCTTCCGGACGCCGCCGCCCATCCCCCACAGCCAGTTGAGCCACATGATGGTCAACCCCTCGTTGGCGCCGCCCTGCCAGATGTAGCCGTTGAGGTCCTCGTCGCTGTTGTTCTTCACCTCCTGTGCCATGTTGACGAGTTCCATGTACGTCTTCGGCGGTTCGTCGAAGCCAGCGTCTTCCAGGAGGTCGGTGCGGTAGTACAGCGCGTTCGCGTCGGTGTGTATCGGCATCCCGTAGAGTGTCCCATCGATGGTGACGGAGTCGACGGGCGTCTTCAACATCTCGTCGGTGAGCCCCTGCGGGTCGTTCACCTCGGCGGCCCAGCCGTTCTTCGCGAACTCCGCCGGCCAGACGACGTCCATGTTGCCGGCGTCGAACGCCGACGACTGGGAGATGAACTGGTTGACGTAGTACTTGCGCGTCGACGCTGATTCGGCCGGCGTCTTCTGCGAGTTGACCGTGACGCTGTTGGACTGCTCGTTGAACATCGGCAACAGGTCCTTGGCGTCCGCGCTGAAGTAGCCGGGATAGATGTACTTTATCGGCGTCTTGTTGCCACCGCCTCCACCGCCACCGCCGTTGCCCGTCGTGGTCGTTGTGCCGTCCTGATTGTTGGCACCACTGCATCCTGCGAGCAGGGCCGTGCCGCCAGCAGCGATTCCTTTGAGTAACTGACGCCT
>CP100466.1 GCA_024227995.1 Halomicrococcus gelatinilyticus | reverse complement strand
TGTCCAGCAGCGACGCGTTACCGCCGGAAACGGCGCGTTACCGTCGCATCATCGATACTTCCGTCCGCGTAGCCGCGTGTCCGTCCCGTCTACCATCGGGTGGCCTACCCAGTAGGTGAAACGGTCGTTTGTGTCACCCCTACGACTTTTGTCCTCCGGCCAGTACGTTCGCGCATGAATCGCCGTCGCCTCCTCCAGGCGCTCGCAGCGGGCGCGTCGCTGAGCGCCGCCGGCTGTCTCGGCTCGTCGGACGACGGAACGAATCCCCGCTCGACCACGACGCGGACGTCGACGACCGGTGGGACGACCACGACCACCGACGGTCGTCGCGTGGCGATCGAGCGCGTGAAGACGTACGACTACGCCATCCGACTGAACGATCTGGGGGGCAGTCCAGCAGGATCGATCCCGACCGTGGCCGAGCTGAACGAACGCGAGCGCACGGTGGTCGAGACGGCCATCGAGGGCACGTACAGCACGGACGAACTCCCGGACTGGCTCGTGGAGTTCGCTTCGGGGACGTCCTACGTCGAGCGCGAGGGGACGTACTACCGTCTCGACGCGTCGCTGCCGACGTACACGATCACCGCGTCGGAGACGAGCGAGAGCGAGGTCGACGGCGATATCGCGTCGTACGACGAGTACGAGGCGGCCGTCACCCACGACGGCGTGGTCATGTCGGGTCTGCTCCGGATGGCGATGGAGTCCGGCGGGACGAAGCTACCGTCGGTCTGGCCGAAGCTCCGGGAGTTCCTCTCGACGTACGACGCCGTCCGCTACCGCGGCGACGTGGTCGCCGTCTCGATGAGCGAAGACGACCCGGGTGCGCCGTACACGGTCACGGCCGAGCAGGCGACGCCCGCTGACGTCGCGGACGGTCCGGTGTGGAACGCCTCGGATGCCGACGCCGACCTTCGAGAGGTGGTCCGTGCGGCCGGCAGGGAGTCGGGCGTCTACTCGCTCGCGGACCCGCCGTCGGGCCTGTTCGAGAAGCTCGACGCCCACGAGTACGTCCACCTCGACGGGACGTTCTATACGACGTACGTCGAGGGGCGCGGGGCGTTACCGGTGTCGCTGTCGGCGTCGGTGCCCGACGCGACGCTGGGCGCGGACGACGACGCTCGGCTCCGGCTTGCGGTGCGGAACGAGTCTCACGGGGAGATAGAAGTGAATTCGGGTGCGCCCGTTCCGTTCGGCCTGCTCGACTTCCATCCGGAGGGCGGCGACGAGCACTACGTCCTCTGGTCGGACGCCTACGAGGAGAGCGACTACGTCCAGACCGACGGCCACGACGTGAAGATGGTCGCCGACATCGGCCTCGTGACGACGGTCGCCGCGGGCGAGACGACGGGGCGCACGTTCGAGATAGAGCAGTCCGACCTCCCGACGGGGCGGTACGTGATCGAGTCGAGCGTGGGGGTCAGCGTCGGCGAGGAGGGTGGGACGCTCCCGTTCCGCGTCGTCTTCAGCGTCTCGTGAAGCGTCGAGACTGAAGTGGGAGGCCCACCTACGCCCCGGCATGGCCCGGGAAGTCAGGCACACCGCGACGGGACCGCTGAAACTCGACGAGGACGACGTCGACCCGGAGAAGGGCGACGTCGCCATCTGCCGCTGTGGTATCTCCGAGGAGTACCCGTTCTGCGACGGGTCCCACAACGCCACGACGGACGAGGACGAGGGCGTCGTCTACCGCTACGAGGACGGCGAACGCTACGTCGTCGAGGAGATCGTCTACGCCGACGAGTGACGACGTCGCCCGCCCGGTTGACGTCGTTCGACGGTCACGGGAGGATGCCGCGGACGACCATCGGGAGCGGTGCGTCGAGTCGACCGCGGGTGCTGCGGTAGACGGCGTAAACCTGCACGGCGAGATACCCTACCCAGAGGGCGTACCCGCCGGGCGCGCTCCCGAGGATGGCCGCGTCGACGGCGAAGACGGCGACGTCGAAGTCGAGCGCGAGCGTCCGGCCGATCAGCAGGATGCTGAAGTAGCCGATGAAGCTCGAACTCCACCACATCGCAAGGATGCGCCCCCAGCCGGGCCTGAGGTGGGTTGGGAGCCGGGTCGTGTTGAGCAGCAGGGTCAGCACGGTGTAGGGCCACATTATGACGCCCGACATCGCGGCCCCGACCACCAGCAGGAAGAAGGGCTCCTGGAACGGGAGCAGGATGATGGCGATGCCCCACGCGACGAACGCCGTCAGCAGGGCGAGGAAGACGTTCGACTGGTCCCAGCCGGCCTCCCGGCCGTACAGTTCGTAGATGACGTCCGCGCTGTTGCGGACGAACGACTCCACGATGGCGTACTCGGTGGTGAACAGCGCGACGAACAGGACGACGAACACGAGCGTCCGCCCGACGCCGCCGAGTTGCGGGACGATCACCTGCAGCCACAGCGCCAGTCCGGTCGCACCAGACCCGCCGGCAACGTCGGAGGCGACGGTCATCAGCAGCGTCGCCGCCGTCAACAGCCCGACCGCGAACGTCACCAGGTGTTCGGCCTGGACGACCCGCCACCAGGCGCGCCACCGTCGGAGGTTCAGTTCCGTCGGCCGGAAGCCGAACCCGTCGCGGTGGATGGGTTCGTCCTCCTCGTGGATGAACGGGTTCCGGAGCCGCCCCTGGTAGCGGCCCATCCCGTATCCCTTCTCGCGGACCCAGAGGCTCTGGGAGAGGTTGAGGTAACCGCCCGCTCCGGCGAACGCGATCCCGCCGAGCAGGACGGCGACGTCCCGGTTCTCCGAGAGCGACCCGAAGCTCACCGCCCCTGCCGGCATCCCGCTCAGCTCCCCGATGGACCCGACGACGACGACGAGAGCGGCGGCGCTGACGAGCGAGACCACGACGAGCACGAACTGCGCGCGCTCGACGAACTCGTAGAGGATCGCCGACAGCTGGTAGGAGAGCCAGATGAGCACCATCAGCCCGATGCCGAGCGGCTTCCAGCCGTCGAGGCCGAACGCGGTGGCGCCGACCTGCGCGGCGGTCGCGGCCCACCCCGGCCAGCCGAGACTCACCAGCCCGCCGACCAGCAGCGCGGCCGGGACGAGGCCGTGCAGTCGCTCGAACGCCCGGAAGATGCTCTCGCCGGTCGCGAGCGTCCACCTCTGTAGCTCCGTGTTGATGAAGAACTGCGTGAGGACCGTCACCCAGAACACCCAGTAGAGCCGCCAGTCGCTGTCGACGATGAGTCCCGGCCAGAACAGGGTCTCCCCGCTTCCGAGCGACGCGCCCAGCATGATGGCGCTGGGACCGACCAGGTGGCGCAGTCGCGGCACGCGCGGGAGGTCGGTCAGCCGGAACCGACCGTCGCCGTCGGGGAACTCCTCGTCGTCCCCGGCGTCGTCGACGGTCTCGAGGTCGTCGTACGGCAACGGGAGGTAGGAGGTGCTACGGTACTGTCGTCCTTCGACCTCGGACGCGTACACCCTGTCCTCGCCCTCCTCGACGACGGTGTCGCCGGCGTCGGTGTCCGTTACCGTCTCGTCGGTCATAGTGGTGTGTGGGCGTGGGCCACGGTAGAACTCATGGGATACGGTTCGTTCGTCCCGTTACATAAATTATGGGTGCGAATCCGTCGCGGATGCCGCTACCCGCCGAGGAAGTGCCAGATGTGGCCGCGCTCCTTCGGCGGGTCGACGCCGGGGAGGTCACCCAGCGCCGGCTGGATGGCGTTCCACCAGCCCTCTGCGGACTCGAAGTCGGCCCTGTGGTCCGGGTAGACGTCCTGCAGGAAGTCCGACTTCGTCGCGCCCGGATTGTCCTGCAGGTAGTCGAACGCCGCCAGCAGCGCCTCCCGTCGGGCCTCGAGTTGCGGCCCGGCACCGGGGAGGTTCGCCTCGGAGACGGCCTCCGAGACAGCATCGGATACCCCTTCCGCGCGCGGCCTGCCTGCACTCTCCGGTTCGCGCGGCAGCGGTCGCCACCACACGCGGCTGCGTGCCCCCACCTTCCGCGTCTCCAGTTCCCCGCGGTCGACGAGTTCGCCGAGCTTGTTGTGCGCGGTGCGGCGCGAACAGTCGAGCGCCTCCGCGATGTCGCTCGCGGTCAGCGGCCGCGCGCGGTCCTCGCGTTCCTCGAACACCTCCAGCGCCCGCTCCGGCGGTATCGACCCCCTGAACTGTCCGTCGTCCGTCCGGGACCGTTCCACAGTATCACCCATGGTACCGACGAGCACGCCGGTGCACATGAACCTTTGCCCACGAGGGAAGCGGGAATACACACGTGTGAACCCAACTGTCCACGTGTGAACCGGTGGTTCACTCGAGTGAACCTGGAACGAATCGACGCGGCTGCTCGGCGACCACCCTGCGACGTTTGTGGTAACGGCAGCATAAATCTGGTTTCGAACGCTCTGTACCAATTCACTCGTGTGAATAGGCGTCTACGGCAATCCCAGAACGTGTCGAAAGTATTGGGTATCGGTAACTACTTATGCGAGTTAGTCTCATGCATGAGCCATGCCATACGATGGCAGAACTAGCACGAGGCGACGACAGTACCTGCGGGCGGTCGCTGGCGTGGGGCTCGCCGGCGGGCTCGCGGGGTGTACCGGGAACCAGGGCGACTCCGGCGGAACGACCACGGACGGCGGTGACGGCGGTGGCGGGTCGGGCCCCATCCCCGTCGGTAACCTCTCGCCGTTCAGCGGCGGCCTCGGCTGGATCGGACCACAGGCGAAGAAGGCGATCAAGGTCGCGCTCGACGAGATCAACGGCGAGAAGGTGCTCGGGCGGACCATCCAGATACAACGGCAGGACTCGGAGACGAAACCCCAGGCGGCCATCAGCGGGTTCCAGACGCTCGACAGCAAGGGCGTGAAGGCGGTCGTCGGGCCGTCGAGCACGGTGATGCCGAGCCTGGTCCAGCCGGCGAAAGATGCCAAGCTCGGCATCGTCTCGCCGATGACGGGGACCATCCAGCTCGACGACACGGGCGGCGAGTGGATCTGGCGGACGGTCCCGAGCGACTCCGTCGCCGGCCGCGCCCAGGCCCGGTACAGCTACTCCGACAAGGACTACCGCAAGATGGCGCTGGCGTACAAGAACGACAAGGGGTCGAAGAGCTTCTCGGCGTCGGTCGGCAACTACTTCGAGACCCTCGGCGGCGACGTCGTCACGGAGGTCGCGCTGGCCCCGAAGGCCGACTCCTACCGCTCGGAGATCCAGAAGCTGATGGACTCCGGCGCAGGCGTCGTCTCGATGACCGCCGCGACGGAGGTCACCAGCCTCTTCATCAAGAACTACACCGAACTCGGCGCCGAGTTCGACATGTTCCTGAGCAACGACGTCATCACCCAGTCGTTCGTCGACAAGGTGGGCGCACAGACCATGAAGGGGATGCTCGGACAGGCGCCGGCGTCGGGGCCGGCCAGCGACGCCTTCGCCGGCAAGTACGAGGAGAGGCACGGCGAGTCGCCCGGCATCTTCGCCAACTCCGCCTACGACGCCATCAACCTCATCGCGCTGGCGTTCCAGAAGGAAGGGTCGGCCAGCCGCGCCGCCATCAAGAACCACCTCCACGACCTCGGGAACCCGCCGGGGAAGAAGGTCAAGACGTTCCCCGAGGGCAAGAAGGCCCTGGAGAACGGGGAGAAGGTCGACTACGTCGGCGCGGCGAACCCACAGAACTTCGACGAGACGGGGGACCCGCTCGGACCGTTCTCCGTCATGCGGGTCCAGAACGGCGAGTGGAGCGAGGTCAAGACGTACTCCGCCGACAGGCTGTCGGAGTGACGACTCCCTTTCGTATGATGCACTCAGCAACACCGGAACCGGCATCGCGCCCGCACGTGCTCGGACCGCGGGAGGGACAATAGGGATGGCCGTCCTCGGCCTGCTGCTGGTGGTCGGCATCATCACCGGCATCTACGCCCTGCTCTCTATCGGGCTGAACATGCACTGGGGCGACACGGGACTGTTGAACTTCGCGCACGCCTCCTTCTTCGCCGTCGGGGCGTACACCTCGGCCATCCTGACGACGCCGCCGGCGTCGTCGGGCCTACTGGCGACGCGCGTCGTCGGCTGGGACCTCCCGGTCGTCGTCGGGATGGCCACCGCTCCAGTGCTCGCCGGCGTGCTCGGCGTGGGCATCGCGCTCACCAGCGTCCGCCTGGAGGGCGACTACCTCGCGATGGTGACGCTGTCGGTCGCCGAGATGGTGCGACTCGGCATCCACAACGAGGCGTGGCTCACCAGCGGCACCCAGCAGATAAAGAACATCCCGCGACCGCTGTCGGGCGTCGTTCCGGTCCGCTACGACCTGTTCTACTTCGCGCTGGTCGCGCTAGCCGTCGCCGTCGGCCTGCTCGTCTTCCGGCGGTTCTCCACCGGGCCGTTCGGCCGCGTGCTCCACGCCATCCGGGAGGACGAGGCCGTCCCCCGGGCGCTCGGCAAGGACACGACGCGGTTCAAGCTGAAGTCGTTCGGACTCGGGGCTGCCATCGCGGGGCTCGCCGGGTCGCTGTGGGCGCACTACTTCTACGCCATCGCGCCGTCGATGTTCGCGCCCGCCCTCACGTTCTCCATCTGGGCGGCAGTCATCATCGGCGGCGCGGGGAGCTACGGCGGCGTCCTCGTCGGCACGGCGTTCATCGTCGGCGTGCGACAGGGGACGCGGTTCATCCCCGCCGACGTTCCGTTCTCGGGCGACCTGCCGTACATCCGCCTGATGCTCATCGGCGCGGCGCTCATCGCCGTCCTCTACTTCCGACCGCAGGGCCTGTTCGGCGACGAGGAACGGCTCAGGGCCGGTAGCATGGAGGGCGAGTAGATGGTCGCCTTCGACGCGCAGTTCCTCTGGAACGGCCTCGTCGTCGGCAGCCTCATCGCCGTCTCGGCGCTCGGCCTGACGCTGATATTCGGCGTCCTCGACTTCATCAACATCGCGTACGGCGACTACATGGCGCTCGGCGCGTACGTCGCGTTCGGCGCGAACGCCCAGCTGGACCTGCCGCTCGTGGTCGCAGGCGTTCTCGGCGTCGCCGTCACGGGCGTCGCCGCCGTGGCGTTCGACAAGCTCGTCTTCGAACACTTCCGCGACCGCGACCCCATCGTCCTGCTGGTCGTCTCCATCGGTCTCGCGTTCATGCTCCGGAACGCCATCCGCATCGGCTGGGGGACCGGGAGCAGACAGTTCGCGATTCCGATCGAGGAGGGAACCGAGGTCCTTGGAGCCATCGTCCTCGTCGACCAGGTCGTCATCATCCTGGTCAGCTTCTTCATCCTCGGCGTCACCTTCGGCCTGCTCCGGTACACCGACGTCGGCATCGCGATGCGGGCGGCCTCCGACGACACGAACCTGGCGCGGGTCCGCGGCATCGACACCGAACGGCTGGTCCTCTACGTCTGGCTGGTCGGCGGCGCCATCGCCGGCATCGGCGGCGTCATGACCGGTCTCGACTCCCAGCTCCGCCCGAGCATGGGCTTTACGGCGCTCATCCCCATCTTCGCCGCGGTCATCCTCGGCGGCATCGGCGACCCTATCGGTGCCGTCGTCGGCGGCTACGCCATCGGCATCGCCCAGGAGCTCAGCGTCGTCGTCATGCCGAGCGCCTACAAGCCGCTCGTCGGCCTCCTCCTGCTCGTGGTGGGCCTGCTGGCGCGGCCGGACGGCCTGTTCGGGGAGGCGACGCGATGAGCGACCCGCTGCTTTCGGCGACCGACCTCACGAAGACGTTCGGCGGCATCACCGCCGTCGACGGCGCGTCGCTGACCGTCGACGAGGGCGACATCGTCGGACTCATCGGGCCGAACGGCGCGGGCAAGTCGACGACGTTCGACCTGCTGACCGGCTTCCTCGACCCCGACGCTGGGACGGTGCACTTCGACGGCGAGGACGTCACCGACCTTCCGCCCGAGGAGCGCGCGAGCCGCGGCATGGTCCGTACCTTCCAGATGTCGCGCGAGCTCACCGGCATGAAGGTGCGCGAGAACGTCCGACTCGGCCTCCAGGACCACCCGGGTGAGACCGCGCTGGCGTCGCTGCTGCGGACCGGCGCGGCGGCCGACGCCGAGACCGCGGCCGGCGACCGCGCCGAGGCGCTGCTGAAGCGCCTCGACCTCTGGGAACTGCGCGACGAGTACGCGGGCAACCTCTCGGGCGGCCAGCGGAAGCTGCTCGAACTGGCGCGGGCGTTCGTGACCGACCCCGACCTGCTCCTGCTCGACGAACCGATGGCGGGCGTCAACCCCAGCCTCACCGACGACCTGCTGGAGTTCATCCGCGAACTCCGGGGCGAGGGGACGACGTTCCTCATCGTCGAGCACGACATCGACGTCATCATGTCCATCAGCGACGAGATCGTCGGGATGCACAACGGCGACGTGCTGACGACGGGGACGCCGGCGGAGGTCCGGCAGGACGAGGCGCTGCTGGAGGCCTACCTCGGGGGTGCCGTCTGATGCTGCTCGACGTCTCCGGGGTCACGAGCGGGTACGGCGACGTCGTCGTCGTGGACGACTGCGACCTCGCCGTCGACCGCGGCGAGATGGTGACCGTCGTCGGTCCGAACGGGGCGGGCAAGTCCACGCTGCTGAAGACCGTCGTGGGCCTCCTGGCCGTGCGCGAGGGGGCCGTGACCTTCGACGGCGACGACGTCACCGACCTCTCGGCCGAGGAGATAATCTACGAAGGCATCTGCTACGTCCCCCAAGACGACAACGTCTTCCCGAGCCTCACCGTCCGCGAGAACCTCCGGATGGGTGCCTGGGCGCTGGCGGACGAGTCCTTCGACGAGCGCGCCGAGCGGGTGTACGACCGGTTCCCGATACTGCGCGAGCGGACGGACCAGCGCGTCGGGACGATGTCCGGCGGCCAACAGCAGATGGTCGCGATGGGCGCTGCGATGATGCTCGACCCCGAACTGCTCGTCCTCGACGAACCGTCCGCGGGGCTCGCACCGCAGGTCATCGACGACGTGTTCGAGCGCATCGTCGACATCAACGAGAGCGGGACGACCGTCCTGATGGTCGAACAGAACGCCCGGCGTGCGCTGCGGGAGTCCGACCGCGGCGTCGTCCTCGACGTGGGCACCGACCGCTTCGAGGGGACCGGGGAGGAACTGCTGGACTCCGAGGAGGTCGCCGAACTCTACCTCGGCAGCGCCGGCCGGTAACCGTTATCCGTCGACGAGCGAGCGGACGTGCCCGTCGAGGTCGGCGAGTTCGACGGTCTCGGGCCGGGCGGTGGCGGTCGGCGACTCGCGGAACCCAGTCCCGGTCGCGACGGCGACGACGGCGTCGTCCGCCGCGAGTTCGCCGGCGGCCGAGAGCTGTCGGACGCCCGCCAGCGTCGTCGCGGAGGCGGGTTCGACGCAGAACCCCGCCCGGCGGGCGAGCGCACGCTTCGCGGCCAGTATCTCGTCGTCGGAGACCGAGACGACCGCACCCCCTGTCGCCCGCGCCGCGGCGAGCGCGCGCGTCCCGCTCGGCGGGTCCGGGTTGGCGATGGAGTAGGCCACCGTCTCCTTCGCCGTCGTCGTCTCCACCTCGTCGTCGCCGACGCGGTACGCCGCGGCGATGGGGTCGCAGGCGGCCGCCTGGACGAGGTAGAGTCGCGGCAGTTCGTCGAGCAGGCCGGCGGCGCGGAGTTCTCGGAGACCCTTCCAGGCGGCGCTAGCGTGGCCGCCGCTGCTGACGGGGAGGACGACGGCGTCCGGAGCCTCGTCCTCGCCTGACAGGTCGCGCGCGAACGCCTCGCAGATCTCCAGCGCCGTCGTCTTCTGGCCGGCGACCCGGTGCGGCGTGTCGCTGTTGAGGAACCGCACGCCGGGCAGGTCGAGGCTGTCGTAGTAGAGGCGGCCGTAGTCGCCCGCGACGCGGACGATTTCGGGGTCGTACTGGGCGACGTATCCCAGTCGCTCCGGCGGGATGTCGTCGGGGACGAGCACGAGGCAGTCGGCGTCGGTGCCGGCGGCGTGGGCGGCGACGCTCGTGGCCATGTTGCCGTGCGAGACGGTGCCGACCCAGTCGTCGCCCGCGCGCACCGCGGCCGCGACGCCGACGGCGCTGCCCCGGTCCTTGAAGCTCCCCGTGGGGTTCTCGCTCTCGTCTTTCAGCCAGCACCGACACCCCGCGAACTCGTCCAGTCGCGGAACGCGGACCAGCGGCGTTCCGCCGGCGGCCGCCGCGACGCCGGGGAGCGGTTCGACGGGCAGCAGGTCGGCGTAGCGGCGGACGCCGGTGGTCGGACCGGGCGCGCCGTCTGGCCACGAGAAGTCCGTGGCGTCGACGTCGAGCCAGAGCGGTCCGCCGCAGTCGCACCGTGCGCCCTCGTTGGCCGTCCGTCCGCACCGGTAGCACGTCAGCGTCACTCGGTCCCCTCCTCGTCGGTGGTGTCCTCGTCCGCTTCCGGCGCGTCCTCGTCGGCTTCCGTCCTTGCTTTGTCCTCCGTCGTCGCGGCCTCGCGTTCCTCTGCCGCGGCCTCGTATCGCTCTTTCAGCCCTCGCGCACCGCGGACGAGGTAGCCCGCGTCGGTGCCCACGACGTGGAAGTCGAAGCCCGCGTCGACCCACCGCTCGATGTCGTCCGGTGAGAGCGCGATGGTGCCGACGGCGGTGTTCGCCGCCTGCCCGGCCTCGATGACAGCGGAAATGTCGGTGTCGACCGAGTCGGGGTTTCCGAACTCCCCGAGCGTCGCCGAGAGGTCCGCCGGCCCGACGAACAGCGCGTCCACCCCGTCCACGTCCGCGATGGCTGACGCGTTCTTCACCCCTCTCTCCGTCTCTATCAGGAGGACGGTGACCACCTCGTCGTTCGCGCGGTCGAAGTACTCCTCGAGGTGCAGTCCGTACGACGACGCCCGCGACCCCGCGACGCCCCGGGAGCCCTCGGGCGGATAGTGCGTCGCCTCGACGACGGCGCGCGCCTGCGAGACCGTCTCGACCATCGGCACGATGACACCGGAAACGCCGGTGTCGAGGACGCGGTTGAGATGGGTCGGATTGTCGTCGGCCACCCGGACGAGCGTCTCCGTCTCGCCGCCGGCAGCGTCGACGGCGCGGGCCATGTTCTCGATGGTCTCCAGCGAGGACGCCGCGTGCTCGGCGTCGATAGTCACGAAGTCGAAGCCGAGTTCCGCCTGTAGTTCGGCGACCGTCGGATGGCCCACGGTGAGCCACGTCCCGACCAGGGGGTCGCGGTCGTCGAACGCTTGCTTCAGTCGTTCGCTCATGTCCCGAGGGACGTGCCGCGAGCCGAAATAGATGTGCCCGCGCGGTCAGTCGCTGCCGGTGACGCTGTAGATGACGAACAGGTAGCCGACCGTCGAGACGGCGTAGTTGACCGTCAGGAGCACGCGACTGTCGTCGAACCCGGTCAGGAACGCGCTGAACGTGGTGGCGATGGACGCCGCGACGAGGGTGGAGAAGCCGATAGAGAGCGCGAGCATCGACCGCCGTCCGGTCTGGAGGTAGGCTCGCATGGCCAGGCCGACCATCGTGAGCCCCGTCACCGTGACGGCGACACTCAGGACGACGTAGGTTATCTCGATAGGTTGCATTGCTACCGTCAGTGCGGTGAACAACTCACCGAGTTGATTTAAAATTGTTCCCATCGTGTCGTCGGATACAGCCCAGATCGATCGCCGGCGCACGGAACACCTGGGGGAGACGACAGGAGGCCCCACGACCGTCGGCAGGATACTGCTGCTGCCCGCCTTCGACAGTCGATGCAGATGTATGTCGAATCACCCGACAGCTTCGAGGCCGCGGGACGAAACCACGAACACTTTAACCGCGTTCTCGGTATCCACCGCCATGCGCGTCGAGAACAGCTTCATCCCCGTCCGCGGCGTCGGGGAGACGACCGAGCGACGACTGTGGCAGGACGGGGCCACCCACTGGGAGGAGTTCCACCCCGGCCTCGTCGGGCCGAAGACCGGCGACCGCATCGAGGAGTTCATCGCGACGGCCAGCGAGCACCTCGACGACGGCAACGCTGCGTTCTTCGGTCGCGAACTCCCCGGTGGCGAGGCGTGGCGGCTCTACGAGAACTTCCGCGAGGAGGCCTGCTTCTTCGACATCGAGACGACGGGCCTGAGCCAGGCGACCAGCGTCACGACGACCGTCAGCGTCCACCGCGGCGGCGACACGACGACGCTGGTCCGGGGCCGGGATCTCACCGAGGAGCGCCTGCGGCGCGAACTCGGCGACGCCTCCCTGCTCGTCTCGTTCAACGGCAAGCAGTTCGACGTGCCGTTCCTGGAGGGCGAGTTCGACCTCTCGCTCGACGCTCCGCACGTCGACCTCCGGTTCCTCTGCAATCGCGTCGGCCTGGGCGGTGGCCTCGACGGCGTCGAATCAGAACTCGGCATCGACCGCGGTGAGATGGACGTCAGCGGCGAGGACGCCGTCAGGCTCTGGTACGAGTACGAGGACGGCGACGAGTCGTCGCTCGACACGCTGGTGAAGTACAACCGAATGGACACGCGGAACCTCGAGACCATCATCGAAGACGTCACCGACCGGCTCCACCGCTCGGTGTTCGAGCAGCACTTGCCCTGAGCGGGCAGCTCTCCGGCCTGGACGACGGCGCTGGCGCGAAAGGAAAGGTGGACTCGACTACTTCTCGTTGACTTCCAGCACCCGACCGGCAGCGATGGTCTGGCCCATGTCGCGGATGGCGAAGCTGCCGAGTTCGGGAATCTCGCTCGACGGCTCGATGCTGAGCGGCTTCTGTGGGCGGATGGTGACGACCGCGGCGTCGCCGCTCTGGATGAAGTCCGGCTCCTCCTCCTTGACTTCGCCGCTCGACGGGTCGATCTTCTGGTCGATCGACTCCAGCGTGCAGGCGACCTGGGCCGTGTGAGCGTGGAAGACCGGCGTGTAGCCGGACGTGATGACGCTCGGGTGCTGCATCACGACGATCTGGGCCTGGAACGTCTCGGCCACGCTCGGCGGGTCGTCCGCCGGTCCCGCCACGTCGCCGCGGCGGATGTCGTCCTTGCCGACGCCGCGGACGTTGAACCCGACGTTGTCACCGGGCTCGGCCTCCGGCACCTCCTCGTGGTGCATCTCGATGGTCTTCACCTCTCCCGCCACGTCGCTGGGCTGGAAGCTGACGTTGTCGCCCGTGTTCAGGATGCCAGTCTCGACGCGGCCGACCGGGACGGTCCCGATGCCGGAGATCGTGTAGACGTCCTGGATGGGCAGACGCAGCGGCGCGTCCGTCGGCGGTTCCGGCACGGGAAGGCCGTTCAGTGCCTCCAGGACTACGGTGTCGTCGTACCACGGTGTGTTGTCGCTGTGGTCGGTGATGTTGTCCCCTTCGAGCGCCGAAACGGGGATGAACGACGCGTTCTCGGTGTCGAACCGCACCTGGTTCAGCAGGTCCTTCACCTCCGAGACCACCTCGCGGTAGCGGTCCTCCTCGTAGTCGACCGCGTCCATCTTGTTGACCGCGACGATGAGTTCCCCGATGCCCAGCGTGCGCGCCAGGAAGACGTGCTCCTGGGTCTGGGGCGCGACGCCGTCGTCGGCGGCGACGACGAGGACGGCGTTGTCGGCCTGGGACGCGCCCGTGATCATGTTCTTCACGAAGTCGCGGTGGCCGGGCGTGTCGACGATGGTGAAGTAGTACTCGTCGGTGTCGAACTCCTGGTGGGCGATGTCGATGGTCACCCCGCGCTCGCGCTCCTCGGCGAGGTTGTCCATCACGTAGGCGAACTCGAAGCCGCCCTTGCCCTTCTCCTCGGCTTCCTGTTTGTGCTGCTCGATCACGTGCTCCGGAATCGACCCCGTCTCGTACAGCAGCCGACCGACGAGCGTGGACTTGCCGTGGTCGACGTGGCCGATTATCGCCAGGTTCTGGTGTGGTTTGTCGGAACTCATGGTTACCCCGGTACCCCCGTACCGTGTACAGGAGACGGTCCCCAGAGACAAAAATCGTTGTGCCGACCGCGCCCTGCTCCGTCGCCCCGTCGCGAGCAGACACCACGCCGACGGACGTCTCTCCGCTACGGGTCGACGCCACGTCGGACGACTGGAACGACGTCGGCCAGTTCGAGACCGGGGGACGGGACCACGACCGAGGCGGCCGACGCGGCGTTCGCGGGTCGACCCGGCGAGCGCGACGCCAGTGAGCAGTCGCAGGCCGGCGGCCGGCAGGAACGAGTGGACTGCGGAGGCGATGACGGCCGTCGCGGCGACGACGACTGCCGCGGACGCGGCGAACAGGTACCGCGGCTGGAAGCGGTCCGCGAGCGTCAGGGCGGCCGACGCCAGCGACCCGACGACGAACCCGAGCTGGACGGCGTTCGTCAGCCAGGCTGCCTCGGCACCGGAGAGGCTCCACCGCCGCGTCAGCTCCGGCGCGACCGCCGACGCGCTGAACCGGAGCGTCACCGCGAACAGCTCCGCGACCGCGATCACCGCGAGCACCCGCCACCGACGTCCGGCTTCGGCGACGGTACCGGGGTCGGGCGTGCCGGCCCCGCTGCTGTGGCCGCCTTCCCCGTCTTCGCTTCGGTCGCGCGGGGGGTCGGACTCCGCCGACACGTCCGTGGGTCGTCGGGCCGGAAAATAAACGTCCGGTCAGGTTTGCTGGCTCCCCCCGTTTTAACTCTCCGTCCGACGACGCCCGAGTATGCGCGCGGCTGTCCTGCACGAGTACGGCGACCCCCTGACGATAGCGGACGTTCCCGACCCCGACCCGGCGGCGCACGGCGTCGTGGTCGAGACCGAGGCCTGCGGCATCTGCCGGAGCGACTGGCACGCCTGGCAGGGACACGGCGAGTGGGCCGACGACCGGGTGCCGACCGGCCAGATTCTCGGTCACGAACCGGCGGGCACCGTCGTCGACGTCGGCGAGCGGGTCGAGAGCGTCCGCGAGGGCGACCGCGTCGCGGTCCCGTTCAACCTCGGCCGCGGCCGCTGTTCGTACTGCCGGAACGGTCACGGCAACGCCTGCGAGAACGGCATCGCGCTCGGGTTCGAGGAGGCCGCTCCGGGCGCGTTCGCGGAGTTGGTCCACGCGCCCTACGCCGACTACAACGTCGTCCGCCTGCCGGACGGCGTCGGGACGACCGAGATGGCCGCCCTCGGGTGCCGGTTCGCGACGGCCTACCACGCGCTCGCCCACCGCGCCGACCTGACGCCCGGCGACCGGGTGGCCGTCCACGGCTGCGGCGGTGTCGGCCTCTCGGCCGTCCAGGTCGCCACGGCGCTCGGGGCGAACGTCGTCGCCGTGGACGTCGACGACGCGACGCTGGACCGGGCGGCCGACCTCGGCGCGACAGAGACCGTGAACGCGAACGCCGTCGACGACGGGAGCGCGACGGACGCCGGCGGTGCGGACGACGGCGTCCCCGCAGCCGTCCGCTCGCTAACCGACGGCGGCGCGGACGTCTCGGTGGACGCGCTGGGCGTCGCCGAGACCTGCCGCAACTCCGTCGCCTGCCTCCGCCGGCGCGGCCAGCACGTCCAGCTCGGGCTGACGACGGACGCCGAGCGCGGCGAGGTGTCGCTCCCGACCGACGCGATGACGATGCGCGAGGTGACGTTCCTGGGGTCGCGGGGGATGCCCCCGTCGCGGTACGGCGAACTGCTCCGGATGGTCGAGCGCGGCACCGTCGACCCCGGGGCGCTCGTCACCCGCGAGGTGGCGCTGTCCGACGTCCCCGACCGACTGGCCGCCATGGACGACTACGGGACGGCCGGTATCGAAGTGGTCACGGAGTTCTCGAAGTGAGTATCGGACGAGAAGAATCGAGCGAGGGAGAGAGCGACGCCGTGTCGGGAACGCCTCTCGGCAGTGGCGGGTTGCAACGTCGACGGGCCACCGGCGAAATGCCAGTCCCTGGAGACTGGACGCGTTCGGTTATCGAGTCGACGGCAGAACGTCGGTTACGGCGGCGAGATCGGTGCCGATGCCGGCCCCGTCGCAGTCGTCGTTCGGACATCGATAGTGCCAGCCGTCGTCGGTGGCCTCGTCGGCGTCGAAGCGCTCCCCACACTTCTTGCAGAACAGCCGGTCGATGTCTGCTGCTTTGGCCCGCTCCCGACTTGCAAGTTCAGGCTGCATGTAGAAGCCTTCGCCGTCATCCATAAAAGAACCTCTGTTTCTGTGAGGAATGTTCGCCGCCGTATGGCCGCCCTGACGGCCGTCCATGAGTCACTGTATGTCGTGGGGGGAGTGTTCAAGGTCCGGTGACGCGAGTGTCACCGGGTTACCCGCGAGTTAGCGAGTGATTTAGTGGCTGGCGTTCGACGGGATGGACATGGCAGACGCCACGAGTATCTGCGATCTTCCGCCGAGCGCGAAGCTGGTGTTGAAGGTGCTGGAGTACAGCGGCGCACACACCCAGAAGGAGATCGTCCAGCGGTCGCGGCTCTCCTCACGGACCGTCCGCAGCGCCCTGGAGCGGTTGACCGATATCGGCGCCGTCGAGGAAGAAGTGTACATCCCCGATGCCCGTCAGCGACTCTACCGCCTGGCGGATGGTCGCAAATGGGAACAGGTCAACTGCTTCGAGGAAGCCTCCGCCTGACGGTCGATTCTGCGATAGCGACGTCACTGCCCTACCCTGCCGGCCGCGAGGGGAATATTTTAAGTCGCCGTACTGTGGTGAAACAGACGGATGAGAACAAGCGGGATCGTGATCCAGTCGCTCGCGGGCATCATGCTCGTCGTCGGTATCGCCCTGTCCGGCTACGCCCTGGCCCAGCCGGAGGGCAACAGCACGACGTACACCCTCACGGTGAAGGAGATCAGCGGGGACGCGCCCGGGAGCGAGTCCGACTCCGTCACGTACTCCGACCTCAAGGCGGACGCGCGGAAGGCGTTCGCCCGGGCGAAGCTCGACGGGAAGTACGCCACCGCCGAGGAGCCTCCGTCACAGCTCGAGAACCACAAGTACGTCCGCGACGGCGGGCAGATCTACGAGCTCGACGTCTCTGAGACGGACCGCATCACCATGCGGATGGTCACGCTGTTCGGGGGGACGATGACGGCGCTCATCGGCGGCTTCGTGTCCGTCTCCTGGATCGACGTGGGTCCGCAGAGCTAGAGCCCCCAGAACGCCGCGATTCCGAGCACAGTCACCACCGAAAGGAGCACCTGCAGCGGTGCGCCGATGCGTGCGTAATCGGTGAACCGGTAGCCGCCGGGTCCGTAGACGAAGAGGTTCGTCTGGTAGCCGACCGGGCCGAGGAAGGACGTGCTCGCGGCGAAGGTGACCGCCAGCACGAACGCGAACGGATCGGCGCCGATGCGGCTCGCGGCCTCGACCGCGACGGGGATCATCAACACGACGCTGGCGTTGTTGCTGATGACCTCCGTCACGAGACCGGTGGCGATGTAGAACACCCACAGCACGCCGATGGCGGGGAGGAAGTCCGCGCTCGTGGCGACGGCCTCCCCGATCAGTTCCGCGCCGCCGGAACGCTCCAGCGCGACGCCGAGCGGGATGACGCCCGCCAGCAGGAAGATGACGCTCCACTCGACCGACTCGTACAGTTCGCCGGGGTGGAGCACGCCCGTGACGACCATCGCCACCACGCCCGCGAGCGCGCTCACGAGGATGGGCAGCACGTTCAACGCCGGCATCGCGACGACGCCCGCCACGATGGCGAGCGCGGCCGGTATCTTCTCCGTCCGGTAGTTCGGGTCGGGAACCTGGTGAGCGACGATGAAGTCGGGGTTGGTCGACAGGCGGTCGATGCTGTCGACCGACGCCTGGACGAGCAGGGTGTCGCCGACGCCCATCCGGACCGCCTCCAGGCGGTCGCGGATGAGCTGGCGGCCCCGGCGGAAGGCGAGCACGCTGGCGTCGTAGCGCTCGCGGAACGAGGTCGTCTCCAGCGTCTCGCCGACGAGCGTCGAGTCCCTCGGGATGACGATCTCGACGAGCGTCGTCTCGTCGCCGGGTTCGAGCTCCTCGTCGGCTGCCGGCGTCCCGACGATCCGCAACTCGTCGACCGACAGCAGTTCCGCGAGCGTGCCGCGGTCCGTCCGGAGCCTCAGCACGTCGCCAGCGCGGATGGTCTTCTGCCGGATGGGTTCGAGGAACGTCGACTCCCCGCGGACGAGCTGGAGCACGTCCACGTCGTACTGTTCCGTGTCGACTGCCTCCTCGACGGTCGAGCCGACGAGCGGCGACGCCTCCGGGACGGCGACGTCGGTGAGGTACTCGTCCATCTCGTACTCACCGACGTAGTCCTCCTCCGGCGGTACGCGCTCGGGGAGGAGGCGGTGGCCGACGAACAGCAGGTAGAGGCTACCGGTGACGAGGACGATGGCGCCGAGGTGGGTGAACTCGAACATCGAGAACGAGTGCAGCGTCGGGTACTCGTCGCCGAGTCGCCCGGCGACGTTGCTCGCCAGCAGGTTGGTCGAGGTGCCGATGAGCGTGAGCATCCCGCCCAGCATCGAGGCGAACGACAGCGGGATGAGCAGCTTCGACGGCGAGGTGTTGCCCTCGTGCGCGAGGTCGGTGATGACGGGGACGAGTATCGCCACGACCGGCGTGTTGTTGACGAACCCGGAGGCCGGCCCGGCGACGCCGATGGTCGCCAGCAGTTGCTTGCGGAGGTCGCCGCCGGCGAACGCGGCCATCCGCGCCCCGAGCATCTGGACGACCCCGGTGCGGCTGACGCCCGCGCTCAGGATGAGCATCGCCAGCACCGTGATGGTCGCCTCGTTGGCAAACCCGGAGATGCCCTCCGCCGGCGAGACGCCGGTCCACGGTTCGAGCACCATCAGCGTCACCATGACGAGGATGGCGCTCACGTCGATGGGAAGCACCTCCGTCGTGAACAGCACGAGCGCGAACAAGACGACGCCCAGCACGACCAGCACGTCCGTCGAGACGCCCGCGACCTGCAGCACCGCTGGGACCTGTCCCGTATCCGGTAGCTGGGCTGCCGCCGGAATTCGGCCCCCACCCGCCACGAAGTCGTCCATACGACGTCCCATCACCCCAGCGAAGTAAACGGTTTGTCCGTTACCGCCACGTAACACCACCCTTCTCTCGGCCGTCCGCGCTTACCCTTCCCTTTCGCTCCTGAAATCACCAGCTGTCGTCAGTCCGCCCGGTGCCCGACTCCGCGGTCCCGTTCGCGAGTCGCTCGACAAGCGCGATCTCGTCGTCGTCGAGCCCGTACGCCCGGTAGACGCGGCGGTCGATTGCGGCGTCCGTCTCGGCGAGCGCGTCGTCGAGTTCGCGCGCGTGCCGCCACTCCTCGAGGAAGGGTCGGGCGTCGTCGAGTGCGGGAAGACGGACGCGTTCGAGACGGTCGAGCAGCGAGATGGTCCGCCCGGCCTGCTTCCGGACGTCGCCTCGCTCGACGGCTCGCGGGACGAACGCCCCCAGGAGGTCCCGGCGAGCACCGTCCACGTCGAACGCGAGTGCCGGCAGCGGGTCGGTCTCGACGAACCCCCACTCGTCCGTTTCCCGGTCAGCGGTCTCGCCGTCCGCGAGTCCGCGGTCGCGTCCGTCCGGTCGGTAGCGCGCCGTCGCGGCGACCACCGTCGGACTGTCGGCCCCGGCCTCGTCCACGGTGACGCGTCCGAGACGCAATCCCTCGACGCTTCGCGCGGTGGCGTCGAGGAACGAGCCCGCGCCGACGCGGTCCGGGTCGAGGTCGGCCAGTCGCGGACCGCTGGCCGTCGGCGGGTCGAGCGAGCGCGCCGACCGCTCCCGACGCAGCGTACCCATCCGGGCCGCGAGGTCGGCGAGACGGTCGCGCTCGTCCGGCGCGCGGGGGAGCGGCAGGTTCGCGAGGAACATCGGCTTGCACCGCAGGTAGCCGCCGCTGACGTGGGTCCCGCCGTACACCTGACGGAAGTACACCGCCGCGAACGTCGAGTTGAGCACCGCGAGGACGTACCGCAGCGGCAGCGGCGATTCGGCGCGCCGTCGGGCGCTGTAGAGGGTGTTCAGCGCGTAGAGGCCGTCCTCGTCGAACGCCGCGACGGGGCGGTCGCTGATGTCCCTGACGAGGAGTTTCACCTCCTCGAACACGGTCGGGTCGCGCAGGTCGCCGTACGCCCCGTCCGCTGCGACGACCGACTCGTCGTACCGGAGCCAGTCGCCGTCCCACTCGACGCCGTAGCGTTCGACGTCGCGTCCGCCGACGACGCGCTCGCAGTCCGTCCCCGCCCGTTCGACGACGAGTTCGTCACGGACGTTGCCGGTGTGGACGCCCTCCGTCAGGGTGACGTGGTCGCCGAGGCCGTCGCACTCCTGGCGGACGCGCTCGGCGAGCGGGGCGAAGGCCGGGTCGACGCCGACCGGGATGACGTCGTCGCCCAGCGCGTCGACGAACGAGCGCGATATCGCCGCTCCCGCGTCGTCGCCGTCCGCCGTCTCGACCTCGTCGGCTGACTGCGCCGTCCGGACGCGAACGGAGTCGGTCGGCCCCTCGTCGGCCGCCACCGAGACGACGACGGGATACACGTCGGCGTCGGCGAACGCCGGCACGTTCGAGGCGTCCAGTATCTCGCGGAGGCGGTGGCGGTCGAGCAGCCGTCGCCGCAGTCGCTCGCCGTACCTGGCCGTCGTCCACTTGTTCGGCACGACGGCACAGACCCGCTCGCCGAGCTCGCACATCCGCTCGACGAACGGCACGTAGAGGTCGAACGACCCCGTCGCCGTCTCGAACCGCTCGCGCAGGTCGGCCTTCCGGCCGTCCGGGATGGCCCTGTTGCGGACGTAGGGCGGGTTGGCGACGACGGCGTCGACCCGGTCGAGGTCGTCGAGCGCGTTGCGGACGTCGCCATCGGCGAGCGCGTCGCCCGTCCGGAGTCGCTCGTCCGGCCAGTGCCCCGAGCGGAGCCACACCGCCGTTCGCGCGAGTTCGACGGCCGCGGGGTCGACGTCCACGCCGTGCAGTTGCCGCACCGCCGCCCGCCGTGCGTCGTCGAGCGACTCGCCCTCCCGTGCGCGTTCCACGGTGAGCCGGTCGAGCGCGCGCACCAGGAAGTGTCCACAGCCCATCGCCGGGTCGAGGACGGTCGCGTCGGGTCCGTCGACCGCCGTCTCGACGGCGTGGTCGACGAGGTACTCGGGCGTGTAGTACGCGCCGGTCGCTCCGCGCGCGCCGTCGTCGGACGACAGGCTGACCGCTCCGTCGTCGACCTCCACGGTGGCGTCCAGCAGTCGCTCGTAGGCGTCGCCGAGGTGACGGGCGTCCAGCGCGGCGTAGTCGACCCCGTCGAGCGCCGCCGCGACCGCCGCCACGTCGTCCCTCGTCAGCCCGTCGAGCAGCCGTCGTTCGGTCGCCAGTTCCGGCGCGCGGCCGAAGGGGAGGTCGTCCTCGGCGCGGCCCGGGGCTTCGGCGTCCGCGTCGCGGCCGCGTACTGCCGCGAAACGCACCGCCGCGATACGGAACGCGAGGACGCACGCCGCGTCGAGCGCCGCGTTCGGGTCCTCGGTCGCCCCGTCGGCTTCCACGTCGCCGGCGTCGTCCGCGTCGGCCGTCACCCCGAGCAGTCGACCGGCCGCACGCCGGACGCCCTCCTGCAGGCTCTGCCTGAGGTCCGTCCGGGCCGTCGTGACGTGTGCTTCCCGGGCGTCGAGCAATCGTTCGAACGCCTCCCGTGGCCCGAACGTCACCGCGAAGATGGCGAACCGCTCGGGGGCGTCGAGGGTCGCGGGGAGGTCGACGTCGAGGTGCCGGTCCGGGGGTTCGTCCGCGAGCAGGAGTCGCCAGCGTCGCCCGTCGGTGACCGCAGCGCGCGGGTCGTCCCCGTCGCCGCGGTCGCTCTCGGCGTGGGCCTCGACCGCCGCGTGACCGTCCGGCGGTCCCCCCACCACTGCGACGGTGGACGGCCGCCCCCCGAGTGCGGACAGGACGGACTCGACCACCTGCGCGCGATTCGTGCCGTCGCGTCGCGACTGCTCGTAGCGGTCGGAGACCTGCTCGCGGGTCGCGGGGAGGTCGTCGTCGGCCAGGGCGGCCACGTCGGCGAGGAGTCGGTCGGAGAACAGCGTCCCCTCGAACGCGTCCATGCGGCTGATTGACACGTCCCCGGGGATAAAGCTACGCCGCGGAGATCCGCGGTGCGAAGCGCCGACGTCGCGGCGTCAGTCCGCGTAGAGGGAGTACGCGATGGCGGCGAACCCGACGGCGCTCAGCGCGCTCTCGATGACGAGCACGGTGCTGCGTCGCAGGTGCAGCGCCTGGTCGGCGACGCCGGCGAGGAGCGCGCCGAGCGTGACGATGCCGAAACCGATGGTGAGCGCCCGCAGCGCCGGCGACCCCGTCCGGCGGTACGCCTTGAACGCGAAGAACGTGATGAGGCCGCCCAGCGCGAGCGTCAGCGTCTTCAGCGCGATGACGACGGTGGTGACGTGTGTCATGTTTCCTTGCGCACCTCGGACCAGAGTCGTTCGAGCCGTTCGTCGGTCGTCTGCGGGGGACGTTCGATGCCGACGTCGAACTCCCGGTTCTCGTCGAGTTCGATGCTCACCGCCTCGACGGCGGTCCGGTACCGGCTCGTGTGGTGGCCGTCGTCCCGAATCTCGGTCGTCTCGACCACGAGCGAGGCGTCCGTCAGCAGGTCGATCTTCCGGTACAGCGTCGAGAGGGGGATGTCGGTCTCGTCCGCGAGTTCGTTTGCAGTCATCGGTTCGTCCAGTTCCTTGATGATGGTTCTGCATGCGGGGTCGTCGAGCGCGTCGAGGACGGCTTGCAACTGGGGGGTCTCGTCGCCCGTGTCCCGCAGCATTCGTGGAAACCTTTCGAAGGCCGGCTAATAATACGTTCGACTACTGTCGGACCGCGTCAGTGGTGAGAAGCGGACCGACGGCGCTGCCGTCACACCTCCGTTTCCGCTGTCCTCGGGGCGGTGAGGGGTCGCTCCTCACCGCAGCGCACCGAGGAGTTCGTAGTCGTGGTCCGGCGCGTACCGCCGGAAGAGGAGGCTATTCGTCAGCACGCTCACGCTGGAGAACGCCATCGCCGCGGCCGCCAGCGCGGGCTGGAGCAGGCCGAGCGAGGCGAGCGGGATCATCGCCGCGTTGTAGCCCAGCGCCCAGAAGAGGTTCTGTTTGATCTTCGACAGCGTCCCCTCGGAGACGCGGATGGCCTTCACGACGTCGCGGGGGTCGTCCGCCATCAGCGTCACGTCCGCCGCCTCGATGGCGACGTCCGTCCCGCTGCCGATGGCGGTGCCGACGTACGCCGACGCGAGTGCCGGCGCGTCGTTGACGCCGTCCCCGACCATCATCGCCCGCCGACCGTCGGCCTCGACCTCGTCGACGGCGTCGGCCTTCTCGTCGGGCAGGACCTCCGCGCGGACGTTCTCGCGGTCGATGCCGACCTCGTCGGCGACGGCGTTCGCGGTGCGCTCGTTGTCGCCGGTCAGCATCATGACGTCGACGTCGCGATCGCGGAGGGCCGCCACGGCCTCGTTCGCGCTCGCTTTCACCTCGTCCGCGTCGGCGACGACGCCGACGAGCGTGCCGTCGACCGCGACCAGCATCGCCGTCTTCCCCTCGCGCTCCAGGCGCTCCATCGCGTCCTCGGCTGGCGCGGGGTCGACGCCCTCCTCGCGCAGCAGCTTCCGGTTCCCGACGACGACCTCGCCGTGGCTCGTCGTCGCCGTGACGCCGTGGCCGGGGACGTTCTCGAACGACTCCGGCGACTCGACGTCGACGCCGCGCTCGCGTGCCCCGTCGACGATGGCCTGCGCGAGCGGGTGTTCGCTGCCGTGCTCGGCGCTCGCCGCGGCCGAGAGGACGAACTCCTCGGTCACATCGGCGGGTTCGAGACCGGCCGCGACGCCGCCGTCGGGGGTCGCGCCGCCGTCGGTCGCCGTCGCGTCGCCGTCGCCGCCTTCGGGGAACGCGACGACGTCGGTCAGGCGCATCTCGCCCTCGGTGAGCGTCCCCGTCTTGTCGAAGACGACGGCGTCGACGTCGCGGACGCGTTCGAGGACGTCGCCGCCCTGGAAGAGGACGCCGTAGCGTGCGCCGATGGCCGTCCCGACCATCGTCGCGGTGGGCGTCGCCAGGCCGAGCGCGCAGGGGCAGGCGATGAGGACGGCGCTCGCGAACACGACCACGGCGAACTCGAAGCCGGAGACGGCACCGCCGGCCGCGGCGGGGCCGCCGGCGACCAGCCCCCAGGCGGGGAGCGCGTCGACGAAGGACGCGAGCGCCTCGGGGAAGAGGAACCAGGCGGTGCCCCAGAAGACGGCGTTGACGATGACCGCCGGGACGAAGTAGGCGCTCACCCGGTCAGCGAAGTTCTGGATCTCGGGCTGGCGGGCCTGCGCCTCCTTGACCGTCTGGACGATCTGCTGGAGGGCGGTCTCCTCGCCCACCTTCGTCGCCTCGACCAGGAGGACGCCGTTCTCGTTGACCGTGCCGCCGATGACCTCGTCGCCGTCGCGCTTCTCCACCGGCACCGACTCGCCGGTCACCATCGACTCGTCGACGGCGCTCTCGCCCTCGACGACGACGCCGTCCGTCGGCACCTTCTCGCCGGGGCGGACCCGGAGGCGGTCGCCGACCTCGACCTCGTCGAGGGGCACCTCGCGTTCCGCGCCGTCCTCGACGACCGTCGCCGTGTCGGCCTCGAGTTCGAGCAGTTCGCGCAGCGCCTCGCCGGCCTGCCCCTTCGAGCGCGCCTCCAGCCAGTTGCCCATCGTGATGAACACGAGGATGAGCACGGCGCTGTCGAAGTAGAGGCCGCCCGGGATGAGCGTGAGCATGACGGCCACGCTGTAGAGGTACGCCGTCGTCGACCCGAGCGCGATGAGCACGTCCATGTTCGCCGTGCGGTTCTTCACGAGCGCCGTGTAGGAGTTCTCGTAGAACTCCTTACCCAGCAGCACCTGGACGGGCGTCGCCAGGAGGAACTGGACGACGTCGAGGTCGACGCCGAAGAGTTCATCGCCGAGCACCTCGGGGAAAAAGAGGTGCTCGACCATGAACGCCACCAGCGGCACTGCGAACGCCGCGCCGAACAGCGTCAGCCGGAGCTGTCGCCGTATCTCGGCGTCGCGAGCCGCGTCGCGTGCGTCGGCCGCCGACTCGTCGCCGGACTCGCCGTCGCCCTCGTCCTCCCGGATGGGGTCGTACCCCGCCTCGACGACCGCGTCGTGCAGGTCGTCGCGGTTTGCCTCGACCGGGTTGTACTCGACGCTGGCCTCGTCGGTGGCGAAGTTCACCTCGGCGTCGACGACGCCCGGAACGTCCTCCAGCGCAGTCTCGTTGCTCTCCGCGCAGTTGGCACAGGACATGCCGGAGATGCCGATGCTCGCGGTCGCGCGAACCGGCTCGTACCCCGCGTCCTCGATGGCGGCGTACAGTTCGGACAGCGAGATGCGCTCGGGGTCGTACTCGACGCTGGCCTCGTCGGTGGCGAAGTTCACCTCCGCCGATTCGACGCCGTCCAGCAGTTCGAGCGCCTCCCCGACCGTGCTCGAACAGTTCGCGCAACTCATCCCGCGGACGTCGAGTTGGGTCCGTCTCGTCACAGTGTCACCTGTCAGTTACTACGGGGTCCTCGTTCATTGGCATTGTTCTTAACAAGTATCGGATGAGCGACGACGTACTTTTCGGAATGTAAGGTCGAGCGCGGTCCGTCTTCGATTCCAAAGCTCGATGCGGCGTGCGCCATGATTTCATCTACCACGGTGGCGTGAGGCGGCTTTCCTGCCGGCAGCGTTCCGACTGTTGGCTGGCTTCGAAACGCTTAGACGCGCCCCGCCGAATGGTCCGCCATGAGCGACCTGCTGGTCCGCGCGGCGCGCGGCGAACGAACCGAGCGCCCGCCCGTCTGGCTGATGCGCCAGGCCGGCCGATACATCCCCGAGTACCGCGACATCCGCGAGGAGTACTCCTTCCGGGAGGCCATCGAGGACCCCGAGGTGGCCGAGCGCATCACGCTGCTGCCGTGGGAGCTGTTCGAACCCGACGGCCTCGTCATGTTCTCGGACATCCTCACCGTCCTCGAGCCGCTCGGGTTCGACTACCACATCGAGAGCGGCGTCGGCCCCGTCGTCGAGAACCCCGTCCTCGACCCCGCGGACGTGCCGACCGAGGCCGGCGACGTCCGCGAACAGCTCGACTTCGTCGGCGCACTGCTCGACCGCCTGCAGGAGGGCGTCGGCGACCGGACGAGCATCATCGGCTTCGCCGGCGGACCCTACACCCTGGCGTCCTACGTCGTCGGCGAGGACTCCACCTCGCGCAAACCCCTCCGTCGGCTCCGCGCGAACCACCCCGAGGCGTTCGCCGCGCTCCTTGAGGCGTTCACGGAGGTCGTCGAGGAGTACGTCGAGTACCAGGTCGACCGCGGGGCCGACGTCGTCCAGGTGTTCGACACCTGGTCAGGCGTCCTGACGCCCGACGACTACCGCGAGTACCTGCTCCCGCTCCACCAGCGCATCTTCGACGCCATCGACGTCCCCTCGATCGTCTTCGCACGCCACCCCGGCGGGAAACTCGACCTGCTCGACGAGGCCGGCGCGGACGTCGTGAGCCTCGACTGGACCGTCGACATGGCCGACGCCCGCGAACGCCTCGGCGACACGCCCGTCCAGGGCAACCTCGACCCCTCCTACCTGCTCGGCGACGAGGACTTCGTCCGCGAGAAGACCCGCGAGGTCATCGCGAAGGCCGGCGACACCGGCCACATCCTCAACCTCGGCCACGGCATCGACCGCAACACGCCAGTGGAGAACGCGAAGGCGTTCGTCGAGACGGCCAAGGACGTCGAACGGTAGCGTTATCCCCGACGGGTGACACGTCCCCGCCATGTCCCTCCGCCTGGTCGCCCGCAAGGAACTCCGGTACGCCCTCCGCACGAAGACCTTCTGGGCCGTCTCGACGGCGTTCGCCGTGCTCGTCGTCGGCGACGCCGTGCTGTACACCCAGCAATCGTGGGTCGCCGGCACGACGGCCGACGTCGTCGACGAGTTCTCGCTGACCGCGAGCGTGCTCGTCCCGCTGGTCGGCCTGCTCGTCGGCTACCCCGCCGTCGCCGGTGAGCGCGAGTCGGGGTCGCTGAAGGTCCTGCTCGGTCTACCCCACGCCCGCCGCGACGTCGTCGCCGGCAAACTGCTCGGACGCAGCCTCGTCGTCGCGCTCCCATTGCTAGCCAGTTTCGCCGTCGCGGGCGTCGTCGTCCGGTCGGCCTATCCCGCCGTGTCGCTCCCGACGTTCGGCCTGTTCGCGCTGTCGACGCTGCTGCTCGGCGTCACCTTCGTCTGCGTCGCCGTCGGTATCTCCGCGGCCGCGCGCACCTCGCGGCGAGCTGGCGCGGCCGCCATCGCGGTCTTCGTCGTCGCGCGGTCGCTCTGGGGCGTCCTCGTGAACCTCCTCCACTACCTGAAGACGGGCTCGGCGGTGCTGGTGGCGCCGTATCCCGCCTGGACGCACTTCGTCGAGCGGCTCGGCCCGATGGCGGCGTTCGAGGGGCTGACGACGCTGTTCTTCCCGGAGCGCAACGGCGTCCATCTTCCGGGCGGAGCGGAGCCGCCGGCGTACCTCTCGCCGTGGGTGTCGCTGCTCGTGCTGCTGGCGTGGGCGACGATACCGCTCGCGCTCGGCTACTGGCGGTTCGAGACGGCGGACCTCGCCTAGTTCGACAGCGTCTCGGCGAGGCGCTTCGCCTCGCGCACCCGGCTCGGGACGCCCATGCGGGCGGTGTAGTTCGTCGCGAGGTGGACGCCGTCGGGCGTCGACAGGTCCTCGATGGCGTCCCAGGAGCCGTCGTAGGCCGGGAACCCGCGGTCGAGTTTCTCGACGCTGAGCACCTCGGCCGCGGCGTCGATCACCTGCTCGAACTCCTCGGCGGCGATGGCCCCGAGCGTCGATTCGTCCTCTTCGAGCAGTTCGGGCTTCTTCATCCCGCCCAGGAAGACGGTGTAGACGCCCCTGTCGTCGGGGCCGCGGCGGTCGAACATGCTCGCGTTCCACGAGACGCCGAGGGTGTCGAGGTCCTCGTCGTGGCGCACCTGGTAGCCGAACCCCTCCCGGTCGCAGTCGGCGAGCAGGTGGACCATCGCGAGGGGGTTGTAGCGCAACTCGGCGAGCGCGTCGGCGGCGTCGGGCGCGAGCCCGGCGAGCAGGTCGGCGGTGACGTCCGCCGGCGTCGTCACGACGACGTCGTCGACGGCGACCGTCTCGCCGTCCGCGCGCTCGACGGCGTAGCCGCCGCCCTCGCGCGCCCGGATGGCCTCGACGGGCGTCTCCAGGTGGACGCGCTCGCTGTGGGCGTCGTACAGCGCCGCCGGCAGTCGCTGGGCACCGTCGCGAAAGGAGATGGCGGGTGCGGACGCGCCGCCCTGCATCGCCCGCTTGACGGCGGGCGCGAGCAGCGAGCCGTACTTCTCCTCGACGCCCAGCAGCCCCGAGAGGGCGTGCCGGACCGGCATCTCCTCGGGGTCCGAGCCGTAGATGCCGCCGAAGAGCGGGCCGAGCAGGTTGCGGTAGGCCTCCTCGCCGAACTTCCGGGTGAACAGTTCGGCGGCCGTCTCGTCCGGTCGTCCCGGGTCGGTCGATGGTTCGTTGACGACCCGGAGCTTCGACTCCTCCGAGAGCAGGTCGGTCTCCGCGAACGCCTCCAGCGAGAAGGGGGCGCGACCGAGGCTCCCCTCGGCGTAGACGAACATCTCGGTGTCCCCGGCCTCGATGACCTCGTCGCCGAGGTCGAGGTCGTCGATCAGTTCGTCGATGGGGTCGGTGCGGCGCAGGCGCTGGGGGCCCCACTCCAGCAGCGCGCCGTCGACGCGACCGCTCCGGACGACGCCGCCGGGTTCGTCGGTGGCCTCGAAGACGACGTGGTCGACGCCCGCGCGGTCGAGGTGGTGGGCGAGCGACAGGCCGGTGATGCCGGCGCCGACGACGCCGACCGCAGCGTCGCGGTCGTCGTCAGTCATCGCTGAACGGGGCGTTCAGGCACATCGTCCCCGGCGTGTCCTTGCACTGGCACTGCCGGAACTGGTAGTACGACGGGTCGAAGTCGGCGACGAACGGCTCGACGAGGTCGGCGAGCACGCCCGCGAACCGCTCGTCGTCGTGCGGGACGGGGACCCGGTGGAACTCCAGTCCCAGCTCCTCGGCTTCCTCGCGCAGTTCGTCGTCGAGTTCCGACAGCGTCTCGCTCTGCTCGTGCATGAAGCTGATGGGCTCGACGACGACCCGTTCGGCGTCGACCGACTCGATGGCCTCCTCGACGTCCGGTTCGGTCCACGGGATGTCGCGGTTCCCGTGGTTCTGGAACCCGAGCGTGTAGTCGTCGACGCCGAGTTCGGCCGCCATGACGTCGCAGAACTCCTGGACGTACGTGTCGTAGCGGCTGCCCTCCTCGAGGTAGTGGGCGGGCGTGCCGTGCGCCGAGAAGACGAGCTCCGTGTCCTCGTCGGTCAGGTCGACGCCCTCCTCGTCCGCGAACGTGGCGATGTTCTCCGCACGGAGGCGGTTGTAGGTCGGGTGCTTGTGCCAGCCGGTAATCTCGTGGACGGGGACGTCCCAGTCGCGCTCGTCGACGGCCCCGGTGAGTTCTTCCAGGGACGCGACCGTGGTCGACGCCCCGCAGAGCGGGTACACCGGGAGCCCGACGAGTTCGTCGACGCCGTCCTCGCGCGCCGCCTCGACGGCGTCGCTGATGAACGGCTCGGTGAACTGCATCCCGACGTACGTCTTGGCGTCCAGTCCCCGCGATTCGAGTTCGGCCTCCAGCGCGTCGGCCTGCGCCGTCGCCTGCGGGTTCAGCGGCGACCCGCCGATCTCCTCGTACTCCTCGATGAGGCCGGCGGCGCGCCGCTCCGCGAGCTGGCGCGAGCGCTGCCGCGCCTCCTCCTCGGTGGTGTCGCCCTCAAGGTCGGCGTTGTTCATGAAGATGCGCTCGAGGTAGTCGAGAACGTTCTCACGCGTCGGTTCGGCCGGTTCGCCGAAGTTGAGTACCGCGACGCCGATAGTCATGTCCGGACTTCAGGACGGAAGTGGGGAATAGTTGTCGCTCCGTCCCAGTCGCCGGGACCCGACTCGAACCACGTCCGCCGAGGCGGTCCACGTCCCGTCGTGTCACGAACAGGGTACCTCTCGTCACCTGTCGCGCGCGCCGGTTGCGGCCAGCCCCGGTGGCTCCGTGCCTGTCGATGCCCGTCCGCCGTCGTTGACTCCCGCCGCAGGAACTGCAACATCAGTTACCCGTTCCGAACCGCGTTCGTGACTGTCGTTCCGCAGGGTTACCAACTGTGCCACGGCCGTCAGTTTTCGGTAAGCGCCCGTTTCCTCGACGCTACGCACCGTCTCCGGTCCGCGGCCGTCGGTGGCTGTGTCCTCTAGACCGACGTTCCCTCGTCGCAGACTTTACCTGTAATACGGCCGACTGGTTGGCGACGGCACTGCCGACGACGGTTCATCCCCTTTCATCAGTTCACATCGTTCGTACACGAACCCCGAAATATCTCCACCGTGCGGCGATTGTTGCAAGCTCCCACCGCCCACCTATGAAGAATTAGTTACATGAGGGCGTCGGACGTGTTTCCTTTCCGGATGTCAGAGAAATCCAACGTATCACGACGACGATTCCTCGAGGCGACCGGTAGCGCGGCGTCCGCGGTCGCGCTCGCAGGCCAGGCCGCCGGCCAGCAGACGACCACCACCCAGCAGGGAGGGGGTGGCGGTGGGCAGGGCGACGGCAAGACGCTCCAGCGAATCAACTCGACGATGAGCACGCTGGACCCGATCAAGGCCACGGACACGGCCTCCGGGACGGTCATCCAGCAGATCTTCGACGCCCTGATGAACTATCCGGACGGGCGGATAGCGGTCAACAACCTCCTCGCGGAGAGCCACGAGGTCTCCGACGACTTCACCTCGTACACGTTCAACCTCAAGCAGGGCGCAACCTTCCACAACGGCGACGAGGTCACAGCACAGGACTTCGTGTACTCGTGGGAGCGTCTGGCGGCCTCCGAGAACTCCCGCCGGTCGGCGTTCATCCTGGAGAACATCGGGGTGGAACACGAGACGACCCAGGACGGCGACTACAGGCCTGGGACGCTGGCGGTCGAGGCACAGGACGACTACACGCTCACGATGGAGACGTCGGCACCGTTCCACGCGACGATGGAACTGTTGGCGTACACCTCGTTCGCCGCGCTCCCGGAGGGCATCGTCGGCGACATACCGGGGTACGAGGGCGAGATGCCGTACAACCGGTTCGCGACGTCGAACCCCATCGGGGCCGGCCCGTTCCAGTTCGAGCGCTGGCAGAGCAACCAGGAGGCGGCCGTCACGCGGTTCGACGACTACCACGGTCAGACCGCCAACATCGCGGGCGTCACCTGGAGCATCATCGAGGACGACCAGGCCGCGTACACGTACACGATGAACAAGAACGCCGACGTGGTGTTCAACGAGAACATCCCGACCGCCCAGTACGACCCCGGGAAGCTCAACGTGGAGAACACCGACGACCTGAGTCGTGAGGTCGGTACCTACGGGCCCGTCGAGAACGGCGCGACGATGGACTATCTCGGGGTGCAGACGATCAACTCCTTCTACATCGGGTTCAACCAGAACAACGTGGAGGAGGCGGCCAGGAAGGCCACCGCGTACGCGCTGAACCAGCAGATCGCCGTCGACCAGGTGTTCAAGGGCCGCGGGAACGGGGCGTACCACTTCACGCCGCCGCGCATCTACCCCGGCGGTCCGCAACAGTACAACCAGCACGCCGAGAACAACTACCCCTACGGGTACAACGAGACCCAGCTCGAGCAGGCCCGGCAGATGATGGAGGACGCCGGATACGGTCCGAACAACCAGTACCAGTTCACGCTGACGACCTACCAGTCGACGACCTGGCAGTCCATCGCCAAGATCATCCGCGACCAGCTGGCGAGCGCCCACATCGACCTGCAGCTCCAGCAGGCACCGTTCTCGACTCTCCTGCAGCGGGGCCGGAACGGTAACCTGCAGGCGTACACGCTCGGGTGGATCATGGACTGGCCCGCGCCGGACAACTTCCTCAACCTGCTGTATCCGCCGGCGACGGACACGTCACAGTCGGGACCGCTGTCGTACGTCAACTGGTCCGACACCCAGGCGGCACAGCAGGCGACCCAGGCGTGGGAGAAGATCCAGAACAACGCCGCGCCGTCGGACCAGGCCGAGCAGGCCCGCAACGAGGCCTACGTCACCATCGAGGAGGCCAACTGGCAGGACGTCGTGTTCCTGCCGGTGTACCACCGCCTCGACCAGGAGTTCAGGTACCAGTGGGTCGACATGCCCAAGTTCGGCTCGGCCGGCCCGAGCCGTCAGATGTACAACAAGACCACCATCGGGCAGCGGAACTGAGCGGCTATTCCAGCCACTCGTCCGCCCACTCCTCGATTTCTTCGAACACCGGACAGAGCGACAGCCCCTTCGCGGTGAGGTTGTAGTAGGTCGCGATGGGGGCGTCCTCCTCCGTGCGACGCGCGACGAACCCCATCTCCTGGAGGTCGTCGAGCACGCGCGAGAGCGTGCGCGAACTCGCGCCGGTCGACCGCTTCAGTTCGTTGAACCGCTTCTCTCCGTCCTTCAGGTCGTGGAGGACGACCAGCCGCCACTGCGAGCCGATCTGTTCGAACGATTCGACGACGGGACACACCTTGCTCCGGTCGTCGACGGTCTGCGAAGACATTCGATTCGTGGTAGGGTCGCCGCGGTACTAATCGGTTCGGGTTCGAATCAGGTGACGCGGTGTTACCGGCCCGTCCCGCTACCGTCGTCGCCCGCGAGGCAGCCTTTCACGGTCCGCGACCGACGGGAACAGCGCGGGTAACGCGGTAAATCAACGCCGCCGTCGGGCGAATCGCAGACGGGGACTTTTGCTCGTCCCCGTCGCAGGCCGTGGCATGGTTACGACCGACGAACTCGCCGACTTCGTGACCGGAACCGACTTCGAGGACCTCGCTCCGGACACCGTCGACGAGCTGAAGAAGCGCGTGCTCGACTCGCTGGGCATCGCCGTCGGCGCGATGGGGGCGGAACCGGTCGAGCAGGTGCGCGCGACCGTCGAGGAACTGAACGAGGGCGGCGACTGCCACCTCTGGGGCGGCGGGGCGGCGTCGCCGCCGGACGCGACCATGCTCAACACCGCGCAGGTGCGGTACCTCGACTACATGGATTCGTTCCTAGCGCCCGGGGAGACGCCGCACCCGAGCGACAACGTCGCGGCTGCCATCGCCTGCGGGGAGTACGACGACCGCTCCGGCGCGGACCTGCTCGCCGCGGTCGGCGTCGCCTACGAGGTCCAGGGCGAACTCGCGTGGAACGCGCCGGTGCGCGACAGGGGCTTCGACCACGTGACCCACACCGTCATTTCCGCTGCTACGGGGGCGTCGAAGCTCCTCGGTCTGGACCACGAGCAGGTGCGCTCGGCCGTCGGTATCGCCGGCACGGCGCACAACGCGCTCCGGGTGACCCGCACCGAGGGCATCTCGGAGTGGAAGGGCATCGCCTCCGCGAACGCCGCGCGCAACGGCGTCTATTCGGCGATGCTGGCGAACAACGGCATGGAGGGCCCGGTCAACCTCTTCGAGGGCGGCAAGGGCTGGAACCAGGTCGTCGCCGGCACGGACTTCGACGTCGACCTCACGCCCGCCGAGCGCGTCCACGACGTGATGACGAAGAAGTACGTCGCCGAGACGTACGCCCAGTCGGCCGTCGAGGGCATCATCGACCTCGCCGAGCGCGAGGACCTCGACCCCGACGACGTCGAGCGCATCCACCTCGACACGTTCGCCGGCGCGAAGCTCATCATCGGCGGCGGCGAGGGGTCGCGGTACGGGGTGGAGACGAAGGCGCAGGCCGACCACTCGCTGCCCTACATGCTCGCCGCGGCGCTCATCGACCGCGAGATGACCAACGCCCAGTACGACCCCGAGCGCATCCAGCGCGACGACGTCCAGCAGCTCCTTCAGACCGTCGAGGTCGAGGAGGACCCCGACCTCACCGACCGCTTCGAGAACGGGGAGATGCCGGCCGACCTCACCGTCGACATGGCCGACGGGACGACCCACACCGTCGCAAAGGACGCGTTCGAGGGCCACCCCACCCAGTCGATGTCCTGGGACCAGGTCCAGGCGAAGTTCGACCGCATGGCGGGCGACCGCTACGACGAGGCCCACCGCGAGCGCATCGTCGAGACCGTCCTGCAACTTGAGGACCACGACGTCGCCGACCTGGTCGAACTGCTGGACTGACCCGGCACACGCGCACCCGGAACGGCCGACCGCCCGGGGTACACGCAGTACAACGTCGCGACAGGCGGTGTCTACTCCGTTTTCGGACCTCGCGGCTCGCACGGCGGAACGCGAGTGTCCGCGCGCCGGTAGGAACGTCGCCCACCCCGACCCCGACTGGCCAGATTTCCGGACAGGACTCCGTTCTACGGCCTCCTTCGCTCGTCCCGCCCCCGTTCGCGTCACGTTCGCCGCCCGAAAAATCCCGCGAAAACGGAGCTGAACGAACCCAACGGTGTTCACGTTTAAAATAGGCCTCTGTCGTCGGCGTTGCCCGGGGGCGGGACGGCCGACCGACGGTCGAGCGGCGACGTGTCGTCGGCCGCGTCCTCGAACGACGCACTCCCGTTCCGGGGCAGAACATGAACGAAGGACCCAGGTTACTGCTCGTACTGGCGGTCGTCGGAACGCTGCTGATGGTGGGGTTCGCCGGCGCCGGGCCGGCACTCGGTGGCGACGCTAGCGATGACGCGGACTCCGACGACGATACCGAAACGAACGACGACGGAACGACGACCGTGGGCGTCGACCAGGACGTGGTGACCGTCGAGAGCGACTCGGTGGTCCGGAGCTACTCGGTCGTCGAGGGCGATTCGGTCGTCTCTGCGAATGGCACCGACGTCTCCGTCGAACTGAACTCGACCCAGGTCGTCCGGTCGAACGGCGACCAGTGCCGTATCTCCATCTCCGCGAACGAGTCCGACGCGACGGTCCGGACCTGTGACGAGGTTCGCGAGAACGGTGTCGTCCGGACCGACGAGGACGGCGACGTGAGCGTGGTCGTCCGGTCGAACTCGGTCGACGTCGACGCCGTGAGCGTCTCCAACGCCACGGAATCCGACGGCGACGATTAGGCGAACGTCCACGCACTCGTTCCCCCGTCGGTCGGACTTTCGCGACGCACTGCACCGCCCCCAGGACCAACTCTCCCCGGAACCGCCTCCAGACATGTGTGGCGTTCCAGACGGTCGGGGCGTCGTCGAACCACGAACTCGCTGCCCCGTCCGAACGCGGCGAGCAGTCCCTGGTCCTTCTCGTCATCGAGGCGGCCTGCCGATACTCCGTCGACCATCCCGACGTCTCGGAGCCGAACGACGCGACGTCGGGGACGATCCGGGACGACCCGACCGCTGGTCGCCCGGGTCCGACCGCTGGACCCATTGCGGTACGTGGACGGACTGCCGACCCACGCCGACTCGTCGCCGTGCCAGGGCGCGATGCCGTCGTTCGAACCGTTCGCACCGTTCGTGGCGAGCGTAGCGATGCTACCGGGCCTCAACAGGTCGTCCGTACCTGTAGACACGTTCGCGCCTGACGGTGGCGGCGCACGCTGTCTGGTGCGTCGTGAACGCGTACCCGGGCGTGCATAACGACTCTACTCCAGTCTACTGTGGTCTCCTTGTAAACGCGTACCGACGTCTTTTCTCAACGCCTGTGTCTCGTTGACACGCCTTCGGCAGTGCTAATTTTCCGGTTGCGACACCTGAACGACCCCGGTGGCCGGGAACGCATCGCGGGAGATGCGTAACGGCGTCGCTGTCGTCCCGTTGGAAACGCGTACCGACGTCTTTTCTCAACCCAAGTCGGTCGTTGACTCACGTTCGATTGCGCATAACTTCCGGAACGGGATAGCTAAACGAACCAACGGTGACCGGGATTGAAATAGGAATTCGTCATCACCGTTTCGCGGGGCAGAACCCCGGTACGAGGGCGGTCGGCGCTGAATCGCCGGCCGTCGGCTCGCAGCCGGACCCGCCCCGGATGACAACATGAAGAAGGCATTTCGAATCCTACTCGTACTGACGATGGTCGGCACCCTGATGACGACGGGGTTCGCCGGCGCTGCGGCCGCCCACAGTAGCGGCCACGGTGGCGGCCACGACGACGGTGGTCACCACGACGGCGGCGCTGCCGACGGCGCAGTCGAACAGAACGCGACAGCGGTCGTCGATCAGGACCAGCTGGTCGACCAGGACAACGTCGTCGAATCCGTCAACGCCACCGCGAACGCGGGCGAGGCGGAAGATGGTAACGGCGACGGCGACGACGCTGGCGGTATCCAGCAAGTCGAGTTCTATAATGAGGGGAACGAAGTGGTCCTTGCTACCTTCGTGTGGAATGAAGAGGACGAAATATTCGAGCGGCAGGATCAGGACGGACCCCCAGTCAGCTTGACTGCCACTGAGTTCAACTCGGAAGGCCAGCCGGTCCGAGCTGAGTGGTCGTCTAACGCAAACCTAGGTCAGATCGTCGTTACGCAGTTCAACGGCGAGATGTGCACATTCCCGAACGAGGGAGAGGGTCAGGGCCCTCCGCCTAAGTCTGGAGAGATCACGTCATGTGACCTCGTTGACGGCAACGACGGCATGAACGGCGACGACGGCGCGCAGGCCGCCGGCAACGCCACGGTCGACGTGAGCATCGACCAGTCGAACGCGAACACGCAGCAGGGCGAAGCCTCGGCGTCAAACGTGAACGCCGACGACCAGAACGCCAACGGCGGTAGCTCGGGCGCGAAGACGGCCTCGGGCTCCAGCGGCGGTCACCACGACGGCGGTCACCACCACGACGGCGGCCACGGCGGCGCTGACGACGGCGCTGTCGACCAGGACGCCACCGCCATCGTCGACCAGGCCCAGGAGGTCGGCCAGTCCAACTACGTCGGTGAGGTCAACGCCACGGCGACCGGCGGCAACTCGACGGTCACCGTCGACATCGGTCAGTCGAACGACAACAGCCAGATCGGCATCGCCTCGGCGTCCAACCTCAACGTCGGCGACTCCAGCGAGGCCGAAGCGTAACCAGGCGGTCACTCGCCGTCTTCGGTCGTCGGATGTGACCTGACGTTCGTCCATCTCGGCGACACTCCTTCGACGACTCGGTCATACACGGGAGTCCGGTACCGTACCCTCGGACGCTCGCTCATTCTTCCGTCGCGTCCGTCGCACACCGTGCGCCGTCCAGCGTGCTCTGCCACGTGTCGAAGTCACCTCCCTGCTACCGTGTGGTCGGTCGAGACGACGTCCCTCGACGCGAACCAGCGACGCTGGGACGGCCAATGACGCTTCGCTGGCACCGAAGCGCGCTCTCCGGGGGCTGGTGCGTTTCTCCCCGAGAACGTGGGCGAGCATCGGGTCACAGCCGTCTCGTCTAGCTGTGTCGGTCAACGCAGCGTGCCGACGTTGGTCGTGACGTATTCGCACTCGGTTAGTGTACGCCGTGAGCAGGTGAGAACGGACTACCGTCTCGGAGTCTTATCGACGTCCCTCGGAAAAATTCGCCCGGTCTGCGCCGTCGGTAGGGTCGTTAGCCCTCGTACTCGATTTCGTTCTCGGCTTCCACTTCGGCGACCTGCTGATTGTTGTTGGTCTGAACATTCACGTTGCTGACGGTACTATCGCCACTGCTACCGTCACCGAGGTCGACGCTAGCGGCGACGCCCCACTGGTCGTCGATGGTGTTTTTCTGTGAAACGACCTGCGTTTGCTCGACTTCTGCATCGGCCTCTTGCTCGACTTCAACTTCAGTGCCGTCCTCTCCGCCGTCGGAGCTACTGCCACTGTGGGCCATGGCACCGCCGGCGAACACTGTCGATACGAGCATCAGACTCGCGATGATCGTGATTATCTTTCTCATGGTTTACCTGGTTGGGCTGTGAGCGTCCACGACGGAATCACCTCCCGAGCGACCATCGCTCGGCGCGGCGCTCTCTGCCACCAGAACCAGCCTCGACGGATTCGTATTTCAACCCCGGTCTCCGTTAAGCGGGCTGAACGGTTTCGTTCGGCCGTGAATCTGGATTTCTCGCCGGTAACGGACAGAGAGCCAGTTCAATCGCCGAAAGCGACCCGAGAGTGGGGATTCGTGGCGTTCGGGCTTTATTTCCGACCATCCTTCGAACAGCCCGCGTCGTCACGGCCCTCGAACAACTCGAAGCAGTGAACGGAAACTCTGTGGGCAGTTCACACGGCTCGCGAGCGTTCGCTTGCTCAAAATCCGTTACCCGCTTTCGCGCTCGGAATCTCGGGGTGGGCGTTCACGTCCCGTTCGCCACCGTTCGACGAGATGCGTCGCCGTTCAACTGTTGGCCGTTGGACCACTGTGTGGATTCCGTCCCGTCAACGCCACGTGGTCGCGGTCGAACTCGTCGTTTTCGTCGTTCTCTCGCGGGGATAATCCAGCTTGGGGGTTGTTCGACGCCATCGGGGAACGGCGATCGGTGCGGAAACGACGGTGCGTCGCGCTCCAGCAGGCGCACCTCTCGGTCGTCGTCGAGTTCGTCGGTCGCCAACCGGAGTGGATGCGGAACCCGTGGGTGGCCGTGGCACTGGATGGCCGGGATAACCGTCCCACGCACGCGGTCGCGCTCGCGATGATGAACGCCAACGCCAACGCGCTGACGTCAACGCCGACGCGTCAGCGTCTGTCGTCGGAGTCGCGCTCGCGGGTTCCCGGATGGACAGGGGAATGTCGATCGACCGGGCAACCTCGCTAGCGACGTGATGGCGGTGACCCGGTGTGCTGTGCTCGACTCGAAGCGGGTCGACGTCGCCGGTCGCCGAGTCGGGGTGCCGACCGAGAGGCCCCGCCGTCATCTGGTCCGGTAGCGTCCTGGCCCCACCGTCGGGCCGTCGAGTCCGTCTCGATGCCCCAATTCCGGAGCGTCCGCCGTGGTCGACCCCCGCATGTATCAACATCCTATCATTCGTTTTCGTGGTACGTGCAGCGTCCCGGCCCGATTTTGTCGGCTTAACTATCACTTGGCAGTCTTATCCTCCCTGAACCGGTTCGATATCCGATTTATTCACATCTCGTGTGACGTATTGTATCGATGGAGCGTTCGAGATGTGTGTTTTCCTAGTTCGAAGGATGGCGGCGACAATCTGTCTCGATGATGGGTACGTCCGCCCTGTCGTCGATTAAGCTCTCCCCTCCCCCTGCTCAACCTGTCAATAACAAAGGCCAATACCGGGCTTAACGCTGCTTGCGGAGCTATGACCGAGTAACAAACGATGAATCAGGACGAATCGAAGGAAGACATCTGATAAAATGATGAACAGTAAACTACGAACACTGTGCGTCGTGCTGTTCGGCGCGATGCTGATCACGGCCCCGAGTGCGGGCGTCGTCGGCGCCCAATCGGCCGGCGCCGGTACTGGCGACTCGGCCGGTACCCAGATCGTGCAGGCGGACGACGGCGACGTGTACCTCGTCTTCGGTGCCAACCCGGCGGACGGGGACCTCGAGTCGTGGGTCGAAGAGCACAAGGACCAGGCGAGCACGGGTGCGACTGACACCGACGGCCAGTCGGACTCCGACGCCCAGGTCATCCAGTACCAGGACGTCGACCAGCTGAACGTCCACCAGAAGGGGAAAGCGGTCGCCATCTCGATAGACGGCGGCCAGGCCCGTGCGATCCAGCGCGCGGTCCAGAACAACTACAACACCCAGTCCGGTGAGGCGGAGTCGACCCGCTCGGACGCGCCCGAGCAGAGCGTCACGTTCGAGGACGTCGACGACGTGAACATCATCTTCGCCAACGACGACGGTTCGACGACGTACTCCGGTTGGGTCGTCGAGAACGGCGACGAATCCAGCTCCTCGGGTGCCGACGCGTCGGTGATCCAGGACCAGGACGTCGACCAGCTGAACTACAACAACCAGAGCACCGCGCTGGCGATCGCCGAGAACGGTAGCAACGCGACGGCGATCCAGCGCAGCATCCAGCGCAACGTGAACGTCCAGGAGGGCGTCGCCAACGCGTCCAACGCCGGTCACCACCACGGTGGCGACGCCGACTCCGCGGTGGCCCAGCTTCAGGACGTCGACCAGCGCAACGTCAACCTGCAGGGATCGGCGATCGCGATCGCCGTCGGCGAGAACAGCACCGCCAAGGCGGTCCAGTTCACCCAGCAGACCAACATCAACGCGCAGGTCGCCTCCGCGAGCGCGAACAGCTACGTCCCGATGACTCCGATAGAGTTCGTCGCAACGGCCGGCATCGAACCGTCCTCCGACGACGTCGAAACGTCCGACTCGTCGGACTCGACGGACTCGTCGGACTCGGGGCAGGCGAACCTCGGTGCGATGCACGCCGACGGTGACGACGGCGACGGTCACGAGCACGACGGCAGCCAGGGCGCAGACGCCCGCGTGCTCCAGTACCAGAACGTCTCGCAGCAGAACATCAACATGCAGAACGCCGCGACGGCCATCGCGCTCAACAACAGCACGGCCACGGCGTACCAGACGAGCTACCAGAGCAACTACAACAGCCAGATCGGAGCCGCGAACGCGACGAACGTGGAGAACAGCACCACGGCGCTGTACAACAGCGACGAGACCGGGGACCGTTCGACGTGGTCGGTCGACTACGACAACGGCCACGAGCAGACCAACGAACAGATGGCCGCTGCCGACGTCTCACAGCTACAGTACGTCGAACAGGTGAACGTTAACCAGCAGTACAACGCGCTGGCGGTCGCCGAAAACGACGGTGAGGCGACCGCACTGCAGGTCACCTACCAGAGCAACGAGAACCGTCAGGTGGCGGAATCCAACGCGAGCGACGGAACCGAGTCCCCCGGCCACGAGCATCCGCACGACGGTGGTCACGAACACCCCCACGACGGCGGCCAGGGCCACGAGCATCCCCACGACGATTCCGATCACGAGCACCCACACGACGATTCCAGTCACGAACACCCACACGACAGCACCTCGAACGACGAAGCAGGCAGCCAGAACCAGACGTCGAGCGACCCGGCGAACGACTCGACGACCGATTCGTCGAGCGCGGCGGACGAGTCGACCACGACGACTACGACGACCGAGTCCGACCCGGCCGACACGACGTCCACCGACAGCATGGGCGCGGCCGACGATGATAGCACCACCACGACCACGTCCAACGACGGCGGTCAGCCCGGCTTCGGTGTCGCTATCGCGGTCGTCGCACTCCTCGCCGCTGCGATGCTGACGACCCGTCGCGGTAACTAACTCGACCGACTCCCGGCTTTTTTCGGCGTCGACGAACGTGGACACCTGCCCAGCGACGGCACAGGTGGCACGAGGAGTTGCCACGCTCGCCGTTCGGTCGGCAACGCTCACCTGACGGGCCCCAGTCCCTAAGTGAACACCCGTCGCGCTACCAACGACTATGCCACCCGAAAACCGCGCGTTCGACTTCCTCCATCACAACGACCGACCGGACAAACCCCGAACGACGGGAATCACCGAGATTCGCGGCCCATACTACGACCCGATGGGGCCCCGCGAGCTACGCGACATTCTCGAAACGATGGGCTGGTACGTCGACATCTACAAATTCAGCGGCGGGTCGTTCGCGCTGATGCCGGAGGACGCCGTCCGCGAACTCATCGATATCTGCCACGAACACGACGTCAGGGTATCGACCGGCGGCTTCATCGAGAACGTCCTCGTTCGCGACCACGACAAGGTCGAAGACTACATCGAGGAGGCAGCGGACCTGGGTTTCGACATCCTGGAGATCTCCAGTGGGTTCCTCGCCACTGGCACCGACGACATGGTGGCGCTTACCGAACTGGTGCAGGAGTACGACATCAAACCCAAACCCGAGATCAACGTCCAGTTCGGGGCTGGCGGTGCCTCCGACCCGGAGGAACTGGAGCGCGGCGGGCAGCAGAGTCCGGAGCAGGCCATCGAGGAAGGCAAGCGCCATCTCGAGGCCGGTGCCGACCTCCTGATGGTCGAGGCAGAGGGTATCACCGAGGAAGTCAAGGAGTGGCGCACTGACGTTGCCTACCAGATCGCCAACGAGCTGGGCACCGAGAATCTGGTGTTCGAAGCGCCTGGCCCCGAGATGTTCGAATGGTACATCAAGAACTTCGGCCCGAACGTGAACCTGTTCGTCGACAACTCCCAGATCGTCGAACTCGAGTGTATGCGTTCCGGCCTCTGGGGGAAGATAAGCAGTTGGGGTCGGACTGTCACGTACGAACGAGAGTAAGACCGGTCGTCGCCGGAACCGACGCCGTCGGACGTCTCCCATCTACCGCGCCCGGGCTTGCCCGCCCCTCGCTTCGTGAACTGGGGCGTCCTGTTTCCGTGGCGGCGTGTCGTAGTGTCCCACTCCGGCCGGACCGACACGTATCGACGATAGGCTGCCGTGCCTCGTAGAGCGAGCAGTACGAGGTCGTCTTTCAGCGATGGTACGTGGCGGCTACACTGTTAGCAACGGAAGCATAACAATATAGGTTCGTCCTGATCGTGAGGCTATGCCCGGTATAGCCGGTGGGACGGTCGATAGGCGTAGTCTCGAGGCGATGTCGGACTCGATGATGCACGAACGCTGGTACGAGACCGACGACGTTCTGGGGCGAACGTACGGCCTTGCGTCCGTCAATCACGGGGAGAAAGACCCGAACGCGCACACCGTCTGGACTGCGAACAGTCGAGGTGGGGTTCTCCACGGGGTGATTTCGAACCGAGAAGCACTTGGCATGAGTACCGCCGACGTCTTTCGGGCGGTCCTCGACCGTCCGGATGCGATTCTTCCCAGGCTGTCTGGTCCATTCCTGATCGCATGCGTCGATCAGCGAGGTTCAGCGATCGTCGCGACCGATAAATCAGCGACCCGGCCGTGTTATTACACGACGGATGGGGGATTTCTGTTCGCATCGGAGTTGAAAGCGCTGCTCACGCAACTGCACGACGTTCGACTGAACACCCAGGCCATCGGCGATCTCCTCCTGACTGGTGCCGTCCTCGGTCGAAAGACGCTCGTCGACGAGATCGAGTCGCTCGAGCCTGGCAGCTATCTTCGATACAGGGACGGTGTGATTTCGAAAGAACGGTACTGGACGCCAGGGTTCGGAACAGCGCCGGCAGAGGGCTACGTCGAGCGGACGGTCGACCACTATCGGGAGAGCGTCGAGAAACTGGTCGAGACGGTCGATGGCGACCTTGGCCTCTGGCTCTCGAGTGGGCTGGACAGTCGGACCATGGCATCGGTCGTTACCGACGAAGTCGAGTCCTTCACTGCGTTCACGTACGGCTCCCACTGGGGGAAAGACTGTGCTGGTGCACGGCAGGTTGCCGAGCGACTCGATATTCCGCACTACGTGAGCGAGTACACGGCTGATGGCTGTGTCGATGCGATCCAGAAGGGCGTCGGGCTCACGGATGGGATGAACCAGTGGTCGTACTACGTCAATCTCCCTGCAGCGATGAAGGACGTCTCGTCGAATGCGGACGTGATCTTCGAAGCGTGTGCACAGGGGGAGTTCTTCGGCGAGAACTACTCCGCGTTCCAGTGGGACTCGCCGCTCGAGACGCTGTACGACCTGAAGCGGCAACTGTCGGCACAGGACGTTCGGGCGTTGTTGACCGAGGACGTCGAACCGAAGCGATCGTTCGAAACGTTGCTGGAACGCAGTCCGTTCCGGAACGATAAATCGAGACTCCTCGACGTCAACTGGCAGCTGTACGCGAACAGGCACTTCCGTGGAAACAAACTCTATCGAAGCCAGGCCGGCACGAGAGTTCCGTTCGCTCACGGCCCACTACTCGACCATCTCGCAAAACTACCAGTAGAATCGTATCAGCGACCGACCGTTCCCTTCACGAACGGAAGGATTCCCTGCGGTATCTCACCGCTGAAGCTCGAGGTCATGCGCACCGTCGGCGGCGACCTCAACCGGATTCCGTACGACCGGACCGGGTTCGGACCCGCGACCTCGAAAGTTGCGCACGGGATCGGATTCACTGCGAAACAGGCGAAAAAGCGACTGCTCGACACGAGAGAGACGATGCAGGGCAAGTGGTATCGAGACGATCGCCGGATGAACTCGTTCCTGAACGGCCTGCTCGATGCCGTCTGCGACCGCGACCTGTTCGACGGCGACGTGGTCCGTGACTATCAGGAGGCTCACCTCGACGGTGAGACGGACAACGTCGCGGTGATCTCGGCACTCACGACGCTCGAACACTGGCGTCAGACCGAACTCGAGCGACAGACCGCTGCGAAGGTGACGGTTCCGGCGTAGTACCGGCCGTCTCCTCATCGGTATCGGAACGGATGTTCCGGTCTATCGGCCGTTGAGGTGACTCCCTCGGGGCGTGACCGCGAGACGACTCACCTGCCCGGACTTCGGACGGGACCTACCTGAACGCCGGCCGGGCGAGCGCGACCGTGACCGACAGCCCCCACAGGCGCAGGTCGAGCGCCGTCTCCACCTCGAATCCGGCCTCCCGCAGCGTCGCCCGGACGTAGATGGGCCGGCAGTCGAGGTAGCGCGGGAACGCCTCGTGAAGCCGCTCGTACGCCCGTACCGCGACCGTCTCCGGACGCTTCGAGAGCGCGACGACGCAGAGCCGGCCGTCGTCCCCGAGAACGCGTTGCCACTCGTCGAGGACGTCCCCGAGCACGGGCGTGTCGAACAGTTCGAGCGTGAAACTCGCCAGCATCGCGTCGACGGTGCCGTCCCGTAGCGGCAGGCCCCTCGCGTCGGCACAGGCGACCGTCGCCCGGTCGGCGACGCCCGCCGCGACCACCGTCTCGCGCGCGACGCGACACATGCCGGCGGCGATGTCGACGCCCACGACCCGTCCGTCCTCGCCGACGGCCTCGGCCAGCGGGCCGATCGCCTCGCCGGTCCCCGTCCCGACGTCGAGGACGCACTCGCCCGGCGCGGCGTCGAGCAGCGACAGGCCGGCGTCGAGCGCGTCCGCCTCGAACGGCGTCGCGACGGTCCCGTACCAGCGGCTCAGCGTCGAGTACCACGCCTGGGCCTCGGCGGGCGACCGTCGCACGCGCGTCACCGACGAGGGGTCGGAAGCGGCGGCGTCGGACACGGCCGCACGGTCGGTTCGAGACGACATATGCGTTCGGCCGCCGTCGCACCGGACTGCCCGGGCATCGCTCCGGGTCCCCGGCTAACCGTTTTGGGTCGCCGGGACGAACGTGAGGGTATGTACGAGGAGATTCTGGTGCCGACAGACGGGAGCGAGGGGTCACGACGCGCGGTCGAGGAGGCAGCCGAACTCGCGGCGGCGTTCGACGCGGTCCTGCACGTCCTCTACGTGGTCGACACGCGGGCGCTACCGATGGACGTCGACACCGGTGAGATACTCGGTGAACTCGAGACCGAGGGGAAGCAAGCGATCGACGACGTGGTCGACGCAGCTCACGACGCAGGCGTCGGAACGACGGAGGCGGTGGTGGGCCGCGGAACGCCCCACCGGGCCATCCTCGACTACAGCGACCAGCACGACGTCGACCTCGTCGTCATGGGGACCCACGGCCGCACCGGAGTTGGCCGGTTCCTCCTCGGAAGCGTCACCGAAAAGGTGGTGCGGGCCTCCGACGTGCCGGTGTTGACCGTCCGGATGTCCGGCGAGGGGACGACAGGCGCTGAGTCGAACGGGGAGTGACCGGTCGCCACTGCGGGCGTCCGTCGTAGCGCCCCTTCTCCACGAGCGCCGCCCGAACTATTAGGGGGCGTCGGGTGGTCGTAGGGACGAATGTCGTCCCAGCCCCCGCTCGGATTCCACTCGCTCAGGGAGGAGGTCACAGGCGAGCTACCTGTCGAGGGGCGGATTCCGGACTGGCTCTCGGGGAGCCTCGTCCGCAACGGTCCCGGCGCGTTCGAACTCGGCGACGAGGCGGTCGACCACTGGTTCGACGGGCTGGCTATGCTCCACCAGTTCACCTTCGACGACGGGGTCACCTACCGCAACCGCTTCCTGCGGACGGAGGCGTACGAGGCGGCCCGCGACGGCGAGTTCGACGGCGGGTTCGCAACCGGCGAGACGACGCTCCGCGAGCGCCTGAAGGCGTTCGTCCTCGACGACCCCTACGACAACGCGAACGTCATCGCCGAGCGGATCGGCGACCGATATCTCGCGCTGACCGAGACGCCGCGCTGGGTCGAGTTCGACCCCGCCACGTTAGAGACCCGCGGGCACGTCCAGTACGACGGGTCCGAACCCGCGGGACGACTCGCCTGCGCGCACATGAACCGCGACCCGGCGACCGGCGAGATGGTGAACTTCGAGACGGCGTTCGGGCGGTCGAGCGAGTACCACGTCTACTCGATGGCGTCGCCCACCGAGCGCGACCACGTCGGCTCCGTCGCCGTCGACGAACCCGCGTACATGCACAGCTTCGCGCTGACGCCGAACTACGTCGTGCTCACCGAGTTCCCGTTCGTCGTCGACCCGATGGACTTCCTCCGTCCCGGCAAGCAGGGGCCGTTCGTCGACAACTACGAGTGGCGACCCGAGCGCGGCACGCGATTCCTCGTCCTCGAGCGCGACACCGGCGAGCTGGTCGCACAGCCGCGGACGGAGCCCTTCTTCGGGTTCCACCACGCCAACGCCTTCGAGGACGACGACGACCTCGTCATCGACCTCGAGACCGTCCCCGACGCGGCGTCCATCGACCACCTCTACCTCGACGCGCTCCGCGCCGGCGACCTCGACGCCTTCGGCGGTCGTCTCGAGCGGTTCCGCGTCCACCTGGGGACGGCCGACGCCGCCGTCGACCGCCGGACGATCTACGACGGGACCGCGCTCCCGACCGTCTCGCCTGCGCGGTGGTGTCGCGAGCACCGGTACGTGTACGCACAGGGGACCGACCAGCCGGTGACCGAGTGGCCGCGGTCGGTGACGAAGATAGACACCGTCTCCGGGTCGGCACGCACGTTCGCTGCCGCGGGGGACCACTTCAGCGAACCCATCTTCGTCCCGCGGCCCGACGGCACGGCCGAGGACGACGGCGTCGTGCTCACCGTCGCGCTCGACGACGACGCCGGGCGGTCGGTCCTCGTCGTCCTCGACGGCGACTCGTTCTCCGAACTGGCCCGCGCACCCCTTCCCCACGCCGTCCCGTTCGACTTCCACGGGCGGTTCTTCGCCGAACTGGCGTAGGCCGCCGCCGAAGCCTTATCTTCGCTCGACCCCGAGCACGACCATGCAACCGAGGGGAAACCGGGGGCCGGGCAGGCGCCGTCTCGTCCGACTCCTGCTGTTGCTCGTCGTGCTGTCCACCGGCGGACGCTTCCTCCGGGGCGGCGGCCTCGGCGGGACGCAGGTCGTCCCCGACGGGGTCGGCGGACCGGTCGTCGTCGCGGTCGTCGCAGGCCTCGCCATCGTCGGCGGCGTACTGGCGTTCCGGGCCGGCGCGTTCGACCGCCGCGGTGCGTCCGGCACGTCGGTGCCTGACGGCGAGTACACGTGTCGCTACTGCGGCACCGACCTGGAGCGCTACCGGAACCGCTGTCCGCACTGCGAGACGCGCGACCCGGTCGCCAGCGACGAGGAGTGGTGACCGCGGTCGCGATTCCTAAAAGAATTAACCGTTCAGCGTATACGTCCGTCTGTGAACGCCGAAATCGTATTCCGCCTCGTCGTCGCGGGCGTGCTCGTCGTCGCGCCGACGATTCTGTTTCTCGGCCTCTGGCGAGGGCTGATGGCCCTTCGCAACGACAACCTCGTCAACCGCACGTTGAACGGAGAGTCCGGCCGGTTCTCCGACGGGCCGATCCCCGAACGCTTCTTCCGCACGGCCGTCGGTGGCGGGCCCGCCGCGGACTCCGTCGCGTCGAGCGACGTCGGCACCGTGCGCTGTCCGGACTGTGGCCAGCCGAACCCGCGCTACGCCGACTACTGCGGGGACTGTCTGGACAGCCTGGACTGACCGCCGGTCGACGGGGGTCTGCCGTCCCGCTTCGTACCCTACTTGGGGGGCTTGCGCTACCAGGGGACGACGTCTTGCGGATAGCCGAACTACGTCTGCTCCCATGAAGGACGTCCAGCTCCCGGATGACGCCGCCGACCCGGTCGACGACCTGCGCGAGATGTACGGCCAGCGACGGCACGAACGGCCGTCGACCCCCGGGGTGGCCGTTCGGGAGGCGTACGGTCCCGCCCAGCACGGGGATGGCGACCACGCATCGGACGCGCAACTGGTCGCCTGGACGGTCGGGGACCGGCCGACCGGGTGGGTCAGTAGTGCTGTCGGCGTCCGCAGGCGGACGACGTTCCCGACGCAACCGTCGGCCGGTCCGAGGAAAGCCCCCGCGTGAGGACTGGCGTGACCGGAGTCGCCCCGCCCCGCTCCCTCCCGTCCTGCTCTGCCAGCAGTCCTCACGACCGCGACTCGTGGCACCGGAGCACCACGTTCCACCTCACTCGGCGTCCGCCGGTTCGCCGATGGTGGCGGTGACGAGCGCTTCGGTACCGCGTCGAAGCCGCTCCGAGACGGCCTGGTGGGAGACGTCGAGGCGCTCGGCCAGGTCCTCCGCCGAGGCCTCGCGGGGCACCGAGAAGTACCCCATCTCGACCGCGGTGAGCAGCGTCTCGCGCTGGAGGTCGGTGAGTGGGAGCGCGTCGCGGCCGCGACTGTCGGCGCTGTGTATCTGTTCGAGCTCCAGCGTGAGGCCGTTCTCCCGGCAGAACGAGACGTACTCCTGGACGCTCTCCTGGTCGGGGAACCGGAGCTGGACCTGCCAGCCGTCGCCCGCCCGCTCCGACGAGAGGAAGACCGCGCCGAGGTTCGCCCAGCTCTGGTAGGTGACGACCTCCTCGCCTTCCTCCGTCAGCCGCACCTGGTACAGCCGCGTCCCGTCGACGTCGGCGAGGAGCGTCGGGTCCGTCACCGTCGGGTCGGCGTCGAGACCGTCCTCGAACGCCGCGAAGTCGCCGTCGCTCGCCCAGAAGACCATCGTCGTCGCCGACGCGTCCGTCGCGGTCTGCTGTTCGACGGAGACGGAGATGTCGGGGACGTCCCGCAGGGCTCGCCGGAGGACCGGGGTTTCGAGGTAGAACGTGGCGATGACGGACATCCTGTCACCTGTTGGTGCGCGAGCAGAATAAGGAGCGCGGCCCGACCGGCGACGCGAACGCTGTGGGTGTGCGGGGTGCTGAAGGTGCGGTGACTGGCGCTGTAGCTGCGGCGTCGGACGAGGGTGTGTGCGGTGGCGCACCCTTCACCGCGCACTGACGGCTCCTCGGCACAGCCGCCACTCGCTATTTGTCGGTCCGCGTCGACTCCCGACGTATGGAGTACGAGACGGTCGACGGCCAGGATGTGCCGGTCGTGGGGCTGGGGACCTGGCGGACCAGCGGGCGAACCTGCCGGAACGCAGTGGCTACGGCGCTGGCGCTCGGCTACCGGCACGTCGACACCGCACAGGCGTACGACAACGAACGCGACGTCGGCCGGGCGATCGCCGCCGCCGACGTCGACCGCGAGGAGGTGTTCCTGACGACGAAGGTCCGGCCGATGCACCGCAGCGCGGACGCCATCCGCGGGTCGGTGCACGAGAGCCTCGCGCGACTCGGCACCGACTACGTCGACCTGCTGCTGATACACTGGCCGAACCCGCTCGCGTCGACGGCGGAGGTGATGGGTGCGCTGTCGGACCTGCGCGACGAGGGCGCGACCCGCCACGTCGGGGTGAGCAACTTCGACCGCGACCAGTTGCAGACGGCCCGCAGGGTCTCGCGGGCACCCGCCGTCGCCGACCAGGTGCAGTTCCACCCGTTCAACCCGCAGACGGAACTGCTCGACTACTGTCGCGAGGCGGACGTGCTGCTGACGGCGTACAGCCCGCTCGCCCACGGCGGCCTCGTCGACGACCACGTCCTGACCCAGATCGGGCGCAAGTACGGTAAGACCCCCGCCCAGGTCGCACTGCGCTGGGTCGTCCAGCACGACGGCGTGGTGGCCATCCCGAAGGCGACGTCGCGCGACCACCTGGAACAGAATCTGGACGTGTTCGACTTCTCCCTGACGGAGACGGAGATGGCGCTCGTCGAGCGGCCGTCGCGCGTCCGGACCGGCGTGTCGATGCTGCGCGGGAGACTGGGGGTGTAGATGGTGGCGACACGTTTTCTTCCGCTCGTCCTCCGGGCGGTAGTCGCGATAGTCGTCGCCACACCGGCGACGGGCAAGTTCCTCGACTACCGCGGCCAGGTCGACTTCTTCGCGAGTCTCGGGCTTCCCGCACCCGAGTTGACCGTCGTGCTCGTGGGAGCCGTCGAGGTGGCGGCGCTCGTCATGCTCGTGCTCGGCTTCGCCGGTCGGGTCGCCGCGGCCGCGCTCGCCGTCGTCATGGTCGTCGCCATCGCCACCGCCGGCGTGAACCCGCTCAACGTCGTCGTCCTGCTGGGGTCGCTCGGTATCGTCGCGCTCGGGACGGGACCGTACTCGCTGTGGCAACCCGAGGACGACGTCGTCGGGACGGCGGGGTGAGCCTGGTCCTCTCCCAGTCGACGTGATTCGAGGGGGCCCCGGCCTCGAGGAGCGAGCGAAGCGAACTACGTCGTAGACTACGCCCCGTTGACGATGTCGGCGACTCGCTGGCGGTCGAACAGTCGTTCGTCAGCGGTTACCTCGCCGAAGACGTCGGGGTAGAGTTGCTTCGCGGCGCGTTCCGTCAGGAACAGGTTGTGGATCGGCCCCTGCCGGAGGTATCCGCCCCGGTACACCCGCCGGTTCTGGACGGCCGTCAGTTCGCTCGCTACCGGGTGTTCTTCCATGTATCCGAGGACGACGTCCCGGAACTCCGCGGCCGATTTGTCCTCGTGGCCCCGGATCAGAAGCACGTCCGGGTCGATGGTGAGCAGGTTCTCGTAGTCGAGCTCGCCCCGGTTTTCCGTGCTCAGGTTCTCGATACCGGTACCGGCGAGCGCGTCGCTGACCCCGAGGTCGTTCCACTGTTTCTTGCTCGTACCCGCGTCGTTGAGTCGGTACGGCGAGAACGTCTCTGGCTCGTCCTTCCCCTCGTAGGTGAGAAAGACGTTCGGTCGCTCGGCGGCAGGAGGCAGCCGTGATTGTACGTCGGCGATGAACTCGTCGTGGAGTGATTTCAGGGCCTCGAAGCGGTCGCGTTCTCCGAAGAGCGCGGCCATCTTCTCGAAGGCCTGATAGAGCGTGTAGTACCGGTAGTCGTGCCAGCTATCGGACCGCCGGAATATCATGTTGCCGAGGAACGGCGCCACGTTTTCGCGGATCTCCCTGATGTCGCCGTCGCTCCAGTCGAACCAGTTGCGCAGCATCCCCGGATCGATGACGTGGACGTCGCTGTCGAGCTCGTAGAATAGCTCTTTGGACATCCCGGCCTCGACGAGGTCGTTCGCCGCTATCTCGTCCTCGTCGACGCTCACACCAGGCAGTTCCTCGTAGGGGTCAGTGTAGTACTCGCCGGCCTGTCCGATGCCAAGCATCCCGTCTGCTCGACCGAGGGCGACCCCCATGTCGGCGTAGTCACCACCGTAGGGGAGCCACGTCCGGGGGGTCGACTCGAAGGTGACCTCCCCGACTGGCGCCATCTCGACGGTGGAGGATTCACCTTCCGTCGTCGTCCTGGTCTCCGTCGAAGTAGCAGCGCCAGTGTCTGTCGAATCGGTCCCGGGCGTGGAGTTGTCGCTCGAACAGCCCGCGAAGAAGCCGCCAGCGACGACCGCGCCGCCGTACCTGATGTAATCACGCCGCGTCGGTGCCTCGCGTTCCGTTTGTTCGCTCGACATGGTTTTTAGGCTCGCCTAATAACACAAAACACTTCCGGACTTTAGGCCGGCCTAAACCATTCAGCGAGGCGCTCCGCAACGCGGACACATCGGCGGCCCACCCGGTGGCAGTTCGACTCCGCAGTGCGGACAGTCGTCGCCGTCGTGCGACTTCATCTCCGCGACGACGTCGTCTGTCCCGGCTCGAACGGCGTCGACGGTCCCGAGACCATCCGGCACCGACTGGTCGCCATCTTCCAGCACCCTCCGGGCGAATCGCACGCGGTCGGCCAGGAACGACGGGGTGTCGTCGTCCACCGCGTCGATGCCGTCGAGTTCGGGAACCGAGTCGACCGCCGCCCGGGACTGCGCGAGCAGGGCGAGAGCCTCCGCCGCCCGCCCCTGGACGTACGGACTCTCGTCGGTCAGTCGTTCCCGGAGCGCGTCTTCCGTCCCGGACAGCTTCTCCGGACGCTCACAGCCGACCACCACAAGTGCCGTACAGAGATGATACCGGACGAGTGTGCCCCCGTCGTCGAGATGCTCGGCCAGCGACGGAACCTGGTGTCGGAGCCGGCCCGGATCACCCAGCGCGACGTACGCCAACGCCTTGGCTAGCTTCTCTTTGACCTCCGGTTCGTCGAACGACAGCCCGACACGGAAGTCCGCCAGTATCTCCGGGTCGCCGACCTCCCCGGGACGTTCGAGCGCGACGTACCCGAGCGCTTCGGCACACCGCGCACGGACGTAGTAGAACTCCTCGTCGTCGGCCAACCGGGCAGCGAGCGATCCGACGACCGGCACGACGACAGCCGGCTCTGACCGGGCAAGCGTGACGAACAACTTGCCGGTCGTCAGTCTGACCGCACGATCGTCGTCGGTCAGAAACGTCGTGAGCGGAGCCGCGAGTCCGTCGAAGACCCGCGGTCGTTCCTCGGCCAGGCTCCGGGCCGCACGTAGCGCACGCTTGCGTCCGTCGGCGTCGGCCGTATCCAGCCGGTCGAGACACGCCACGGCCTCCTCGTGGGCCCCATCTTCCAAGAGTTCAGTCAGGCGGTCAGGTGACGGAGGCTGGTCGGATTCGGTCATCGGCGGCGTTCCGTATGTGACAACCTTTCACGACCAGTCGTTTCAATCCGGTGTTTCGCCGTGACGAGCGAGTCCGCGCTATGAGCAGTCAGTGTAGTCGACCAGTTCTCCAGGACCGGTGTGAATCTCGCCACTACCTATCTCGGCTTTCGAGCGAATCCCTGCCCTCGAGGTCCGAGAGTACTAGCCCAAACGCCATCCCGTGAGGACGTTGCCCTCGAGTTCTGAACGCATCTGAGTCACGGTGGACGCATTCGGTCTGCTCTCTCCGTTAGTACGAGTTGTCCCCGGTAGTCAGACTTCGACCTCCTCCCACGGCTTTACGTGGGCTTTCGCCTCGCTACCGCTGTAGCGTTCCTCCGACTACCGTGTGGTGCTCCGTTTCCGGGTCTTTCGTAGCGAGCCAACGCTGTCCGCGCTGTTCCAGTCCCGGTTAGAACGGACAGACAAGCAGCGTGAGTGGTACAGGGACGCGGGCGACGGACACATCGAGCTCGAGACAGTGCGCAGCAGCGATGTCGGCGAATCCCTGTGGTGATACCCCTCCCTGGAACGATCTCCTTGTAGAGGTGTATCATCGTCATAACAAACACCGGCTCGACGTTACGTGGAAACATACTGATGCACCCGTCCAGTGTCGGCACGGGGGATACCAAGCAGCTGCCGGGTAGGGCCTGTGAGCAAACGTACAGAGTCGATACAGTGACCGAAGACCGCAAGAGATCCTTGCCAGGCTTTCTGGCGGATGCCCTCGAGTGGTCGGGCTGGGAGAGCGCTGCGGAAGCCGGGACTTCGACAGCGAACAGTGTCGCTGCCACCTGGCCACCGAGCAGCCAGATCGCCGACCGAACGCGCATGCTGCAGTCGCTTCGGACGAGCGAGTGTGCCGATGCTACGCGAAGGGAGCAACGATGAGCGACGGTCCGAACTCGGCGACACGCCGGGCGGTGCTCGAAAACGGGCTGGCTGTCGCAGGAGCGATACCGGTGACCGGAATGTCGGCCACGGCTGCTCCTCCAGATGGGAAACTGGTGTTCACGTACGACGACGGCCCCGTCGAGGATTACACCCACACCTATCAGCGAGCTCATCGCAAGGAGGGCGTCCCAGCCTGTTCGGCCGTTCCCTCGTCGTACGTCGGGGAAAGCGGGAACGTGAGTGCGGACCAACTGCAGGAACTCGCGGACGAAGGGTGGGAGGTCATGTCGCATTCTGTCAAACACCGGATGCTGGGACCTGTTACGGTCACGCGCGACATCGCAGCCGCCGATCGAAGAATCTACGTAGAGGAGAACTTTCACGGGAGTTTTCCAGACGACACACTCGTCGTCAGCGATGGTTCCCGGTCGACGACCGTCACCGTCGCTGGAAAAGGCTCCGACGACCGGGGCAAATTCATCGGAGTCGAGTCCTCGGTCGGACAGTCGTTTTCGGCCAGTGACGACGTCTCCACGCATTATACGGAAGATATCGTCCGGATGGCACTGGAAAAGTCGAAACGGCAACTCGAGAGCTACGGGGTGAACGTGACGAACATCGTGATGCCGTACGCCGGATACGGGGAGCGAACTCGGAAGATGGTCGACGAGTACTACACGGCTGTGGCGAACGCGGAGTCCACGGCCGGCGGAAACCCCCAGATTATGGAACCGAGCGAAATCCGGCTTCCCCATCTCTCCAGGATGCTGTTCCGGGAAGGATCTGCCACGAGAGCTCAACTTGGAACGTTGCTGGATACGATCGCATCACAGAACGGCCTCGGTATTCTGGGCGGCCACAGCTGGTGGCAGGAGAGACTTCCCCCATCACGAATTCGGATGGTGATTCAGATGGCGAAGGACCGGAACATCGATGTCGTCACGCTCCGGACCGCACTTTCCGACTTCGGCATCACCGCGACCACCACCTCTCGAACGACGTCAGCAACGACGAATGCACCAACCGCGAATCCCCCCACGACGGAGACAGATCAACTTGGACTTGGCGTGCTCGCGGCACTTGCTGGTATCGGTGGTGCAGCTGCATTGAAGCGATACGGGGACACGTGAACCACTTCGCCTTGCCACGCTCGGGGTCACCCGGCTCTCCGCACCGGACCTGTATGAAGAACGATGTGTTCTTCGTCCCCCGTGATACGTGGGCTCCCCTTTTGCTGCGTCGGTCGAGTTACTTGAAGCCTCGACTCGAAGCCACGGCCACGACGTTCGTGAACGGGATCGGTCGCCTGGGTTACCGACAGACCATCGTGTCTCGGTCTGCATCGGACGCGCATCGGTGTCGAGCAGTTCTGCGAACTCCCCGGGCGTCACACTCCCCTGGCGCTCGGTCGTCGCCATCAGCCCCTCGAAGGCCCCGGTCGTGACGGCCGCGTTCCCCCTGCACGTCCGCAGGTAGAACTCGGCCAGCTCGGTCGGGGTCGAAGGCGTTTCAGTGTCCACACGGAGTGTACGTACGATGCGTGCACCTTTGGGGATCCGTTTCTTCGTTCGGCAACCGTCGGTGGGAGACGCGCGGAGCGACCGACGGTCTCGGTCAGACAGACCCAGTAACGAGACACACCGGTCGAACGTACGGAACACAGCAGAGGCCAAAGCCGTGGGTAGCTCAACCGACACGCAATTATACCATCATTTAGCGTGTTACTAGCATGGCCGGCCCTCCACTCAGCGTCACCCGACGCACGCTCGTCGTACTCGTGCTCCTCGGTGTCGCGCTCCCCGCAATCCTCTGGGCAGCGGGGGGCGCAATAGAGGACACGAACCCCTCGGTCGACGCCAACGTGACCGAGCGCTACCGCTCGATCGACGCGCTCACTGGAACGCAGACGGTCACGATACGGACGAACGGCACCGTCACGTCTCGGAACGTCGCCACCGTCACGCTCGTCCCGGGGACGGACCGGAAGCGGATCCGCTTCCAGACTGCGCTGGAGCGACGGTACGAACTGCAGGTCTCGAACGGATCGACGCTCTGGCTCCACGACACCGACCGAAACGCCGTAACCGCCGTCGAGCTGACAGGGCCGCCGACCGATTCGCACGCGGCTGCCCGACTGCAACGACTCGTCGCGGCCGCGGGACTGACCGACGACGCGGGCCGGCCGCGGTCCGTCGGTGTGTCCCCGTTGCCCGCCGTGCCGCGACACGCCGCCGCCGCTCCCCAGGTGGACGCGAACAGTAGCTACGGCGTCGAGTTCGTCGAGACCGATACTGTCGGCGGGCGAGACGCGTACGTGCTCGAGGTCGCCCCCGCGACCAACCTGAGCGAGGCGCACTACAGACAGCGGCTGTGGCTCGACGCCGAGCAGTTCTACCCGCTGCGCAAGCAGACGACGTGGACCGACGACGACACCCGTCAGTCGGTGACGACGACGTACACGAACGTGACGTTCGACGCACAGGTGCCAGCGGACGCGTTCCGCCCCGAACTGGACGCCAACACGACAGTACGGCGGGCGGACACCCCGAACACGGAGTGGTACCGAAGTAGCGCCCAGCTGGCGGCACGGAGTTCGATCGCGGTGCCGGATCCGACCGTGCCGCCCGCGTTCGAACTGGTCTACGCGACGCGGACGACCGGCCGCATCGACGGCGTCGGACTCCGCTACGCCGCCGAGGGACGCGAACTCACGGTTGCGAAGTTCGACTACCCCCTCGACGTCGACACCGACGAGCACGACCTGACGCTCGACGGTCAGCCGGCAACCCTCGTCCACGGGTCGACGACTTCGCTCTCGTGGAACTGCAACGGCTACGGCTACACCGTCCGGGGAACCGGCGTCGGAACGGACCGCCTGATCGAAGTCGGCCGGTCGGTGGGCTGTCCGGCCTGAGACCACGCGAACTTCTGGGTCGGAAACTCGCACCACTTTTATATTATCCACCGGCCCGTCTGTCGAACTGCGATGGGATTCAACGAGCCGACGACGTACTCCGACACCAGTAGTGCGGTGACGTGCCCTCTGACAGCACGATGCTCCCCATCGCAGTCACCGTTGACGCAGCAGTCCTCCACAGTAGCGCGGTACTGCTCCGACAGCTACGCCCTGCTCTCGGATCCTGGCACCGTGACCGTCCGTATTCGAAACCCATGTGCCTATTAATGTGACAGGCAGTCATTCGACTGAAACGTGAGTGAGGATTCCCCGCTGGGCGAGCTTCTCGACGTCCTCAGCGACGAGTACGCCCGGGACATCCTCGCAGCAACGAGTGTCAAACCAATGTCCGCACAACAGCTTGCCGACGAATGTGAGATGTCCAAACCGACGGTCTACCGTCGGGTGGAACGATTACAGGCGCACGGGCTCCTCGACGAACAGACCAGGGTCCGGACCAGCAACAATCACTACAGCGTCTATACGGCCACGCTTTCGGAAGTCTCTATCGAGCTGGACAGCGGAACCTTCGAGGCGGCAGTGAGGCACACCGACGACGAATCGTTCCCCGGGGAGCGGGAAAGCGACACCGCCGACCGCTTCAGGAAGATGTGGGAGGACCTCTGAGATGGCTCCCGTGGCCGCCGTCGTCGACTGGGCTATCGTCGCGCTCGCCCTCGGGTCGACACTCGTCGGTAGCTACGTGGGATACCAGGCCTACCGTGGCTATCGCCGTCACGACAGCCGAACGATGCGGGCGCTCTCGATGGGCCTGTTTTTCCTCACGGCCGTCGCGTTCAGCATCGCCTTCGTCGGCTCGCTACTTCTCCGTGAGGGCTACCTCGGTCTCCGGTACCAGCAACCGCTCACGCTCGTCACGCGACTGTTTCAGTTCCTCGGCGTCCTGCTGATCGCTTACTCGTTGCATTCGCGAGGATAGTCCGCTCGCAAGTCGCTGTGGACAGGCCGTTCTCCCGCGTGTTCCACTGATCGACGTCCGCTCACCCCTGCAGGGGGTATGGGCCCGCTAGCGCGTAGTTGCAATAGAACTAACCCGTTCGCCCTGGACCGGTCTTCCATGTCCCCGCTTCGGAGTCTCGGTGCTGACGTGACCAGCGAGACGTTTCGTCTCGCGGCCTTCCTGGGAGTTGCATCGATCCCGGTGACGGTGGTGTTGAACTGGCCACTCACCCCGGCGTCTCTCCCCCGCAGTAGTGATTCGTCCGCACTCCTGCTCGCCTGCGTGTTCGCAGGGTACTGCTACGAGTCACGGTCGGCAGCGAGCACTCGTGCGGGCGCGATAACGGGCTGTGTCGGGGGACTGCCGATCGTGCTCTGGCAAAGCGCGATCGGTTTCGTCGACGTCCGGGGACACCCGGTCGTCGTCACGGCTGTCGGTGAATCCGTCCTGATGGCCGTGGTCGCGGCCGGAACCGCGTTCGTTTCTGCCGCGGTGTTGGTCGGCGTCGTCTGGTTGCTCGGCAGCGTGGGTGGTGGTCTCGGTGGGTGGCTCAACAGGCGACTCACCGCGTCGCGATTGCTCGGTCCGACCAGCTAGCTGCGAATCCGCCATCTCGATTCGTCGTCTATCGATTTTCCCGCCGGGAGCGATCTTGCCAACGCCTGGTGGGGACACGTTCGCTCTTGGCCGCAGGTCGTTCACGGATTCGTCGTGGTGCGCGTCTCGCGGACGAACTGTAGCACGGCGACGAGAAGGACGAGACAGACGACGATCATCGCGCCCTGTGAGATGGTCGCGATAGTCGATTCGACTGCTTCGCCCGTCAGCAACGCGATCATGTCCGGGATTCCACGCGTCGAGCCCACCACGCCGAGCACTGCCAGCAGGCCGATCCCGTAGGCAGCCAGTCGTTGCTGGTCCGTCCGTCGGCGTCCGACCACACCCAGGATGGCGACGAGAACGCCAAAGAAGGCCGGGATGAGCGCCGTGACGCTCGCGAAGTCCGAAAGCACGTACGCGCCGACGCCCAGGGCGACGAGTGCGACTCCGAGCACGATGCCCAGTAGGAATGCTGGCGTCCTCGATCTCGTCATATGCCGACCCTCGTGGGGCAGAGGCATAGGTGTACGTGTTCTCCCTCACAGGGGACTTTTGACAGGCAGTCTGTAGTCCGGTGAGTCCTCGCAGATTCCGTCAGAACCCGGCAGCCAAGAGTGTGACGGCCTGCGGAAGATCCCGTCTCACCGGGACGTCGGGACGGTGAAGCACTCTGCGTACTCGTTCCGGCAGCGGCGGTAGCGAACAGCGGCGTCGAACGCCCCGGATCTGGCCGATCTGGGGGAGGCTGACGTCGATACGTGCTCGGGACGGCGTGCCGAGTTGGTTCCGGTGTGCACTGCGGCTTCGACTCACGAGAACTATTTTGGTTGGCCTAAAAATCGAAATCACTTTATTGCTTTAGGGTAGCCTAAACCGTATGGCAGGTCATCCGGACGGGGACGATGCACCGACGCGGAGAGACTATCTCAAATACGGCGGCGCGGTCGTCGGCGGTGGGCTGCTGGCAGGCTGTCTCGGCGACAGTGGGTCCCAATCGGCGACGAGTACTACGACGACAGAGACGGACGCCGCGACACAGACAGACACGACGACCAGTTCCGAGACGACCACCGGGGAGGACGAGCCGTACTCGGTGTCGATGGTTCCGGTCGGCGAGGTCACCTTCGACTCGGTCCCGGAGACGTGGGTCGCCAACAACGGGAGCTGGGCGGACATGGGCATCGCACTCGGACTGGAACCGCCGAAGGCGGTCTGGCTCACCAGCCGCTACCACACCCAGTACTACGACGAGATCCCCGGCGTCTCCGTCGACAAGAGCGACATGGTGTCGCTGTACCAGGACGGCGTGAGCAAGGAGCTCTTCTACGAACTCGACGGGGACGTCCACGTCATGGACCCCAACTTCCTCATGAATCGGTTCAAGGGCTGGAAGCAGTCCGACGTCGACGAGATCGACGAGAACGTCGGCCCGTTGTTCGGCAACTGTATCTACGCCCAACATTACCCGTGGCATTCGGACTACCGGTACTACACCCTCTACGAGGGCTTCGAGAAGCTCGCGCAGGTCTTCCAGCGGACCGAGCGGTACGACGCCTTCGAGAAACTCCACGACGAGTTCCAGGCGAACCTCGCCTCGGTCGTTCCCGAGCAGGGCGAGCGACCGTCCGTCGCTGTCCTCTGGGGCGTCGGGAACCAGCCGGAGAAGTTCTATCCGTACATCATCGGCGGCGGCACCGGCTTCAAGCACCTCCGCGACCTCGGAGTCCAGGACGCACTCGCGAACACGGACATCAAGGACTTCCACGGAAGTCGGGGATCCATCGACCTGGAGACGCTCCTCGAAGTCGACCCCGAAGTGCTGATGTTGCGCGGCTACGAGTCGCTGTCCAAGAAGAAGTTCCAGAGCACCGTCGTCGAGTTCCTCCGCAGCCACAGCACGGCGAGCGCACTCACCGCGGTCGAGAACGGCGACGTCTATCGCGCCGGCGGGCTCTACCAGGGTCCGATCACGAACCTCGTGGTCACCGAACGTGCCGCGAAGCAACTGTACGACCACGAAGGAACGCTGTTCGACCGCCAGCGGGTCGCCGACATCGTCGACGGAAACAGCTGATCATGTCGTCCACGGACGAACCGGCCACCGACTACGACGTCGTCGTCGTCGGTGGCGGCCCCGCCGGCTCCTCGGCGGGCGTCTTCACGTCCCGGTACGGCCTCGACACCGTCGTCTTCGACCGCGGGAACGCGGCCCTGCCACGGTGCGCCCATCTCGAGAACTACCTGGGCTTCCCGGCAGGCGTCGACGTGGACACCTTCCACGACCTGATGCACGCCCACGCCGAGGAGGCAGGGTGCGACGTCGTCCCGGAGATGGTGGTGTCGGTCGACCGAGGGGAGCAGGAGTCCGGCTTCGTCGCGGCGACCCAGGAGGGGCGACGCGTAACGGCGACCTACGTCGTGGTCGCAGCGTGGTACGACGGCTCGTACCTCCGCCCGCTCGGCGACGATGCGATGTTCGAGATGCACGAGCACCACGGCGAACCGGAGGAACGGTTCGACCCGGACTACCCCGACGAGGACGGCCGGACCCCGATCGACGGACTGTACGTCGCCTCGCCTGCGGGGGCCCGGAGCGCACAGGCTATCGTCGCCGCCGGGAACGGAGCCCACGTCGCCCGGTGTCTGCTCGCGGACCATCGGCGCGAACAGGGCTATCCGGACGGCGTCGCGCCACACTACGACTGGCTCCGACCGGACGCGGAGTTCTCTGGTGAGTGGGCCGAGCGCGACCGGTGGCGCGAGTGGTTCCACAACGAGGTCGGCGAGGACGACGTGGACGACGAGCGCCTCGCGGAACTGCGCGAGACGTACGTCGACCGGGCGTTCGAAACCCGACTCGGCGAGTCGGAGGTCGAAGCGCGCGCCGAACGCGGCCTGCAACGTCTCGTCGAGGTGATCGGAAGCGAGCGCGTGCTCGACGTCATCGACGACGAAACCATCCACGAGTACGTGGGGACATCGCTGGAATCCAGGCACGGGTGAGAAACCGTGGATCGGACAGAACTGACGAACGGCATCGACCGACGAACTCGACTCTGTCGACCGGTCGCTGCTCGTTCTACACCGGTCTTCGAGATTACGGACAGATGAGTAGACCCTCACAGTATCTCCTTGGGCTGTACATCGCCGAACATCGGGAATCGAGTCCCGTCTCGCCGGGCGTCGTTGCCGAGATGCTCGGGCGGTCACCGGCGACGGTCATCGAAGCGTTCCGACAGTTCGAGAACGACGGCCTCCTCCGCTACGAACCGTACGACGGCGCGACGCTGACCGACGCCGGACGCCGGCGAGCAGCGGAGTTGCACGACACGTACGTGACTCTCTCGTGGTTCTTCCGCGGTGTCCTCGACATCGACGACCACGAAACCGAAGCGATGGAGATGTGTGGCGCGGTGAGTCCGGCAGTCGCCGAGCGACTCGCCTCGACGCTTCCGTTCGAGCGCGAAGATACCCGCGACTGAGCAACAGCCGACTCTCGTCGGCCGGTTGCTCCGCTGTAGCGACGACGCGTAGATAAAATCCGTGAGGTACCAGTCCCGCGATGAGCGGGCAGCTACGTCGGGGCTGCCGTCGGCCGAACCGTGTCGGGCAGGTTCTCAGAACGGCGGCGAGTAATCGCTGTACTCGTCCATGTCTTCCATCTCCTCGGTCTTGCTGGGCATCACTGCTGCCTGCGGGCCACCTGCCCGCCGGACGGCCACCTCGGAGATCTCGTCGATTTCGTCGGGGAGTCGGTGTCGAATCGCCCGCATCGTCATCGGTGCGATGCCACACCCCGAGCAGGCACCGCCGATAGCGACCGTCACCTCACCGGTCTCCTCGTCCACGTCCTCTATCTCGAAGTAGCCGCCGTGATCTTGGATCTGCGGGACGTTGTTACTGAGGTAGCTCCGCGTTCGTCGCTCCAGGCCTTCTGTACTCATGCACGAGCAGCTACGACCTCATTTGTAATCAATCTGTGGTGTTTGGCGAGCCTAAAGAAAACGTTCGAATGTTTGGCGGCCCTAAAAGAAAACAAAGCGGTAATTATTGGTTCGAACTGTGGGGGGATCACAGTACGACTACTGACGCCAGCGATGAGCCGTCCCCGTCTCACCGCGCGGGGAGCAGTCGCTCACCGACCTCGTCGAACGCGCTCCCAGCGGATCCCACAGTACGGAGGAGACGAGAAGATGACACGAAGTCGATTCCAGAATAGCAACGAGACAGCTAGAACGAACAATTCCGAACGGAACAGAAGACCACCACTCCCAGCACGCTCGGCCAGCCACGACTGCAACACCCCCAATGCTGAAACCCGCACGGCAGCACCACGCGTGAAACCGATCTCCAGCCACAGTCGACGCAAGAACCCCTTCCGCGTTCCGGTACTCGTGCGAGGAGTACGGTTTCGTTTCGCTCGTCAACCAGCGGACGGCTCCCCGAGCAGCGCCACCGCGTCCTCGACGGCGTCGGAGCGTCCGAGGAGGGTGACGCGGTCGCCCTTCCGGAAGACGACGTCCTGCGTCGGGACGACGTAGTCGCCGTCCCGCTGGAGGAGGACGACGACGACCGGGTCCGGGAGCCCGGCGTCCGCGACGCGCTCGCCGTCGACGTCGTCGGAGACGACGACCTCCTCGGCCAGGTTCTGGTCGTGGCCGACGCCGTGTTTCCACTCGGACAGACTGGGCAGCGACACGAGTTCGTCGATCGCGGTCGCGGTCGCCGCCGGTCGCGTTATCGTCAGGACGCCCAGGTCCTCCATGGCCGTCGCCCTCGTCGGGTCGTTCACCAGGGAGACGAGCGTGTCGACGCCGAACGCGGAGCGCGCCGTCTGGCACGCTAGGACGTTCGTCGCGTCGTCGTCGGTCGTGGCGACCACCATGGTCGCGTCGGTCGCGCCGGCGTCGTCCAGCACGTCGGCGTCCGTCCCGTTTCCGTGGACGACCGAGTAGTCGTCCGAGCGGAGCGCCGCGACGACGTCACCGTCGCGTTCGACGATGAGTGGGTTGTCGCCCTGGTCTTCGAGCCTGTCTGCGAGCGTTCGTCCGATGTCGCCGCCGCCGATGATGATGGTTGTCATAGGTACGATGTCGAGCATTCGTGCGATGAACGGGGCGCCGCCGGCCTCAATGACCACGGTCACGAGGATGACGAGGAAGACGAGGTTCGCGACGCTCGCGGCGTTCGCGACGCCGGCCGCCGAGAGCTGGAGCGTGAACAGGGTCGCCGTCGCGGCGGGGATGATGCCCCGCGGGCCGACGCTAGCGACGAACAACTGCTCGTTCCGCGAGAAGTCCGAGCCGTACGTCGAGACGAACACGGCGAGCGGTCGAACGACGACGATGGCCACGAACACGACGGCGAGGCCACCGACACCGAGGGTGACGATGTCCTCGAACCGGATCAGCGCCGCCAGGATGAGGTACACCGCCCCGAGGACGACGTTCGACACGTCGCCGCTGAACCCCGCGACCTCCGCCCGGTAGGGGAGGTCCAGGCTGCCGAGCAGCAGTCCGGCGACCGCCACCGTCACGACGCCAGCCTCCGTCGCGACGGCGCTGCCGACGGTGTACGACAGTAGCACGCTCCCCAGGACGACGAGCCGCGAGTCCTGCGGCGACGTGCTCAGTTCCCTGAGGACGTAGCCGACCACGACCGCCGTGACGATGCCGACGAGGACGCCGACGGAGATCTGGGTGACGAAGTCGACGACGACGTCGCTACCACGTTCGCTGCCGTTCGCCGTGCGCCTCGTGGTCAGCGTCGCGGAGAAGACGACCGCCCCGAGGACCGACGCCACGGGGTCGTTGATGATCCCCTCGGTCTCGAGGAGCTGCCGGACGTCCTCTCGCACCGTTATCTGCTCGAGGATCGGCGTGATGACGGTCGGCCCGGTCGCGACGAGGAGGGCGGAGACGAGCAGCGAGAGGGTCCACTGCAGGCCGACCAGATAGCGGATCGCGACCCCCAGCCCGACGAACGTGATGGCGGACCCGACGGTCACGAGCCTGAGCGTCCCTCGCGGGGTGCGTCGCACCCTGTCGAGCGAGAGCGAGAACGCCCCCTCGAAGACGATGATGGCGACGGCGAACCCGACGATGTCCTCGAGGTCGCCCCTGAACAGCGACGGGTCGAGGAAGCCGACCCCTTCCGGACCGACGAGGATGCCGAAGGCGAGCAGGAACACGACGTTCGGGATGCCGTACCGGTTCGCGAGCAGCTTCGCGACGGCCGCCAGCGCGACGATGACCGATATCGCGACCAGGAAGTCCGTGGTCATGACAACCCCCGTGTCGTTCGACCCGCCCGGGCCGCGGTCCGACTCCTCGACTGCAGGGACCCGTCATCGCACGTTCGACGACGGCCCCGATAAGCGTTGTTTCGGCGGCGGCCTACGACAGGTCGACCGTCCGGTCGGCCCACGCCCCGAGCGACGCGAGGGTCGACCGCTCGCGCCGCGAGACCGGGTTGTCGGTCCCGAGTTCGTCGCTCTCGAAGGCGTTCAGCACGGCGCACTCGGCGCCGTCGCAGTACGCCGTGAGCCGCTCCGCGTCGACCGACTCGTGCTGGAGCGGTATCGTCGCGTCGTTGACGAACACCGCCCGCGGGTCCGGGGCAGCGTCGACGATGCGCTCGGCCCGCACGGCGTTGTCCTGTGCCAGCGCGACCGCCTCCGCCGCCGTCTCGCCGTCCGACCGCGGGGCGTGGGCGTCGAGGACGCCGTGCCACGCGGCGTCCGGGACCGACGTGAAGCGGTCGAGTCGGCCGCCGAGCAGCTGGCCGTCGCGTTCGACCTCGGGTGCGAACTCCAGGACGACGACCCCCGCCGCGCCCTCGCGGTCGACCCAGACGTCCCGCGCGCGGGCGGTGAGCCGCGTCTTCCCGGCCTGCGAGGGGCCGACGACGAGCGTCGACCCGGCTAGCGGGAAGGGCAGGTCGGTCACGCGGCGGCCTCCTCGTGGGCGAACTTTCCGAGGAGGGCGACGGTCGCGACGCCGAGGACGACGGCGAACGCCAGGACGACGCCGGAGAGCGCGTCGACGCCGCCGGCGACCTGCCCGCGGACGAAGTTGGCCGCCAGCCCACCCGACACGGCCAGCAGGCCCATCCCGCCGACGTTGGCGAGCGTCGGCGTCGGCTCCGGGACCGCGGCCGAGTTCAGGAGGTAGATGACGACGGCGATGGCGAACGGCGTGCCGACCGTGCCGAGCGCGAGGACGAGCACGAGCTGGCCGAGCACCTGGCCGCCGATGAACGCACCGGGCGCCGACAGCAGCGCGACGGCGGCGAGCAGCGCGCGATACCGCGTGTCCTCGACGGTCGTCCCCCAGCCCAGCTTGTCGGCGACCAGGAACGGCGGGACGATGGTGTTCCCGCCGAGGGTCGAGACCGCCGCGCCGCCCAGTCCGAGCAGGAACAGCCACTTCGCGCCCGGGCCGACGAGCGGGCCGAGCGCCTGCGCCGCGCTCACCGTCGTCAGGTCTGGGTCCGTGAGCACGCTCGCGGTGACGAGGAAGATGGCGACGCTGTAGACGCCGAACGCGACGAGCATCGAGGCGCCGACGTCGAAGGTCGCGAGACCGTACTCGCGCTCGGTCCACCCGCGTGCCCGCATCGTGTAGGAGTGCATCGTTATCAGCGTGATGTGGACCGCGCCGCCGAGGATGCCCGCGGCCACGACCGCGCTGCCCGCGGGGAGCGAGGGGACGAGCCCCGCGGCGGCCCGCCCTGGGTCGATGGGGGCGACGAACAGCGACGCGACGAACGCCAGCACGACCCCGCTGACGAGGACCTTCGCCGCGAGTTCGACGAAGCGATACCCCTCGCCGGCGAGTCCGGCGACGAGGACGAGCGCCCAGACCACGCCCCAGATGCGTGCGTCGACGCCCGTCATCGTCGCCGAGACGGCCGCGACGGTGTTCATGATGACGAGCTGTGCGACGCCGGCCGCGACGACCACGTCGGCGACGAGTATCCACGCCCACGTCTCTCCGAGGTGCTCCTCGACGACGCCGACGATGCCCTGTTCGGTCAGCAGGCCGAGGCGCATCGCGAGGTACTGCGCGAGCGCCCCTGCGACCGCGGAGAGGACGACGACCCACAGCAGGGCGTAGTCGAAGCTCGCGCCGGCGGCGACGAGACTCGCCATCGTCGCCGGTCCCGCGGCGATGGACCCGGCGACCCACGACGGCCCCATCTCGCTCACGTAGTCGCGTATCCGTCCGCCCGTCACGGCGTTCGCATCTCTCGTGGCTCCGCCCATACGTTGGTGGTATCACCGGAGAATAAAAACGTGCCGGGTCACCCGGCTCCCGTCAGCAGTCGCCGCTCACCGCGACGACCCGCCTCCGGTCGCGTCCGGGTCGTACGCCGTCTCGAAGAACGCGGCCTCCAGCGCCACAGTCCGCCGGAAGAACCGCTCGATCCGTCGCTGTCGTCCGGGCATGGCGGTCGCTCCCTCGCGGTCGAGTTCCCGCCGTAGCCACCGCACGAAATCCGCGAAAGCGTCGGTGGCGTGGAGTTCGACCCACTCCGCGAGGTAGAACGGCTCGGGCGACCCGTCGACGGCGGTGGCCCACTCCAGGTAGATCCACTCGGCGGGGACGAGGACGGCGAGCGTCTCGGCGTACCCGCCCTCCCGCGCCGCCCGCTCCAGGAGGTCCTCGAAGGCGCGCGTGGTCGGCGTCGGCTCCGGTTCGGCGTACGTCGTCTCGGGGACGTCGAGCGACGCGAAGGCGCGTTCGAAGTAGTCGTTCTCGTCGTCGGTGATCGTCGCGAGGAAGTCGACGAGTCGCGACTTCGCCGCCATCGTCGGCGCGTCCCCGACGGCGTGGCCGAAGACGCCGGTCAGCGTCCGGACGAAGGCGTAGTCCTGCACCAGATACTGCCGGAACACGGCGTCGTCGAGGTCGCCGCTGCCGAGTTCGCGCGCGAACCGGTGGGTCGTCGCCGCCGACCAGTCCGGTTCCGCGCGCTCGCGGAGCCAGTCGGTGAACCGCGCCCGCTCGCGCCCCTCGGCGTACCCCTCGTAGGTGTCGGGGACGCCGTCCGTACCGGGGGAGGTCACACCGACCACTCCTCCTGACGCCAGGCGGCGTCCCAGAAGCGGTACTCGTAGCGTGCGGACGTGCGGAACAGCTCCACGTATCGCTCGCGTTCGACCTCGTTCGCGTCCGCGGCCACGTCGTCCATCAGCTCCTTGCACCACGCCGTGAGCTCCGCAAACTCCTCGCCGGAGTACATCTCGACCCACGCGACGTACCGCTCGTCGTCGGGTGACCCGCGTTCCGCAAGTCGCCGCCCCGTCTCGTTGAAGCCCCACATGCAGGGCAGCAGCGCCGCCACGAGGTCGCCGAACGTCCCGGTCGCCGCGACGCGCACGAGGAAGTCGGTGTAGGCCCGCGTGGTCGGCGAGGGGTCCGTCCCTTCGAGGTCCGTCTCCGAGATGCCGAACTCGGCCGCGTACTCTCGGTGGAGGTCCATCTCGGTGTTCACGGTCGACTGGAGCAGGTCCGCGAACGTGGCCATGCGGTCGAGGTCGGGCGCCCTCGTCGCCCCGTGGGCGAACACCCGGGCGTAGTCGACGAGGTAGACGTAGTCCTGCCGGACCCAGTACCTGAACGGCTCCTCGTCGAGGGTGCCAGCCCCGAGCTCCTCGACCATCGGGTGCGCCAGGATGGCGTCCCAGATTGGTTCGGCGACCGGTTCCAGTTCGCTGGTGAAGCTCATGGCTGCATCTGGACGCCCCAGGGCCATATAATCTAGTGGTATTCATTGGTTATCACCACCGAGTGCCGCAGGCGTGGTTCTCTTGGGAGCAAACTGGTAGCCTCGACAGACGGAGGGCCTGATGCGCCCGCGGTATCCCTGTCGTCCCGCTTTCCCCGCCGTGTACGCTCGACCAAACCACCACCGATTTATATCAACCAGTGATATCGCCTGGCATGACCGAACCTCGCCGACCGGCACCGGTCGAGAAACCCGTGGCGCTCACCGTCGCCGGCAGCGACTCGGGCGGCGGTGCCGGCGTACAGGCGGACCTGAAGACGATGGCAGCGTTCGACGCGTTCGGCACCAGCGCCGTCACGAGCGTCACTGCACAGAACACGCGCGGCGTCGAGTCCATCCACCCCGTTCCCGTCGAGGAGATCGAGGCACAGATAGACGCCGTGCGCTCCGACTTCGACGTCCGCGCGATGAAGACCGGCATGCTGGGCGTCGCGCCGGTCGTCGACGCCGTGGCGTCACGCGCGGCCGACGTGGAGGTCCCAGTCGTGATCGACCCGGTGATGGTCGCTGCGTCCGGCGACCGCCTCCTGGAACCCCAGGCCGAGGACGCCTACGAACGACTGGTCGCCGAGGCGACGGTCGTGACGCCGAACGCCGACGAGGCAGAGATCCTCGCGGACGTCACCGTCGAGGACGAGGCCGCGATGGTCGAGGCTGGGGAGGCTATCGTCGCGATGGGTGCCGACGCGGCGCTCGTGAAGGGCGGCCACGTCGGCGACGGCGCGACCGTCAGGGACGTCCTCGTCACCGGCGAGGGCGCACACACCTTCAGGCATCCGCGCATCGACTCCCCGGCCACGCACGGGTCCGGCTGTACCCTCTCCAGCGCCATCGCGGCGCGGTTCGCACACGGCGACGACCTGTACGACGCGGTCGAGGCCGGCGTCGAGTTCATGAGTCGCGCGGTGCGCTACCCGCTGGACGTGGGGACCGGTCCCGGGTCCGTCCACCATCTCTCGGCGGTCAGAGAGCGCGCCGCCCGCCAGCCGACCCAGGAGGCCGTCGAGCGCGTCGTCGAGCGCCTGGTCGCGGCCGACGCACGCCCGCTCGTCCCCGAGGTGGGGACGAACGTCGTCGGTGCGACACCGCTCGCGGAGGCGACCGAGGAGACGGTGGCCGTCGAGGGGCGCATCACCCGGACGCTGTCCGGCGTCCGGCCGAACCGCGGAACGCGATTCGGCGCCTCCAGTCACGTCGCGCGGTTCCTGCTGGCCGCCCGCGAGCACGACCCCGCTCTCCGGTTCGCCACGAACCTCGCGTTCGACGACGCCGTCGAGTCGGCGCTCGGGAGCCTCGACGCACCCGTCGTCGAGGTCGACCGCTCGAACGAGCCCGACCCGGACGAGGAGGGAACGACGATGGGCTGGGCCGCGCGCCGGGCGTTCGAGACTGCGGACGCGACGCCCGCTGCGGTCTTCGACCGCGGCGACGTCGGCAAGGAGGCCGTCGTCCGCCTGCTGGCACCCGACGCCGACGCGCTCGCCGGGCGTGCACTCGCCATCCTCGACCAACTGTGACCGCCCGGGCGAAGGTTTATAATCAGCGAGCAGCGACGTGTCGGTAATGGCACCCGTTTCCGTCGGACGGTGCTAGTGCTGTGGAGTCGGGTGGAGTCCCGGTCCGGGCCGCATCCTACGGTCGTCGCCGGGGCAGAAACCATCGACTCCCTCTTTCTCGGCAGTAACGACTGCGACCGACACCGAGCGTTCCACAGCACAGCAGCCATGTCAGCACCAACCACACCGACAGCACAGCCAGCTAGCTACAACGACGGCCGCCAGCGGCGGGTGAGCCGCGATGACTGACCCCGACGTCGTCGAACTCGCGAAGCGCCGTGGTTTCTTCTTCCAGGCGAACGACGCCTACGGCAGCGTCGCGGGCTTTCACGCGTTCGGTCCCCGAGGTGCCGCGCTGAAGCGCAACGTCGAGGACGCCTGGCGCGACCGGTTCGTCGTCCGCGAGGGCAACCACGAGATAGAGTCGCCGACGGTCGTTCCCGAGGACGTCTTCGCTGCGTCGGGTCACCTCGACACCTTCGACGACATGCTCGTCGAGTGTCCAGACTGTGGCGAGAGCCACCGCGCCGACCACCTCGTCGAGGACGAAAGCGACGTCGAGGACGCCGAGAGCCTGGCGGCCGACGCGGTCGAGGAGCTCCTGGCCGACCACGACGCCGACTGTCCGACGTGCGACGCCGCGCTCGCGGGCGAAGCCGTCGACGAGTTCAACCTGATGTTCGAGACGTCCATCGGCCCCGGTAGCTCCCAGACGGGCTACCTCCGCCCGGAGACGGCCCAGGGCATCCTCGTCGAGTTCCCGCGACTCAAGGAGTACGCGCGCAACCAGCTTCCCTTCGGCGTCGCCCAGGTCGGCCGGAGCTACCGCAACGAGATCAGCCCCCGGAATTCGCTGCTCCGGGTCCGCGAACTCACGCTCGCCGAACTCCAGCAGTTCGCGGCTCCCGACGGCGACGGCCCGGACCTCGCTCCCGTCGCGGACGTGCCGCTCCGTCTCTACCCGGCGGCGGCACAGGAGCGCGAGGGCGAGGGGGACCTCGAACTGACAGTCAGGGAAGCCGTCGACGAGGGCGTCGTCGCGAACCCGTGGCTCGCCTACTATCTCGGCCGCGCCCGGCAGTGGTACGAGCGCGTGGGCGTCGACCCCGCACGCCTCCGCTTCCGCCAGCATCTCCCGGGCGAACTCGCCCACTACGCGAGTGCCTGCTGGGACGCGGAGGCCCGCCTCCACGGCGACTGGGTCGAGGTCGGCGGCTTCGCCTTCCGGGCCGACCACGACCTCACGAAACACGACGCCCACTCCGACGAGCGGTTCACCCTCTTCCGGGAGTACGACGAACCGAGGACGGTCGAGCGCCCGACGGTCGACCCGGACATGAGCTACCTCGGTCCGGAGTTCGGCGAGGCCGCGGCCGACGTCGTCGACGCGCTCGAAACGCTCGCGGAGCGCGACCCTGACGCGTTCTCCGGCGACCGCGTGACGGTCGAGGCCGACGACGAGACCTGCTCGCTCCCGGTCGAGAAGACCGGCTTCGCCGTGCGCGAGGAGACCGTCCACGGCGAGCACGTGACGCCGCACGTCGTCGAGCCGTCCATCGGCATCGACCGCGTCGTCTACGCCGTCACCGCCCACGCGCTCCGCCACGACGAGGTCGACGGCGAGGAGCGGACCCGCCTCGCGCTCCCCCCGACCGTCGCACCGACCGTCGCCGGCGTCTTCCCGCTCACGGACGCCCAGGCCGACCGGGCGCGCGACCTCGCCGACCGACTCACGCGCCGCGGCATGCCGGCGACGTACGACGACGCCGGTAGCATCGGCCGCCGGTACCGCCGCCAGGACGAGATCGGCACGCCGTTCTGCGTCACGCTCGACGAGCGAACGCCGGCGGACGACTGCGCGACCATCAGGGACCGCGACACCACCGACCAGGTCAGGGTGCCGCTCGCGGAGGTCCCCGATACCATCGCGGCGCTCCGCGCCGGCGAGACGACCTTCGACGCGGTGTCTCGGGAGTACGACGACGGGTGACCCTCACTTCGGCGGTTCCAGCGCCTTCCGAAGCGGACCCTGGTTGCGCGCCGAACCAGGGTTCGAGTCTTTCAGAGGAAGCGTTCGTCGGCCCGCGTCGATTGCACGGTAGTTCTCGATGCGTCGAGCCATCCCGTCTCGGTGGTGCCGTCCGGAACGTCGAATTGCGGGACGAACGGCTTGATGTCGAGCAAGGGCGTCCCGTCGACGACGTCCACTCCTTCGACAGTCACTTCCTGCTCCGAGACGGTGTCGATCTCGACGACCGAGAGGCCGATCGGATTCGGACGCTGCGGTGCCCGCGTCGCGAAGAGTCCTCTGTGTACGTCGTCGAGAAACGGTTCGACCTGTAGGGAGACGGTATCGTCCGCCGCGTGGAAGTGATACAGCAGGATGCAATGCGTGAACCCGTCCAGGTCCTGCAACCCCTCCGCATACGACGCCTCGAGTTCGACAGTTCCCACCGTGGAATCTGCACCGACCGGTTGGATCGGCATCTCCTCGGGAGAATCGAATGGTGAGCGGATCACGCCGATAGATTCGTACCGGAACTGGTCTTCGGTCACGCCTGTAGGGCAGTCTTCGACGGGCAAAGCAGTGTCGTGTGGAAGACGCACGTCCGACGTCGCGAGCGTCGGCGCTTTCCGGCTACGTCGAAGTCCCATCAGGTCCCGATGCCACTGTTCGTCCCGTCAGGGTCCGACCGTTTCCACCACGCGCGGCGCGGCAGCGACGAGCGCACCGAGATGGCCTGCGTCGTCGAACTCGGTCAGGTCCGCGTCGTACAGCGACTCCGAGAGCCGTCGCGCCCCCTCGACAGGGGCGTTCGCGTCCGCGGTGCCGTGCCAGCAGTGGACCGGCTGGTCGATGGCCGCAGGCGTCACCGACCACGGCGCGGCGAGGAGGCGGAAGTCGGCGACAGCGCCGTCGGTCCCGTCGCGGAACGCCTCGACGAAGTCGGCGTCGACCAGTTCCTCGACGTGCGACGGGATCTCGACGGAGCTCCCGTCGGTCACGTACTGGTCCGCTGCCGAAGCGCCCGACAGCCGGTCGACGGCCGCCGTCTGCAGGCGCAGCCCCGCCGACAGGACCGACGGTGCGTGCGTCGCGAGCCAGCCGAGAACGCGCGTGACGGCCGGCCGTTCGTCGACGAGTCCGGGCGCCGGTGCGCCCGAGACGAGGTGGAGGCTGTCGACGCGGTCCGGCCGCTCCGCTGCCGCCGCCAGCGCGTACGGGGCACCGCCGGAGAACGCTGCGACGGCGACGCCCTCCGCGTCGACTGCGTCCGCGAGTGCAGCGACCGTCGCCGCGCCGGCGGAGAAGCCGTCGGCTCCCTGGCCTCCGGTGTGGCCGTACCCGCGGCGGTCCGGCGCGAGTACCTGGACGCCTGCTCGACTCGCCGGGTCGTCCAGCAGTCCTCCGAGCAGCCGCGACCCCGGCGTCCCGTGCAGGAACACCAGCGGAACGCCGTCGTCGTCGCCGTACGTCTCGTAGGCCACCGTCCGGTCCGTCGCCGTCTCGACGGTCCGGGGAGCAGCGTCCCGGTCGACCTGGGGTACCGTTCCGGGAGCACCCCGTCCTTCTCCAGTCGCCAGTTCGTTCATACGTGTCAGTTTCGACGGAACGGCGGTGAACACTTCGCCGCTCGTGAACGGTGTTTTAAGTACTACTGGTCGGAACGTCTGGTATGAAGCAGGTGTCGGTCGTCGTCGACCGCGACCGCGAGCGGGTCGACCCGCTCCACGGTGCAATCATCGACGCCGACGCGATATCGACGGTGCACATCCTGATGTGGGACGCGGGCCGGGCGACCCCGACGACGCTCGCGCGGTACGACGCGGACGAGGCGGCAGTGGCCGCGATGCTGGACGACGTCGACATCGTCGACTCCTACCGGGTGCGGTCGGCGCAGGGACGGGGCGGAACGTACGGCTTCGTCTGGCAGGAACGGTTCCACTTCGAACCCTACCTGTCGGAGACGTTCGGTCTCCCGGCCGTCCTCATCGTACCGCCGGTGGTGTTCCGGGGCGACGGCGCGCTCGAACTGACGCTCGTCGGGACCGCCGCCTCCCTCCGTGAACTCGCCGACATGCTCGACGGCGCTGTCGACTACGCCGTCACCGCGGCCGGCGACTACCACGGCCCCGGCCGCGGTGGGTCGCTCACCGACCGCCAGCGCGAGGCGCTGCGTGCGGCCGTGGATGTCGGCTACTTCGACGTCCCGCGCACCGGGGACGTCGCAGACGTCGCCGAACGGCTCGACTGCGCCGAGAGCACCGCGGCCGAACTCGTCCGGAAGGCCCAGTCTTCCGTCGTCCGGGGATACGTCAGGTAGCGCCGTCGCGCAGTCGGTCGACGACGTGCGACGCCACGCGGTAGGCGTTCTCCAGGCCGATCCCGACGGTGACCTCGCCGATGTCCTCGGCGACGCTCTCGCGGGGCGACCGTCCCGCTGGCGGCCGGTCGAAGTTGACGACGCCGCGGACGCTGAGGTAGCGGTCGAGGCGGCCGAAGCGGTCGAGCGCGGTCGCGGTTCCGAAGTCCTCCATCTCCGTCGTCGCGTACGCGCCGGCGTCGTACTGCTCGACGAGCCAGCTTGCTTCCTCGGCGGAGCGTTCGCCGTGCCAGTACTCGTCGCCGCAGACCGTCGTGCCGACGCCGACGGCTGGTTCGCCGCGTGCGGCCGACTGGTCGTACCGCTCGCGGTACCGGTCCGCGCGCTCGTCGTCCCGGAGGTCGACCGCCGTCGCCCACTCGCGCGCCGTCGCGACCAGGTCCTCGTCGAGCGCGTAGGCGTAGTCGCGCGGCCGGTAGGGCAGCAGGCGCATCGAGCGCCCGCCGTCCGCCTCGTCCCACGTCTGCTTGCGGTCCCAGTCGACGACGTGGTCGGCGAGGAAGACGGAGCCGAGCGTCCCGACGGCGGGCGACGCACCGGCGATGCCCACCGTCACGAAGTAGGCCTCGGAGCAGTCGAGGGTCGGCGACGAAAGCAGCGCGGTGACCGTCGCAGCGGCGTCGGCCTTCCCCATCCCCGTCGGCGTGATGGCGACGCCGTCGTCGGTGACGAGCACGGGCGCGTTCGCTCCCGGAACGACGTACTCGCGCTCGAACGCGTAGTCGTCGAGCCACGGTTCGAGTTCGTGCGGCAGGTCCGCCTCGGTCGTGAAGTCGTCGGCCGCGAACGCCGGCAACACCACCACGTCCAGTGGGACGGACTCCGTCGACGATGGCGGGTCGTCCGACCCGCCGCGAGCGGTCGCGGGCATCCTCTCGTGCGGCGAGAGGTCCAGCGACGGCAAAATCCTGTCGGCTCCGCGGCGCTCGCGGCGTGGACGCCCGGACCGTTGACGGTAACGCCTATCTCCGTCGGTAGCGTCAGTCTCCCATGGACGAAACGGTGAGGAGCGGCACCGACGAGGACGTGTTCGAGGTGTTCGCGGACGACGTCGGCACGCCGTTCACGACGGCCGAGGTGGCGGACGCACTCGACTGCGCCCGTCGCACGGCGTACAACAGGCTGATCGCGCTGGTGGAACGCGACCTGCTCGAGACGAAGAAGGTCGGTGCACGCGGACGCGTCTGGTGGCTTCCCTCCGGCGTCGCCGAGGTCGGTCGTGAGTCCACTGCCCTCGCCGGTGACGTCGGCCTCACGGGCTCCGAACTCTTCGCTCGCATCTGCGACACCGCGCCTGTCGGCGTCGCCGTCGTCGGCCCGGACCACGCCATCGACTACGCCAACGAGCGGTTCGCGACGCTGCTCGGTCGGACCAGCGCGGCGGTCACCGACGGCCCGCGGTGCAGGTCGGTCTGGCGCGTCTTCGACGAGGACGACCGGCGGGTGAGCGACGACGACCACCCCGTAGCGCGGGTCTTCGAGACGGGGCGGCCGGTCTGGGGGTTCCGCCACGGGGTCACGCTCCCCGACGGCAGCGACCGGTGGCTGTCGAGCAACCTGGCGCCGATCCGCTCCGACGGCGGTTCGGTCGCGGGCGTGGTCGTCGGTCTGGAGGACGTCACGGACCTGAAAGAGCGGGAGTCGCACCTGCGGTCCCAGCGGGCCGAACTACTGCGCCTCGACCGCGTCAACACGGTCGTCCGCGGCATCGTCAGGGAGGTGACGGAGGCGCGAACGCGGGAGGACATCGAACGGGCGGTCTGTCGTCACGTCGCGCGGTCCGACCCGTACCTGTTCGCGGTCCTCGGCACCTTCTCGTCGTCGTACACGGAGTTCACGCCGAACGCGACGGCCGGCATCGGTCAGGAGTACCTCGACGCGATGCTGGGCGATTCCGAGGCGCCGCCGATCGACGAGGGGACCGGTGCGACGGCGGCGAAGACCCGGGAGGTCCAGGTCGTCCAGAACGTCACCGACCTCCCCTACGAGCACTGGGAGCGGACCGCCGAGGAGTACCGGTTCCGCTCCTACGCCTCGGTGCCGCTCGTCCACGAGGGGAACGTCTACGGGGTCCTCGGCGTCTACGCGCGCCAGCCGGCGGCCTTCGACGTCGAGGAGCGACGGCTCCTGGAGGAACTCGGCGAGATGGTCGGGTACCTGCTTCACTCCATCGAGGTCACGGAGAAACTCCGGAACGAACAGGTCGTCGAACTCACGTTCCGGTCGAAGTCGCTGGGGCGTCCCATCGTCGAACACGGCGGCGACGCACTCCAGGTGTCCGGCGACGGAATCGTCGAACTGGTCGACGGGACGTACCTCCAGTACTATACCGTCAAGGGAATCTCGACCAGCCAGTGCTTCGAGCTGATCGACCACCTCCCGGTGGCGGACGTCCGACTGCTCAGCACGACCGACGACAGCTTCGATCTGGAGGTCCAGTCGACGGACCAGACCCTCGTGTCGCGGCTCACCACGTACGACGGCGAGATCGCGTCGGTCGGAATCGACGACGACGCGCTGACCCTCGTCGTCCAGCTCCCCCGAACGGTCGACCGTGAGTCGGTGGTGGCGAGCGTCCAGGACGTCTATCCGGACATGGAACTCGTTTCGGAACGCCTCGTGTTCACCCCGCGAACGTTCCGACACATGCTCGAGACGCAACTGACGGACCGCCAGTTGACGGCGGTGGAGCTGGCGTACCACGCGGGGTACTTCGAGCAACCGCGACGAACCACGGGGGCGGAACTGGCCGCCCAGATGTCGGTGTCGACCACGACGTTCCACCGCCATCTGCGCCACGCCGAGGATCGCATCTTCCGGGAACTTCTCGCCACGTCGTGGGCGACCGCCCCGTGAACAGTCACGGACGCCGCTTTTGCCCGCAGCGTGCCCAACTTCGTCCATGGCAGTGCGCTCCTCCGAAGCGAACGACGCGGGTGACCTCCGGCGGGCCTTCGTGGAGGTCGGAGACCTCCTTGGCCGGAAGTGGCATCTTCTCATCCTCTCCCAACTCCTGGAGGACGGGGCGGCCGGTTTCAACGAACTCAAGCGAGAGGGCGACATCTCCAGCAAGGTCCTCTCCGACGCCCTCGGCGACCTCGAGGCGAACGGCTTCGTCTCGCGCGAGGTGGTCGACGACCGCCCGATCCGCGTCGAGTACCGGCTGGCGGAACGAGGAGTCTCCTTCGGACGGGTGCTGCTGGAGATACGGGCGTGGCACCACCAGCAGGACGGGACTGCTGGCAGCGGACGCACCGCGGCCATCGTCGACCCGGACGAGTGTCCGGACTGGCGACCTGTGGAGGGGGTTTCAAACGGGCGGACGTGACGTCCGCGTTCCCCGCCGCGAACGGTCGGTGCCGACGTTCGAGTTGGTCCGACGGGTCGCTGCCGACGGCGACCTGTGAATGGTTACGTAGTGTACTTTTGTCCTCCGCATCCTGCTGTCTCGTCGTGTCTTCACAGAGCCCACCCGGCAACGACCGGACCGACCCCGCGCCGACGCTACCACGCCGGTTCGACAGAGTGCTCGAGGCGCTCGCCCATCACGACCGTCGCGTTGTGGTGATTGCCCTGGTCGAGGCGAACCCGCAGAACGGCGAGTCCGTTCCCGTGGAGTGGGCCGACCTGACACGCGAGATGACGCCCCAGGAACTGATCGCCACGTCCCACACCCACCTTCCGAAACTGGAGGACTTCGGGTTCGTGACGTGGGACCGCGACGCCCACGTCGTCCACGCGGGCCCGGAGTTCGACGACGTCCGCGCGGTGGTGGAGTTGCTCACCGCGAACGCCGACGAACTCCCCGACGGCTGGCTCTAGCCGCCGAGCGGGAGACGGGAACGGGTCGTCGCCCGTTAGTCCGTCTCCGCGTCGATGGCGGCTGCCAGTTCGTCGACGGCGCGCTCCAGCTGCTCGCGGGTGATGGTCAGCGGCGGCTGGAAGCGCATCACGTTCTTGTAGAACCCGCCGACGCCGATGACGACGCCCTCGTCGCGGAGGCGCTGGCTGACGTGCTTGGCGAGGTCGGCGTCGGGCGCCGCGGCGACGCCCATCGGCCCGTCCTCGTCGGGGTCGACCAGTTCGACGCCGTACATCAGACCGAGTCCGCGGGTGTCGCCGACGACGTCGTACTCGTCCTCGAGGTCGGCGAGGCGGTCGCCGAGCCACGCGCCCTGTTCGGCGGCGTCGTCGACGATGCCGTCCTGGAGTTCGTCGACGTTCGCGAGCGCGGCGGCGCAGGCCACGGGGTTGCCCCCGAAGGTCGAGAGGTGGTCGCCGGACCCGAAGCTGTCGGCCACGTCCGCGGACGCGGTGAATGCGCCGAGCGGAAGCCCGTTGGCGATTCCCTTCGCCTGCGTGAGGATGTCTGGTGTCACTTCGAAGTGGTCGCTAGCCCAGAGACTGCCGGTGCGACCGTAGCCCGTCTGCACCTCGTCGACGACGAGGAGCGCGCCGTGGTCGTGGGCGATCTCCTTGACGCGCTGGAACCACTCGTTCGACGGGACGACGATGCCGCCCTCGCCCATCACGGGTTCGACGACGACCGCCGCGAGGTCGTCCGCGGTGTGGGATTTGATGACGTGTTCGAGGTCGTTCGCACAGGCGGCACCGCACTCGTCGCCGTCGCAGCGCGGACAGCGGTAGCCGTACGGTGCGGCGAAGTGGGAGACGTCGTTGATGGTCGGGGCCATCCCGTCCTTGTACGCCGTGTTCCCCGTGAGCGCGAGACTGCCGAGCGTGCGACCGTGGAAGCCCATCTCCAGGGCGACGACCTCCGTGCTGCCGGTGTGCTTGCGTGCGAGCTTGATGGCACCCTCGACGGCTTCCGTCCCCGAGTTGCAGAAGAACGTCTTCTGGAGGTCGCCGGGCGTGACCTCGGCGAGCCGCTCGGCGAACGCGGCCACCGGCTCGTTCGGGTGGACGTACGAGCAGCCGTGGACGAACTCGTCGAGCTGGTCCTTGGCCGCCTCGACGACCGCCTCGTTGCCGTGGCCCGCGTTGGTGACCGAGATGCCCGAGAAGCAGTCGAGGTACTCGTTGCCCTCGAAGTCCTCGAGCGTGCAGCCGCTGGACCGCTTGACGGGCACGTCGAGCGACTTCCAGATCGGCATCAGGTAGTCGTCGTAGCGGGACTCGACCGCATCGTTTGTGTCCGGATATGTTTCTTTCTGCATAATCTGGTAACCTTATACGGATTTGAAGTGAACATTGTTAGGCAACCTCAAATAGCTATCGGACGGCGGGAGTCGAGGCGAGCGGTGAACCGACGACGTAATTATAACCGCTCGTGAAGAACGAAATCAGCAATGAGCGTGCCGCCGCAGTCCGACGACGTCGACTGGGAGTTCAAGGAGCGCGACATCAAGATACTCCGCGAACTGAGTCGGAACCCCGAGCTCTCGACGCGGGAACTCGCGGACATCCTCGACGAGAAGTACGACATCGAGGTGTCCCACGTCACCGTCAGCGAGACCATCCGCAAGATGCGCGACCAGGGCGTCTTCCAGGAGGCCGTCATGCCCAACGAGACGTTCTACAACTTCGCGCTGTTCGAGTTCAAGTTCAACCCCGAGCACTTCGAGGAGGGGTGGTACGACGCGATGGAGGACATCAAGGCCGACGAGCACACGCTGATGTTCTTCATCTCGAACGGCGAGTACCAGTGGAAGACCATCATGATGTTCCGCACGCGACAGGCCGAATCCCAGTGGATCCACGAGTTCTACAAGGACCACGGGGAAGTGGTCGACAACGTCCGCAACTCGGTCGTCCACAACCTCCTGAAGTTCCGCACCGACCCGGAGATCTTCGAACTGCTCCGGAGCGAGACGGAAGAATAGACGGCGGGTCGCGACTGCTCAGTTCTGCGCAGGGAATAAGCGGTTGCGGATGGCGAACGCGGCGATGGGGATGCCGATGGTGACCACCAGCACGAGCGTCGCCAGGACGTTCACCTTGGGCGTGATGAGCGTCTCCAGCATCGTGTAGATGACCACCGGGACGGTGGTCGTGCTCCCGGCGACCCAGAACTGGGTCGCGGTGAACTCGCCGAACGAGATGACGAACGAGAGCACCATCGCGGTGACGATGGCTGGCGAGATGATCGGGAAGGTTACCTCGCGGAACGTCGTCAGGTGGTCGGCCCCCAGGGTTCTGGCCGCCTCCTCCAGCGAGTCGTCGAAGAGGTAGAGGCGACTGCGGACGATGAGGAACGCGTACGGCAGCGTGATGAGCATGTGCATCACGGCCAGCCACGCGAAGCTGCGGTCCCAGCCGATCTCGGTGAAGAACATCGTCGACGCGAGACCGATGATGACGGGCGGGACCAGCATCGGCGAGAGCACGACGATGGTCAGTCCCTTCTGGAAGGGGAACTGCTTGCGGACGAACCCCATCGCCGTGACGGTGCCGAGCAGGCCGCAGCCGAGCGCGGCGACGATGCCGACCTTGGTGCTGACCCAGACGGCGTTCAGGAACATCTCGTCGGCGAAGAACTCGCCGTACCAGTGCAGGCTGAGCTCCGACGGTGGGAAGCTGGGGATGCGCTTGGGGTGGAAGGAGTTGACCACGACCACCAGCAGCGGGACGAGCATGCTGAAGTAGACGAACGCCGAGACGGCCTTGATGCCCGTCCAGTTCCAGTTGCGGCTCATAGCGAGGTCCCCTCCAGGGCCTCCTCGAGGTCGGCCTTCCGCGTGAACAGGTACAGCGCGACGCCGATGAGCAGGAAGTACACCAGCGACAGCGCCGCCGCGAACGGCCAGTTGAAGTCCTTGAGGAACACGTCGGCGATGACCGGCGCGACCATCCGCTCGGCCGGTCCGCCGAGCAACTGGGGCGCGATGAACGCGCCCGCAGAGATGATGAACGTGAACAGGATGCCGGAGACGATGCCCGGCCACGAGAGCGGCAGGGTCACCTCGCGGAACGCCCGCGCGTCGGTCGCGCCGAGCGTCTTCGCCGCCTGGATGATGTCGTCGTCGATGGTGCTCACCGACGAGTACACCGGCAGTATCATGAACGGCAGCAGGCTGACGACCAGCCCGACCATCATCCCGGGCAGCGTGTACAGCAACTGCACCGGTTCGTTCACGACGCCGAGGCCCAGCAGGAGCTTGTTCACCAGTCCCTGGCGGCCGAGCACGGAGATCCACGCGTAGGTCCGAATGATGATGGGCACCCAGAACTGCACGACGACGAGGCCGAGCAGGATGGGCTTCCAGCGGGTTTCGGTCCGGCCGAGGTAGTAGCCGAGCGTGTAGCCGAGCGGCAGGACGATGAGCGTCGTCAGCACGCCGATGCCGAACGACTTCGCGACGACGGCCTGGTACGTCGGACTGTTCAGGAACCGGGCGTAGTTCTCCAGCGTGAACTCGGCGACGATGGTTCCGTACTCGCCTGAGCTGTAGAAGCTGAACAGGACGATGATCGAAAGCGGTGCGAACAGGAACAGGAACACCCACAGCAGTCCCAGCCCCGGCGAGAGGAGCCACCGCGCGTAGTCGTTGGCGGCGACGCGCTCCTGGATCGTCGTGAACGTGCTCCGCTCGCCCGTTACGGCCTCCCTTCCCATGCCGGTGGCGTCCTTGCCCGACATGGTCACGGATGCGTGTAGATGACGTCCGCGGGGTCGATCGCCAGTTCGACCGAGGTCCCCTCGGAGAACGTCGTCTGCTGCATGCCGGTCGTCGCGCTGACCATGACCGTCGTCCCGAGGGACGGGACCGACACGAAGTAGTTCACGTCGCTGCCCTGGTAGTCGACGTTCCGGACCTCGCCCTCGAAGACGTTCGCACCGTTCGACTCGCCGTCGACGAGCGACAGGAGTTCGTTCCGGAGGAAGACCTCGACGTCGTCGCCGTCTGTGACGTCGTCTTTCGGCGTGACGTCGATGGTGGTCCCCCCGTCGGAGACGACCTCGGGCCCGCTCCCGTTGTGGCGGAATGTGCCCGACACCTGCGAGGACTGGCCGAGGAAGTCGGCGACGAAGGGCGTGTCAGGGTCCTGGTAGGCGGCCTTGGGGTCGCCGAACTGTTCGAGGCGGCCGTCGTTGAGGACTGCGATGTTGTCGCCCATCGACAGCGCCTCGGTCTGGTTGTGCGTGACGTAGATGGTCGTCACGCCGGTCTCGCGCTGGATACGCTTCAGTTCGGTCCGCATCGACTGGCGCAGCTTCTTGTCGAGGTTGCTGAGCGGCTCGTCCATCAGGACGAGGTCGGGGTCGAACGCGAGCGCGCGGGCGACCGCGACGCGCTGCTGTTCGCCGCCGCTGCACTCGTGGGGGTACTGGTCCTCGTAGCCCTCGAGGTTGATGATGCGGAGCATCTCCTCGACGGCCGCCTCCTGTTCGGCCTCGCTCGCGCCGCGCATCTTCAGCCCGAAGGCGATGTTCTCGAACACCGTCTTGTGGGGGAACAGGGCGTAGTCCTGGAACACGACGCCGATGTCGCGCTCGTAGGCCGGCAGCGACGTGATGTCGTCGCCGCGGATGCGTATCGTCCCGGCCGTCGGGTCCTCCAGGCCGGCGATCATCCGGAGCGTCGTCGTCTTCCCGCACCCGCTCGGCCCCACGACGGTCACGAACTCGCCCTCCTCGACCGTGAACGAGACGTCGTCGACGGCCGTCAGGTCCCCGAACTGCTTGACCAGATCGTCTATTTCAAGGTATGTCACTGGTAATCACGTTGCGTTGTATCGGATATATTTATAAAAGGTTCTGGAGTTACTGGACCGATTCCCACTTCTTCGACCACTCGTCCTCGTGTTCGTCCTTGTACTCGGGGTTGAGGAACGTCAGACGCTCGCCGCCGCTCGGGTCGTAGTCGTAGAGCTCCTCGATGCCCTTGGACGTGACGCTGGTCGCGGGCGGGTAGCCCAGCTTCTCACACAGCGACTGCATGACGTCGTCATCGAGGAGGTAGTCGAGGAACGTGTACGCGGTGTTCTTCTTCTTCTCGGACGTGTCCTCCAGGACGACCCAGTTGTCGGACCAGCCGTACGCGCCCTCCTTGGGGATGACGTAGTCGAGGAAGTCGTAGCCGTCCTGGACGGCGCCGTAGATGCGGCCGCCCCAGGCCTCGCCGACGAGCGCCTGCTTCTGGGAGAACAGCCGGACGTGCTCGTCGCCGCTCGTCCAGTACTTCGTCACCAGCGGCCGTTGTTCTTTCACCTTGTCCCAGATCTTCTGGATGCCCTTCTCGTAGGAGCCGTCGACCTGGATGTCGTTGGGGTCCATGCCGAGGTAGACGGCGGTGGTGAACACGCGCACGAAGCCGTAGCCTTCCATGGTCACCTTGCCCTCGTTGGCGGTGTCCCAGGCGGCCTCCCAGGAGTCCAGTTCACCGAGCTCCTCTTTGTTGTAGGCCATCCCGATGGTCCCGTAGACGTACGGGATGCCGTGGACGTCGTCGTTCGGGTCGTAGAGCGGGTTCTGGAAGAGGTCCAGAAGGTTCCCGTAGTTCTCGAACTTGCTCTCGTCGAGCGTGTGCCAGAGTCCTTCTTTCGACCCCATGTTGAGGGTCGACGCGGACGACTTGAACAGGTCGGCCTCCGTCTGGCCGGCCTTGATCTTCGAGTAGCCCGCGAACTGGTCGCCGTGGAGTTCGGTCTTGATCGTCACGCCGTACTCCTCCTCGAAGGGCTTGAACACCTTCTCCTTGAAGGAGTCGAGGTAGTGGCCGCCGGGCATCTGGAGGACGAGCTCGTCCGCGAGCTCCCCGTCTCCGCCGCTGCCGCCGCCACCGAGGCTCCCGAGACAGCCCGCGAGTCCCAGCGCAGTACCGCCCGCGACAGAGGTCAGGACGCGACGACGCCGACCGCTGTCCAGAGTCCGGTTTCCGTCAGTCGCCTGTCTTCTTCTTCCCATGTACACCGGTAACAGTACCCCCTGGGCTAATAAACCTTGGTAAAATATATCGTCCTATGAAGTACAAAGTATCGTACTATCGGGTAAAGAGTTAACACTGGTAAGGGCAAATGGGGCGTACATGGTAACACGCAGAACGACGAACCGCAGTGGGGTGGGAACGGACGCATGACGGAGATAGACAGGACCGCTCGTAACCGCGTGGACACGGCAGTAGAGGCCCTCACCGACGACGCAGTAGCGTTCGCGAGCGACCTCGTGACCGAGCGAAGCGTGCAGGGGGACGAAGCACCGGTACAGTCACGCGTACGCGACAAGCTTAACGAAATCGGTCTCGACGTCCGGACGCTCGAGGCCCACGAGGTGGCCGGCATCGAGGACCACCCGGAGTACTCCGACACCGGCGAGCCCTACGACGACCGCCCCAACGTCATCGGTACGCGCGAGGGTTCCGGCGACGGCCGCTCGCTGCTGTTCAACGGTCACGTCGACGTCGTCCCCGAGGGCGACGCAGAGCAGTGGTCGTTCGACCCCTTCTCGGGCGACGTCGAGGACGGAAAGCTGATCGGGCGCGGTGCCTCCGACATGAAGGGCGGCGTGGCCGCCATGGTCTACGCGCTCGAAGCGCTCGACCGCGCCGGCGTCGAACTCCTCGGCGACGTGACCGTCGAGTCGGTCATCGAGGAGGAGGCCGGCGGCTACGGCGGCACGCTGGCGACCGTGCTCGACGACGACGCGGCGGACGTCGACGCCGTGGTCATCCCCGAACCGACTGACTTCGACATGTGGATCGCCAACGACGGCGTCTCCTACTTCCGGGTGACCGTCGAGGGCAAGAGCGCCCACGCCGCCGAGACCGACAACGGCGTCAACGCCATCTCGAAGCTGGTCCCCATCTACCGGGCGCTCGAGGCGCTCCACGACGAGCGCAAGGAGAGCGTCCACGACGACCTCTTCGAGCAGTGGCACGAACACACCGTCTCGCTCAACCTCGGCACCCTCCACGCCGGGGAGTGGGCCTCCAGCGTCCCCGACGAGGCCGTCCTCGAGGCGCGCATCTCCCACGCGCCCGACGAGACGCGGGAGGAGATACACGACGTCGTCGAGGAGACGGTCCGCCGCGCGGCCGACGGCGACCCGTGGCTCGACGACCACCCGCCGGCGGTCGAGTGGTTCGGCTGGCGCGGAAGCTCCGCGAAGATATCGCCCGACGAGGAGATCGTCACGACCGTCCAGGACGTGATGGCCGCGGAGTTCGACCGCGAGAGCCACGCCAAGGGCTTCCCCGGCGGCATCGACTCCCGCTTCTTCGTCAACTACGCCGACACGCCCGCCGTCTGTTTCGGACCGGGCGACTACAACATCCACGGCACCGACGAGTACCTGCCCGTCGAGGACCTCGTCGAGACGACGAAGGCGCTCGCGTTCCTCGCGATGGAGTGGTGCGGCTACGAACTCGACGAGCGGGCGAGCGACCTCGACGCATCGGAGGCCGCCGAATGAGCCCGGTGACCGACGAGATGGGTGACGGAACAGACACAGAGGCGGCCGCGACGCGCGACAAGACGACCGACCTCGAATCGGCCGTCGACGAGTACGTCCCCGACGGGGCGAGCGTCGCCTTCGGCGGGATGGGCGGCCGCGACCCCGAGGCGGCGGCCCGCGAGATCATCCGCCAGGAGAAGGAGGGACTGTGCGTCGTCGACGACGCCCGGACCACCCTCTTCGACATGATGGTTGGTGCCGGCTGCGTCGACGAGTACGTCGGCTCCTGGGTCGGCACCAGCCTCATCTCCCAGGGCCACAACGTCCGGCGCGCGGTCGAGGACGACGTCCCCCACCACCTGGAGATGCAGGACGTCTCGAACTTCGGGTCGTCGCTCCTCTTCTTCGCCGGCGCGATGGACGTCCCCTTCGTCCCCACGCGGTCGATGCTCGGCACCGACATCGCCGCGAAGAACGACGACATCGAGGTCATCGAGGACCCGTTCGGCTCCGGCGACGAACTCGCGCTCGTGCCCGCGGCGAACCCCGACGTCGCCATCATCCACGTCCAGCGCGCGGACGCGCAGGGCAACGCGCAGATATTCGGCAACGTCGTCAACGACCACCTCAAGGCCCGGGCCGCCGAGCACACCGTCATCACGTGCGAGGAGGTCGTCCCGACCGGGGAGATCGAGGAAGCGCCCGAACTCACCCGCATCCCGTTCTACGCCGTCGACGCGGTCGTCGAGGTCCCGTTCGGCTGCCATCCGTGGCACTGCTACGGCGAGTACTACGCCGACCTCCCGTTCTACCGGGAGTACGGCCTCGAGTCGAAGGACCGCGAGGAGTTCCTCGACTGGCTCGACGAGTGGATCGTCCCCCACGAGGAGTACCTGGAGAAGGTCGGCGCGGACCGGCTGGCGAAACTGGAGTCCATGGAGCAGACCATCAACGGAGACACGAGATGAGCGAGATGCAACCTGAAAGGACCGGCGACCCGGACTTCGAGTACCCCATCGACGTCGAAGACCCACACGAACCGGCCGACGACTACTCGCTGACCGAACTGCTCGCGGTGACCGCGTCCCACGAGATCGGTGACGGCGAGACGGCGTTCATCGGCGTCGGGATGTCGCTCATCTCGGGCGTGCTCGCCAAGCACACCCGCGCGCCCGACTGCCAGCTCGTCACCGAGTCCGGCTACGTCGGCTCCCAGCCGCCGGGCGTGGTGCAGTCCATCTCCGACAGCGTGCTGGGCGTCGGGTCGCTCGTCGCGACCGACCAGATGCAAATCTTCATGGACAACCAGCGCGGGCTGTTCGACGTCGGCATCATCGGGGCGGGCCAGATTGACAAGTACGGCAACACCAACTCCACGGTCGTCACCGGCGACGAGGGGACCTACGAGCGGCCGAAGGTGCGCCTGCCCGGGTCGGGCGGGAGCAACGACATCATGACCTCCTGCGGCCGGACGGTCGTGATGATGCGCCAGCACCGCCGTGCGTTCACCACCGACGTCGACTACGTGACCGCCCCGGGCTACCTCGACGGCCCCGGCGCGCGCGAAGAACTCGGCTTCGAGGGCGGCGGTCCCGAGGCGGTCATCACGGACATGGCCGTGTTCCGGTTCGACGACGACACGAAGGAGATGACCCTGTCGTCGACCCACCCCGGCGTCTCGGTCGATGAGGTGCGCGAGGAGGTCCAGTGGGACCTCGCGGTCGCCGACGACGTCACGACGACGCCCGTTCCGACCCGCGGTGAGGTGGCGATGCTCCGGGCCATCGACCCGACCGACATCGTCCTCCGCGGCACCGACCGCATCTACGACGTCGGCTTCGAGGAGTGGACCGAGGAGGTCGAAGCACACTGGGAGAAACTGATGGAACTATGACAGAGCGACCACGAACAACGACGCCAGGCACCGAACTCGGCGGGATGTTCCCCCGCGCGTTCCAGAAGGAGTACGTCACCATCGTGCGCGGCGAGGGCCACCACGTCTGGGACGCCGACGGCAACCGCTACGTCGACGCCATCTCCGGCAACCAGAACGTCAACATCGGCCACGGCCGCGAGGCGATCGCCGAGGCCGCCCGCGAGCAGATCGAGACCCTGGAGTACACCTCCAGCATGCTCTTTGCCAACGAGCCCGCGATGGAGTACACCGAGAAGATCGCGGAGTTCACGCCCGACGGCTTCGAACACACCTGGCTGGTCGGCAGCGGCTCGGAGGCCAACGAGAGCGCCGTGAAGATGGCCCGCCAGTACCACTTCGAGCGCGGCGACGAGCGCAAGTACAAGGTCATCTCGCGCCGGCGGAGCTACCACGGCAACACGGCCGGCGCGATGGCGCTCTCGGGCTTCCCCGCCCGCAAGGACAAGATGGAACCGCTGTTCCAGAACTTCCCGAAGGCACCGAGCGCCTCGCCGTACCGTTGCGAGTTCTGCGGGGGTGAGGGCGCCGGAGGCGCGCGAACGTCGTCAGAGCTCCGCTCTGACGGAAGCGAGGGCGGGCGCGACTGCGGCGTCGAGTGCGCCGACGAGGTCGAGCGCATCATCCAGGACGAGGGACCGGAGTCGGTCGCGGCGTTCATCGCCGAACCCGTGACCGGCGCGGCCAACGGCGGCGCGTACCCCCACGACGGCTACTTCGAGCGCGTCCGGGAGATCTGCGACGAGTACGACGTCCTGTTCGTCGTCGACGAGGTGATGGCCGGGTTCGGGCGGACGGGCGAGAACTTCGCCATCGAACACTGGGACGTCACCCCCGACATCATCACAGGGGCGAAGGGGATGTCCGGCGGGTACACCCCGGTCGGCGGGACGATGCCCCACGAGCGCGTCGCCGACGTCTTCGAGGACGTCGAGGACGGCTTCCAGCACGGCCACACCTACTGCTTCAACCCCACCTCCGCGGCCATCGGGACGGCGGTCCTCCAGTACATGCAGGACCACGACCTCGTGGCGAACGCCCGCACGGTCGGCGAGTACCTCCTCGAACGGTGCCAGGAGTTCTACGACTACGACATGGTGGGCGACGTCCGCGGCAAGGGGCTGATGGTCGGCGTCGAGTTCGTCCAGGACCGCGAGACGAAGGAGCCGCTGGCCGAGACCGGTGCCGAGTTCCAGGGCCTCCTGTTCGAGCGGGGGCTGGACAACGGCATCATCACGTACCCGAGCGGCACGCACGTCGACGGCGAGCGCGGCGACCACACGCTCATCACGCCGCCGCTGACGGTCGGCGAGGACGACGTCGACGACATCGTCGAGCGGATGCACGCGACGTTCGCCGACGTGGAAGCGGAGCTGTCGGTGTAGGGCACCGGCGTCCTTCTTCCCAAAGTTTTATCACCCCATACGACGATTCTTAAGCAAGGGAGACGGTGAAATTATATCGCCGGATTCTTGTAGTAGTTCCCCATAGCTTTTGCTCAAGCGCTCGATTTCGTCTACACTGGGCGCCGTGACGGACGAACAGGACACCGACCAGCCACCGGTCCGGGGAGCGCCCGCGGTCCGAATCACCAACAGTTCGACCATGACCGACGCGACCCACGACGCCACCATCGACTGGAACGAGTTCTGGCACGAAGCCGACGACGACGACCGCGACAGCGCGACGCCGAGCACGCACCACGTGCGCGGACTGCTCGACGACCTCTTCGACGCGAAGGGCGTCCCCGATTCGTTCGCGGACGTCGGCTGTGGTCCCGGCATCGTCGCCTTCCACGTCGCCGACCGCCACCCCGAGACCGCAGTCGTCGGCTACGACGCGGCCGAGACGATCCTCGACGAGAACCGCGAGCGAGCGCGTGACGAGGGGTACGAGAACGTCGACTTCGAGCGCACAGTCCTTCCCGAATTCGACCCCGGCCGCCAGTTCGACGTCGTGCTCACCTTCGGCACGCTCGCGTACGTCGCTGACTCCGAACGCGCACTCCAGGCCCTCTACGACGCCGTCGCCCCAGGCGGTTCCCTCGTGCTGGGATACATCAACCGCGGCGGTCGGGCCCACTACCACCGTCTCCTCGACGACCCCGACGAGCACGCGCCGGAGGGCTTCGACCCCGGCCGGTTCGAGGAGCGGTTCAAGCTCGTCCTCGACGGCGAAAGCACCCTCTCCTACCGCCAGATACGCGACGCGCTCGGTACCTGGCCGCGGAGCTTCTGGGAGTTCACCGAGAGGCCCGAGCAACGCTGGGCGTGGGACCACGCGCCACTGGTCTGGGTGCCGAAGTGACCCCGAGTCCCACGGGCGCTCCGTGACAACCGGCGCGTTCCGGACCGCAGTCGGCGGTCCAGGTCGGGTCGTGGTCGGGTAGTCCCGCCCTGCAGGCGACCCCAGGCCCGCAGAAGGGAGGCCGTATCCGGTTAGGCTCGAGTTGTATGCGCCGCCACAGCGACGGAAAGCGGACCTTATCCGGTTAGTATCCGACTCATAACAATCAATGCCGTCGCTTTATTTGCCGGTCGAACCATGCAATTATCTGGTTTCGGCCTACCGGATTACAGGCGGTTGTTGCGTGCCGCCCTGGACCACGATTACGAGTTCTACACCGTCGCCGAGTACCTCGACGCGGCCGAGACGGCTCCCCGGTCGATAGTCCTCCGGCACGACGTCGATCGGCGCGTCAGCAACGCCGTCGCGCTCGCCGACGTCGAGGCCGACCTCGGCATCGACGCGACGTACTACTTCAGGACGAGCACGTTCGACCCGGAGATCGCGAAGCAGATGGCCTCGAACGGACACGAGATCGGCTACCACTACGAGGACTTCGTGAAGGAACGCGGCAACCCACACCGGGCGCACACGCGATTCGCAGCCAACCTCGCGTCGTTCCGCCAGCACGTCCCCATCGAGACCGTCTGCGCCCACGGGAACGCTCTCTCCCCGCACCTGAACATTGACATGTGGAACGAAGACACCCGGACGCCGGCCGACTACGACCTCGTCGGGAGAGCGTACGAAATCGACGCCGACGACGACGGTAGCAGCGACCGGATGTACCTGTCCGACACCGGTCGCGACTGGGACGCGTCCGTCCCGGGGTTCGGCGCGGTCCGCTCGACCGACGACGTGGTACAGGCGCTCGAATCCGGCGACTGTCCGTCCGTCTACCTGCTCGCGCATCCGAGTCGATGGGCGACGTCAGGGGTCCAGCGCCTGGAACGGGTCAGCTGGGACCTCGCCGCGGAGACCGGGAAGTCGGTGGCGAACACCGTCAACACCGTTCGACAGGCCGACGGACGGTTCGGCTCGCCAGCGCGCGTCTTGCGAACGCTTCGCTCGATAGCCAGCACCGGTATCCCCGGGAGGAAGTGATGGCGAGCGACGGGACGTCTTCGTCGACGCGTCGCGCCGTCCTTCGGAACGGCCTGGCTATCGCCGGGTCGGCGATGGTCGCGGGGACGGCGCTCTCCGCCTCCTCGTCGAACGGCAAGCTGGTGTTCACCTACGACGACGGCCCGGTCGAGGATTACACCAACACGTACCGGAAGGCCCACCGCAAGGAGGGCGTCCCGGGCTGTTCCGCCGTGGTGGCGTCGTACGTCGGAGGAGGCAGCGCCCTCAGCGCGTCACAGCTCCGGACGCTGGAAGACGAGGGCTGGGAAATCATGTCCCACACCGTCCAGCACCGCCTACTGGCTGCCGTCGAGGTCACGCGCGACGTCGCGTCCGGCGACCGGAAACTCCACGTGAGCACGAACGTCCACGGCAAGGTCCCCGGGGACGAACTCGTCGTCAGCGACGGAACGCGGTCGACGACCGTCACTGTGACAGGTAACGGCTCCGACGAGAAGGGGGAGTTCGTGGAGCTCGAGTCGCCGGTCGGGCAGGCGTTCACGGCCAGCGACGGCGTGACCGAACGGTACTCAGACGCCGTCCTTCGGACGTCGCTCCGCGAGTCGAAACGGCAGATCGAGGAGTACGGCGTCGACGTCTCGAACATCGTGATGCCGTACGGCGGGTACGGGCGACGGACGCAGGAACTCGTCGACGAGCACTACACCGCCGTCGCGAACGGTGGGCTCGCCATCGGCGGCCGCGGCCAGATCCACCACGCCGACGGGATACAGCTCCCGCACCTCTCCAGGACGATGTTCCGCCGTGGGAAGATCACGAAGGACGAACTCGGGACGTTCCTCGACCGGGTCGCGTCCGAGGACACGCTCGGAATCCTGGGTGGTCACAGCTGGGCGACGGAGAAGCTCTCGCCGTCCCGCATCCGGATGGTGATCCAGATGGCGAAAGACCGGAACGTCGACATCGTCACCCTCCGCGACGCGCTCGCCGACCTCGGCGTCACCGACGGGTCCGGGACGACAACCACGACGAGCACGTCCACCACGACAACGTCGACGACCACGCCGCCGACCTCGACTACCACGACCACGCCGGCTACCACGACGACGGGCACGGGAACGACGACGGCCACGAGTTCCAGCGTGGACGCCGGACCCACGACGGGGACCGGGTCTGCGGGGGAGGGGAACGAGGCATCGACCTCGTCCACCACGACGAAGACGAACCAGCCCGGGTTCGGCGTGCTAGCCGGCATCGCCAGCATCGGCGGTGCGCTCGGGCTCAAACGATACAGCGACGAGTGAACGGCCCGCCGTTCCTCGGAGGCTGCAGCGTTCGAGTTCCCGACCACGCGCCGTCGATGCAGTTCGTCGGACGGGTTCGGCCGCTCGTCCGGGACCTTACCGTGGACGTTCGTGCGCCCGTTCAGTTCACGGAGCGGTCGGCGTCCTCCCAGTACGGATCGCGCAGGGTGGCCTTGTCCACCTTGCCGTGGGCCGTCGTCGGGAGGTCGTCGGCGAACGCCACGGACTTCGGCTTCTTGTAGTCGGCGAGCAGTTCGTCCGCGTGCGCTCTCACGTCGCCGGCGGTCAGCGCCTCCGAGCCGGCGACGACGACCGCGTGGACCGCCTCGCCCCAGTCGTCGTCCGGGATGCCGAACACCGCCACGTCGCGTATCTCGGGATGGTCGCCGAGGGCGTCCTCGACCTCGTGACTGTAGACGTTCATCCCGCCCGTGATGATCACGTCGCGCTTGCGGTCGAGCAGGTAGAGGTAGCCGTCCTCGTCGAACCGCCCGACGTCGCCGGTGTGAACCCAGCCGTCCCGGAGCGTGCGTGCGGTCTCCTCGGGGCGCTCGTGATACCTCTCGAACGCGTAGGGGGAGGCCACCGCGACCTCGCCCGGCTCTCCCGTGGGGCGGGGGTCGCCCGTCTCCGGGTCGACGATGCGGACGTCGACGAGGAGACACGGCTGACCGGCGGACCGGAGGCGCTTTGCCCGGTCGTCGCCGTCCGCGTCGCTCGCCGCCGCAGCGGCGGCGTGCTCCTGACGCCCCAGCGTCGTGACGAGGTTCGGCACCTCCGTCTGGCCGTAGAACTGGAAGAAGACGGGGCCGAGCGCCTCGATGCCCTCGCGGAGTCGGTCGGGACGCATCGGCGCGGCACCGTACAGTAGCCTGTCCAGCGAGGCGAGGTCCCACTCGTCGACGCCCCTGTCGAGGAGGCGGTACACCATCGTCGGGACCATGAACGTCCACGTCACCTCCCGCGACTCGATGGTCCCGAGGGTCCGCTCGACGTCGAACCCGTCCCGTATCACGGTGGTCGCGCCGGCCAGCAGGTTCGCCCAGAGGAACGTGCCGGCCGAGTGCGACAGCGGCGTGACGACCAGTCCGGTGTCGCACCCGTCGAACCCGAGTTCCGCGAGATGGGCGTAGAGGCTCGCCGCGAGTCCCGCCTGCGAGTAGACGACGCCCTTCGGCTGGCCCGTCGTGCCGCCGGTGTAGAAGTGCCCCGCCACGTCCCCGGGTTCGACGTCGACGGCCGGCGGGGTCGTCGACTCCTCCGCCAGCAGGTCGTCGTACCGACTGACCGTCGCGTTCTCGATCCGTGGCGTCTCGGCCTCGTCACCGCCGACGAGCACGACGTCAAGCGACGTCGCGAGCGCAGGCGCGACCTCGGCCAGCACGTCCGCGTGCGCAGCGTCGCAGACCACCGTGGAGGCACCGGAGTCCGAGAGGACGTGCTCGACCTCCGACGGCGAGAGCATCGGGTTCAGCGGCAGGCGGGCCGCCCCGGCAGCCACGATGGCCAGGTCGACGACGACGTACGCTGGTCGGTTCGACAGCAGGACCGCCACCCTGTCCCCCGGGTCGACGCCCATCCCGACGAGCGCGTTCGCCAGCGCCGACGACCGGGCGTCGAGGTCGCCGTAGGTGAGTCGGCGCTCCCCGGACACGACGGCGGTACGGTCGGCGTGCTTCTCGAGCGCCCTGCGGAAGAGCGGCGGCAGCGTCCGGGGCGTGGGGGCATCCATAGGGAGAGTTGTTCGCGGCCCCAGAAAAAGCGTTGTGGGTGGTGTCAGTACTTCCCGCCCCCGGGCGGCCGTCGTGGCCGGTCCCGCCGTCGCTGGCACAGGACCGCACCGGAAAAGCTACTGCCACCTCGACGGCCCGGCAGCCGTCTGCAGTCCGTCGACGACGCTGGACGGCGACGATGGTCGCCGTCCCGTAGCTACCTGTTCCGACACGTTCACACCGCGTGACATGCCCGCCACATCGCGGCGCAGACTGCTACGCTCCCTCGCCGTCGGCGCTCCCGGTGCGACCGCAGGCTGTCTCTCGGACGGCGGCAGTCCGGCCACCGAATCGTCGACTGATACCCCCGTCGGCACGAACCTCACCGAGTGGGAGCGGTCGACGGACTGCGTCACGACGGCAAAGCGCGACGACATGGACGAGCTGTACGACAGCGTCATCAGCGTCGAGGAGGTGGGCCGCAGTCGCCCTGCCCGGTTCGCCCACGTCGAATTTAGCGCCCTCACGGCCGCCGAACGGGACATCCTTCGCACGGTCACCGGCGACGGCGGCTACGCGACCTGCGACCCGTCTCCGGCGTTCGGACGGTTCGTCGATCGCGTGCAACAACGCCAGCACCAGAAGGAGACGACGATGGTGTATCTCGAACGGAACGGGACGTACTACGGGCTCTACGTCGAGGTGACGGACCAGGTGTGCTCCTGGTGACGCCTGGACCGCGGTTCGTTCCGGACACCCTCAGAACGACGACCGGTCCAGCACCGTCTCGAGCAGCGCGACGAGGACGAGGAGACCGGCCAGCACGGCGCTCTCTACTGGACCGTACTGGAACGGGTAGACCGCGAGCGCGAGGAACGCCAGTGCGCCGATGAAAGCGATGGCCGCGACGAGCAGCGCCTTCGTCGTCCCTTCCATACCGGAGTCGAGGTGCTGCTGTCGAAAAAGGTCACCGTCTCGACACGCACGTCCGAAGTGGACGTTTGACCCGTGGCGACCGTCGGAGACGTCGGTCTGCAGAAAGCTTATTCCACCGAAGTGACGAGCGAAGTCATGGATCGCCGAACGGTCCTCGCCGGCACCGGAACCGCCCTCTCGCTCCTCCTCGCGGGCTGTTCGAACGGCATCGACGCGAACGACGAGTTCGACCCCGACGTCGAACCGGTCGAACGGGTGGGTGGGGCACCGCCGGTCTCGATCGAGGCGGAACCGGAGCGGGAGTACGAGTACCGCCCGGGGAGCGACTCCGTACGCGTGGAGTTCGACGGAGGAGAAACCGCCACGATGCCGTTCGACGAGTGGGGGACGCGGCGGGCCACCGACCACGCCGTCGACCACGTCTACTCGCTCCTGGCGGAGCAGTCGCTCGCCGGAACGGGCGTCTCCGTCGGGCAGGGCGAGGCGGTGCTGTCCGAACTGGACCGCACGACGGCGGAGGACGCACCGTCAGCCCCCGAACTCGACCGGGACGCGCAGTTCGCCCCTGTCGTCTTCCACGAGCACAGGTACGACCGGAACGGTGACCTCGTCTCCGAGCCGTCGGTGTCGTTCGACGCCATCGTCGAGGCGACGCCGCGGACCGTCGACGTGACGGTGCTGTTCCCCGAGCGCGAGTACGCGGCGACGCTCCCGGTCGTGTGCCAGCGGACGGTGGTTCGGTACTCCTGACGACCTCGGTTCGGCTACTTCGGCTGACCAGAATCGGTGGCACGACTCGAACCCCACGAGCCGCGGGGTCTCACCTCGGGTTGTACGGGTTGGTCGCCGTATCGAGCCGGTAGACGCCGTCGGCCGCCTCGAAATCGTCGTCCAAGGCATAGATGTACCCGAGTCCTTCGGTTTGCATGTACGCGATGATGCAGGCGTCGACGAACGAGAAGGGTTCGTGCTGTCTGAACAGGGCCTTTCCCGTCGCCAGCGCGTCTGTCGTGAGCGAGTCGACGTGGAACCGTGCGTTCTCCTCGATACGATCGAGGAGATCGACGGCTGCATCGTGGCCAGCGTGGGTCGTGAGCCCGTTGAGCGTTTCTGCAAGGACGTAATCGATGACGACTGCCTCCGGAAGCGAACCGTCGTCGATACCTCGGAGAACCGGGAGCGCGACCTCGTGCGAACTGTCCTGCCGGTACGCAGCCGCAAAGAGAACCGTCGTATCGATAAGTGCGCGGGGCATCTACTCGACGTCGACGCCCCAGGCGTCGTGGTCGCCAGTCACGTCGGTCGTCTCCTCGCCATCGTAACCGTCGAACTCCGCGAACGTCCCCGTTTGCTGCTGGACGACCTGGACACGGACGCTCCCGTCGTCTTCGACGTGCCAGCGAAGCTGATCGCCGTCGTCGATCCCGAGCTCACGACGAATCCGAGCCGGGATGTTCGCCTGATTCCCCGACACCTTGCTCTCGGCGTCGATCCGGTTGCTGCTCATGCGTCCTGGTAGGGGACCGATGGTCAAAAGCCTAGTGTGTTACCACACTATATAGCAATCCACCACGACTCACGCCCCAGCGAGGAAGTCGGTCCGATCTATGGTCGTCGAGCACTGCCCGTCAGGCTACGAAAGGTCGGCTGGCGCCGTCACTCTTGCACGACGATTATCGGGCGATGCGTCTGCTCGGCGGTCGACTCGTAGGTCCTGCCGAACACGCGCTCCAGCGGCGACTCCTGCGTCTCGCCCATCACCAGCAGGTCGTAGTCCCGCATCGCCTGGCCGATCTCGAACGACGGATCGTCCGAGACGACCTCCTTCCGCTGGCGGTCGTCCGGGTCGACGTCCGGCGACAGTTCGTACGCTCCGAGCAGCACCACCTTGCACGCGGTGAGGCCGTCGATGAACGTCGACGGGAGCGGATCGGGGTCGGGGAACTCGACCGGAATCAGTACGGTTGGAGCGACCATCGTTGGAAACCCGACTACGAGTACGTGTCCGCGGTTCAAAAGGAGTGACGGGCGACCGACCCCGGTCGGAAGGCGGTGCGCGGCGACCGGCGATGGTCACCCGGACCGCTCGTCGTTCGCCCCGCCTCGCCAGGACGCGTGCTGGCCACTGACACACCGAGACGGGTCGGAGATTATCGACATAGTAATGATGCATCAAGCAGGTGGCTGCACGTATGGATGGTCAGCGACAGCGTGCCGCCGTCGGCTTCCTCGGCGTGCTCGCTGTCCTCGGGATACTGCTGCACTTCGTCGGGGTGGAGGAGCTGACCCGCGAGCTGTCGGACGCGGACGGGACGATGGTCGCACTCGTCGTGCTGGCGATCTTCGGGTGGCTCGCGGCGTGGGGGTTCGGGCTCAAGACCGTGCTGAACACGCTCGGTAACGAAGTCTCGTTCGTCAGGTCCGTCCTGATCATGAACGGCGCGATGTTCTCGAACAACGTCACGCCGTTCGGGCAGGCCGGCGGCGAGCCGGTGACGGCGCTGCTCATCTCGAAGACGACGGACGCCGAGTACGAGCGCGGCCTCGCGGCCATCGCGACCCTGGACTCGCTCAACTTCGTCCCGTCGATCGTCATCGCCATGATCGGGCTGGGCTACTACGCGACCCAGACGACGTTCAGCCGCCGTCTTCAGGTCGCCGCCGTCGTGGTCGTCGCGCTGACCGCCGGGGTGACCGCAGGCGGGTACCTCGGCTGGCAACACCGGGGCCGCATCGAGCGAGGCATCGTGAAGCTGCTCGCGTCGGTACTCAACCCCGTCCTCGGCGTCCTGCCGAGGGTTTCGCGGTTCGACCGGGCCGCCATCCGCTCCAGGGTTGACCACTTCCTCGGGTCGATCGAACGGATCGCGACCGACCGCGAGGGCGTGACGGTGGCGCTCGGCGCAGCCGCGGCGGGCTGGGCGTTCCAGATGGTCGCGCTCTGGCTGTCGTTCCAGGCGGTCGGCGCGCCCGTCCCGTTCGCCATCGTGCTGTTCGCCGTCCCCGTCGGCGCGATGGCGGGGGTCACCCCGCTCCCTGGCGGCGCGGGCGGCATCGAAGCAGTGCTCGTCGGCCTCATCTCGACCCTTCCCGGTGCCGTCGCCGGACTGGAGACCGTGACCGCCGCGGTGGTCATCTTCCGCGGCGCGGTGTACGTCATCCCGGTCGTCATCGGCGGTCTGGTGATGAACGCCGCCAGCATCGACTACCTCTGACCGGCTGTCGAAAGCGTGTCCAGACCGCCGAACGTCGCCACGCCGCCGACGAAGCACGCCGACGCGGTCCCTTCCCGAGCTCCGTGACGGCCCGGTCGTACAGTTCGAACGCGAGCGAGATGATGAGCGATCCGCCGCCGACCGCGAGCAGGATGGCCTGCCACTCCCGCCTGGGGTCGACGTCACCGTCGCTGGCGGCGAGTTTTTTGCGACCCCGTCCGGGCTGTGGACGTCGCGGTCGTCGTCGTTCGAGTCCCGTTTCCGTCGAGAGCGGCAGACCACCCCTACTCACCGTCCCGCGACCGGTAGCCGGGTGGTAACTAAATGGTTGTTCACTGTTGTTACAGTGCATGGCATCACCGGGGATAGTCCGACTGATGAGCGACCTCTGGAAGGACTCGCTGGACGGGATCCATCCGACCGTCGACATCGAGACGGGCGAGGTAACGTATCCGGAAGCGGAAGCTCGCCTCGACGAACGCGACGGTCTTGCCTTCGAGGTGCTGGAGACGCTCACGGACCAGGACCGACTTCACCGTGAGTTCCAGGAGAAGCAGTACATCTGTCCGCAGTGCGAAGCGAAGGGGATGCAGTACACGTCCGCCTGTCCGTCCTGCACCTCTCCGGAGACGGTCCGCACGGAGCGATACCGTCACGCGGAATGTGGTCACGAGGGGATACAGGAACAGTTCCTCGACGACGAGGACGGTGCCGTCTGTCCGGGATGCGAGATGGACCTCGAATCGCTCGAACGTCTGGAACTGGACACCATCCACTTCTGTGAGAACTGCGACGCGATCTCGGAGACGGTGGACCACCGACTCCGGTGTCGGGAGTGTCACCTCGTCATCCATCCGATGCGGGCGACCGAACGCATCCTCTACCAGTACTATCTCACCGACGATGGCGCAGACTGGATCGGGGAGCAACTGACCGCACGCGAATCGCTCGTCGAGATGCTCGAGAACCGGACGTTGCGGACGGAGACGGACACGACGGTAACCGACGAGTCGGGCGAGCAGGTCCCGGTCCACGTGTACGCGACGGACGACCTGCTGGACGAGGACATCGTCGCTGCGGTACACGAGCAACCGGACGAGAGCGACGTCAGGAACCTCCTGTCGATCGCACAGGACGCCGACGCCCACGCCATACTGGTCACGACGTCCGGGAACATCGTCGGCAAGGACGTCGACCGGTTCATCACCGACGACCGCCTGACGGTCCTGCAACTGGCGAACGGCGGGACGCTCCAGCGGGAGTACGAGATCATCGCCGACCCGACCAAGCGCAACTCGTTCGTCGGCCGCATCGCCAACATCTTCCGGTCGCAGACGGTGTGATCCACGGTCGTAAGCCTGTTCGTCCAGTTAGGCAGTTCCTGAACCGGAACAGTGCCCGTCCGTCCGCGGTGATCGCTCTTCGACGCCCGGCGAGCAACAATAGCTCACGAAATCATGCCGACCACGGTTCACTTTCACGTCCACTCCACGGGGACGGCTCAGTTCCTTTAGGTGTCCGCCGTTCCCTCCAGCTATGGCGACGACTGACGACGAATCGAACCCCGGGCAGACTACGCTCGAACTGACACGGCTCGACGACGGGCGCTGGCGAGCGACCCAGGCCGGGGTCGCGACCGAGAGGTACGGCCAGACGGATGCGCTCGCCGCGATGGACTACTGCCGCCGGGTCGCAGAAGGAGGCGACGATGAGTGACGCCGGCCGGGAGACGATAGTGCGGTACCGGTGCCGCGCGTGCGGCACCGAGTTCGTCGCTGCCGGGCCTGGCGTGACGCCCTGTCCGCGGTGCGGGGCCATCGAGGAACACGAACTCGACACCTAGCTATCGAACTCGCATGAGTCGCGCGAGGACGTCCGCTGGACTGTGGAGGACGGTGACGGCACCCCGTTCGTGGTCGTGGCCGACCAGAACTGAAGACGCTAATCCGCGGTTCCCGTCGCCAAATCAGCGTTCTCAGTCCGTAGTGCGTCGCTGGCGAGCGGCGACCTCCGGATGGCGATAGTAGTAGAGCGAGAATCCGAGGTAGACGATGCCGAGCCCGAGGAGAAGGGCGAGGAAGGGATGGATGCTCAGCCCGAAGCTTCCGATGATGACCAGCATGACGAACGTCACTACGTACACGAGAAGGGCGACCGCAAACGTTCGGCCGATTCGAGTGATAGGGTCCCGTTCCGGTGCCATCGCCTGAACCACTACGCTAGCTCGGGTGAAAAGTATTCCCTGCCTACAGCCGCTCCCCTGGTCCTGCACGTGGCCACTCCCGGATAGATTCGACCGGACCCCCTGGCTCTCCACGTCGTTGTCGACCTCGAACGTGGCCGTGGTTGTCGTATTCCGCGGCGAGTGGAGCCGGGGTTGACTGTACAGGGGTGCGGGTCGGGACCACCTGCAGTTCCGGCAGGCGTAACGAGGCCACTACTCTCCGACCGCCGACTCTTTACTCCCCGACTCCCTCAGTCGGACGTATGGAACCGGAGGACAACCACCGGTACTGGGCCAACCGCTCGGAGGAGTTCTCCCCCAGCTACTACGCGGACATCGGGCAGAACGAGGTCACGGAGACCCTCGACGCCGTATTCGACCACTACGTGGACGAGGACGCGGCCATCCTCGAGGTCGGCTGTAGCTCCGGACGGCACCTGGCCCGCCTCCTTGACAGCGGCTACGAGAACCTCACCGGCATCGACATCAACGACGACGCGTTCGAGGTGATGGCCGAGCACTACCCCCGGCTGGCCGAGACGGGGACCTTCCACGCCGGCGCGATCGAGGACCTCCTCCCCGAGTTCGACGACGACGCGTTCGACGTCGTCTACTCGGTCGAGACGCTCCAGCACGTCCACCCCGAGAACGCCGACGCCTTCGAGGAGGTGGCCCGAGTCAGCGCCGACCTCGTGATCACTGCCGAGAACGAGGGCAACAGCCCGAGACGCGGCCGCGAGGGCGCCGAGGTGAGTTGCGTCCACGACGACTTCCCGCTCTACCACCGGAACTGGAAGGACGTCTTCTCGGACCTCGGACTCGCGCAACTCCTCCGCGAACCGCACAGCCGCGACACCGTCCGCGTGTTCCGCGTGCTCTGACCCTGCCGACCGTCGAACGCAACCGTCTAACGGAGTCATCGAACGGGGCCGTCGATCGGCTACAACAGGACCGACGCCAGACTCTATACCCAGCGTGGCGTGGACGTTCGATGGGGGAGAGTGAATGGGTCGAGCACTGCCGGAGGAGTGGTTCGTCTCGGACACGCGAGTGAACGCGGCGATCGCGTGGTCGTTCAGCGCCGTCTTCGTCGGCGTCGCCGTCGTGGGTTTCCTGCAGGTGCTGTTCGTCGAGATGGCGCTCGCTGCTATCGCTGCGTTCGTCGCCATCACGCCCGCCGTCGTCTATCGGTCGTGGACCCGGACGGTCCCGTGGCCGCTGCTGCTCGTCACCGCGCTCCCACTGGCGGTCGGGACGTTCCGACCGACGCTCTTCGACGAACTCGTCACAGGGTTCAGCGTCGCGACCCTCGCCATGCTCGTCGTCGTCGCGCTCGAGTTGACGACGGCGGTGCGGATGACGCCGCGGTTCGCGGTGTTCTTCACCGTCATCGCGACGCTGGCGACCGCCGGGTTCTGGGCGGTCGGCTCGGCGGCCTCGGCCAGATACCTCGGCACGACGTTCGTCTCGACGAACGGCGAACTGATGGCCGTGTTCACCGCCACGCTCGTCGCGGGCATCTTCACCGGGATACTGTTCCGACTGTACTTCCGGCAGCGACTCGCCACCGACGCCGAGCGGTCGGAGGAGGTGGCGACGTGAGTTCTCGGACGCTCGGCCACGTTTCAGCGCGCAGGAAGGGCCAGCTGGCGCGTCTCCTCCAGGTGGCGATGGCGGGCATCCTCCTCGTGGGCGTGTTGCGCGGCAACGCCGGCATCGCCGTCAACGCGGGCGTCGGACTGCTGGTCTCGTTCCTTCCCGCGGTACTGGAGCGCAACTACCGCATCACGATGAGCGTCGGCATCGTCCTCTGGATCACCGTCGCGATGTTCCTGCACGCGCTCGGGACGCTGTCGCTGCCCGCGCTGGGGTTCCTGAGTCCGTACAAGTCGACGTGGTGGTGGGACCACATGACCCACGCGCTGTCGTCGTCGCTCGTCGCTGGGGCGGCCTACGCCGTGACGCGCGCGCTCGACGAACACACGGAGTACATCGCGATGCCGCCGAAGTTCATGTTCGTCTACCTACTGCTGTTCGTGATGGCGTTCGGCGTCGTCTGGGAACTCGTCGAGTTCTACGTCGGCGTCGCGTCGGACCTCGTCGGGACCGGCAAGGTCCTCACCCAGTACGGGCTGGACGACACGATTCTCGACCTGTTCTACAACACGCTGGGCGGACTCATCGTCGCGACCTTCGGGACGGTCCACCTGACCGACCTCGCCGACCAGCTCCAGTTGCGGATCGAATCCACGGACCAGTAGGTGTCGACAGACGGAGGGCTCTCGTCACGCCTCGCGTCCGCGCTCGTCCGCCGGAACCTCCTCCCGCGTTGCCCGTCGGGTCGCCCTGCCGAGGCCGATGAGCGAGAGGCCGGTGACGAGCAGGTTCACCCCGAAGAGGACGCCGACGGCCCAGAGAGCGGTCGCCGGGAATCCCACCCAGAGCATGCCCGCGACGAGCAGCGACACGACGCCGCTCGCGAAGAGCCACAGCCAGCCCTCGTTACCGCGACCGGCGATGGACCACCCGATTTCGACGACGCCGTCGACCAGGAAGAACGCGATGGCGAGGATCGTCAGCGTCGTCAGGCCGACGACCGGATTCGCCATGAACGAGATGCCGGCGAATCCGTAGAGGATGCCGAGCAGGACCTGCCAGACCGCACCCCAGAAGCTCCCGGCCGAGAACGCGTGCGCCACGTGGACGATCGCGCCGACGACCAGGAACGCGCCGAGGAGGACTGCGAGCGAGAGGCCGGTGACGAACGGTGCCAGCATCGCGAAGACGCCGAGGACGGCGATGATGGCACCGACGACCACGCCGCCACGCATCTGCCCGGAGTCCATTTCGGCGGCTGGAACGGCTGCGATGTAGTTCATGATGTTCCCGTTCGCAGTTGGACGGGCGACGTCAAAAAGGCGCGAAACCGTTCAAACGGTGGCTGGCCGTCCGGGCGTGACTCATTGCTCACAATCGCTCGTCCACCGGTCGTTGAACGTCCCCAACGCCCCCGCTCGTCCCCGAGAGCGTCGACGAGCGGCCATCAGGGCAGCGTCGCCGGTGACGCGCCAGAACTCCACGGTAACCTGCACGAGAGTGTCGGAAAGGACCCCGTACAGACCACATAACGGTCGAGTGTCGGTGGCGTACAGACACGGGTGATAGGTGACGACAGCGCCCGCCGACGTTCGTGCGCCACGACCGGAAGAACGGGAGGCGGTTCGCCGACCCGGTCGAGGTGCAGTTCGCGGACGTCGAGAGAACGACGGGGCGAGGGGAGTCCGTCTTCGTTTCCGACCGCGACGTCGGGCAGACCGGAAGCACGTGACCGCCTTGATGGCTCGACGGATTTTCGAATACGAGACCGGCAGCCGACGGTCGTCGACAGGTTGCTGGGATGATAAAACGGCTGTTTGTGCTTACCGAAGGTAGTTACGGTGACGGAGCGAACGGTCGGACATGGCTCCCGTAACACGACGCGACGCCCTCCTCGTCGCCGGTAGCGGAATCGCCGCATCGATCGCAGGTTGCCTCGGACGGCTCGATTCGGGCAGTAGTCCCGAGGACGACACCACGACCGACGACACGACGACCGCGGAGGGTGACAAACCTCCGGAGAGCACGGAGACGACGGACGAGAGCGACGGGAACGGCGGCACCGGTGCCGTCACCGACTACGAGACGGTCCAGTTGGGCACGACCACGGGTGCCCCGGAGTGGTACCAGGAGAACGAGAGGACCGCCGGTGACGTCAGCGTGTCGCGCTCGAAGCAGCAGCTAGAGACGATCCTGACGGAACGCTTCGACGACGGCGAGCGTCCGGCCGCCGTATCGGACCTGCTCGAAGGCGTCTCGTTCGAGGAGTCGCTGTTCCTGTACGCCGAGTCGGTCGGGCCGGACACCTGCCACGACGAGGTCGAGGTCTCCGGCGTCGAGGTGTCGGACGGCACACTCACCGCGACGGCGTCAGTCGTCGACACCAGCGGTGAGGACGAAGGCTGTGGCCAGGCCGTGACGTTCCCGGCCGCGCTGGTCCTGGTGACGTTCGACGGCGAACCCGTGTCGGATGTCTCGGTCACGGTCGTCGACGGCTGGGGCAACGAGAGCGGAGTCGGGATGGCGTCCGGCGAGTCGAGCGCGTCGGCCAGCGGGTCGACGGCGACGCGGACGACGAGCAGCGAGACGCCGACGACGACACGGTAATCGCGGTCCCGTCACAGTAACGGCGGACCCAGTTCCAGGCGACGTCCGGGTGCACCCGGACGGTCCACTGGTTCGGGCGTGGAAGCTACTCCTCCAGCAGTCGAAGGTCCTCCGCGACGATGTCCGCCAGTCGGTCTTTCAGTTCGGGGTCGACCTCCGCGACGTCGTCGCCGTCGTGGAGTCGGTCGTTGTGCCGCTCGACCATCTCGGCGACGTCGGGCAGGGGGACGCGGGTCGTGGTCTCGCACTCGTCACAGCGGATCGGTACCTGTGGAGCATCGTCGCCATCGTCGGGCATGCGTACGCTGCAACGTCGTGGGCCGGAGAGGAAAAGTCGACCGTTCGGGCAACGACGTCCGCGTTCGTCCTCGCTCCGCCGGGCGAACGTGTTCGCGGCGGCGCTCGCCGACCGTCAGCCTCTCAGCACCGACGTGTCACCTTTCCCGAAGTCGGGGCCTGTCGGTGGATTCCCGTTCTGGCCACCCCGGCTGGATGACAGGCGGATGCCGGTCTCGACGTGAACGCTGCAGTCCACCCCGTGGCCGGCGGACTGGTGAGTCGTCTCGGCGCGCTACGGATGACGTCCCCGGACGCCCGTCAGTCCCTCGACCCGAGCCACGTCCCGAGCGTCAGCCCGTAGACGACGTGGCTCACGTGGAACACCCAGCGTTCGTCCGGGTCGAGTTCCATCCCGAGCACGCTCTGCAGGACGACCCGAACGCCGACGATGGACAGGAGGAGTCCGTACGCGAACCCGCCGAGCGCACCCCGGCGTTCCTTCGTCACGTCGGGGCCCTCCATCCACGGACCAGCGAGGCCCGAGAAGACGACACCGCCGACGGTGCCGTACAGCAGGTGAAGGACGAGTCCCTGCAGGGCGTAGTCGTCGGGCCGACCACCACCGACGTACGTCGCCCAGAAGTTCGCCGTCGGCGGGAGCGAGTCGGTGATCGGCATCCGGAACGCGGTCATCACCGCCGTCGCGACGAACCCGCCCGTTCCTCCCTTCGCTAGCGACCGAACGTCGACGACGGCTCGCGACGACTCCTCGCTGGCCGCGTCCGGTTCGGCACCCGTGCGTGCGTCCGGCGCGTTCGAGGACATGACTCGATCAGAACTCGACGCTGACGTGGATAGGCCTACCGGCGGTGAGCCAGCGGATGGCGAACGCGGTAGCACGCGTTCGACGACGGACCAACGACTCCTGGAGCCAGGACTGGAGGTAACGGAGCGAACGCTGCCAGGCGACCGCCGATAGCGGTACTGGTGACGGGAAGACGTCCGAACGCATAAGAAGCTACTCTTACAAGATAGCCGGCGAATCGTCGTGGTTCGACCGGACGCAAGGCTCTCAGACACTGGAAACGTCAGGTTGTCTTTATATCACCAGAGTGGCACGGAGACTGATGGAGGAGAACGAGTTGATGACCGAGACGGTCAGCACCATCGACATCGGAGAGAGCCTGCGCCAGGCAGCGAGTCGGATGCCCCATCACGGCGTCGGGAGCATCGTCGTCACGAACGACGGGTCGCCGACCGGCCTCATCACGAAGTCGGACGTCGCGGAGGCGGGCGTGGTGACGGACGCCCCGTTCAGCCAACTGCCGCTCGCGAAGGTGATGAGCCACCCCGTTGTGACCGTCCTGCCGACGGAGACCGTTCGGGAGGCCGTCGAACTGATGGACGACAACGGCGTGAAACACCTCCCGGTCGCGACCGACGCCGAGCTCTGCGGTATCGTGACCAGCAGCGACGTCGTCCACCACCACGAGGAACTGCTAGACGAGGTCGAGGCGTTGCAGCAGAACTGTTCCGAGCGACTCACCACCCAGGCGCACGCCGAGATAGAAGACGAGGCGTCGACGCAGGTGTGACCGCGTGTGGCGGGACGCGTCGACTTAGAGGTACGAGTCGTCGTACTCCTCGCTCGACCGCGTGGCGTGGACGTTCTGGCACTCGCGGCACTCGATGCGCCCCACGTCGTCGACCATCGCGTCGACCGACCCGCAGTTGCCGCAGTAGTAGCCGAACCGCTCCTCGAAGTCGGGATCGGAGTACGCGACGAAGAAGGAGGCTTCCGTCCCCGACTCGGCAGCGTCGCGGTCGACGTACAGCCGGTCGCCGTCGTCGGTCGGCGCGGTCAGCGTCCCGTCGCGCATCTCGGTGCCGGGGAAGTCGGTGGTCTCCTCCCCCACCGCTCCGGTCTGGGACGTCTCGCCCTCGCCGGTCCGGTCGGTCGGCTCCGGCCCGCTCGCGGACGACTCGACGTAGACGTACTCGACCAGCGACTCGTCGGCAACGTCGACGCGCCGGTCGTCGACTCGCTCGAACCCCTGGCGCTCGAAGAACGACCCGCCTTCGGTGTTCGCCTGGAACGCGGTCGCCTGGAGCCGTTCGCTGCCGGACTCGCGAAGGCGCTCGGCGACGCGGTCGAACAGTCGCGTCCCGACGCCCCGCCCGCGGTGTTCCGGGTCGACGAACAGCCATCGGACGGTCCCCCGGTCGTCGTCCAGCGTCCCCTCTGCGATGCCGACGGTCGGTGTCCCGTCGTCGGTCGGCGCCTCGTCGTCCTCGGCGACGATGACGACGGTGTCGTCGTCGATCGCCGCCGACAGCTGGTCGTCCGCGAACTCCTCGTCGACGATGCTGTCGATCTGCTGGGGGCTGAGGGCGTACGAGGTCGTCATCGCCGACCGGACCAGTTCGCGCACTCGCTCGGCGTCGGCGTCCGTCGCGTCCCTGAGTTCCATGGAGACAGTTCACTCCCGAGTCCGTTAAGCGCGCGGGCCATGGCGACCACGCGGTGGCTTGCGTCCGCGGGCGGCCCGGGCGCGGCGACGGCGACTCCATCCGGATCGACAACAAAAACCCGGTTCAGCGAGGACTTTTGTGGAGTCTGGCGCTTCCCACAGGTATGCTACTCGTCGGAAGCGACGATGGGGTGTCTCGGGTGGCGGACGTCACCACCGCCGCGGATAGCGACGTGGAGCGCGTGCTGTCGGCGGGGCGGACGCTATGCGTGCGGACCTTCGACGGGGTCGACGGTGTGTTCGCAGCCACGGAGACGGGGCTGTACCACTCCCCCGCCGGCGGCGAGTGGACGGACCTCGGTGTCCCCCGTGAGCAGGTCTACGCCGTCGGCGCGAGCGACGACGGCCGACTCTACGCAGGGACGCGGCCCGCACACGCCTACGTCGCCGACGTGAGCGGTGGCCCCGGGCCGGCCCTGGAGTGGCACGAACTCGACGGGTTCCGGGAGGTGCGGAGCGCGACGACTGGGGAATCGACCGCCACGACGACGTCGCGCAGGTCCGGGACCTCCACGTCCCTGCTGGAGAACCGGACCGCGTCGTGGCCGGCGTCGAGGTCGGCGGCGTCTACGTCAGCGACGACGGCGGCGACACCTGGACGAGCAGGTGCATCGAGGGCTTCGACGCCCCTCACACCGACGACGTCCACCACGTCTGCGTGGAAGACGGCGAGACGATGACCGCCGCGACCGGCAGCGGTCTCTACCGGACCACCGACGCCGGCCGGACGTGGACGCGACTGGACGCTGCCCATCGGCAGGACTACTTCCGCGAGTCGCTCGACGACGACGGCGTCATCTTCGCCGGCGGGTCGCCGACGCCCCCGGGGTCCTGGGAGGACGACCGCGACCACGCGCTGTTCGAGTGTCGTGACGGCCGAACCCTCGAAGCGGTCCGGTCGCCGACCCCGGAGGAGGTGCCGGTCGGCTGGTGTGCGCGCGACGACGGCGTCCTGGCCGCGACCCACCGGGGGACGCTCCTCCGTCACGGACCCGACGGCTGGGAGCGAGCGGGCACGGTACCCGTCCCCGAGAGCGTCCACGGGCGGTGCGTCCCGCTCGCGTGGGTCGACGCCTGAGCGGGCACGGACCGGCGGCCGTCAGCGAGCGTCGTGCCTCTCTGCGTCGAGGACTGTCAGTTCCTCGTCGACGGTCAGGCTGAGCGCGTCGCCGTCGACGCTGAACGTCAGACGGGCCTCGAGCGGGTCCGTCTCGACGACGGTCTCCTCGTAGTTCAGCATGACCGAGGAGAACCGCTCGTACTCCGGTGAGACGAGGTTGACGTCGTGAGCGGTCAAAAACGACTGCAGTTCCGTCGTGTCGAGGAGGGCACTGCCGCACGCGACGCGCTGGTCGAAGATGCAGTTCGTACAGCTGGCCGAGTGCATGACGGCGAATCTGTTGGTGCACTCGTCGCACTCGCCGTCGCCCAGCTGGTGGTCCTCGCAGACGGTGAGCCACTCGTCGAGCGTCGCCGAGCACCGCGGACACGTCCCCGTGGCAGCAAGCAGTCGCTCCGACAGGCTCCACGTGTGGGCGGCTTCGTGGACCTCGGTCGGCGTCCGGTCGGCCATCCCGGCGGGCGGGAGACGAAGGTAGCCGAGGAAGCCGTACTCTTCGGGGACGTTCTCCGCCTCCTGTCGGGTGCTCGTGCCGAACGTGCCCCCACACTCCGCGCAGTACGTCGCGACCCGTTCCTGGCGATAGGTCAACGCCATCTGGCGACCGCAGTGATGGCACGCCTCGCCGATCCGGGTCAGTTCGAGCACCGGGTCGTCGGTCACCGCTCCCGAGAGGATGGCTTCGGACACGCGACCGCCGGCCCGCCGGAGGTCGTACCCGTCGTCGGTCCGTTCGACGAAGTGGCCGACCAGCGTGTCGAGGTGGTAGTTGAACTTCGCCGAGTCGACCGTTCCGATACGCTCGCGCAGGTCGGAGAACGACATCGGCCGGTCGTCCCTGTCGGCCGTCGCGAGCGTCTTCAGGATCTGGACGCGGATGTCGTGCCCGAGCGCGGCGAACGCCTCGTCGGGCGAGAGGGTTGTCTCGTTCAACTCACCGTCCATGAGAGTTCCCACGAGCAACGGAGACGTAAATCCGGTTCATCTCGGTGCCGGTGGCCGCGACAGTCGGGATTGGCCGCCGACAGCGATAGCGGTCGTCGGATGCGTCGGATCGGAACCCGTCGGACGGCCCCGAACCCTGGTCACCCAGGTGCCCGTGTTCGGCGGCGTCGTCGAACTCGCCGTGTTCCTGCGCGACCTCGGTGCGCTCTCGCTCGCAGTCGACGGGCCGTACCACCGCTCCCACCCCGACGGAGCGGTCGAACGTGACGACGTCGCGGACGACGCGCCGGTCGACCGGCGTAACGGCCTACCGTCTTCTCCTCGAACGCTCCCCGACCAGCTACCGCTGCCCCCAGCAGTGAAGCCCGCCCCGGTCGAAGCAGTCGACCATGGCGAGAGAACTCACACGGCGGCGGTTCGTCGCGGTCGCCGGAGCGCCGACGCTCGCCGCGCTGGCCGACTGTTCGGCGTCGCCGGACGACGCCGACGCGGGAACGGAATCGACGCAATCGACAAACGCGACCGGGACGGGGACCACCACGACCACGCCGACAGCGGAGTCGCTGGACCTCCGCGAGGCGAACGTCGTCGGTGTCGAGTACGATGGCGACGGGGAGTCGTACCGGTTCTCGGTGACGCTGTTCCACGACGACGACGGCGAACCGGGGTACGCGAACTGGTGGCAGGTCGAGACGCTCGCCGGCGACCAGCTCGGCCGGCGCGAACTGGTGCACGCACACGGAACGCAACGGTTCACGCGGTCCGACACCGTCGAGATTCCGTCGGGGACGCGCTACGTCGTCGTCAGGGGCCACGACGAGACGCACGGCTACGGCGGTCGGGCTGTCGTGGTCGACCTCGACGACGGGACGACCGACGCGGTCGGGCAGGGGTCGAAGCCGCAGTCGTTCGAGAACTACACCGCGACGGTCACGACGGGGTGAGCGCCCCGCCGGCGGGCCCGAGCACCCGCCACGCGACCCCGGGACGGAACAGCGTTACTGGATGCTCCTCCATCATCATCACGCGGAAGAAGGCGTCCCGGAGCACGCCGTCGGCGTGCGCCCTGCGGGCCAGCCGGGCGAGGTAGCGACCCGTCAGCGCCGTTCCGCGAGGCCGTGGACCCGCCGTCCGTGGGAACTGGAAGTCCGAACCCACCGCCATGTTCCAGGCGGCGTCGACGACCGCCTCGCTCCGGTCGAAGAACCGTCGTCCCGCGTCGTCGCGGCCGCCCGACGCGAGGACGTCGTAGAGGAGCAGCGATTCGAGCGCGGCGACCGACATCCCCTGCGCGTAGATGGGGTTGAAACTGGCGATCGCGTCCCCGACGACGACCAGTCCCTCGGGGAAGCGGTCCAGGTCCTCGTATCGGCGCCTGACGTTGGTCGGGAAGCGGTAGTGGACGACGTCCGCTGCGGTCCACCGGTGCTCGTCGAGCAGTCGGTGCGGGTCGGGAACGGGAAGGGTCGCGGCGAACTCGACGAACCCGGCCGGGTCCGCCGGCGGGTACTCGCCGTGGACGCCGAACAGGGTCACCAGCCAGCGTCCGCCCTCGACGGGGAGCATCCCGGCGCCGCGCGGACACGACGACGAGGGCGTGACGACGAACGAGCGGCGGTCGTCGGCGGGACGCTCGACCAAGGTGGTGCTGTACGCCAGGTCGATGAACACCTCGTCAACGGGCGGCGGTGCGTAGTCGTGCGTCTCCAGCCAGGTCGGCGTTCGACTCGTCCGACCGGTCGCGTCGACGACCAGGTCGGCGGTGAGTTTCTCCACGTCTCCCGCATCGTTCCTGATCTCGACGCCGTCGACGACCGTGGCCGCGTCGTCGGCGAGGTACTCCGTGAACAGGCAGCTGGGTCGCAGTTCGACCCCGTCGATGTCGGCGACGAGGCGACGAGCGATCCACTCGTACAGTCGCCGCGTGGCACAGTACTGGGGGATGCGTCGCGGGCCGTCGGCGAGGTAGTCGCCCTCGATGAAGAAGTTGACGTCGCGCGCGGCGTCGACGAGCAACCCGTCGGCAGCGAGCAACTCCTCGCCGTATCCGGTCAGCAGGTCGTCCAGCGTGGACTGGGCGGCCGTCAGCATGACGTGGACGTGCCGGGACTGCGGCACCCCACGGCGGGCGACGGGGTCGTCCGGGAGCGGGTCGCGGTCGACGACCGTCACCTCGTCGAACCCGTCGGCGAGGACGCGGGCCGCGAGCAGGCCGGCCATGCCTGCGCCGACGACGACCGCCTGACCGTCCGACTCCGACGCCCTGGTGCTGTCGTACCGCGGAACGGTCGCCAGAGACACGACTGTCACCCCCAACTGTCGACTTCGCGCAGTCGATAGATAAGTGCTAGCACACGTCGCGGTGCGGCGACGTGTCGCCGGACGAACCGCTCGGTCGACGGGACCAGCACGGGGGCTGCCGTCCGGAACTCGGACGGGCGGCGGAACTGGGACGCGGAGACCTACGTGCCCGCGTCGCCGTCGAGGACCCAGTTGACGACTGTCGCCTCGACGAGGTCGCGCTCGGTGTGGAGAGAGTCGCCGCCGTACTCGGCCCGCACGCGGTCGCTGCGCTCGCGCATCCGCGACTCGACGGGGCTCTGGTCGGGTTCGTCGCGGGTGCGGTCCAGCATCGCCTCGAAGTCCTCCCGGAGGTCGAAGGAGGCGCGGGCGACGTTGCACCGCGGGAGCGGACTCATGCCCGTCTCCAGCACGAGGTCGCGGACGACGGCCCAGTCGCTCTCGCAGAAGTGGATGGACACCTCGCCGACGACGTCGCGCCACGCGATTGCGCCGCCGTACTTCATCTCGGGGATGGCCCGCGGCGGCAGGTCGACGCGGACCGGCGCGTCCGGGTCGTCGCAGAGACAGCAGGGCTGCTCGGTCTTCCCGGTGTACATGAGCGGGGCTAGGGACCCACCGGACAAGTCGCTGCCGGCGGTCCAGGTCCCGTGGTCCCAGCCGACGCTCAGAGGTACTTCGCCGCGATGTACGTCAGCAGTCCGAGGAGGACGAGCGGGATGAGCGTCAACCCGATGCTGATCGCCTCGTAGAACGGCTGGGACCCCCACGGAGAGGTGATCAGGAAGAGGGCGATGAAGAACCCCAGGATGAACAGGGGGACGATGTTGACCGTGATGTCGAGTATCGTCTCGCGGTTCCAGACGGAGTGGGGCATCAGTCGTCACCTCCCGACTCGGACGGCTCCGCCTCGTCGCCCGCCCCGTCGGCGAGCGCGGTCTCCTGCCGCCGGGCGAACCAGCGCCACTCGGGCGACAGCATGTCTTCCTCCTCGAGGTTCCAGGGGTCGGGGTCCTCGACGAGCGGTCCCTCGAACCAGGACTGGACCATGTTCCAGACGAAGATGAGCTGCCCGACGCCGATGACGAGCGCGCCGATGGTGGCGATCTGGTGCAGGTCGGTGAACTGCGGGAGGTAGGTCGCGTACCGCCGCGGCATGCCGCCGTAGCCCAGCAGCAACAGCGCGAAGAACGTCACGTTCGTCCCGATCATGGTCAGCCAGAAGTGCCAGCGGGCGAGTTGCGTCTGGTACATCCGCCCCGCGTAGATGGGGAACCAGTAGTAGAACGCGGAGAAGAGCGCGACCGCGATGGCGCCCATGACCAGGAAGTGGAAGTGCCCGACGACGTAGTAGGTGTCGTGGAGGATGAGGTCGACGGGGATGGAGGCGAGGAACACGCCCGTCACCCCGCCGATGATGAAGTTCTGCAGGAAACCGAGACAGAACAGCATCGGCGCGGCCATCCTGATGTTCCCGTTCCACATGGTGGTGATCCAGTTGAACACCTTCACTGCGCTCGGCACGGCGATGGCCAGCGACACCGCCATGAAACTGGCGCGCACCCGCGGGTCGATGCCGGTGGCGAACATGTGGTGGGCCCAGACGCCGAAGCTCAGCACGCCGATCGCCAGCGTCGAGTAGACGACGAACTTGTAGCCGAACAGCTTGCGGCCGGAGAACCGCGGCAGCACCAGGCTGACGATACCCATCGGCGGGAGGATGAGGATGTACACCTCCGGGTGGCCGAAGAACCAGAACAGGTGTTGCCAGAGGAGGGGTCCGCCGCCCTCGGCGGCGAAGAACGTGGTGCCGAAGTTGCGGTCGAGCAGCAGCATCAGCAGCGCGCTCCCCAGCAGCGGGAACGCGAACAGGATGATGCCCGACTGCGTCAGCAGCGTCCACGAGAACAGGTCGAGCTGCGGCCACTCGATGTCGCGTTCGGTGAAGATGGTGGCGATGAAGTTGATCGCCCCCATCGTCGTCGCGACCCCGGACAGGTGCAACCCGAGGAGCATCATGTCCACGCCGGGGCTCGGTTGCTCGATGGACAGCGGCGTGTACATCGTCCAGCTCGTCTCGGCGGGCGCGAACGCCGGAACGAAGAAGCCCGACCAGACGAGCAGCGCCGCCGGCGGCAGCATCCAGAACGCGATGGCGTTGATGCGCGGGAACGCCATGTCGTCGGCCCCGATCAGCAGCGGGATGAAGTAGTTCCCGAACGCCGCGATCATCGGCGTCCCGAAGAGGAGCAGCATCGTGATGCCGTGGGTCGTCAACAGCGCGTTGTAAAGGTTCGCCGACATAATGTCGGTCTCGGGCGCGAACAGTTCGACTCGCATCAGCAGCACGGAGAGCCCGCCCCACGTGAACGTGATGAGCGAGTAGACGCCGTACAGCAGGCCGATGTCCTTGTGGTCGACCGTCGTCAACCACCGTATCCACCCCGACGGCTTCTCGACGTACTCGGTTCTCCGTTCCTCCGCTCCCGCCGTCCCCCCGACTGTCGGCGCGTACGACCGCCAGTCCTCGATGCTGAGGATGAAGTAAAGGACGACCAGCAGCAGCGTCCCCATCAGGACGGAGGCCACTACGTCGGTTCCGATTTGTACCATCGCTCCGCTAGTAGAGGAGCAACGAGTAATCCCTTTCGGCGAACTGTCATTTTTCCGGCGTTGGATGGTGTCGTACCGAATACCTGACCGGGACCAAACCTGACGTCGACTCGATACGTTCGGCACCGACCGACGGGGACCCGTTCGGGGACGCCGACGCTCGACCGCGCCGACGTTCGACCGGGCTTTGATTCACCCTGCACGCGAGGTCGACCGACGCCGGGCGACGACGAGCGGACTACCAGAACCGGAGGTTGTGCTTGACCGCCTCGCGTTTGAGGTTCTGTATGTGCTCGGTCAACGGGATGTCCTTCGGACAGACGTTCGTGCAGGAGAACTGCGTCTGACAGCGCCACACGCCGTGCGTCTGGTCCATGTCGTCGATCCGCTGTTCCGTCGCAGCGACGCCCTCCCGCTCGTCCATCGCGAACCGGTAGGCCATGTTGATGGCAGCCGGGCCGAGGTACTCGTTGTCCCCGGCCGCGATGTTGCACGAGGACATGCAGGCGCCACACCAGATGCAGCGCGTCGCCATCTTGATCTCCTCGCGGTTCGCGCGGCTCTGGCGCTGTTCGACGAGTTCGCCGTCCGGAATCTCGTCCGGACTGAAGAACGGGTCGACCGCCTTCATCTGGTCGTAGAAGTGCTCCATGTCCACGACGAGGTCCTTCACCACCTCCTGGTGGGGGAGCGGCTCGACCATCACCGGTTCGTCGAGGTCGGCGACCTGCGTCTGGCAGGCGAGCCGCTGTCGGCCGTTGATGAACACCGCGTCGCTACCGCAGATGGCCTGCCGGCAGGAGTGACGGACGGTCAACGACGAGTCGAAGTGGTCGCGCGCGTAGATGAGCGCGTCCAGCACCGTCAACCCTCGCTTGTACGGCACGTGGAAGTGGTCGAACCGCGGCTCCGCCTTCTCCGGCACGTCCGGGTCGTACCGGAACACCTTCAGGTGGACCGTCTCCTCGGCCGCCGCCTCGTCCGCCCGCTCCTGTGACTCGCGTTCCCGCCGCCGTGCCTGTTTCTCGGAGATCCGCCGCTGCTGCGGGGCCGGCTCGGCGGACCGGTCCTCGACCTCCTCATCGACCGCTGCTCGCTCCGTCCGCTGTTCGCTCACGTGGAAACCCCTCCATCGCAGGGACGGCCCGCACGGGCATAAACCTCGTCACCCGGTAAGAGGATTCAACACCGTCGCGGCCGTCCGTCCGGACGATGACGTCACTCCACGGTGCGATACTGGACGTGGACGGCACCGTCGTCCGCGGCGACGAGCGACTGCCTGGCGCTCTCGAGGGGATACGGTCCCTGCGCGCGGCCGGCCTGGACGTCCTCTACTGCTCGAACAACCCGACGCGACCGGTAGACCACCACGTCGCCCGACTGCGCGACCACGGCGTCGCCGTCGACCCCTGGCAGGTGCTCACCGCCGACGTCGTCACGGTGGAGTACCTCGCGACCGAGCACCCCGGCAGCGACCTGTTCGTCGTCGGCGAACCCCACCTCTGCGGTCGGCTCCGCGACGCGGGGTTCGCGCTCACGGAGGACCCCGAGGCGGCGGACGTCCTCGTCGCCTCCATCGACCGCGAGTTCGACTACGACCGGCTCACGCAGGCGTTCTGGGCGCTCGAAGCGGGCGCAACGTTCGTCGGCACGGACCCCGACCTGACCATCCCGACGGGCGAGCGACTCGTCCCCGGGTCGGGTGCCATCATCGACGCAATCGCCGGCGTGGCGTCGCGCGAACCGGAGCGGGTGCTCGGCAAGCCCGCCCCGGAGACGGCGGCGGCCGCGCTGGAACGACTCGGCGTCGACCCAGAGCACTGCCTCGTCGTCGGCGACCGACTCGACACCGACGTCGCGCTCGGCGAGCGGACGGGGATGACGACGGCGCTGGTACTGACTGGCGTAGCGACCCGCGCCGACGTCGAGCGCGCCGACGTCCGGCCGGACTACGTGCTCGACTCGCTGGCGGAGGTCGGCGAAATCCTCGACTAGAGCTCCTCCTCCGCGGCGCGGTCCCGGACGTCGACGGCGCGCTCGCGGACGGCGTCGAGGTCGTCCTTCCGGTCGAGGTTGTGGTACGACAGCCCCATCCGGTAGTCGTCCCGGAGGCGGTCCTCGTTCTCGGCGAGGAAGTCCCAGTAGAGCGCGTTGAACGGGCAGGCGTCGTCGCCGGTCGTCTCGTCCGGGTCGTAGCGACAGTCGTCGCAGAAGTCGCTCATGCGGTCGACGTAGTTGGCGCTCGCAGCGTAGGGCTTCGTCGAGAGGGCGTCCGTCGCGAACGACCCCATGCCGACGACGTTCGGCGTCGTCACCCAGTGGTAGGCGTCCACGTAGGCGAAGTGGAACCAGCGGTCGAGTTCGTGGGGGTCCGCGCCGTACAGCAGCGCGAAGTTCGACAGCACCATCAGGCGCTCGATGTGATGGCTGTACCCCCTGTCGCGGACGCGGTCGACCACGGTGGCGAGACAGCGCATGTCGGTCTCCCCGGTGTAGTAGAGCGGCGGCAGGTCGCGGGTCGCGTCCAGCAGGTTCGCGCTCGACATCGCGGGCATCCGTCGGCGGTAGACGTGCCGGACGAACTCCCGCCACCCGACCACCTGCCGGACGACCCCCTCGACGCTGTTCAGCGGGGCGTCGCCGGCGTCGTACGCGTCGACGACGCGCTCGACGACCTCGCGCGGGTGCAGCAGGCCGAGGTTGAGCGCGGGCGAGAGCAGCGCGTGGTTGCCCGCCCACGAGTCCGCGACCATCGCGTCCTGGTAGGGGCCGAACTCGGCGAGGCGGCGTTCGACGAAGTCGTCGAGGGCGCGGTGGGCGTCCGCCCGCGTGACCGGCCAGCTAAACCCCTCCGGGTCGCCCCACGTCTCGAACGTCTCGTCGGCCCACGCCGCCACGGCGCGGGTCTGCTCGTCCGGTTCGAACGACGGCGGGTCGGGGAACTCGTGATTCGGCGGCGGCGTCTCGCGGTTCTGCTCGTCGTAGTTCCACTGGCCGCCGACGGGGTCGTCGCCGTCCATCAGGTACCCCGTCGACCGGCGGACGAACCGGTAGAAGTCCCCGTGGCGGAGGCGGTCGCGGTCGCCGGCCCAGTCGTCGAACTCGTCGGGCGAGAGGAGAAACAGGTCGTTCTCGAGGAGGTCCACGTCGCCACCGGCCTCGTCGACCAGTTCGCGCAGTCGCTCGCCGGCGCCGTGGCTCGCGGGCCGCATCAGCGCGAGGACGTCGCCGGGGTGGTCGTCGAAGTGGTCGGCGAGCGCGTCGCCGAACGTCTCCGCCCGGCGGTACTCGACCTCGTAGCCGCGCTCGCGGAGTTCGTCGCGGAAGTGCCGCATCGCGCTGAAGACGAGCGTCAATTTCTGCGGGTGGTAGGGGAGACGGCGGGCGAACGCGCGCGCCTCGATCATCAGCACGCGTTCGTCCCCGTCTGCGTCCGCGAGCGGGCCGACGCGCGTCGTCAACTGGTCGCCGAGCACCCAGACGGTCATGGCGGTGGTTCGACCGGACGGTAGAAAAAGCAGGGACCCGACGCCGTGGGTCAACACCGCTCGTCGGCGACCACGGTCGCGACGGCGGACACCGACCCGACGACCGTCACGCTCAGCATGGTGCCGACGTGGGGGACGCCGACGAGCGCGTGGCTCGCGAACCCCGCGAGGACGACGAACCCCAGGAGGGAGGCGTCGTTCGAGCGCGTCCGTCGGTTGCTCTCGAACGCGGCCGCGAGCGGGTCCTCGCCGCCGAGGACGACGAGCGGTGGGGCCACGAACAGCCGAGCGGCGAGCACGAAGAGCAGCGTGGTCGCTGCGACGCCGGCGAGCGGGTGCAGCGCGGCGAGCACGGCGAGCAGGGTGGCGACGGCGTACAGGCCGGCCGCGTACGCGAGCAGTCGCCCGAGTCCCAGCCAGGGCACGTCTCGCAACGAGCGGGGCACGCCGTACCGGGCCACGGTCACGGTGACGCCTGTCGCGAGGGCGCCGGCGGCGAGCGGCGCCGCCGAGAGCGCGACGAGGCGGGCGAGGGAGTCCGTGGGCAGACCGAGCAGCGCCCCGGGCGCGACGCCGGCGGCCCGCGACCCGCCGGGGAAGACGAGGACGTCGACGGACACGAGTCCGCTGCGCGGCCACGACTGCACCCTGACCGGAACCGGGTCGGCGAACCGGAGCGCGTCCACGAGCGTCGAGAGGAGGCCGACCAGCGCGAACGGCAGGATGAGCAGTGGCTGCTCGCGGAGTCGCCGCAGCGACGTCCCGACCAGGGTCCACGGCCACACGCCCGTCACGGCTGTGCCTCCAGTGCGTAGAGGACGTTCCCGCCCGCGACGTACACCCGACCGTCGGCGACCACCGGCGTCGACACAGATCCGGCGGCCTCGAACCGCCAGCGCTCGGCACCCGTCGCGATGTCGAGCGCATAGAGGTCGTAGTGCGACGGCAGGTAGAGGGTGTCGCCGGCGACCACGGGCGTGGAGTTCCGGTTCCCGTACGGGGCCGTCCACAGGGTCTCGCCGGTGGCCGCGTCCAGCGCGAGCAGCGGTCCGGCGGACAGTTCCGTCTGGACGTAGAGGGTGCGGCCGGCGACGACCGGCGGCGTCCCCACCGGCGTCTCCGTCGGGCGGCGCCACACCCGCGCTCCGGTCGTCGTGTCGAAGGCGTACACGTTCCACCGGTCGGTGAGGTAGAGGCGGCCGTTCGCGACGGCAGGTGCGTTCACCGTCGGCTCGCGGATCGTCGTCCGCCACAGTTCGGAGCCGTCGTTCAGGTCGAGGGCGCGAACGCGACCGCGACCGGAGACGACGAAGACCGCGTCCTCGGCGACGACCGGCCGCCGCGGGTCGGGGTACGACCCCGCCCGCCAGCGGCGCTCGGCGCTGCTGGGGTCGAGCGCGACGACGGCGTCCTCGTCGTCGATCTGGCCCGCGTAGACGAGCGTGTCGTCCGCGACGACCGGCGGCGGGGTCGGTCGGCTGCGAGGCGGCGGGGCGTGCGCGTCGCGCTCGCGGTCGGGGTACCGCCACCGGTTCGACCAGCGGTAGCTGCTGCCGAACAGGTCGACGCCGCCGGTCGGGTTGACCCCCAGGAGGCCGGTCCGGTCCGCGACGGCGAGCGTCTCGTTCGCGTACGCGGTCTCTGCGAGGAGGCAGGGCGGGGAGTAGAACGTCCCGTTCGCTATCTCGTGACGGACCGTGCCGTCGTCGGCGTCGACGACGAGGAACCGGTCGGCGGCGCTGTAGTACAGTCGGCCGTCGTGGAGGACCGGCGACGGCGGGTCGGCGACGTGGCCGTACGCCGCCCGCTTCCACCGGACGGCGACGTCGCCGGCGGGGCCGACCATGTCGGGCGCGTGACCCGTGCCGGCGGCGTCGTAGCGCGCCATGGGCCACGTCGCCGAGGCGGCGTTCGACGTCGCCGACTCGTCGGTCGTCCCGTGGGTCGCGACGGTGAACAGCCCTCCGACCAGAGCCGACCCGGCGACGCCGAGGACGGTCCGCCTGTCGGCGCGAAGAGATGTCACGCTCCGGAGTTCACAGGCGGGGGAAATCACTCTTGCCCTCCAAGGTCGGGGATGCGGGGCTGCTGAGACCGGTCCGAATCGGTTCGAAGCGTCAGTTTGAGACTTTGTACTCGTCGGGCCAGCTAATCGTGAACTCGTTTCGCAGTACCACGTCGCAGGGCAAGCTACCGTGCCCGACGTCGTCGTCGCCGACCGACGTGATGTAGTCGCGGTCACCGCCAGGAGCGTACTGGCTGTCGCTACATCCCTCGACCGTTATCGTCGTCGTTTCCGACGCCCCTGTCGGGCCGGTGGCCTCCAGGCGATAGCGCTGACCGTGTTCGAGGAGAGTGGGGAACGTCAGGACGTACTTGCCGGGAATCTCGTAGGTCGCGTCGACGAGCGGCTTCTGTTCGCCGGACTGGGGAGTGACCGTGACGGTCAGTTTCCGCGTTTCCGATCCGAGGTTCTGCAGGAGGTAGCTCTCGTGGTTCTCGCCCGTCGGTATCGTTGTCGTCGGGGTACCTGTCGTCGTGCCGCGCGTCGCTGTTGCGGTGGCGGTCGGAGAACCCGTCGTGTTCGCTCCAGCGGCAGTGGAGTGGGTCGTCCTGGTTTCGTCGCTGGTCAGTGGTGAACCGGTGCAGCCAGCGAGTGCGACGGAGAGGAGAGCCGCTCCGCAACCAAGCAGGCCGCGCCTGTTCATGCCAACCCATCATCACTTTCGGATAAATGCTTTCTGTATGAATCGAAGGCACGCAGCGAGCGTGCACGCACCTGGCCAGCACTGACGACTGTATTTGCTACTCTGATGGGTTGTCGAATACCGCTGTAAGAGAGTACCCGACCGCATCGAGGAGAGATAGTCCTCCGAGGAACGCTCCCCCGAGTACGAGATAGGTTTCAGGAACAGCTATGGCCTTTTCCACTCCGACGCCAATCAGGGCGGCAAAGCAGATAGACCGGACTCTCATCGTATTCCCGGGTTCAGTTTCGTAGGCATCTACATTAAACCTGGCAACTACACTCACACCGTGCGATTTCTGGGCTCTCCATCAGCCTACAAACTCTCGATTCGCCGGGGGAATCGGCCCCTGCGGTGCTTCAAAGTGGTCGACTTCGAACGCGACGGCGCGCACCTATCAGAAGATCGCGCGGTGGTCACCGCCCTCTCCTCTCGCTGGTGCCGGGTGAGATTCGCGAGCCCCAGGACCTCACGAGCGGCGTCGACGAGGGCGACGACGTCGTCGCAGACGAACGCGGTCGCGTTGCTCTTGTTCACCTCGTAGTAGTTGGCCGTGCGCACGATAGCGGCGTAGCGCCACTCGTTGCCTTCGTCGGTCCGGATGCGTACCGACCGTGGAGTGTCGATGTGCTAACTTATTGGCCGTGAACACGACGGGGTGTCGTATGCTGCGGTGACTGGAACGGGGATTCTTTATAAAGAGGCGTGTGGGTCAGGCGTGATCGGCGCGGTCGCGCGGGGCAATCCTCGAGGACGCACCGTGAATATGAACACGTCCAGCTGGCTACTAGTGTTCATATCCGGTCGAGCGAATCTGGGAACGTGCAACCCCAGGGGGTACCACGCCGAAACCTTACTCCGGACACCCAAATTTATGGATAGGTGAAATTCACATTATATATGGAAGATACACCGACTGTTGACACGAGAGTTCCTGGATTCGTTTACCTCGATATGGACCGAGTGAAATCAATATCTGCGCGCATTGACCAGGGCTATATCCAAGAACGGGTTAAAGAGCAAGAAGAAAGTGAAGAACTTGCTACGTCAGTATACGGTAGTATTAAAGCACATATTCTTGGGTCAGTCGGGCCTAGCGCAGAAACTGGTGCAGAAGTTAATGCCGGGTTTGCATCTGGTTCACGCCTTCAGGAAACAAAAGCTCTGCACCACTATTACTACGATCTGCTTGAGCAGTGGCTAGCGAAGGCTGAGGGTGACTGGTTTCACAATGTGAATTTAATGAAGGAAGGCGTTGGCGGTGGGTCTGCGCTACCCAGCCGATTTAGAAATGAAGTAGAAGAGGGAGACATCATCAAAGTATCTGGGGAACTAAATTTCTCAGATTTCAATACAAGTGTGGAGTTAATGGATGGGTTTTTTGATATGATAGAACTACTGGAGGAGTTTCAGACAGAAGCAGTCCGTAAGCAGCTTACTGGTGACACATCGGAGGTAACTGAACTCAGTGAGGTCGGTGAATTTGAACTTCAGAAATTTAAACCAGCAGAGCCAATATTCAACGCGCTTAAAACAGTTCTACCAAATGAATACCGCCAAATGCTGATTACGGAACTTTCCCCAATATCAGATAATGATTTTACCTTCTGGGCAACAGTAGAGCGAGACAATCTTGAAACAACTCCTGTTGAATTCCTTTCAAAATATCAATCGAACGATATTGAGAATTGTACAATGTTAGCGCGTGTAGAAAATATTACGTCTGAACTAGACGAGGAAGAACAAGCGTCATTGAGTGAAATTGAGGAGGGTGAAGACGTTGAGATTGGGAAATTCCTCAATTTTGCGGGCGAACTTGGTTCCCAATTCGGACTTGCAGTGAAGTATCCAAAAGTGTCAGTTTCTCCAATCGCAATTTATCGTTAATTAACAGTTCAAACATTTAGATTACGTATCAATTGCCGTAATTACTCGTTGGATTTGTTGATGTGCCTCTGTATTCTTAAAGTTAGTCATAATTTCGTCCTTGTTAGGGGTGTCAGAACTTAATGATGCTGTAATTAATTTTCCAGCGTCTCGGATGAATGCTGCTAAGGACGGATGATCATTCTGATTAAAGTAGATTGCAATTTCTCGAATTGCATCTTCTATGAGCTTTCGATCATGGGACAACGCTTTGTTTGATGTCCTTGTTTCATAGAAGCTTTGTATGAGGTCTAAAATAACTTCATTCATACCACTTTGGATGCCTCCAAAGGCGCCACGTTCTAACACCGCCTTTTCAATTGTACTCTCTGGGTCATCGGAAAGAAGTTCACCAGATTCACCACGTGGCATTTTGAATCGTTGTGTTAACGCCTTCGTCATATTCTTAGTGAAAATCCGATCACCATCATCTAATCCGAAGTGATCCTTTATGAACTTCTCGCGACACTTTGTGGTCTTCTTCACCATATCTTTCTGTTCAGTAGTAACATAACAGGCCTCCAGTGTGAATAATATAAATAGGTAAACTAATCCAGAGACAATATTTAATTCTTCATTATTATTTATCTTTCTGACTCTCTCTTTACTCTCTTTGAGAGTTTGAATGTATTTCTCAATATCGTCACCGTCGCCTTCAATAATTCTCACACACCTAACAAATTCAACAATTAGCTGCTTTTCTGGAGTTGAGGCTTCTAAATCAATCACATCAATTTCGCTTTTATCAGAGTCACCACCACCAATATCTATACTTTCTAAGTCAACCTCATCATTGTCAGCATAAAACACTCTAAGGTTGTTCAACACTCTATTTTCATCTATATCTGGATCCTGAAGGAGTTGATATATTTCCTCCTCTATTGTATCGTCTGAAGAGATTTCTTCAAGATGGAAATGTAACATTGAGCCTGCAGCGAAACATTCCGCTGTTGCTTCAGCAAATGATTCAATTGGTCCGCTCTCAGGAGATTCTTCAAACATGAGTGCCCAAATGAAATTTTGCACTGAGTCATTGAGGACATCCTGATCTAATTTATTTAAGTAAAAGCTAGCAACTGTCCGATGCTGTTGATTTAACTTCTCCTGACTTAGCGAGTTTTTGAGATGCTGATGTAGGAGATCGTGGGGTTGGTAGACAGATACTGATTCATGCGTCCCAATTCCCTCCAGTACAGATTTTCGATGTAAGGAGCGTAGCTGACGCCGAATGTGTGCTCTTGTCTCACCAGTAAGGTGTGTAATGATGTCCTCTCGGAACTCATCTAAAACGGAAATATCACGAAGGAATTGTTCCTGAGATTCTTCAAGTTGGTTGAGAAATGCGTCGTCAAGATACCGTCGAATCTCTCTTTCAGGAAGCCGATCTATCGCATCAGCGAGACCATGTTCATAGGCAGTCTGAGTAAACCGTTTCAGGTAATATGGATTTCCTGAAGTGGTTTCATGTACTGTTTTAATTTGCTCCTCTGTAGGTGAGAAGCCCGCTTCCTGCAAGTACATTTCAACTTCACGTTCTGAGAACTCACCAAGACGGATTTCTGCGATTGGAGAATCATAGCCTTCACACAGATCGCGGGTTCGTGACGCAACTATCCCTACAATTCCCTTTGGCATTTCCGAGGCTATCGAATGGAATAGCCTGTCAAACTCTGCCTTCTTTTCCCCAGGTATTTTATGGTATTCATCAAACAGTAGTAATAATCGAGTATCGGGGTTGAGCTGGTGAAATTGGTCCAAAAATTCGGTTAACAGATCAGAATAGGCTGGGGCGAGATTCTTATCTTTTTTCTCTGGAAGAGCTTTTTTGCTCAGCGATAATAGACTGAGATTAGGAGATATGATTCCTCCACCAGTAGAGATGTAATCTATTGCATTCTTCAGCTTTTGCGACTGTAAGATTTTGACGGCGCGTTCCGTCATCCTCCGTGTTACACTCTGAGGAACTTCCTCTCTCCACTTCTCCTCGAATTCGCTTGAGAAGTGCTCTATATTAGTTAGGCCACTATGGAATTGGAAATTTAGGATGTAGACGTCATCGTCGTTTTCAAACTCAGTTCGAATTTCCTCCAATATACTGCTTTTCCCATGTCCCCCTGGTCCGACTAATGAAAGGAAATGGCCTTTCTCTTCAGCCGACAGAACACAGTCGAATATCTTCTGCAACTGATCCTCACGGTCAACGCTATTCGGTAATTCTCTCTCAGACATATTATAGAAATCTAAATTTCCTCTTCTTCAATAGATTCTAGAAGTTGTTCAACATATTCCAGCTGTTTACGCACACGCTCAACCCGTTTTTCGACAATTCTTTTTTCCCCAGAAGCAATATCTGTACTAAGATAGTTCATTTCCTTACTGCACCAATTTAGTTCTGATTGGCCTATTTCAGCCGCCTTGGTTGCAGATACTTGATTAACCTTCTTTGTCCCGTCTGTTGGCAATATACCTAATTTGTTCGTCAGGTATTGACCAATTTTCATTTGTTCAAGGATACCCGCTTAGAGAATAGTGTAGGCTCTCAGTACTTATTCTTTGAGGAAATGACACACCTCCGACGACCAAGTATTCTCTTAGAAGTGGCGTCAATAAAGAGATGACCTCCGGGCAAGAGAAGATGTGTGCGAACCAAGGTATGACCGACTCAGTGATAATTGACCTTCATGAGTTATAGGTCTCTTATCGGAAGTAGCGTGAAATCGTCTGTTGAACTATCTAAACCCCAGAATCAGCCCCTTCAAATTCTTCGGTCTTTCCGGAAACCACCCTCCAGCAGTTTTGATACCTCCCTGTCTTCCCTCGAATATGAGCCAAGTAGAGGATAACCGGATCGACGAACACGGCTCGTCACAGGAAGAACTGACCGTGACCGAACTTGCTGGCGGCATCGCCGCCTGCGGGAGCGTCCGGAGCGGGAAGATCGTCGCGGAATCACTGCTTGACGTCGGCCAGAACTACCAGATGCTCCTTGGCATCGCCGACGACGCCGAACGAGCCCTCGTCTTCGACGAGGTCGACTGCGCCATCGCCGAGTTCACCTTCGACGGTGACGGACTGAACTGGCCACCCGAGCGCGTCATCGACCTGGAGTCCCCGCACGCCAGGGAAGCCCGTGCAGCTGTGGATGAGACACGCCTCGATTGGATGCATCCGAGGTTCCGCGAGGCGTAGCGGGGCGAGAGATGGGCTTTCCTGACGACGACCGGGTATAGAATCACCCACGACGATTCCAGCAGTTCCAGACCACGACCGCCGATCAGAATCACCATGCAATCGCCGGGAGAGCGGGATTTATGCGCCCGGAGTGTCCAGTTCGCGTATGTACCTCGCCGACCAGACCTGGCCGGAACTGGGCGACTACGTCGCGGAGGAGTCGGTCGCGGTCGTCCCGCTGGGGTCGACCGAACAGCACGGCCCGCACCTGCCGCTCGCCACCGACCACCTCATCGCGGAGGGGCTGGCGCGCGAAGCCGCCGAGCGGGCGGGTTACCTCTGCACGCCGACGGTCAACGTCGGCGTGAGCCCGCACCACAAGCAGTTCCACGGCACGATGTGGGTCGACCCGCCCGCGTTCCGCGACTACGTCGAGAGCTTCTCGCGCAACCTCACCTACCACGGCGTCGACCGCATCGTCTACGTCAACGCCCACGGCGGGAACATGGAGCACCTCCGGGAGGTCGGACGTCGCCTCCGCGAGGACGAGGTCGCCTTCGCCGTCGAGTGGATGTGGGACGAGTCCATCCCGGACCTCGTCGACGAGGTGTTCGAACGCAACGGGCCCCACGGCGGTCCGAAGGAGACGGCGATGATACAGCACCTCGCGCCCGAACTGGTGCGCGAAAAGAAGCTCGCGGAGGCACGCGACACTGGACTGCCGGACATCGCCGACGGCGACTTCCGCGTCCACGGCGCGCGCAACTTCTACGACGCCATCGACAACACGGAGAACGGCGTCCTCGGCGACCAGACCGACGCGACCGCCGAGAAGGGCGAGCGGCTGTTCGAGGCGGCGACCGACCAGCTCGTCGCGCTACTCGAATGGCTCGACGACAGCCGGTTCGAGGACCTGATGGCGAAGCCGCACGTCGACCCCCAGCCCGGCAGTCGGCGCTGACGGGCCGTGCGTCGCGGGTATCCACCGAGCGCTGCCGGCCGTGCACGTTGCCAGCCGTGCGCGTCGCCAGCCACGGGCGCTGCCGTCTGCCGCAGTCGCCGGCGAACGTCGGCCGGACGGCACCTACCGTTGTTCTAATGCCATTCGAGGGCGTGGAAGGCATGGATGAGTAGACAGACTCTCGCCGCCATCGGCGTCGCGTTCGCGCTGACGGCCCCGTGGTTCGTCGTCTGGAGCACGTCGTTCCACGCCGAGTCGACGCTGCTGACGGTCTTCCTGAGCGGCCTCGCCGTCCTCGGCGCGTCGTTCCTGCTCGCGTGGGGAGCCGAGACGGCGGAGAAGGACGTGCCGCGCGCGTTCGCCATCGCCGTGCTCGCGGTGCTCGCCGTCGCCCCCGAGTACGCCGTCGACGCCTTCTACGCCTGGAACGCCGGGCAGTTCGCCGGCACGCCCCGCGGCGCGGAGGCCGGCAACCTCGCCGTCGCGAACATGACCGGCGCGAACCGCATCCTCATCGGCCTCGGCTGGTCGGGCATCGCGCTGTTCACCGTGTTCCGCAGTCGCGCGGACGTGGACCCGAACGTGGTGAACCGGTCCGGGACGCTCGCCGACGCCGTCAGCATCGACCCCGACATCTCCCTGGAGATAACGTTCCTGTTCGCCGCGACCCTCTGGGCGTTCCTGGTGCCGCTGAACGGCGGCATCGACGCCCTGGACACGCTCTTCCTCGTCGGCCTCTACGTCGCGTACATCGGTGTGGTGCTCCGGGGCGACGTCGAGGAGACCGACCAGCACGTCGGCGTCCCGGCGTACCTCCAGTCGTTCCCGCGCACCCGGCGCGTCGCGACCGTGCTGTTGCTGTTCGGCTACTCCGGTGCGATGATCTTCACCGCGGTCGAGCCGTTCGCCCACGGTCTCGAGGAGATCGGCCAGAGCGTCGGGATACCCTCCTTTTTCATGATCCAGTGGGTCGCGCCGCTGGCCTCCGAGTCGCCCGAACTCATCGTCGTCGCCTACCTCGTCAACAAGGCGCGTTCGACGGCCGGGTTCAACGCGCTCATCTCCTCGAAGCTGAACCAGTGGACGCTGCTCATCGGCACGCTCGCCGTCGTCTACTCCATCGCCATCGGACAGTACGGGACGCTGCAGTTCGACGCGAAGCAGGCCGACGAGATCTGGCTCACCGCCGCCCAGTCGTACTTCGCGCTGTCACTGCTCGTCAACTACGAGATTTCGGCGCGCGAGGCCGTCACGCTGCTCGTTCTCTTCGTCTCGCAGGTCGCCCTGGAGTTCGTCATCATCCGCGACCTCCTCGTCCTCCCGCTGACGAGCAACGAACTCCTCGTCGCGTTCAGCGTCGTCTACGTCGTGCTCGGGACGGTCCTGTTCGTCGCTCGACGCGGCTCGCTCCAGGTCCTGCTCGGCCGCGCCGTCGACACCGTGACCGACGCGGTGTCGAGTCGCGGCGACCACCCACAGCGAGCCGACTGACGTCCCTTCCACCCGGATGGGGGCACACGCTTATGGTCGTCCGTGGGGAGACTCGAACCATGTTCGACCGCATCCTGATCGGCGTCGACGGGAGCGATTGCGCGCGGCGCGCCGCGACGTTCGGCTTCGAGCTGGCCGACGCGTGCGACGCGAGCGTCGACGTGCTCCTCGCAACCGGCGGCGGGTCGCGGTTCGGCGGTGGAACGGAGGGCGAGACCGAGACGGGACAGGACGTCCTCGACGAGACGGCCGCGCTAGCGGCCGATCGGAGCCTCGCCGTCGACACCCACCTCGTCGAGGGACGACCAGCGACGGTCCTCACCGAGTTCGCGGCCGACAGCGGCGCCGACCTCGTCGTCCTGGGTCGGCGGGGCCGGTCGGGGCTGGGCCAGCGACTGCTCGGCAGCGTCACGGAGCGAGTGCTGCGCCGGACCGACGCCCCGGTGCTGACCGTCGCCGAAGGGGGGACGGCCGGTGACGCCGAGGCGGCGTACGAGGACGTGCTCGTCACGACCGACGGGAGCGACGCTGCCGAGTGGGCTGGCCCGTACGCGGCCGAGATCGGACGGCGTTGCGACGCGACGCTCCACCTCCTCAACGCCGTCGACGTGCAGGGTGAAGCGGGCGTGTTCGACGCCGGCGGCGTCTCCGAGCGATTCATCGAGCGACTCGAACAGCGCGGCGAAGAAGCGATCGAGCGACTCGCGGACACCGTCGACGACGTCGATTACCGGACGACCGTCGTCCGAAACCCGCCCCACGAGGCCGTGGCGACGTACGTCGAGGACAAGGACGTCGACCTCGTCGTGATGGCCTCGCGAGGCCAATCCGGGCTCGCCGGCCAGCGCCTCGGCAGCGTCACGGGGCGCGTCCTCAGGACCGTCGACGTGCCCGTGCTGGTCGTCACGTCCGCGCCCTAGTCCCGCGACTGGCGGCTTTAGCTCTGGGAGACTAGCGGCGGTAGCTCACGGCGATGCCCTCGCCCAGCGGGACGACGCTCGTCTCGAACGCCGGGTCGTCGCGCACCGTCGTCAGGTACTCCGCGATGCCGCGCGACTCCGCGTCCAGGTCGGGGTCGCCACCCTCCAGCGCGTCGAGGATGGCGTCGAAGTCCTGTGCGCCGCTCACCATCGCGTTGTCCGCGACGACGACGCCGCCCGGTCGGACCTTCTCGCGGACTGCATCTAGAGCGTCCGGATAGCGATGTTTCTGGTGATCGACGAGCACCACGTCGAACGGGCCGTCGTAGCGCTCGATCGTCTCCAGCGCGTCGCCCGCCTCGAAGACCGCTCGGTCGGCGAACCCGCCCCGACGGAGATACTCGCGCGCCTCGTCCAGTTCGTCCTCGTCGTGTTCGGTGAGGACGACCTGGCCGTCCTCGGGGAGTGCGGCCGCGAACCAGTAGGCCGAGTAGCCGAACCCGGAGCCGAACTCGAAGACGCGCTCGGCGTCGACCATGCGCGCGAGCAGGCGGAGGAACTGCCCCACCTCGCGTCCGACGGTGGGGAAGTCCTCGCCGCGCGACTCCATCTCCCGTAGCGTCTCGTCCGGTTCGGCGATGGCCGCGCGGGCGAACCGTTCCGTCGCGTCCGGAAGCACGTCGGTCATGGCCGATGCGTCGACCGGCGGACTGATAAATCGTACCGGGACCGAAGCGTTCTTTCTTTCCGCCACCGAGCAACGCGTATGGGTCGCATCAAACGCATCCTGACCGTCCTGGTCGCAGTCGTCGCCGTGTCGTTCGCCGTCCACTACGCCCTCTTCGGCTCGCTCCCCCTCGGGAAGCCGCAACTGCTGGAGGACGACGAACCCACCGAGGAACCGCTCGACGTCACCGAGAACGCCTGAGGGCGTTCGACCGTCCCGTCGACAGAAGGTTTTTATTTCTCCGAGTAGAACCCGTATATTACCAGATGCGTCGCCGTCGCCTCCTTGGGTCCCTCTCCGCGCTCGTCACGGTCGGTCTGCTTGGAGCCGTGCTGCCGTTCGGGAGCGAATCGAACGCGACCGAACTCCGCGACCTGACCGTGAGCAACCACGACGACGAACCGCACGTCGTCCACCTCCAGGTCGAACACGACGGCGACCTCGTCCACTGGCAGTCCTACGACGTGGAGGCGAAGCACACGGTGTTCGGAGACGAGTCGGCGTACGACGTCGTGGGCGGGGCCGACGTGCCCTGTGCGTGGCCGGCCGAACCGGGACGCATCGTGCTCCGCGCCAGGGTCGACGACCGGTCGGAGTGGGAGACGTACGACCTCGGCGAGAGCGACGCCGACTGCCGGGTCGTCGAGGCGCACGTCGGACGCGACGGCCGGTTCACGTTCATGGTGAGCGGCGACTGTGCGTCGCGGGCGGACGAACCGACCGCCTGCGGAGCGGACGCCACGACGGAGTAAAGGTTCCGCGACCGGCACGGCTCCAGAAAACCTATATTTCTAACTTCCGTCGGCCGGCTTACCTGATGCGCCGACGCCGCCTGCTCGCCGCCCTCCCCGCGCTCGCCACCGCCGGCTGTCTCGGAGTCGACCTGCCGTTCGGGAACGGCTCTGACGCGACAGAACTCCGGGACCTGGTCGTGCGGAACATCCACGACCGGCCGCACGTCGTCCACCTCCAGGTCGAACACGACGGCGACCTCGTCCACCAGGAGTCCTACGAGGTCCGGGGCATGCGAACCGTGACCGAGGACGGGTCGACGTTCGACGTCGCTGGCGGGACCGACGTCCCCTGCGCGTGGCCGACCGACGCCGGGCGCATCGTCCTCCGCGGCCGCGTCGACGACCGCAAGAAGTGGAAGCGCCTCGACCTGGGCGAGAGCGACGCCGACTGCCTGTACGCCAAGGCGCAGGTCGAACAGGACGGCCGGCTCGTGTTCCTGACGAGCGCCCGCTGCGGTGAGCCCCCGGGGAACCGAACCCTCTGCGGGACGAACGACACGACGGAGTGAGCGTCGCAACCGCTATCCGGCCGGAGCGAGACGGCTCCGCCAGTGGCACTCGACTACCCGTACTTCCTGGTCAACGTCAAGACGTACCCCGGGACGGCCGGCGAGGAGGGGCTGGCGTTCGCCCGCACCGTCGAGCGCGTCGCGGCGGAGACGGACGCGCGGTTCGTCGTCGCGCCACAGACGCCCGACCTCCGGTTGATTGCGGCGGAGACGTCGCTGCCCGTCGTCGCGCAGGGGGTCGACGCCGACGAACCGGGGCGGCGGACGGGCGGCGTGCTGCCGGAGACGGTGGCGGCGGCGGGCGCGGACGGCGTCCTGGTCAACCATCCCGAGCGGCCTGCCGAGCTCGCCGCCATCGAGACGACGGTCGACCGCTGTCGTGAGTTGGGGCTGGAGAGCATCGTCTGCGCGAACGGGGTCGAGCAGGCGCGGGCGGTACTCTCGTTCGAGCCGGACTGCCTGCTGTTCGAGAAGCCCGAGGACGTGGCGACGGGACGCGCAATCAGCCGGACACATCCCGAGCGCGTCGAGGCTGTCGTCGACCTGGTCGCGGCCGAGCGTCCCGAGACGAAGGTGTTCCTCGGCGGCGGCATCAGCGGGGCGGCGGACGTCGCGGCGGCGTTCGACCTCGGCGCGGACGCGGCCGGCGCGGCGTCGGCGGCGGTGCAGGCCGACGACCGCGAGGCGTGGCTGCGCGCGGTCGCCGGGGCGATGCCGGAACGCGGCGAGTAGATCCGGCAAGCCGCGAGTGGACGCCCAGCTTTTTGGGCGCGCCGCGCGAGCGTCGCGTATGGAGTACACGACGCTCGGCGACACGGGCATGGAGGTCAGCCGCATCTGCCTCGGCTGCATGAGCTTCGGCACGAGCGACTGGCGCGAGTGGGTCCTCGACGAGGAGGAGAGCCACGAGATCATCGAGCGCGCCATCGACCTCGGCATCAACTTCTTCGACACGGCGAACATGTACTCCGGAGGCGAGAGCGAGCGCGTGCTCGGCGACGCCCTGGAGGGCCGGCGCGACGAGATGGTCGTCGCCACGAAGGGGTACTTCCAGATGGACGACGACGACCCCAACTCGGGCGGGCTCTCGCGGAAGGCCATCGAACAGGAACTGGAGAACTCCCTCGACCGCCTGGGGATGGACACCGTGGACCTCTACCAGATCCACCGCTGGGACGACGACACGCCTATCGGCGTCACGATGCAGGCGCTCGACGACGCGGTCCGGCGCGGGAAGGTCCGCTACCTCGGCGCGAGTTCGATGTGGGCCCACCAGTTCGCCGACGCGCTCCACACTGCCGACGAACTCGGTACCGACCGCTTCGTGACGATGCAGAACCACTACAACCTCGTCTACCGCGAGGAGGAGCGCGAGATGCTCCCGCTCTGCGAGCGCGAGGGCGTCGGCGTCATCCCGTGGAGTCCGCTCGCCCGCGGCTACCTCACCCGGCCTCACGAGGACATCGACGCCACGACCCGCGGCGAGACCGAGGAGCACATGTACGACCACCCGTACCGCGAAGGGGGCGGCAGGGAGGTCAACGAGCGCGCCCAGGAACTCGCCGCGGAGAAGGGCGTCACGATGGCCCAGATCGCGCTCTCGTGGCTGCTGCACAAGGACTGGGTCGACGCTCCCATCGTCGGCACGACCAGCGTCGAACATCTCGAGGACGCCGTCGAGGCGCTGGAGATCGACCTCTCCGCGAGCGACGTCGCCTACCTGGAAGAGCCCTACGAGCCCGTTCCCGTCTCCGGCCACGAGTAGCGGTGCGGCCGTTCCCCCGACAGCGTTCGTCGCGCCGGCGTACGGAGCCCCGGTGCTGGCCCGAGAACGTTGGCGAGGAATCGACCATCCGGCAGTCGGTACGTCGACCAGTAGCGCAGTCGAGATGAACCAGCAGCGCCGTTCGGGGTGATCCCGGCCGCGTTGCACTTTAGCTGGTGTATAATTAGTTCGTGAGGGTGTCGAACCTCGTTCGATGGCGAAACACACGCGAGGATGTGAGAAGAATGGCAGATGATTCGCGCGACGGGTTCACCCAGGGTGCGCTCGTCGGGGGCGGCATCGTCTTCTTCGTCGCCGGGACGATGATCCTCACGGGGATACCGAGTGGCGGCTTCGGCTCGGTGTCCGGCGGCACCCACGACGGGACGGCCGCCACGACGACGGAAGCCGTCACGACCGGCCCGGAGTCGACACAGGACCTCTCGATGACGACCAGCAGCGAGCCGACACGGACCCCATCAGCGACGACCGGGACGGAGACGACCACTGCGACGCCGACGGCCACCGCGACGCCGACGACTGCGCCGACCCGGACGACGGAAGCTCCGCAGTCGGAGGTGCGCTACCGTATCAACGTCGGCGGCGAACGGCTGAAAGCGTCGGACGGCGGACCGGACTGGCTTCCGGACACCGAGCGCAACCCGTCGTGGTTCGGGAACGCCCGCCTCAGTGGAAGCCGGACGAATCGGACGAGCGACCAAATCGCGACGACGTCCGCCGTTCCGGACGGGACGCCCGAGGCCGTGTTCCAGCGGCAACGGTACGACCCCGACGTGAAGGGAGATCCGACCGACGACGTCGAGATGCAGTATCGGTTCCCGGTCGAGAACGGCCGATACGTCGTCCGGTTGTACTTCGCCGAGACGTACTTCGGCGAGACGGGGTGGCGCGACTACAAGAAGTCGGGGCCGCGCAAGTTCGCGGTCGAGGTCGAGGACGAGACGGTGCTCGACGACTACGACGTGTACAGGGAGCTCGGCCACGACAGGGGGACGACGAAATCGTTCGCGGTCGAGTCGGAGGACGGCGTCCTCGACGTCGTCTTCCGGCACAAGAAAGGGGATCCGACGGTCGCTGGCATCGAGGTCGTTCGTGACGACGGCGAGGAGAGTGACGACGGCGAAGACGACGAGAGGTGAGACGAGGGCCGCGAACGCGGTGCTGGCTCCCCGACCCGAAGCGGTTTTGCGCGTGCTGGCTGGACGTCACGGTATGGAAGAACTGCAGGCACATCACTTCGGCGTGACCGTAACGGAACTCGACCGGGCCGTCGAGTTCTATCGAGACGTCCTGGGGCTCACCGTCCTCAGTCGGTTCACCGTCGAGGGACCGTCGTTCTCGACGGCCGTGGACGTCGACGGAGCGACCGGGCGCTTCGCTCATCTGGACGCAGACGGCGCGCGGATCGAACTCGTCGAGTACGAACCCGGGGGAGCGGGCAAGGCGGAAGATACGATCAACCGACCAGGGGCGAAGCACCTCGGCCTGGAGACCGACGACGTCGACGCCTTCTACGAGACGGTACCCGGAGACGTCGAGACGCTGAGCGAACCGCAGACGACCGAGAGCGGTTCGCGCATCCTGTTCCTCCGCGACCCCGAGGACAACCTGGTCGAGATCATCGAGTCGTAGCCGTCGTCGGCAGGTGCGACAGCCGGCGACCGGGCCGACGCGTCGCCCGGTCTGTCACTCGGCCGGCGGGTGGATGGCGATGTGGCCGTCGCTCTGGATGAACACCCGGTGTTCCTTGAACGTGAACGAGACGTGGCCGCCGGAGGGCGGCGCACCGTTGCTCCTCGGCCGGAACAGTCCGTCGAGGGCGTCGGGGTCGAACCGCTCGTACAGCGGATCCATCTCCGTCGGGTCCTCGTCGATAGCCTCCGCGACGGCCGTCATGACCGTCGTGCTGAGCGGTTCACTGCCCTCCCAGTCGTGTTGTGCATGGTACGTCCCCGGCCACGGCCCGGAACTCCACGCGTTGTCTTCTGTCTGACTCATTGCTGGACCACCCGTGCGACACGGGATTCGTACAACACGGCACAACGTACCCTTCAATAAATCCCTGTCAGACATGCAACCTGGCGTCGTCAGACACGCCAGCGGCAGAATGCAGGACGGGACGGGGGTAACTCCCCGGGGTGCGTCTTACGCGACGTGACGTCCGACGCGTCAGTCGTCCCGTTGGCCGACGACCGCGGTCGACCGGAGGTATCCCAGTTCGGGGGCGACGCGCCAGCGCTCGTCGAAGAATCCGGCGGCGCGAGCGGCGTTCCACCCCTGGTAGCGGACGGTGTCGTCGAAGATGGCGTAGTCGGGCGTCGCCGTCTGCGTCGGGATCCAGTTTCGGACGCGGGTGAGCCGGGCTCCCGCGAGCGACGTGCCCGTCTCGACCTGGACGAGCGACTCCGGATGCTCGGGGTTCGGGTAGACGAACTCCACGCCGAGGTCGCCCTCGTAGACGTTCCCCGCGACCGCCGCGCGGCCGTCGCCGACCTCGACCGGGAAACCGTCCGCGAGGCGCTGGTACACGGCGTTCGAGGACGGCCGTCCGAACAGCACGAGGTTGTACTCGCGCATGAGCGCGTCGTCGACCGCGGTGTCGGGGACGACCGTCGCCTTCGCCCGCGCTCGCTGGACGAGCCGCTGGGAGCGCACGTTCGCGAGGTTTCGGTTCGCGGTCGTCTCGGCGGCGTCGCCCTGCGTCCCGTAGACGAGGTAGTAGGGGTCGTGGTGGACCTCCTTGAGCGGGCCGTACTGCTCGGGGGACTTCCGGACGGCGGGCCAGTCGGGCGCAGTGCGAGACGCCGAGACGCCGTCGCGGAGGTCGAGGTAGATCCGCTGTTCGCCTCCTCTGCCGGGAAGTCGGACCGTCTCGCCGTTCACCGTGGCCGTCGGCGCGCCGCGAACGCGCACGTCAGTCTCGTGGAAGACGCGCGGGTCGACGGAACAGACGGCGACGTTCTCGGTGTCGATGCGGAGACCGTCCCCGGTCACCGCGGCGTCCACCTTCGTCGGGGCGTGGATCGTCTCCTGCTCGTGGACCGCGACCCAGTACTTGCGGTGCTCGACGCGGAGATTCGTCGTGAAGAGGTGGACGTGCTCGGGGTACGGGTCGCGGGTGGTCGACCGCAGGAACGTCCGCAGGTCGGGGTGGTTGACGCAGTCGGTCCCCTCGCCGATGCCGGCGTCCCACCAGTGTGGCTGGTCGGGAACCTCCAGGAACGCGACGTCGACGTCGTCGGGGTCGGGCGTGGAGTAACGCCGCCCGACCTCGCCGCGCACCGTGAGGCCGCGGTTGGCCAGCGCTCGGAGGTAGGTCCGGGGATGCAGCGTCGGGACCGAGGTGTCGGCGCCACCGTGCAGCGCGAAGACGGGGAGCGTGCCGTCGACCGCGTTTGCCGTCTTCGGCAGCGCGAGGTTCTTCTGGAGCGCCGTCTCCCCGACCGCCTTCAGCCGCGGGAACGAGTGGAGCTTGTCGCGGTCGAACGTCGCGGTGATGTAGGTCTCGTGGTCGGTCCACCCCGCCGAGGGGGCGAGGCCGGCGAACCGGTCGGGGTTCGTCAGGCCGACGTGCCAGGTTCCGTGGCCGCCCATCGAGTGCCCGGTGAGATAGACGGCGTCCTCGTCGACGTCGAACCGTTCTTTCGCCACCCGGATGGCCTCGAGGTCGTCGAGGCGACCCAGGTCCTCGTGGTCGTAGTTGACCGGCCCGCGCGCGCCGGGCGCGACGACGTAGGCGTCCTCGCGCTGGACGTTCGCGCCCGCCTGGTTGATGGAGGGGACGTTCGCGCCGTGCAGCGAGACGATGAGTTCGTACGGTCCCGACGACCCCGACGGTTCCCTGACGGAGAACTCCTGAACGCTCTCGTCGTGTTCGGAGACGAACGTCGTCTGCCAGCGCGTTTCGTCTCTGCTACGGATCCGGAGCGGAATCGCCCGCTCGTCGGTCGCACCGTCGACGCCGACGCGCGCAGTGACGGCCTCGTCGGCCGCCTGAACGGTGAACGACCCCCCGCCTGCCGTCCCGGCGGCCGACTTCGCGGCGTCGCTTCGCCCGACCGGGGCGGTCTCCGTGCTGGTCATCGCCAGGCCAGGGACCGTCTCCTCGCGTTCCACGTCGGCGGTTCCGGAGCCCTGGCTCCCCACCGGCCCGTCGGTCACGACCCGCGTGTTCACGCGCCGCGTCTCGAACGGTGCCAGCGGCGGGTCGACCGCGACGGTCCGCTCCTCGACCAGGTCGCTGTCCGGTGCGAACGTCAGCGTCGGCGTTCGCTCCTCGGCCGTCGTGTTCGTCACCCGGACGGATGCGGGACGGTCGGTCGCCTCGCCGACGCGCAGGTCCGGGAGGACGACGTTCTGGGGCGTCCCGCGGAACGAGGCGAGGTCGTTCACCTCCACGGGCGCGCGCGGCGGGCGGAACGTCACCGAGACGGAGCCGCTGGCGAAGGTCAGGGTGTTCTTCAGCAGGAGGTAGTTCGTCCCCTCCTCCAGCACGACGCCCGACGGCGGTTCCTCGTACCGCCGGCCGTTGAGCCACGCGACCGAGGCGTCCGTCTCCAGCACCGCGCGGCGCGTCTCGGACATCTCGAACGCCGCGACGGCGTAGCCGGTCGCATAGAGGACGCCGCCGACCCCGAACCAGTCCTGGAAGTCGTCGAACAGGCCAGCGCCGCCGAACAGCGGCGTCAGGCCGCCGTCCGTGGGGTCGACGCGGTCGGCGAAATCGAGCGGTACCGTCGACTCGCCGTCGGCGAGCGTCTCCGTCGCCCACTCGACTGTCGCACCGCCGGCGTACGCCGACTGGAACTGCTGGTCGGCGGCCGGTCGTTCGTCGCCGGTCGCGTACGCAGCCTCGCCGCCCTCGGGGAACAGCCACCCGGTCTCGACGCCGCGGCGCTGGTACTGGAAGGGGCCGACGGTGTGCCACTCGGAGGGCGTGAACGCCGCGTCGACGGGGTCGAGGTCGGCAGACCACGAGCGGTCGTCTACCGCCGCGTCGTCGCCTGCTGTCGCGGTGCCGACGGCCGCCATCGCGGCCGCCCCCGCGACCGACGACGTGAACGCTCGTCTGCTCAGTTCCACATCTGTCGCACGCCTGTCGTTACCATCCGCCATACAGGCGATACCCTCGAAAGAAACTAATTTCTATTCTAGTTTGGTTTATATTAACGCCAGGTTCGTTTACGGCCGGGAGCGGTCGCTCGGTGGTCACGGTACACCCGACACGTGGAGGGCGGAGACCGGCGGCGGGCTGTCGAGAGAGGATGGCGAGGAGATTCAGTCCCAGTCGACGCGTTCGACGGCGTAGCTGCCACACTCGGGGCACACCTGGTACTGGACCTCGAACTCGGACTCACACCCCTGACACTCGTAGGGGTCGGAGTCGTCGGAGGGTCCGACGCCGAGCCGTCTCATCAATCCCATGCCCGCCGCTTCGGAGGTGTGGAATAAATAGGTCAGCCTACCACGGTGAAAGTTAAATCCGGCGCGTAACGCCCTGAAAAGGACACATTGGACGAAACCCCGGTGGCAGCGATTCCCCGGGTTCGGTGAGGAGAGACAGGTCGCAGGTCAGTCCGGTCCGTCGGCGACGGTCGCGTCCCCCTCGACAGCAGTTCCGGACGGGAGGGCCGTCGTCGCGACCGGCGCTCCCTGCTAAGCGTACGAGAGTCGACCGGCGACCAGGAGGAGGCCGACGGCGACCGCGCCCGCGGCGTAGAAGAACGTCGCCGCGCCGTCGGCGGCGTCGCGAGCGCTGCGGCTCAGGCCGTCGCTGAGGCGACTCCGGCCGGCGTGGCTCAGGCCGATGAGGAGGAACCACAGTGCGACCATCGTCAGGACGAGGTGCCCGCGACTCGTCTCCAGCAGGGAGTTGAACGTGTACCCCGTACCGGCGAGGTGGCCGCCGGTGGCGAGCAGCACGAGCGCCGCGAGCGACGAGAACCGCGTGTACTGCTGGGTGAGCCAGTCGAGCGCCTCCGCGTCGAGTCGCCCATCCCGCGCCGCCGGGATGACGAGCGCGGCGACGAACACCGCAGCGCCGGCCCAGAGACCGGCGAACACGGTGTGCAACAGGTTCATCGTCAGGTCGATGGTTGACATCGGGCGGAGGTACTCACGGACGATTCAATATACCTTCGGAAGGCGTTCGGCGGAAACGAGCGGGGGTCGACGCTCGCGCGCTCGCAGGCGCGGACCGCGATGCTATCGCAACGGCCGAACGTCAGCGTGAGCGACCATCAGGTTCAATAGGAGCCGACACGCATCGTCGCCAGGCGGAGATCAGTGGCATGACCGGGAGCGATCGACGGTGGGCGTGGCTTTTCATCGCCCTCGTCGGACTGGGAGGGGTGGTCGTGAACCTGCTGTACTACGTCCAGTTCGGGACGTTCCTGACCGACCACGGCTTCGGTGGCGTCGCCCTCTACGGCGCGCTCGGTGCGCTCTCGGGACTGGCGTACCGGTCGGAACGTGACGGGTCGCCGAGAGCCGGGAACCGGTAGCGACTACCCGTCCACGGCGGCTCGCGAGGAGAGGTCGAAAGGGTCCGGCGGACGCACAACTGTGCAGAGAGAACGCTAAAAGGGGAGATAGAACGACGAGTCAGCGGTTACTGGTTGACGGCCTGTTCGGCCTTGGGGTCGTACTTGTCCTCGAACTCCTGGATGAGCTGGCCCATCTTGGCGTACCACTCGTTGAGCATCCGCTGCATGTCGTTCGTGACCTGGTCGGGGTTGGTCGGCCGGTAGACGTGGTAGTAGCCGCCCTGGTCGTAGTTGACCTGCTCCTTCTGGATGAACCCCGTCTGCAGGAGGCGCTGGATGGAGCGGTACGCGGTCGAGCGCTCGCGGTCGATGCTGTCGGCGATCTCGTCGATCGTCAGCGGCTCCTCGCTCTCGACGACGACCCGGTAGCACTTGCGGTCGAGTTCCTTCAGGCCGTGCAGACACTCCAGTAGTCCCTCACACTCCATGTCCTGCTGGAGGTATTCAGCCATCGAGTCTGTCATTGGTTATCGGCTAGGGATACGGACTAGACACGGAAAAGGTTTTGCATAGTACGCACAACACTGCCGCGTCTCCCGAAAATCCGACGCTCGCTGGATGGTGCGTCGACGGTTACGCGTCGTCGCGTGGACCGCGGGCGCTCGCTGGAGCGGTCCGGATCAGGTCGGTCGGAGAACAGAAACGATCGGGTGGACGCCACGAGAAAACGACGTGCGTCCGAAATTGGCGTGTTAGTCGGAAGCCTGCGCCACGGACGAGGGCTCTTCGGTGCGGAGTTCCCGGATGGAACTGACAACGACCGCCCCGCTGACGAGCAGCGCGGCACCGATGATGATGGCCAGGCTCACCATGTCGAGGACGGGCATCTCCAGGACGCCGCCGAGTTCCCGCACGGCGACCGCGATGGCGCCCAGCAGCAGCATCACGCCGAAGTACACCTTGATGTCCTCTTCTTCCACGAGGCTCGTGGCCGCGGCACCGAGTCGCGCTCCGAGCGCGCTACCGGCAAGCAGCGGGACGACGATGGTCAGGTCGACTGCGCCGTCCATCGCGTACAGGAAGCTCCCGATCCCGCCCGAGAAGACGATCTCGAACAGGTCGGTCCCGACCGCGACCGGGACCGGGACGCCGATGAGGTAGAACAGGGCGGGCATCCGGATGAAGCCGCCCCCGACGCCGAGGAAGCCCGAGAGCAGGCCCGTGGCGAACGCGACGCCGAGGATCATCCAGAGCGAGACCGTGAGGCCGCCCTTGATGTTCATCATCGGCGGAACGCGGTAGGACTGGATCTTCTTGGCGATGTCGGGGATCTCTTCGGCGGCTTCCTCGACGTCCATGTCTTCGGCGTCGTGACTGACGCCACCGTCGTCGTCGCCCTTGATGGCGTTGTACGTGATGAAGACGCCGATAGCGCCGAGGAGGCCCACGTAGGAGATGCTGACGACCGTGTTGGCCAGCCCGATGTCCTGGAGCCAGTGGAGGCCGATCTTGCCGACCTCGATGCCGGCGGTCGTCCCGGCGATCATCAGCACGCCAAGCTTGTAGTCGACCTGTCCGAGGTCGCGGTGTTTGAGCGTCGCGATGACCGAGGTCCCGAACACGAACGCGAGTCCGGACGCGACTGCGACGTCGGTCTTGTAGCCCATCACCAGCAGTGCGGGCGTGACGAGGAACGACCCACCCATCCCGAAGAATCCGAACAGGAGGCCGATGAGTAGCCCGAAGCCGGCGAACATGCCGAGCAGCGACGCCGCGACTCCGAATACCTCCATCGCTAGTCACCCCGCAGCGCCTTCGTGATGGTCGGTCCGAGTACCTGCTCCAGTACCCCATAGCCGACGTACAGCAGGATCGCCTCGACCAGCACGGCGCCGATGATTATGGCGGCACCCATCGGACCGGAGACGCTCTCAATTCCGAACATGATTCGACACCTCGTGCAGTATTGTACTGTTCATTGATTTCTGCTCAACTGGAGATAGCCGGCAACACCACTTAACGGTTTTGGGTTGATGGTGCAAGACTATATTTCGATACGGTATGCATGGTTAGACGTAACTTATGCATGACTACGCGCGGATTCGCCCAGAACGCCTGTCAAGCGTCAACAGAGAAGTATGGCGACCTTCGAATCGATCTCGTTACTGTTCCAACAGTCTCGCTACTGCGCCACCTGTGTTGTGCAAATAGTACAATACTGTAGCGATGGCCGCGTGAGCGGCTATCGACGGTCCGAAACGGTGCTGCAGCTCGTCGGGTAGCGGCCAGTAGGTAGGATGGTGGTCGAAAGCCGATTCAGTCGCTCGCGACGGACGTCGAACCGGTGTCGGACGAGCGCGCCCGCCAGAACGCCTGCAGGTACGAGCCGATGAACATACCCGCGATCGCCCACAGGATGGTCACGTTCCCGATTCCGAGGCTGGCGTAGGCGGCACCGGGACAGATACCCGTGACGCCCCAGCCGACGCCGAAGATGACGCCGCCGACGAGGACGTTCTTGTCGAACGACTTGAGTCGACGCGAGTACGCTCGGCCGGTCAGTGGTGCGCGGTCGAGGACGGTGGTCGCCACGGCGAACACGATGCCGGTGGTGACCGCGGCACCGCCCATCACGAACAGCAGTCCGAAGTCCTCGAACTGCAGGAAGTTCAGGACGACCTCCGGACGCGCCATGTGGCTGTAGCCGAGTCCGAACCCGAAGATCAGGCCGCCGAGCAGTATCACCGGCATGAACGCCGGGTGCCGGTCGGGCTTCGCGCTCATGGATTCACCCCCAGCGCCTGGACCAGCTGGGCCGTTCCGATCGCGACCGCCATGAACGTCGCCACGTTGACGAGGGAGGTCTCGGAGACCGACCCCACGCCACAGACGCCGTGGCCGGACGTACAGCCTTTCCCGACGCGAGTGCCGACGCCGACGAGGACGCCCCCGCCGAGCAGTCGCCACCACTGTACGTCGGTCGTCCACGCGCCACCCTGGAAGACGACGGCGTAGACCGCCGCCCCGAGGACGATACCGAGCGTGAACACGATCCGCCAGTCGCGGGAGGCGAGGTACTTCGGCTGGTTGAACCGGGGCAGGCTCGAGGCGTACGACCACGTCGATTCGAGGAACGTGCTCGCGCCCGCGATGATGCCCGTGCCGAGGTAGATCACGGCCGTGCCGAGACCGATGAGTAGCCCCCCGATGGCGTACCGCTCGATGCCGTTCGGGAACAGCTCGGCGAAGGTCAGTGCTGGTATCAGTTCCACGCTCATTAGTAGATCATCGGAAGCCGACTATCCTTCGGTTCAGTCATCGCTCGTGAGTGCGTCCTGACTGGCAGCGCAGTTGTTGGGGCCGAGTTCGAGTTCGAAGGCTTCCTCGTCGTCGGCCTCCTGCTGACCGAGGTTCGTCTCGATGATGTCGACGTAGTTCGCGGGCCGGGGCGGCATGTCCGCGAGGACGATGTCCACGAACTCGTCTTCGTCCACGGTCAGCGCGTCCATCGTCTCCGTCAGCTCGCCGATGGGCGCGGTGTAGGTGCCGTCCTCGGCGGGTTCGGCCGAGTCGCTGAAGTGCGCACCGCCGATGAGGACGTCGTCGTCGAGCGTGAGCACGCGCTCCTGGAGCGACTCGTACAGCTGCTTGGCCGCGTCGGGCGCACCCTCGTCGCCCTCTTCGAGGTCCGGGCGGGCAACGCTCTCGATGAACAGGCCGTCGCCCGTGGCGAGCAGTTCCCCGTCGACGAGGTAGGACGTCATGCCCGAGGTGTGGCCGGGCGTGTACACCGTCTCGATCTCGGTGTCGCCGACCTCGAAGACGTCGCCGTCCTCGGCGTTGGTGACCTCGTCGGCGTAGGTGACGCCGCGCTCGACGGAGGCCGCCGGGATGACGCCCTCGACGCCTTCCTCGGCAAGGGCACGCACGCCTGAGATGTGGTCGGCGTGGATGTGGGTGTCGATGGCGTACTTCAGGTCGGCACCGAGCTCCTCGGCGTCCTCCAGGTACGTGTCGGTGAACGCGCGGAGCGGGTCGATGATCGCCGCCTCGTCGCCGGAGACGACGAGGTAGCCCAGACAGCCGCTGGAGGGACGCTGGTACTGCGCGACGAGCGCGTCACCGTCGGTCTCGACCTCCTCGTACTCGTAGATGGTCGCCCAGCCGTTCATCCCCTCGGCGAGGCTGACCGCGTCACGGCCCTCCTCGACGAGCATCTCGGCGATGAGTTCGCTGGACCCACCCTTCGCACAGAGGACGACGAGAGGGTCGCCCTCCGGGATGCGTTCGAGGTCCTCCTCGTCGAGGCCGTCGACGAGGCCGTAGTACGGCACGTTGGCGATCTCGACCGAGTCGCCCTCGATGTGCCACTCGTCGAACTCGTCCTCGGCGCGAACGTCGAGGATGGTGACGTCCTCGCCAGCGTCGATCTGCTCTTTCAGGGTCTCCGCTTCGATGGTCTCCACGTCGGTGTCGGACGTATCTTCACTCATTGTCGTCACGTAGCGTTACTGGTCGGTCGCACATAAGCTTTTGCATAGTATTTCGATTACTACGCAATACCGTATCGGTCGGTGACGACCCTGCGAAAATAGAGCAGCAGCGACGGCCCCGCTTCACCGTTATTGTTGTCTCAGCACACGCGAGCGAGTACACTATGGTAGAACAGTCGAGTACGGATTTTACAATTCGACGGGTTTTTGTACCCGAAGTTGGTATTGTGGGGTAAGCCCAAGACAGACCAAGGGTGACCCAACTATGAGCACGGAATTCGAAGTCACTGAGACGCTGGACGTGAAAGGAAAGAGCTGCCCGATGCCCGTCGTCAAGACCAAGCAGTCCATCGACGGCCTCGGCGAAGGAGACGTTCTGGAGGTCGTCTCGACCGACTCCGGTAGCATGAGCGACCTCAAGGGGTGGGCCGACACGACCGACGGCGTCGAGCTCCTCGACCAGGAGGAGGGCGACTCGGTCTACCGCCACTACGTCCGGAAGACGGAGTGACCCCATGAGTACGGACACGCCCGACGCTTCGGGGGCCGACGCACCGAGCCAGGCCGAGCTCTACGAGCAGATCGAGGAGCTCGAGCAGGAGGTCGCGGACCTCAAGTCCGAGGTCGGTGACGGCCAGAAGAAGATGACCATCATCGCGACCAAGGGGACGCTCGACATGGCGTACCCGCCGCTCATCCTCGCCAGCACTGCCGCGGCGTTCGGATGGGACGTGGTGGTCTTCCACACCTTCTGGGGCCTCGACATCCTCCACGAGGAGAAGTCGAAGGAGCTCAAGCTCAGCGCCGTCGGCAACCCGAGCCTGCCGATGCCGAACGCGCTCGCCGCGCTCCCGTTCGGCGACGCGATGGCGACGAAGTTCATGAACAAGAAGATCGACGAGAACGGGACGGCGACCATCGAGGAGCTCGTCGACCTCTCCATCGAGAGCGGCGTCGAGATGCAGGCCTGCCAGATGACGATGGAGCTGATGGACTACGAGGCCGACGAACTCTACGACGGCGTCGTCGCCGACGTCGGCGCTGCCACCGCCCTCGAGCACATGGCGGACGCCGACATCCAGTTGCTCGTCTGACGATCTGGACGCTTTCCTCACCGCCTCCCGACGGTCGAACGACGTCCACGGCTACCCATTCTCCGGGCGGCGCTCGCACGACGACACCACCAGCGTCAGCCAGGGCGGGTCGTAGCGACCCCGAGACGATACCGACCCCGAGACGACGGGCGCTAGCCGTCGCGGACGAAGCCAAAATCCGACGCCGCCCGGCGGTCTAACAGCGGAAATTGTGGGGTGGTGTGCTGGCGCGGGGACGACGGTCGACCAGCAGCGGAAACGGTGGTGTCACCTGACGAGCGGAGCGACCTCGTCGCCGAGACGCTCGACGCACTCGACCATCTCGTCGGTGCCGATGCCGGGGTGGTACGTGCGGAAGATGAAGTGGACGTCGTCGCCCAGCGCCTCGCGGTACGTCTCGAGTTCCGCTGCGACCTGCTCGGGCGTGCCGAAGATGGCCTGCTCTTTCAGTTCCTGCTTGCGCTCGTCGTCGAGTTCGTCGACCGTCTCGCCGGAGAAGATCTCGGCGTACCGCCGCTGGATGAAGAAGTAGCCCGACTTCATCGTCTCCCACGCCTCCTCGCGGGAGTCGGCGACGAAGCCGTGCTGGAGGACGTACACGTCGAAGTCGTCGTCGAGGCCCTCCTCCTCGCGGACGTTCTCGATGTCCTCCTTGCGCTTGCGGACGCCCTCGATGGAGAGCGCGGAGGGAGCACACCACGCGTCGGCGGTGCGGGCGGCGCGGCGGACCGCCGGCTTCGCCGACCCGCCGAACATGACGGGGACGTCCGACTCGGGGTTCGGCGTCACGCTCACGTCCGGCGAGACGTCGTGGAACTCGGCGTCGTAGTCGAGCGGTCCCTCCGACCACGCGCCGCGGAGGACGTTCGTCGTGTCCATGAGGCGGTCGACGCGCTCCTCGCGGGGGACGCCGAACGCCTCGAACTCCGCCGGGTTGGACCCGATGGCGAGGCCGAGCGTCAGGCGACCGTCTGAAAGCAGGTCCACCGTCGCGGCGTCCTCCGCCAGGCGTACCGGGTCGTACAGCGGCGCGAGGGCGATGCAGGTACCGATCTCGACGTCGTCGGTCCGGGCCGCCAGCGCGCCCAGCGAGGGCATCGTAGCGGGGAGGTAGCCGTCGTCCGCGAAGTGGTGCTCGGACACCCATGCGCTGTCGAGTCCAGCGTCGTCGATGGCCTCGCCGAGTTCCAGCATCTCGTCGTAGATATCGGTCATCGAGCGGTCGTCGTCGGGGCGGCGCTGGCAGGTGAACAGTCCGGTGCCGAGCTTCATGTCCCCGGCTTGTCGCCCCCCGACCTTAACGGTTTACGGCGAGGCAAGGTGCGCGACGCTCCCGCGAGCAACTCCCGTCGCTCGGAGAGCAGGGGACGGGGAGACGGGTCGTGTTCCAGGGACCGCATAACAGAGACTACATAATTGTTACGTGGGCAGGTGCCGGAGAGAATCCCATGGGTACAGATGGTCCCCTCACGAGTTCCGGCCCCGAGCCGCCCGAGGACAGCATCCTGGACGCGCTCAAGCCGGTGCTCGTACTGGCCGGGGCGCTGGTGCTGTTCTTCGTCGCTCTGGTGCTGTTCGGGTAGGAGGAGAGAAGCGGCTCCTGGCCGTCCCTACGCCGGCTTGCGGGCCGTGATCCGCGCGGAGGCGACGTACTCGCTGAGGTCGCGGTCCTCGGTCCACTCGCGGATGAGCGCGTCGCTGTCGTCCTTCGGTTCGACCGACACCGACTCGAACCCGGCGTCTTCGAGCATCGCTTCGAGGTCACCGATGCGGGACGCGCCGGCGATGCAGTTCGAGATGGCGTCGAGGTCCGTCCGGAGGCCGTCCGGCAGGTCGGCCGTCAACACGACGTCGGTGATGGCGACGCGGCCGCCGGGCGCGAGGACGCGGTACACCTCGTCGAACACCTGCGGCTTGTCGGGCGAGAGGTTGACGACGCAGTTCGAGATGACCACGTCGGCCGTCGCGTCGGCCACGGGCAGGTGCTCGATCTCGCCGAGGCGGAACTCGACCGCGTCGGCGTCGTTGTCCTCCACGTTGTCGCGGGCGCGCTCGACCATCTCGGGCGTCATGTCGACGCCGATCACCTGTCCAGAGGGGCCGACCTCCCGGCCGGCGAGGAAGCAGTCGAAGCCCGCGCCGGACCCGAGGTCGACGACCGTCTCGCCCTCGTCCAGGTTCGCTATCGCCGTGGGGTTGCCACAGCCGACGCCGAGGTTCGCTCCCGCTGCGACGGCCTCCAGTTCCTCCGTCGAGTAGCCGAGCTCCCGCGCGGTCGCCGAGACGTCGGCCTCGCCCCCGCCGCAGCACGACGACCCGGAGACGCCGCAGGCGTCGCCCTCGCCGGCGGCGAACGTCCCGTAGTGGTCGCGGACCGCGTTCCGCTGCTCCCGCGCGTCCGGTGCCGATGTGGAATCCTCGCTCATGTGGATGTCGCCTCGGAGTTGTCGCTCGGCCGGCATGAATCCACGGGAAGCCACAGGAATCGGACGGACTCGTGGGCGACCGGTGGTGTCCGCAACCGACGGGGCGTCGGTCCAGCGGGCGGGTCGGCGGACCAGCACGGGAACGCGACCGTTCAGACGGTCGCCTTCTCGGAGCTCGTCGTGATGACGTGCTCGACGAACAGCAGCCCGATGAGTCCGAGGACGATGACGGTGTACGCGAGCGCGGCGAACAGCGCGTCCTGGGTGCTCGCGTACGCGCCCGTGCGGAAGATGATGGCCTTACGGACCATCGCGATGACGCCGGTGTAGATGATGAGCCGGACCACCTGGCGCGTATCGCTCTCCTGCGTGTAGGCGACGACCGTCTGGTACACCTCGACGATGACGAGCAGGAGGAGCCCGGTGTCGATGAATCCGACGACGACGGTGGGATCGGTTATCGTCCCGTCAAGCACCGCCTCGACGATCCGGATGACGAGGTCGACGACGCCGATGGCGAACAGGAGCGCGAACACCAGCGCCGCGGCCAGTTCCACGACGTGGACGAACCGGTCCGTCAGCGCGGCGAACCGCGTCGAAAGGAGACGGCCGGCATCGGCGTTCTGGGCAGGGGCGGCGTCGGCCGTCCCACCGCCGTCCGGGCTCGGCGACCGGGAGCCGGTGTCCTCAGCCATGACGACAGTTCGTTGCCGGGGTCGTTCGGCGACTCACGGGGGAGAGTGGGCGACTTGCGAGCAAAAGCGACCCGGAACCACCGATAATGCGTCCTTCCGTCGGCGGTCACCGCAACCGAGGTAAGAACGGCCGGTTCCGTCACGGGGCGCGGTCCGGACGCGCCGCGCGGTCGCGGTCCCGCCGAACCAGGCGGAGCAATTGTCGCCTCCCCTAGTTTTACCTGGCCGGGACGGAAGGGCATGGCATGGTATCGTCGGACGACCTGAAGACGCGTCGCTGGGTCGGCTGGGCCGTCCTCGCGTCGGCGTTCGTGCTCGTCAACTTCCACCGGGTGTCGACGGGCGTGCTCGCCGAACACCTGGCCCGGGCCTTCGACACCACCGGCTCGGAACTCGGTCTGCTGCACGCCTCCTTCTTCTACATCTACGCGCCGCTCCAGCTGGTGGCGGGCGTGCTCGCCGACCAGAAGGGAACCCGGCGGGTCGCCGGCGCGGGCTCGTTCGTGATGGCGCTGGGCGTGCTCTGGTTCGCCGCGAGCGGTACCTACGTCTCGGGGTTCGCGAGCCGGGCGCTCGTCGGCCTGGGCGGTAGCGTCATCTACATCGCGACGCTGCGCTACTGCGCGAACTGGTTCCGCGCCGACGAGTTCGCCACCGTCACCGGGCTGACCCTCTCGGCGTCGGCGCTCGGTGGGCTGGTCGCGACGACGCCGCTCGCCGTCGCGGTCGCCGACCTCGGCTGGCGCGCCTCGCTGCTCGCCGTCGGCGTCGCTGGTCTCGGGGTCACGGTGGCCGTCGTCCTGGTCGTGCGCGACTCGCCGGCGCAGGCCGGGCTGGCTCCGGTCGCGGACGCCGCCGACCCGCCGGACCTGACGTTCGCGGAGGTGCTCGACAACGCGCGGGTCGTCCTCCGCGAGCGCGAGACGTGGATCATGGGGCTGATGCTGTTTTTCGCCATCGGGACGAACTTCACCGTCATGGGGCTGTGGGGCGTCCCCTACCTCGTTCACGCCTACGACCTCTCTGTCCGGACGGCGTCGCTCTACACGCTCGCCGGCAACGCCGGGCTGCTGTTCGGGTCGCCCGTGATGGGGTGGCTCTCGGACCGACTCGGCCGGCGAACGGGGCTCATCGTCGCCGCCGGTCTCCTCTACACGCTCGCGTACGCCGGCATCGCCCTCACCGGGACGCCGCCGCTCGCCTACGTCGGCGCGGCCTTCTTCGGCGTGATGTTCCTCCTCGGCGGGTTCCTGCTCTCCTACACCGTCGTCAAGGAGCGCCACGCCGGCGAGACGAGCGGGACGGCGACCGGTGCCATCAACGCCATGGGCTTCTTCGGCGGTGCCGTCCTCCCCGGCGTCATGGGCGTCGCGCTGGACGTCTACTGGACCGGCGAGACCGTCGCCGGGTCGCGCATCTACACCCTGCTCGGCTACCGGGTCGCGTTCGCCATCGCGACCGCGAGCGGCCTCGTCGCGCTCGGCTGTGCGCTCTGGCTCCACCGGCGCACCTGACTGGCGCTACCGCCCGGGCCACTCGTCGGCGTCGAGCGGTTCGCCGTCGAGGAAGGCCGCGATGCCCTCGCCGGCGTCCTCGGTCGCACAGAGCGCGGCGAACCGCTCGTTCGAGTAGTCCAGCGCCGCGTCGTACTCCATGTCGACCATCTCGTAGAACGCCGCCTTGCCCATCTGGACCGCCGTCGGGCTCTTCGACGCGATGGTCTCCGCGAGGTCCCCGGCCGCGTCCAGGTGCTCGCCGTCGGGGACGACGCGGTTGAGCAGCCCCCAGTCCAGCGCAGTCTCCGCGTCGATCAGTTCGCCGGTCAGTATCAGTTCGAGGACGCGCTTCCGTTCGAGCGACTGCATCAGCGGCACGGCCGGCCCCATGCAGAAGAGACCGACCTTCGGGGCCGTCGCGCCGAACTGCGTTCCCTCGGCGGCCACCGCCAGGTCGCAGGCGGCGACCAGGCCGATGCCGTTGGCGGCCGCGTGGCCGTGCACCGCGGCGACGACGGGCGTCGACATCTCGGTCAGGGTGTGGAACGGCTCCTCCATGCGCGCCACCCACGTCTCGTACTCCGCCTCCGTCTCGTGGTCGGCGTGCTCGGAGACGTCGATGCCGGCGGAGAAGGTGTCGCCCGCCCCGTCGACGATTATCGCCCTGACGTCCGGGTCCTCGTCGAGCGCGTGCAGCGCCTCGTCCAGGTCCTGCGCGAGGCCGGTGCTGAATGTGTTCATCGCGTCGGGCCGCGAGAGCGTGATGCGACCGACGTAGCCGTCGCGGCTGGTCTCGACGGTCTCCCACTGTTCGGTTGTCTCTGACGTCATGTGGGGGGCTTCGCAGGCCCCCGTGTTAAATGTCATCACGCGACGAGATGGCAGCCACAGCGGAGGGCGTCGTCGCCGAATCGGAAACGCGGGAAGAGGGAGGAAGCGTCCCGTCAGTAGTCGATGGTCGTGATCTCCTCGACCGGCCACTGGCTGAGGACCTCGACGCCGTTCTCCCGGACGACGACCATCTCCTCGACGCGGACGCCCTGGCGGTCGGCGGGCTCCATCGTCTCGACGGCCATGGTCATGCCCTCCTCGATCTCGATGGGGTGGTCGGGCGAGAGGCCGCGCCAGATGAGCGGCACCTCGTAGAGCTGGAGGCCGAGGCCGTGCGCCCAGTGGTTGGTCGTCATCTGCCAGTGCTCGTCGGCGTCGTACCAGTCGGCGTGCTCGCCCGCCATGTCCGGGAAGCCCTTCGCTATCTCGTCGGTGGTGACGCCCGGCTCGATGCGTTCGAGCACGTCGTAGAGGTTGTCGCGCGCGGTCTCGTAGGCGTCTTTCTGGGCCTGGGTGGGCTCGCCCATGCTGAAGGTGCGGTAGTAGCAGGAACGGTAGCCCATGAAGCCGATGTTGTAGAAGTCGGCGTAAACGAGGTCGCCGGGACGGATGATGCGGTCGGTGGTGTTGGCCTGGTGCTTCGGCCACGTGTTCGGGCCGGAGGTGAGGTAGCCGCCCTGGACCATCGCGCCGAGGCTCCAGAGCTCCTTGGTGGCCTCGCCCCAGACCTCCGACTCGCGCATGCCGGGGCGGGCGGTCTCCTTGATGCGCTGGAACCCGCCCTCGATGATGGCGGCGACCATCCGCAGCGCCTCGATCTCGTCGCGGGTCTTTATCTTCCGGGCGTCCTCCATCACCTGCACGCACTCGCCGGGGCGGACGTCGACGCCGCGGTCCTCGAACTCCGAGATGAGGTGCTGGTTGCCCACGTCGATGCCCATCGGCTCCTTGTGGACGCCGTACTCCTCCATGGCCTCGACGACGAGGCCGGCCATCTTGCCCTTCAGCCAGTTGCGCGCCGAGTCGCGCCCGGACGCGCGGGGAACGTTACCGAGGCCGGGACACGCGTAGCGGACGTCGTCGAGCCACGGGCAGTTGAACCGCTGGTTGCTCGCGTGGTCGGCGGTGTCCCAGTGGACGACGTCCCCGTCCTCGGTGAGCAGCGTGTAGTGGTCCGCGCCGGAGCCGCCGGTCATCGCGAGCCCCGTCACGTACCGGACGTTCGGGTCGTTGATGAGGAGCATGCTGCCGAGGCCGGCCTCGCGCATCCGCTCCAGGGCGCGCTCCTTGCGCTCCTCGCGCATGCGCTGGAAGTCGATGCGTTCCTCCCAGTCGACGCCCATCGTTCCTCGGGTTCCTTCCATGAAGTCGCGCTGATACAAGCCCATGCCGGCGGCTACTCGGGCCGCCGTAAAGAAATTTCCCGAACGTCGTTCCCTGGTGACGATTCGCGCGCCACCGAACCACAGAATCAAGGTCCCCGTCTCCGTCCGCACGGACGATGACAGCACACGACACGCCGATAAGAGTGGACCACGTCGGCATCGCCGTGACCGACGTCGAGACGGCCGAGCCGTTCCTGCAGGCGCTCGGCTGCGAGAAGCTGACCGACGAGACCGTCGAGGACCGGTTCCGCTGGGCCTACTACCGCCTCGGCGACGCCTCCCGGCTGGAGCTCATCGAACCGGTCGCCGAGGACACCTTCCTCACCGACTTCCTCGACCGGAACGGGCCGGGACTCCACCACGTCACGCTGGAGGTGGCCGACATCGACGCCGTCGTCGCGGCGCTCGAAGAGAGCGGGTTCCGGGTCGTCGACCGCGCCGAGTTCGACACCTGGACCGAGGCGTTCGTCTCGCCGTCGAACCCGACGGGCGCGCTCTTCCAGCTCATGGAGTACGACGACGACTACCACGATGGGCGCGGGCCAGCCGAGGACGTGTACGTGAACGGGCACCGGCTCGGCGAGTGAATCACTCAAAGATGGCAGCGAGGCGTTCCTCGAAGGCCTGGCGCGACCCGTCGTTGAGGACGTGGTAATCGTGACCGAATGGTGCCGCGAGGTCCGACATCCCACTGTTCAACTCCCGGAGATCGCGACACAAGAGGTCGGCCGACGTGTGACCCTCGTCACGCCGCCGGTACCGCTGGAGGCGAAGTGGCAGCGGCGCCTGGACCCACACGACTGGCGTCGGTCCAAACCGGTCACGGACAGCCTCGACCGACGTCTTTGAGTGGACTCCCTCGATGACGACGCCAGTCGGGGCGTCACCGCGCCGGACCAGTCGCTGGTCCAGTTCCGTGAGCACCTCCTGGACAAACGCTGTCCGTCCACTCTCTTCGTGTATTCGTAGCACGAACTCACCGACCGACTCGTCCCGGTCCTGCTCGTCATACGCCTGTCGCACGGTATCGCCAACGGACACTGTGTCGTACCCCCACCGCTTCGCATACTCACCGGCCGTCGTCTTGCCGCTCCCTGATAGACCCGAGATAACGAAAGATCGCACGGTGTCGAGGGTAGGGAAGGAACAAACTTAGTTGGTCGGAACCGCCGGACGACGACGAGGCTGTAATCATGGGTCGACCACGACAGAAGTATCGGTAGATACCCGTGCGTTCTTGATCCGCCGAGTCCAATTTCAACCGATTGGTACAGCCGTTCGAAGCGGTGTCGATGGGTCTACGATGCCCGATGTGCGCCCTGTCTTCAGCAGGAGCGGCGAAAGACACCACCGTTCGAGAACCGCGACAGAGAAGGAAAGCAGCGATGCGGACCGCGGCGTCCTGCCGCTAGAGGCTGATGCCGAGGTGGCGGTCCATCGTCTCCTCGTCGTCGCGCAGTTCCTCGGGCGACCCCTCGAAGACGATGCCGCTCTGGTCGAGGAGGAACGCGCGGTCGGCCAGATCGAGCGCGACGGCGACGTTCTGCTCGACGAGCAGGACGGTGATGCCCTCCTCGTTCAGTTCCTCGACGAGGTCGGCCACGCGCTCGACGATGAGCGGCGCCAGCCCCTCCGTGGGTTCGTCCAGCAGGAGCACGTCGGCGCCGCAGACGAGCGCCCGAGCGATGGAGAGCATCTGCTGCTCGCCGCCGGAGAGGTCCGTTCCGCGGTTGTCCTGGCGCTCCCGGAGGTTCTCGAAGGTGTCGAGGACGGAGTCGACGTCGCGCCGGAAGGCGCTGTCGCCGCCGCCGAGCGCGCCGACGGAGAGGTTCTCGCGGACGGTGAGCCCGGGGAAGACGCGGCGCTCCTCGGGCACCAGCGCGAGGCCGCGGCGCGCCGTCTCGACCGGCGACAGGCCCGTCACGTCCTCGCCGTCGTAGCGGACGGTCCCGGCGGTCGGTTCGAGCGCACCGGTGATGCTGCGCAGCGTCGTCGTCTTGCCGACGCCGTTGCGGCCCACGAGCGTGACGATCTCGCCCTCCTCGACGTCGAGCGAGATGCCCGAGAGCACCTCCGTCTCGCCGTAGCCGGCGCGGAGGTTCTCGACGGACAGCATCAGTGACCACCTCCGCCCAGGTAGGCGTCCTGGACGTCTTCGTTCGCGGCGACCTCCTCCGGCGTTCCGGTCGCCAGTTCCTGGCCGCGGTCGAGCACGGTTATCCTGTCGGAGACGTTCATCACCATGTCGATGTCGTGTTCGATCAGCAGTAGCGTGCGTTCGGAGAGGACGTCGGCGACGAGCTCCATCGTCGCCTCCGTCTCCTCGACGCTCATCCCGGCGGTCGGCTCGTCCAGCAGGACGACCTTCGGGTCGGTCGCGAGGACGAGGCCGATCTCCAGGCGGCGGCGGTCGCCGTACGCGAGTGCCGCCGCCGTCTCGTCGGCGCGGTCCGCGAGTTCGACGCGGCCGAGCACGTCCTCGACGCGCTCCTCGACGTCCGGGAAGCTGTCCGAACTGCGGAAGAAGCGGTCGCCCGCCGTGATCGTCTCGTCCATCGCCGACTGCGTGGCGAGGCGGACGTTCTCGCGGACGCTCAGCCCGCCGAAGACGGTGGTTATCTGGAACGAGCGCCCGATGCCGCGCCGGACGCGCTCGTTCGGCGGAAGCTGGGACACGTCCTCGCCGTCGAAGCGGATCGTCCCGTCCGTCGGCGAGAGCGCGCCGGAGATGAGGTTGAACAGCGTCGTCTTGCCGGCCCCGTTCGGACCGATGACGCAGCGGAACTCGCCGGCCTCGACCGAGAGGTCGACGTGGTCGACGGCGACGAGTTCGCCGAACTGGCGGACCAGCCCGTCCGTTTCGAGCACCGCCATCAGTCGCTCACCTCCCTGTCGGCGACCGAGTCGGGCTCGGCCTGCCCCGGGCCGCCGCCGAAGCGGTCGAAGCGGTCGGCCAGCAGTTCCGGAACCGACACCAGCCCGCGGGGAACGAAGATGACGAAGCCGACGAACACCAGCCCGAGGATGCCCTGCCACTGCTCGAACACGAGTCCGAGGTCGAGCCCGAGCAGGTGGACGCCCTGGAAGGTGTCGCCGAGCGTCAGCAGGAGCTCTTCGAGCCCCCAGAAGACGCCGGCACCGAGCATCGGTCCGTAGAGGGTCCCCATGCCGCCGAGTATCGTCATGACGACGACCTCGCCGGAGCGGATCCACGCGAGGAACGACGGCGCGACGCCGCCGGTCTGGATGGCCGACAGTCCGCCCGCGAGACCGGCGATGGCCCCGCTGACGACGAATGCCTGTCGGCGGTACGCGGTGACGTCGTACCCGATGAACGACGCCCGTTCCTCGCTCTCGCGGATGCCCTGGAGCACGCTGCCGAACGGCGCCGACATCAGCCGGCGCGCGAGCAGGTAGGAGGCGACCACGGCCGCCAGGACGAAGTAGTAGAACAGGTGGATGTCGCCGAGCAGCGCGAAGTTGCCGACCTCCGGGCCGCCGAACAGGCCGTAGACGGGGTCGAAGCCGAACAGGCCGTCGCTGCCGCCCGTGATCGACATGTTGCCGACGAGCTGGTAGAACAACTCGGCGAATCCGAGCGTGATCATCGAGAAGTAGACGCCGGAGACCCGGATGGAGAGGTAGCCGACCACCCAGGCGACGACCGCCGCGATACCGATGCCGACCGCCAGCGCGACGTACACCGACGGGACAGCGTGCTGGACGGTGAGGACGGTGCCGTACGCGCCCAGCCCGAAGAAGAGGACGTGGCCGAGCGACACCAGTCCCGCGTAGCCCATCACGAAGTCGAGGCTGAGCGCGAACAGCGCCCAGACGAAGATGGTCAGCAGCAGCGAGTTGACCAGGTACGACGAGTAGAGGACGCCGATGCCCAGCGGCGCGATGGCGAGCAGCGCGACGAGCGCGACGCCGAGGCGCTTGCGCGTCTGCGGGCCGAACACGCTCCGCCCGCCGGTCAGCAGGTCGCCGCTCGCCTCCCACTCTGGGTCGCCGAACAGGCCCTGCGGCCGGACGAGCAGGACGCCGATCATCAGCAGGAAGACGACCAGTCCTTCGAGGTTCGGCAGGACCGCGTCGAGACCGAAGGGTGGGCTCCGGAAGAACGTCTGGACGACACCGACGGTGAACCCGCCGACGACCGCGCCGCGGAAGCTCCCGAGACCGCCGAGGACGACGATGACGAACGCCGGGATGATGATGGAGCCGCCCATCCCGGGGCTGACGCTCTGTTTCGCGCCGAGGACGATGCCGGCGACCGCGGCCAGCATCGTGCCGAACGCGAACACGAACGTGTAGTAGCGGTCGATGTCGATGCCGAGGTGACGGACCATCTCGCGGTCCTGCGACCCCGCGCGGACGACCAGACCGAACCGCGTCCGGTTCAGGAGCAGCCACGTCCCGACGGCGGTGAAGACGCCGATGGCGATGACGAAGAGGTTGTACTTCGGGTAGCTGAAGCCGGGCAGCGCCACGGGCCCCTGCAGCATCGGCGGCTGGGCCAGCGACCGCGGGTTCGGCCCCCAGAACAGTTCGATGGCGTCCTTGAACACGAGCACGAGGCCGAACGTGAGCAGGATGTGGTAGAGCGGGTTGCGCCCGTACAGCTTCCTGACCGTCCAGCGCTCGACGACGGCCCCGACGAGGCCGACGAGCAGCGGTGCGACGACGAGCGCGACCCAGAAGGCACTCCCGCCGGTCCCGACGGCGACGATGGCGACCGCGAGGTACGCACCGAGCGCGAAGAACTCGCCGTGGGCGAAGTTGATGACGTCCATCACGCCGAAGATGATGGACAGACCGGCGGCGAGCAGCACGTACACTGCGCCGATGGTCAGCCCGTTGAGGAACTGTTCGACGAGTGCGCCGGCCATATCAGAGCGAGCACCCGGTGGTGTCACAGGGCGGGATAGCGTCGTCGCCGCTCACCTTCTCGATGAGCTCGACGTCCGCCATCTTGCCCCCGTTGTACACGTTCTTTCCGACCCAGACGGGGTTCTTCGCCTGCTGGTCGCAGGTCCGGAACTGGTTCTGGCCGTACAGCGTCTCCATCTGCATTCCGGAGAGCGTGTCCTTGACCTCGTTCGGGTCGGTGCTGCCGGCCTCCCGGACGCCGTTGGCGACCATCCGGATGGAATCGTAGGCGACGCGGGCGAAGCTGTCCGGCGAGGAGTCGTGTTTCTCCTCGAACGCCGACACGAACTCCTGGTTGTCACCGGTCTCGACCTTCGGCACGTACCGGGTGCCGCTGTAGATGCCGTCGGCGGCCTCGCCCAGCGCCCCGCGCACGACCTGGAAGCTACCCGTCGAGGTCATGATGTCCATCTCCTCGTGGAGGCCCTGGCTCTTGGCCTGCTTGAGGAAGTTGATGAGGTCGCCGCCGGTCGCACCGATGACGGCGACCTCGGCGTCGGAGCTCTTCATCTGGCTGATGAAGGAGTCGAAGTTCTTCGCGCCGAGTTCGGCCTTGGTGACGCCGACCTCGTTGAACGCGGCGTCGGACTCCTTCATCCGGTTCCGGAACTCGCGGAGCACGGACTGTCCGTAGGCGTAGTCGGCGATGTGGAACCAGACGTCGCTACCGAGGTTCTTCTGGGTCCACACGGCGCACGCCTCCGCGATCTGGGCCGTGTTCGTCTCGGCGCGGAACACGTACTCGTTGCAGTTCTTTCCGGTGACCGGGATCGCCGCGGCGCCCGGCGCGTAGATGATCTCCTCCTCCTGCGCGAACTCGTTGAGCGCGAGGGCCACGGAACTGGAGATGGCACCCATCAGGAACGAAGCGTCGTGCTGCTGGACGATCTTCCGGGCCTCCTGTGGACCCTTCGCCTCGTTCGCCTGGGTGTCGCCGTACTCCGCGTCGATGGTGAAGTCGTACTCGTCGCTGTCGTTGATGGTCTCCACCGCGAGTTTGGCCCCCTTCCGCTGTTCCTCGGCCAGGCCGGCGTACGGCCCGGTCATCGGATTGAGGACGCCGTACTTCACGGTGTCGACGCTACCGCCACCGCCGCTACCCCCGATGTTGCTGAGACAACCAGCGAACGCTGCCACGCCAGTGGCGCCTACCGCCCCTAACAGGTCACGTCGCTTGGTGCTTGATGCAGTTGGATCGTCCGCGTCACTGTCCGCCATGGAAGCACGGAACAAACGGGGTATAATAAATGATTGTATAAAGTTTTCTGAACTTGTACCCCCGGATAGAACTCTGGAAGAAAATGCGAGAAAGCTACGGCAAAATTTACGTCACAGGAGCAGAAATTACTGTAAATGGACACATGTGACCGTTTGCTTCCACTTCTGTACGAAGGGCGTGGCGTGGGCGAACGAGGAACCCGCCAGCGAGACGAACATGTCGAGAAACGACCGTAAGCCGGTCGGAAGGCCGCGTCGAGACGGCGGCGGCGCGATCGCTGACGTTCAGATGGGGCACCGCTCGCGGACCCGTTCCGCGGCGCGCGCGACGCCGGTCCTCGTCGCTTCGAGACAGCGGCGGGCGCGCCGGACGCGACGGGCAGCCACGAACCGGACCGCGTCGTAAGAGTTACCGAGCAGATTCCCGAAGTAGATGGCGCGGACGAACGCCTGAACGTCCGCGGCCGTCTCCGCACCGTACGCCGCTCGCAGGTCGGTGACGGCCTCCCGGCCGGGCGACTCGTCCGCCTCGGCGTACCGCTGGGCGAACGCGAGCGCGGGCAGTTCGTCGTCGTCGACCGCCGTCCCGACGTCACCCTCCAGGATCTGCCGCACCGTCCCCTCGTCGACCCCGGTCTCGAGCGCGAGGTCGGAGTGATAGCGCGTGCAGTACTGGCACTCGTTGACCGCCGTGACGGCGAGCATGATCTTCTCCGCGAAGGCGTCGCTGACCCGATCGGCCCGCCGCGCACGGACGAGCGCCGGCAGGTTCCGGACGAACCGGGCGACCCCCGGCAGGAACGAGCGAACCGTGAACGTCGTCTTCCGGAATCCGTCGCCACCTCGCGACCTGCTGGACTTCGACATCTGTCAGCCTCTTCCCGCGACGGTACCAAATCGATTGCGGAGGCGGCGGACGTCACCGGAACCGGACGAGGGTGGAACGGTCGCGTCGGCGCGACCGCCACGAGACGGGTGCCCAATTGGCCGCGTCCGGGCGATTTATCAGCACACCGGTAGAGCCACGACACATGTACAAGCACGTCGCACTGCTGGTGCGCCAGGACGGGATGAGCCACGACGAGTTCGTCGACTACTGGCAGAACAACCACACCCCCATCGCCCGCGAGATAGAAGGCGTCACGCGGTACCAGACCGTCCTCCCGACGGACCCCGAGAACGCCGAGTTCGACGGCATCGCCGAACTGTACTTCGAGGACCTCGACAAGCTCTACGACGCGCTCGGCAGCGAGGGCTCCCGCGACTACGACCCCGACAAGGGAAAGGCAAAGGAGGCCCGCGAGGACGTGAACAACTTCCTCGCGCTCCAGGAGCGCCCCCGCTTCATCGGCGAGGAGATCGTCCAGAAGGACGAGACCGACGGCGACACCACCGGGCTGTACAAGCACTCGGCGTTCCTCGTGCGCCAGGACGGGATGAGCCACGACGAGTTCGTCGACTACTGGCAGAACAACCACACCCCCATCGCCCGCGAGATAGAAGGCGTCGTCCGCTACGCGACGGTGCTGCCGACGGACCCCGAGAACGCCGAGTTCGACGGCATCGCCGAACTGTACTTCGAGGACCTCGACAAGCTCTACGACGCGCTCGGCAGCGAGGGCTCCCGCGACTACGACCCCGACAAGGGCAAGGCCAGGGAGGCCCGCGAGGACGTCGACAACTTCCTCGCGCTGCAGGAGCGCCCCCGCTTCATCGGGCAGGAGACCGTCCAGAAGGACGAGACCAGCGACTAGACCGGTAGCCACGCCCGACGAGCGCCCGCAGTACCGCTCGCCCGCGTTTACCGAGACACGAACCCTTAGGTGGTCCCCCGCAGACGCCTGAAGCATGACAGACGACGGTCCGGATTACCGCGAGCAGGTCGAGGACGCCTTCCCCGAACTCGACGACATCGAGAGCGACGACCTCCGCGAGAAGGTCGTCGAGGCGTGGGTGCTCGGCCTCGAACGCGGCGGCTGGCGGGACGTCATGGACATCCCCTACGCGTGGAACATCCACGAGGTGACGAACGTCGAGCACGTCCGCGGGGTCACCCGCATCGCCCAGCGCGCGGTCGTGGAACAGCGCGACTTCCACGGTGCCGACCCCGACGAGGACGTCGTGATCGCCGCCTGCCTGCTCCACGACGTGGGCAAGTGCTACGAGTACGTCGACCACGTCGACGACGAGGCGCTGCTCGACCCGGACCCGACGTACGCGACCGAGGAGATACCCCACTCCATCTCCGGATACGCCCTCGCCCACGAGGTCGGCTGCCCGCTCGCTGTCCAGCGCGCCATCCCCCACTTCCTCGGCGAGGTTCCCAAGCGCACCCTCGAGGCGGAACTCGTCAAGAGCGCCAACTCCGCGAGTTCGAACGCCATCACCCAGTCCGCGATGGGCATCACGCTGCAGGAGTGGGTCGAGCAGTACAGCCAGACCCAGTAGGACCGGAGCTTTTTGCGCTGGCGGCCGTCGAACCGGCCATGGAACCGAGCGACCTCACGAGCTACGTCGACGGCCTGCTCCACGAGGAGACACAGGTGACCGACCGCGGCCTCGACCTCACGGTGAGCGAGGTGTGCGTCGTCGAGAGCCCCGGCCGCGTCGACTTCGGCGGCGGAGAACTCCAGGACGCGAAGCTCGCGCCCCACGAGAAGCAGTGGCGCGACGCGGACGACGACTACCGGTGGTGGCACCTCGACGGCGGCCAGTACCTCCTGGCGTACAACGAGCGCCTGGCGACCGACCGCCCGCTGCTGGTCCAGCCCCGCGATGCCCTGCGGGAGCGCGGCGCGTTCCACCCCAGCCTCCGCGTGGCGACGCTGGACCGCGTGCCACTCGCCGTCCCCACGGGCGGTATCCGACTGAAGGAGAACGCCCGCGTCTCGACGCTGTTGCCGCCCGAGGGCGGAGCGTAGGCCGGCGACCGTCGCCGGACCGACAGACCGACCTGTCGGACTGAGAACCTTATCCCGGGCGGCAGCGTACGGAAGACCGTGAGCGAAGCACTCTACGCGGAGCATCCGGACGTCTACGACGCGCTGTACGCCGACAAGGAGTACGACAGGGAGGTCGCGTTCGTCTGCGAGCAGTTCGACGAGCGCGGCAACGGCGGGGACCGCGCGCTCGTCGTCGGCTGCGGCACCGGCGAGCACAGCAGGCGACTGCGCGACCGGGGGTTCGACGTGACGGGCGTCGACCGCTACGAGGCCATGGTCGAGCGCGCCCGCACCAAGTCCGACGCCGACTTCCGCGTCGGCCAGTTGCCGGACCTGCCGGTCGAGGGCGCGTTCGACCTCGTCTTCGTCCCGTTCACCGTCGTCAACCACCTGCCGCCGGACGACTTCGCGCCGACCGTGCGCGCGCTCGTCGACGCGCTGGCCGACGGCGGCCTCCTCGTCTTCGACGTGATGGACGAGCGGCCCGAGGAGCCGACGGCCATGCAACTGTACACGTCCGACCGGCCCGAGGGGACGTACGCCCGCCTCGTCCAGCGGCGACCCACGGACGGCCGGCAGTACCGCTGGGACTCGCTGATCTTCACGCCCGACGGCGAGTTCTTCGTCGACGTCCACGAGTTGACCGACTTCGACCGCGAGGTCGTGACCGGCGCGCTGGAGGTCCTGGGACTCGACGTCGCAACGTTCGGCTGGTACGGCGACGTCGACGAGTCGGAGACGGACATGACCGTCTTCGTGGGGAGCGACGACCGGTCGTAGCACCGTCGGTGAACGCCACATCTGACAGCAGTCTCGTCGTCACGTTCGGTTTCGTCAAGGACTGCTCGACCTCTACGCCGGCAAGTGGGGCGAGGAGTACGGTCGCAAGCCCGTTCTGGTCGCCCAGCGGGCGACCACGCTTCCGCTCCCGGTCATCCTCGTCTTCGCCCCGAACTGGGCCTGGATCACCGTCGGGAACGTCCTGCTGGGCATCAACCAGGGACTGACCTGGAGCATGGCAACCAACGACCGGATCGGCACCAGATCGACACTGTCCAGTCTCGATACAAAAGGTGCACGTCGCCGCTGGGTTCCTGCCCGAGAAGCGGCCAACCCTGGTGTCACACACGTCTGCCCTCGGAAAAGCCATCACTCGAACGGTAGCGGTGCCAGGCGGAGGGACGAGCGTGGTCGTGATTCACGAAGTGACCGCCGGCGGGACGAAGCGGGTGGCAAAACCGCGGGGTCTTCAGGCTGGGGCTTCTAGAGTGGACGATGAAACGCGCCCGTCACTGCTGGACGATCGAGGACGACGGAGACGGACCGTCCCCCGAACGGAGCAGCCGTGTCCGGTGAACTCGTCGTGGCTGTGGGCCGTGCCCACCGATCTGGCGTCGCTCTGTCGCGATACTTCCGGCGGCTGTTGACACCGCCGCTTCCGGGTGACGGGCTGCTGTTGGTCGGCTTCCTCGAGGGAGTGCTCGGCTGGGGGCTGTCGTGGCTGTTCAGCCAGAACCCCGGATTGGCTCCGGTCGGGCTGATCCAGTCGATCGTCCTCACGTGGATCGTCCTGACCGGTGGGATACTGTTCGTCGGCGTGACCTACACCGCACCGACCGTCCGCCGGAACCGGGTCTGGCTGATATGGGGCGGGCTCAACGTGGTCGCGACCGCGGTCAACGTCGCCGCCCTCGCCGGAACGCTCCCGTCGGGGCTGCTCGCGTACGCGTACTGGCACCCGTGGCTGGCGGTGATGGGGGTCGGCTACCTCGTGACTGGGTTGTACAACTGGAGGAGCCCACAGATCCGCTATCAGGAGCGTTTCGTCTACGTCGCCACCGGGCTGGTGACACTCGGCCTGCTGGCCGCGAGTCTCGGACCGCTGGCTGGATTCGTGACTGCCAACATCTTCGTGCTCGGCGGGGTGTTACAGCTCGTCCCGATCGGCCACGACGTGCTCGCTGACGCAGTGCTCATCGCCCGCCGACAGTAGCGCCCCAGAGTAATCGAAGGATGAGCTCCAGACCAACCGACCCTCGATTCGACTGATGTACGACACCATCCTACTCCCGACAGACGGTAGCGAGGCGACGACCGACGCCGCCGCCCACGCGTTCAGCCACGCCAAACGGTACGACGCCGCGATACACGTACTGTCGGTCGTCGAACTCGCCAGCAGCCCCGGGACCGCCGGCCGGGACGAGGAGAAACTCGACAAGCGGAGACGTGAGCGGATGGCAACGGCCGAACGGCTCGTCGAGGAACACGCTCCCGTGGGCGTCGACGCGACCGTCGTCGTGGAGTTCGGGAGCCCCGCCCGTGTCATCACAGAGTACGTGACGGAGGTTGGGGCCGACCTCGTGGTCATGAGTACCCGTGCCCGGGGCGGAGTCGAACGGTTCATCTTCGGCAGCATCACGGAGCAGGTCATCCAGACTATCGACGCACCCGTCCTGGCGGTCCAGCGCTGACCCATTGCAGGGGACGCGTAACCGATAGCCCACGGCGACCGCCGACGATACTCGCCCGCTGCCTCCCTCGAACTGGGCGAAGTGAAGAAGTCGCTACAAGACGCTACTGAAAGCGAGGAGCGTCTCGCGACCCGCGGTGCTCCTGGCCGAGGTGGTGACGTTTTGTCCGTCGAGCCCCTGTAACACGTGATGAGTGAACTCCCAGAGACCCTCGCGGGTGTTGCCAGCGCTGACTGTACCGGGCTGCAAGCACCGGTCACCGGATCGACGAGCGGGGTCGGGCGGGGCGCAGCGCTGAGGCCTGGCCGACTCGGTGCGGACGGCATCGTCCACGGCCGAGATCCACAGGCAGGTGCGGACGTGGTCGACGAACTCTCGCAGGGTGGTGTCGACGCGACGTTCCACGTCAACAATCGTTCGCCGTCTCTGCTGACGGTCCGTCGCACCCGACGACCGGTCAGCGCCGGCCGACTCCTGACGCCCCCAGCATGAGTTACGACCGCATTCACGCACGGGAGCCGACCCATCACCGGGACCAGTGGTCAGTCGGGACCATCGAATCGATCGAGGAGCGGGACGGCCACTGTGTCGTCACGGTCACCGCCGAACGGGGCGAGACACGAGACCTCGTCGTCACGCTCGCCATTCGCGACCTGTTCGTGAGTCGACTGGACGTCCACGAGGGAGCCTCACCCGTCGGCGAGCGGGTCTGGTATCGGAAACGCGGCGGTCACACGTCCCCGTAGGGAAGGGCGCGACAAGAGATGCGAGGTCGAGTCCGGGCACTGTCCTGCCGATGCGGTAGCGCTGTACACCATCGGTATCACAGTTCATCGGATGCGGGACGTCGCCACCACCGTGGTCGAGAACGCACAGCGAATCTGGTAGTCGGTGACCTGGTCGCCGTCCCACGACCACCGCAAGAGGACGTGTTTGAGAGCCGCGACGAGTGACCGCGCGGGTCTCGAAACGAAAAGGCCGTCCGAAATTCCGTCGTACCGTTACTCGATTGGGTCGAGCCCCTCCTCCTCGCGGAGGACGTTTATGTACTTCCGGAAGCCGCTCTCGAGGTCGTACTGCGGTTCGTAGCCGAGGTCCTCCTTGACGGCGGTCATGTCGAGCTTCTGGGTCCAGGGGAGTTCGCCCTCGTCGGAGACGTCGGCAGGCGAGTCGTACGGCGAGCGAACGCGTCCGATCGGCGTGTAGTCGGCGGTCACGCCGAAGCCCCTGCCTTCGAGACCGAGATGACCGCAGCGGCAGCGACGAGCGGGAACAGCGCGAGGGCGCCGAACAGCAGCGAGTACGAACTGCTCGACAGAATCCAGCCGGCCAGGGAGGCGCCGAACGCGCCGATCCCGAAGTTGACCGTGAAGACGACGCCGAAACCGATGCCCTGGCCTGCGTCCGGCGTGTGTTTCGCGACGAGGCCAGACTGCAGCGGGGCGAGCGTGAACAGCAGGGCACCGAAGACGAGTCCGACCGCGATGACGGCAGTGCCGGAGAGCCACCCGAGGGCGAGCAGTACGAGCGAGGTGGAGACGAAGACGCCCAGCAGGACGTGCTCGATCTGGAACCGTTCACCGAGGTTCCCGCCGACGACCTGGCCGACCGACCCGGTCAGCAGGATCAGTGAGTACAGCCACTGCCCCGCACCGACGGACGCGCTCGCGACCTCGAGACTCGGGAGCGTCGAGAGCGTGTCGATGAACTTCGGGAGGAACGTGAGCGTGCCTCGGTAGTAGACGCCGGCGAACACGTACATGGCGACGATGCCGATGAAGACCGGCGTGACGAGGGCCTTGAGCTGATCGACCACGTCACCGAACGAATGTTCGGACGCCGTGTGGTCGTTCGAGTCCGAGGGACCGCGGAGCGCGAACAGGACGCCGAAGCCGAGGAGCGGGACGGCGAGCAGCGTGAGCACGGTTCGCCAGTCGGTGACGGCCAGGCCGGCCGTGATGAGGAGCGGGCCGATACCGATCCCCAGGTTCGCGCCGATGCCATGGTAGGCGAACCCCTTGCTCGGTGCGTCCGCTTCGCGACTGATGAACGCGAGTGCGGGCGGATGATAGAACCCGGCACCGACTCCTGCGAGGGCGACGACGACCGCCAGCGTAGCGAACGAGTTCACCAGGGGAATGGCGAGAAACACGCTGCCGGTCAACACCAGGAATCCGGTGATGACCTTGTCCGCGCCAAACCGGTCGCTCAGGATGCCGGAGGGAAGCGCCATGGCTCCGTACAGGCCGGTCATCAGCGTGACGAGCAGTCCCAGTTCGTAGGTCGTCACCTGGAACTCCTCGATCCATATAGGAACGAACAGCGGAATCGAAAGGACGACGAGGTGGTCGAGCGCGTGGGCGCCCGTCGTGTATCCGATGAGTCGCTGGTCGGCTTCAGGGACTCCGCGCCCATCGAGGACGTCGCGGAGTGTGTGCCTGAGCCGAGATAGAATTGCATTATTCATGCAATTATTATTCTTCTCCCCTATATTAATAGGACTGTGATACCGGAGAGTGATGCCATCCCAGAGTCGCGTTAATCTAGCCCACACGGCAGCCGAAAGCCTACACGGAATCCCGACGGCATCACCATCCGAACACGGACACCCATGACGCGTCCTGGGGCGTCTGACGGGGGGCTTCCCGGGACAGTTCCGCTGATAGTATTCCGTAGTAACTACAATACCGCCCAGGGAGCGATGCTATCTCATCGATACCGGCGTCGCCAACGTGCACGGCGGTCTAGAAAAGGACGACAGTGCACCGTGTTCCTACCCCCTCGTCGGCCGGGGAACGACATTCTGTATCGATTCGATGGGGTGTACGGTGCGATTCCCGTGGAGGGATGGCAGCGAGCAGCGAGACTCGACGGGACGTTTCTTCAGGCCCCGTCTGTCCCGATTAGGGCCGCTGTTCGTGCGATTCAGGAAGCGCAGAACAAGTATCGTCGGCACACTGTTGGTCGCCGAGGGCTGGTTTACAGTGGATAGCTGTGATACGGATAGCCGGTGTGAAAGGGAGGGCAGTGGGAAGTCGAGGCGAAACGTACTGACGTGGCTGGCAGGAGCGGCGGGAGCTGGGCTTGCGACGGGGGTGCTCGAAAGCGGTCGGGCCGCTGCGAGGACGCCGCCGGTCACGGTGATCCACGGGACGCAGTTCCACGGGCGGTTCGGAGGCCGCAACCAGGCGAACGTCTCGCGGTACGCGACCACGTTAGACAGAATCCGCGACAGGTACCCGAACACCATCTTGCTGGGTACCGGAGACGACCTGGCAAAGCGGCCGTTCGCGACCCCGTTTGCCGGGAAGCATATCGTCGAGGCGTTGGATCAACTCCAGCCGACGGCTGCCACGACCGGAATATTCGGACTTGCGCCCCAGAATATCGCTGCGATGGAACCCGGCTTTCCCGACGAGTATCAGGTACTAGATAACGTGCCTGCAGCGCGGACAGCGGTCGAGCATCTCCAGGCAGCGGTGCCGACTACATCGTCTGTGCGTCGCATCTTGCGCTCGCGGGGGCGGAGACCGTCGCGAAACGCGTCGACGGCGTGGACGCGATCATCGGCGACCACGTCGAACACGTCTTCGACGAACCGCGGATGATCGACGGGACGGTAATCAACACGGTCGGTGCCGGATTCCACCACGCCGCAGCCGTGACGCTCGCTGACGACGGGATGGAAGGCTGGCATCGGAGCAAGGTCACCGCTGCGGTCAAGCCAGACCAGGAGATGGCAGCGGTCGTCGACAGGTGGCGGTACCGGTTCTCGTTCCCACCGTGACTGGCACCGAACGCACCGTCCACAACGTCGTCTATTCGATTGGGTCGAGCCCTTCCTCCTCGCGGAGGACGTTTATGTACTTCCGGAAGCCGCTCTCGAGGTCGTACTGCGGTTCGTAGCCGAGGTCCTCCTTGATGGCGGTCATGTCGAGCTTCTGGGTCCAGGGGAGTTCACCCTCGTCGGAGACGTCGAGGTCGGCGTCGGGCATGATGTCCTGGACCGTCTCGGCTGCCTCGCGGATGGTCGCGACGGTGCCACGGACGTTGTAGACGCGCCGGGAGAGTTCCTCGTCGGGGGTGAACGCGGCGAGGCGGAACGCCTGGGCGATGTCCTCGACGTGCTGCCAGTCGATGACCTGGTCGCCGTACTCGACGGAGAAGGATTCGTCGAGCGCCGGCTTCTCGACGACGTTCGCGAGGAAGGCCGAGCCGCCGGTCTCGCGATAGGGGCCGTAGGCGACCGTCGGGCGGAGCGCGACGTGGCTGAGGTCGTGGTCCTCGAAGTAGACGCGGGCCTGGTGCTCGTTGAACTCCTTGGTCGCACCGTACAGCGTGTCGGGGTAGACGAGGTCGTCCTCGGTCACCCAGTCGTCGTCGTAGTTCGCGGGCGGCGCGAACACGGCAGCCGACGAGGCCCACGCGACCCGCTCGACCTGGTCGTCGAGGGCGCGGGCGGCCTCGAAGATGTTGTTCGTCCCCTGGACGTTCACGTCGATGGCGGCGCGGGGGTTGTCGCGCGCGGTGTTGGTCAGCAGCGCGGCGAGGTGGACGATGCGAGTCGCGCCCGTCTCGCGGACCGCGCGGAAGACGTCCGTCGGGTCGCTGAGGTCGCCGCGACGCACCTCGACGTCGTCGGCGACGCCGAGCTTCTCGAGGATTCGCGTGTCCGTCGACAGGTCGTACGCGACCACGTCGTGGCCGTGGTCGACGAATTCCTTGGCCGTGTACGAGCCGATGAAGCCCGTCCCGCCCGTCACGAGTACCGTCTCAGTTTCGTTCATTCCGACCGGAACTCTGTGCGGCCCGGTAAAAAAGTGTGCCAATGCGGCATGCGGTGCGCGGGAGCGTGGAACGAGCTAGCAGTACACTGACGGATAGCAGGCGGCCGTGGCGTCGTTCGCCGGGACCGCCACCTTCTCCCGGCCGAGGAACCAACCCCCGGCGATGAGCGACCACGAGAACCGCGGGTTCGAGCGACTGTTCGGCGGCGACCTCTCGGTCGGTCTCTTCTTCCCGATAACGACGTCGACGGCGGCGATACCGCCGATGGACGAGCAGGTGGCACTTGCGCAGTACGCGACCGAACTCGGGTTCGACGCGCTCTGGGTCCGGGACGTGCCGCTGCATTGGCCGAAGTTCGGCGACGCCGGACAGGTGTACGACCCGTGGGTCTACCTCGGGCACGTCGCCGCGCACACCGAGGACGTCGCGCTGGCGACGGGCAGCGTCGTCCTCCCGCTCCGCCACCCACTCCACGTGGCGAAGGCGGCGGCGTCCGTCGACCGGCTCTCGAACGGCCGTCTCGTCCTCGGGGTCGCGAGCGGCGACCGGTCGCCGGAGTACCCCGCGTTCGGCGTCGACGAGGACGAGCGCGGCGAACTGTTCCGGGAGAGCGTCCGCGTCATGCGGGCCGCCTGGTCCGAGGAGTTCCCCGAGGTCGAGTCGGCCTACGGAACCACGGACGGACGGCTCGACCTCGTTCCGAAACCGACGACGGAGACGCTTCCGCTGCTCGTGACCGGGAACGCCCGCCAGTCGGTCGACTGGATCGGCGAGCACGGCGACGGCTGGCTCCACTACCAGCTCCCGCTGGACACCGTCGAGAGCGTCGTCGCGGACTGGCGCGCGGCGACCTCCCAGCGGAAGCCGTTCGCCCAGGCCATGCGCGTGCAACTGAAGGCGGACTCGACGGCCGGGATGGACCACGTCCACCAGGGTTTCGCCGCCGGCAGCCAGTGGTTCGTCGACCATCTCCGGGCGCTGTCCGACCGCGGCGTCGACCACCTCGCCATCAACGTCCGGGGCAACGACCGGGACGTCCGGACGGTCCTGGAGGAGTTCGCCGAGGACGTCATCGACGAGGTGTAGCGGCATCCGGCGGCCCCGGCCGGGACGCTCACTCCGAACCGGTGACGAGCAGGTAGAGGAGGACCACCGCCAGCGCGACCTCCGAGACGATGGTGAGGAACTCGACCGGCCCGGCGAAGAGGTGGTCCAGCAGGAACGGGACGAGCGGGCCGCGGTGGGGCGTCCCGGGGCCGAGGAAGAACAACGGCCGATGACCGGAGAGGTGCCACCCGAAGTAGCCGACGACGTAGCCCGTCATGAGAACGACGCCGCCGAGGTAGAGGGGACGGCGATACCGGCCCTGCACGGCGAGCACCAGGCCGGCGACGAGGAAGAGCCCGGAGATGACGAACAGCGGCCAGCGAACGTCGGGCGGGACGAGGAAGCCGGCACCCGCGTACCGGAGCCAGTTGTAGACGCCCAGCGTCAGATGGACGACGGCGACGACGACCGCCAGGTGGGCCGCGACGACCAGCAGCGGAGACGGGAAGTCCGAATCCATCAGCCGAACCGTGGGGCTGACCCGGCAAGTAGTTCGTGGTCCCGCGTTCGGACGGACGACCCGTGTGCGGTAGCGACGTCGCAGCGTGCGCGACAGCGGCGCGCAGGTCACGGACGGCAGACGACGACAACGAAGGCAGAGACGGCAGCGACGAGCCGACCTACTCGTGGAGGCCGCCCACGTTCGCGTAGAACGAGGACTGCAGTTGCTCGACCATCTCCTCGTCGCGGTCGATGCGGGCGTCGACGACGAACGGGACGTCGCTCTCCTTGCCCTCGCGGAGCGCGTCGGCGAGTTCGTCGGGGGTGACGGCGCGGGTGCCGTCGGCGCCGAAGCCCTCGGCCACAGTGACGAAGTCGGTGTCGTGGAACTCCACGCCCGCGATGTCGCCGTCCTCGTGCTGCATCTGGCGGACCATCCCGAGACTGGTGTCGTTCAGCACGACGAACGTCGGCGCGACGCCCTCCTGGACCGCCGTCTCCACGCTCGTCATCGTCATCGTGAACCCGCCGTCGCCCGCCACCCCGATTACGTCCCTGTCGGTCGAAATGGCCGCGCTGACGGCGGCCGGCGTCGCCCAGCCCATCCCTCCGACGCCGCCAGAGCCGAAGTAGGTCCGCGTGGCGGGCGTCTGGAGGTAGTTCAGCAGCCAGAAGCGGTTGTTGCCCGAGTCGGCCGTGACGATGGTGTCCGCGTCGACGACGGCTTCTATCTCCTTGATCGCGCGCTGGGGCTTGATCGGCGATGCGTCGGACTCGCACTTCGGGTCGTGGAACGACTCGCGGGCCTCGCTGGCGCGCTCGCGCGCCCAGTCGTTGCTTCCTTCGCCGGCGGCCGCGAGCGCGGCGAGACTCTCCTTCGCGTCGCCGATGAGCCCAACGTCGGCGGGGTAGACCCAGCCGGCGTTGCGGGTGTCGATGTCCGCGTGGATGATGGTCTGCTCGTCCGGCCGGATGAACGACGGTGCCTGCCAGTTCGTGTCCATCGGGTTCATCCGACAGCCGACGACGAGCAGCGCGTCGGCCTCGCTGACCACCTGGTTCGCGCCCTCGTGGCCGAACGAGCCGATGACGCCCGCTCCGAGGTCGTCCGTCTCCGGGAACGTCGACTTCCCCAGGTAGGAGGTCGTGACGACCGCGTCGTACGCCTCCGCGACCGCCCGCAGTTCGTCGTACGCCTGGGCGGCGTGGACGCCGTTGCCCGCGACGATGACCGGACGCTCGGCCGACCCGAACGCCTCCGCCGCCGCCGCGGTGTCGGCGTCGGTCGGCTTCGCCTCCCAGTTTTTCACCTGCTCCTCGGCGTCCCAGACCGGCGGGATGGGGTCCTCGGGCATCTCGTCGGTGATGGCGTCGCCGTCGAAGATGACCGCCGTCGGCCCCGGCCGGCCGGCGGTGGCGTGCTTGTACGCCAACTGGACGCTGCGCAGCGTCTCCGTCGGCGACCGCGGGAACCAGTGTTCCTTCGTCACGCCGTCGAGAATCTTCGGGAGGTCGAGACCGCCGTAGTCGCCGCGCGACTGCTGGTAGGGCGCGAGCGTCGAGTAGTCGCCGCGCTCGCTCGCCTCCGTCAACACGAGCATCGGCGACGACGAGAGCCGTGCCTCCATCTGGCCGATAGCGCCCAGGCTGCCGATCCAGGGGCCCTGTCCGGCGAGGACGGCTGGCGCGCCGTGCAGACGGCCGTACATCTCGGCCATGACGCTGCCCTCGCGCTCGTCGCGGGGGCGGACGACGTCCACGTCGGCGTCCGGCAGTTCGTCCATCAGTTCGATGATGCGGCCGCCGGGATAGCCGAAGACGTACTCGACGCCCAGCTCGTCGAGGGACTCGACGACGCGTTCGGCGGTGTTCGTCACGTTTCTGCCTCCGTCGACGGTCGAAGGGTGATGGCTTCGTTCACAGTGAACGCAACGCAAGGTCGTGTCCTTAGTTTTTCCCTCCCGGCATGAGAGACGGCCCGCCGTCAGCTGGCGGTTCGGGCGGCGGCCGGGACGGGTCGCACCGTCACGAGGACGACGTCCGCACCGGCCGCTGCCACGCCTCTTTCGGCCGGCGAACTGCCCGACCGAACGTCCATCGCGACCGACGAACTGTACAGCCGCCGGAGCTATCGACGTTCGGACGGGAGTACCAGTTTATTTATCACGACGACGTGAGAGAGTGCTGATATGGAACGAGCACTCGCCGTCGTCGAAGGGTCCGAGTCCGCGAAACAGCTGGTGCACGAAGCAGGTGAGCTCGCGTCGGGCGTCGGTGCCGACCTCGTGCTGGTCCACGTCACCACCACCGAGGAGTACGAGTCGACGCGCACCTCGCTCGAGCAGATCCCGTCGATAGAGACCTCCTACACCGCTGGGCAGGCACTCGAGGGCGCACGGCAGTTCGCGGCCGACATCGGGCGCGAGATGCTGGAGGACGTCGACGTCGAGTGGGAGGCAGTCGGCCGCCTCGGCGACGAACGCGAGGAGATCCTCGACGCAGCGGAGGAGTACGACTGCGACCACGTGTTCGTCGCGGGCGAGAAGCGGTCGCCCGCCGGCAAGGCGCTGTTCGGCGACGCGACCCAGGCCATCATCCTCGACTTCGACGGCACGGTGACGGTCGTCACCGAGTAGCGACCGCCAGGGTCCACTCGTTTTCCGGACAGCAGATCCGAGCAGCGACGCGTGCAACGGGGACCGTTAACTCGCTGCGCGCAAACACACGACCATGACTCTCTACGAGCGGGTCGCCGACCTGCCACTCGTCGTCGACCGCGTCGAGTTCGAACAGCACGAACGCGACACGTCGAGCGGGTTCACGCGCGTCACGACCGAGGTGGTCCTGCACGGCGACGGTGAAGTCGGCCGCGGCGAGGACGTCACCTACGACGAGGACGACCAGCGCGCGCTCCCCGACCTGGACGCCGACCTCGCGGGCGAGTACGCCTTCGACGAGTTCTCGACGACCCTGGGCGAGCGCAACCTCTTCCCGACCGGTCCTGGCCGCGACGACTTCCGCGAGTACCGCCGCTGGGGGTTCGAGAGCGCGGCGCTCGACCTCGCGCTCCGCCAGGCCGACCGCGACCTGCCGGGCGTGCTCGACCGCGACCCGGAGCCGGTGCGGTTCGTCGCGAGCACGAACCTGGGCGACCCACCGACGACCGACCGCGTCGAACGCTGGCTGGACCACGACCCGACACTGGAGTTCAAGCTCGACGCGAACCCCGAGTGGGACGCCGAGCTCGTCGCCGACCTCGCGGAGACCGGGGCGGTCCAGGTCGTCGACGTGAAAGCCCAGTACGGCGAGGCGGAGGTGAACCAGCCCCCGGACGCCGACCTCTACCGCGTGGTGCGCGAGGGCCTGCCGGACGCGCTCGTCGAGGACCCGGCGGTCACCGACGAGACGATGGCCGTGCTCGAAGCGGCAAGCGAGCGCGTCACCTGGGACGCGCCCATCCACGGCGTCGAGAGCGTCGAGGCACTGCCGTTCGAACCCGACTGGCTGAACGTCAAGCCCTCGCGGTTCGGGAGCGTCGCGTCGCTGTTCGAGACGCTGGAGTACTGCGACCGCCGCGGCATCCAGACGTACGGCGGCGGCCAGTTCGAACTCGGCGTGGGCCGCGGCCAGATACAGCTGCTCGCCGCGCTGTTCTACCCCGACGCGCCGAACGACGTCGCACCGAAACGGTACAACGACCCCGAACCGACGGCCGGTCTGCCGCGAAGCCCGCTCGACGCGCCCGCCCCGGACGACGTGGTCGGGTTCCGGTGGGAGCGGTAGCGACCGGGTGCGACGGCGCGGCCGTCACTCCGAGACGATCTCGAAGCACGCGCCGCCGCGTTCGCCCTCGCAGACGTCGACGGTCCAGCCGTGGGCCTCGGCGATGCCCTTCACGATGGAGAGGCCGAGACCGGAGCCGTCCGCGGCGGTGGTGTGTCCGTGCTCGAAGACGGTGTCGCGCTGCTCCGGCGGGATGCCGGGGCCGTCGTCGGCGACGTAGAAGCCGGTCCGGTCCGTCCGCTGATCGGACCCGTCGGATTCGGACGAACCGCCGTCCGCGTTCGCCGGTTTCGACCGGCGCTCCGCACCGCTCGCGGCGAGCCGGCCGACGCGGACGGTCGGGGCGGGACCGGCGTGTTCGACCGCGTTCCGGAACAGGTTCTCGAACAGCTCCCTGAGTCGTCCCTCGTCCGCCTCGACGTCGACGGAGTCCTCGACGACGAGCGACGCCTCTTCGGTCTCGACGGTCGCCCACGCCTGCTGGACCACGGGCTCGAGCTCCACGGGTTCGGTCTCGTCGACGACCTGTCCCTGGCGGGCCAGCGTGAGCAGGTCGCCGACGAGGTCCTCCATCCGGCCGAGCGCGTTCGCCGTCTTCTCGAAGTGGTGGTCGTCACCGCGCTCCGCGGCGAGTTCCAGGTGGCCCTGGGCGACGTTCAGCGGGTTGCGCAGGTCGTGTGAGACGACGCTCGCGAACTCCTCGAGGCGCTCGTTCTGGCGTTCGAGTTCTCGCTTGCGTTCCTTGCGCTCGGTCACGTCGCGCGCCGAGCCGAGCTGCGCCGTCTCGCCCTCGTAGGTGATGACCCGGACGGAGAACTCCAGGTGGCGCACCTCGCCGCCCTTGGTCACGATGCGAGCCTCGTAGTGTGGCGGGTGGTTCCCGCGGACCCGTTCGCGGGCGATGCGCCGGACGCGCTCGCGCTCGTCGGGGTGCAACAGGTCCCAGACCGCCATCTCGTACAGCTCGTCTCGCGAGTATCCGGTGAGCTCGGTCGCCCGCTGGTTGGCGAACACGAACTCGTCGTCGCGGTAGATGTAGATGGCGTCGTGGCTCTGCTCGACGAGCGTGCGGTACTTCTCCTCGCTCTCCCGCAGCGCCTCCTGCGAGCGGACGCGCCGCAGCGCCTCGGCAGCGTGAGAGAGCAACAGCTCCGCCAGTTCGCGGTCCTCGTCGTCGAACGCCCCGACCTCCCGGGAGCCGGCCTGGAACACGCCAAGGTCGCCCATCGGGACGCTGAGCAGCGAGCGGTACTCCGACTGGACGGGCCTGGCATCCGCGTCGGCCTGGATGTCGTCGATGACGAACGACGCCTCGTTCTGGTGGGTCTTCCCCGCGATCCCCTCGTCGGCCGGGAGCGTGGTGAAGCCGTCGTCGGCCATCCCGGACGACGTGACCTTCGGGACGATGTAGCCGTCCTCGACGACGTCGACGCCGCAGGTGTCGAACTCCAGGATGCTCTCGGCGGCCTCGACCGTCAACACGAAGATCTCGTCTTCGGTCTGGCAGGCCTCCATCTCGGAGGCGACCTCGTGGAGTTCCTCGATCTTCTGTTTCTCCTCGCGCAGCGCCGCCTTCATCTCCTCGTGCTCCTCGATGCTGCGGAGGACGCCGACCGTGCCGTGGAACTCCTCGCCGTCGCGGAGCAGCCCGATGCGGGTCTCGCAGGAGATCCGCCGTCCGTCGGCGGTGTTGAGCGTCATCGGGAGCATCCCGACGTCGCGCTCGTCGTCGACCAGCAGGTCGCGGATGAGCTGCTCACCCTGGGCGACGTCCTCCTCGTCCAACAGCAACGAGACGTGCTCGCCGACGAGGCGTTCGCGGTCGTACCCGGACAGTTCCGGGAGCGTGTCGTTCACCGCCGTGATGTTGCCTGCCCGGTCCAGCGTGTACACGCCGTCGCCCATCGCCTGGACGATGGAGCGATAGCGGTTGAACTGCTTGCGCGGTCGGACGTTCTCGTCCATCGCGCGCCGTATCTCCGCCACGAGCGCGTCCAGGCGTTCCTCGTCCGTCTCCGACGGGACGTAGCCCGTCGCACCGGCAGTGATGGCCTCGCTCGCGACGCGCTCGTCTCCGGACGTCGTGCACAGGACGACGGGCAGGTCCGGGTGCTGCTCCCTGACGGCCTCCAGGAGGCCGAGCCCGTCAGACTCCCCCAGCGCGTACCCGCTGACGACGCAGCCCGCGCCGCCGTCGGCGAGTGCGGCCAGGACGGAATCGGGCGTCGTGGCCGTCGTGACCACGGCGTCGCCGAGGCGGGCATCGAGGTGCGCCGGCGCGACGCCCGTGTCGGAGTGGGGGTCGACGTACAGCACCCGAGTGTCCTCTGTCATTGTATCGTCTTCCTGATTGGTTACGCGGTAGTATCCCTAATAATTGATGGTATTCGGGGAACGTTCACATAGGTCGAAGCGACGTCGCGACTGACCGGAGGTACAGCTAGATAGCTATCCAGATATCCGAACGGGCACGCCGACGTCCCACGTGGACGGCGCACGGAAGCGACGCTTGCGTGTGCAGGCACCATCGCCTCGGTGGTCGACGACGTTCTCCGGCGAATGGGAGTCCCGGACCTCGAGCCGACCCAGCCGACGCTGTACCAGCGCGTTCGCGAGACGATGCTCACCGGCGTCACCGTCGTCGTCCCGCTGCTGATCACGGCCTACGTCGTCGTCGCGCTCCTCGACTTCGTCGCGAACATGCTCGTCCCGCTCGTCGAGGTGGTCCCGGTCGACTCGGTGGCCATCGTCGGCGGCGTCACCGTCTCGGTCGTGGCCGCCCTCGTCTTCCTGACGGGCACCGTCGCCAACTCGCCGTTCGGCGACCGGGCCATCGACGGCGTCGACGACGCCGTCGGCCGCGTGCCGGGCATCGGCGCCGTCTATCGGAGTTTCAGGCGGATGGGCGACGTCATGCTCGAGAGCGACGCCGACAACTTCCGCGACGTGCGACTCCTGGAGTTCCCGACCGACGACTCCTACACCGTCGCGTTCGTCACCGCCGACACTCCGGACGGCATCTGCGAGGCGACCGGTAACGACGCGATGACGACCGTCTTCCTCCCGATGGCACCCAACCCGGTCATGGGCGGGTTCGTCGTCAACGTCCCGGAGGACCGTCTCCAAGACGTCGACATGACCGTCGAGGAGGCGTTCCGAACCGTCGTCACCAGCGGCGTCGGCATCGACGCGGCGAGCCACGGGCGCGACGGCCTCTCGGAGAACGAGCTCAGGGACCTGACCCTGACCGACCAGCAACGCGAGTAGCACCTGCCGACCCCTGTGCCGGCGGGGATGACAGCCTCGCCGTCGGCGTCGTCGTCCTTCTCGTCAACGGAATCGACCGCGTCACGGAAGTGGTTGGCGTCGAACCTGGAACCCTCAGCTACGCGGGATTCGCAACCGTAGCCGCCGTTGTGCTCGGACTTCGGGTCCGGGGGAACGGCCCCGCTAACGCGGGCGCTCACGCACCCGCCAGGTCGGCGAGCGCGCCCGCGAGCACCCGGGTCGCGGTCGCACAGTCGTCCCAGTCGGTCCACTCGGCAGGGTTGTGGGAGATGCCGTCCTCCGAAGGAGCGAAGAGGAGGCCGGCGTCGGTGACGTTCGCGACGTGCATCGTGTCGTGGGCCGCCCCGGAGTGGAGCGCGAGCGTCTCGATTCCCGCGGACTCCGCCGCCGCGGTGGCGGCCTCGCGTACCCGTTCGCTCATCGCCGTCGGGCGCAGGTCGAACTCCCGTTCGAGATGCGTCTCGACACCGCGTTCGTCCTCGAGGCGCGCCAGCGCGTCGGCGGCCCGGTCGACGATCTCGTTCATCGCGTCGTAGTCGACGTCGCGCACGTCGACCCCCATCTCGACGCGCCCGGGAACGACGTTCGTCGCGTTCGGTCGCACGTCGAGGCTGCCGACCGTCCCGACCGCCGTCTCGCTGTCGACCTCGTTCGCGGCGCGCTCGACGGCGGTCACGAACTCGCTCGCTGCCACCAGAGCGTCCCGGCGCTCGTCCATCGGCGTCGCGCCGGCGTGGTTCGCCTTGCCCCGCACGGTCACGTCGCAGTGGGTGATGCCCGTGATCGTGGTGACGACGCCGACGGGAACCCCGGCGCGTTCGAGGCGCTCGCTCTGCTCGACGTGCAGTTCCAGCCAGGCGTCCCACTCGCTCGCGTCGAGACGCCCCTCGCCGCGGAATCCTATCGATTCGAGCGCCGACGCCAGGGCCGTCCCCTCGTCGTCTTCCAGCGCGAGCGCGTCCGCGACCGACCGCTCGCCGACAGCCACCGACGACCCAAGCAGGCCGTCCGCGAACCGCTGGCCCTCCTCCTCGGTGAACGACACCACCTCGACGGGGCGGTCGGGCGCGAGGTCCGCGTCCTGCATGGCCCGCACCGCCTCCAGGGCGGCGTAGACGCCGAGCGGCCCGTCGAAGATGCCGCCCGCCGGAACAGAATCGAGGTGGCTCCCCGCGGCGACCGGCGCGGCGTCCGGGTCCGCGCTCGGCGGCGTCCACCGTCCAGCGACGTTGCCGACGGCGTCCACCCGCACGTCGAGTCCGGCGTCCTCGAATCGGTCCACGAGTTGCTCGCGGGCCGCCCGATTCGGTTCGGTGCCCGTGAGGACGGTGCGGCCGTTGCCCTCGCCGTCGAGTGCGCCGAACTCGGCGTTCGCCTCGACGTCCTCGCGAAGTCTCGCTCCGTCGACCTTCATGCGTCGAGCGACGGACGCCGCCGGCATGAGTGTAGGGGACGCACGGTGTCGGTCCGCGATGCGGCGACGACGAAGAAGGAACGACCTGACGGGAGCCGACGGCACGCGCATCGGCTCAGGTAGTGACTACCGCGGCGTCGACGGACGGGTGACAACGGATTGAGGCTCGCGGTCGGAACTGCGTCAGGAGCGACCGGCGCTCGGTGACCGTGAGACAACTCCCGGTCGGCGGACGAACGACCGGCGGAGGGCAGTCGCCGACGCCGCCCGCGATTAATTTTTCGCGGCCGGAACGGGGGAGATGGGCCAGGGTTTAGACGCTCGGGATGCTACAGCGCCTATGACCGCCAGCCACTCGGCTGTCGGGTCCGAAGGGGGGCCGGACGACGCGGTGAAGCTAGAGGGCGTCCGAAAGACGTACCACCTCGGCGAACCGGTACACGCGCTCGACGGGGTCGACATCTCCATTCCACGGGGGGCGTACACCGCGGTAATGGGACCCAGCGGGTCGGGAAAGAGCACCCTTCTGAATCTCATCGGCTGTCTCGACACGCCGTCCGAGGGAACCCTCCACGTCAACGGCCGCGAGGTGACGGGGCTCTCCGAATCCGAGCTGACGAAGGTCCGGGGCGAGGAGGTGGGGTTCGTCTTCCAGACGTTCAACCTGATGCCGCGACTGACGGCCATCGAGAACGTCGCGCTCCCGCTGGTCTTCCAGGGCGTGAGTCGTACGGAGCGCCGCGACCGGGCGCGCGACCTGCTCTACCAGGTCGGCCTCCGCGGACGGGAGGACCACCGACCGAACGAACTGTCCGGCGGGCAGCGCCAGCGCGTCGCCGTCGCCCGCGCACTCGCGAACGACCCCGCAATCGTCCTCGCCGACGAACCGACCGGGAACCTCGACAGCGACACGGGCCGCCAGATAATGCGGCTTTTCCAGGAGCTGCACGACGACGGCCACACCGTCCTCATGGTGACCCACGAGCGCCACATCGCGGAGCACGCCGACAGCATCATCCACATCCTGGACGGCCACGTCGAGCGCATCGAGGAGATCGAGACACCGCGTCGCGTCGAGGAGGCGCGGTAATGGGCCCGGCCGAGACGCTCCGCATGAGCCTCCGGTCCATCCGGGGGCACAAGGTCCGGTCGTCGCTGTCGGCGTTCGGCGTCGTCATCGGCATCGCCGCCGTCATCACGCTCGCCACGCTCGGCACCAGCCTGCAGGCCGACATCGTCGGCCAGGTCGCCGGGGACCGCGCGCCGAACATGTACGTCTGGGCCGGTCCGTCGAACGGCCAGCCCGGCGTCGCCGCACAGCCGGTGTTCACCCAGCACGACGTCGAACGACTTCGCGCGCTCGACGGCGTCGCGACCGTCGTCCCGCGGGGCGTCGTCGCCGCCACGGCCATCACCTACAGGGGGAGCACCGTCAGCCAGCAGGGCGTCGTCGCCACCCAGCCCGCCCAGTTCGACGGCGCGGCGTTCGCCGCCGGCGGGTCGTTCGAGCAGGGGTCCCGTGAGGTCGTCCTCAACCCGCTCGCAGCGCGCATGTTCGACGACACCGCGACGGTCGGCGACGAGGTGACCGTCCGCCTGGCCGACGGGCGCGAGGTGTCCGCCACGGTCGCCGGCGTGCTCAACAGTTCGACGGGCATCGGCCAGTTCGGGGGGCAGGCCCGCCAGCCGCAGGTGTACGTCCCGACCGACCCGTTCTACGACCGGACAGTCCGGAGTCCGACCCAGGGGACCGAACAGCGCGTCTACCCGCTGCTGACCGTCGTCGCGGCCGACCACGAGTCCATCCCGACCACCCAGTCGGCGGTCGAACGGTACCTCGCCGGCCCGTCCGACGCCGACCGGCTCCGGCCGAACAGCTACGGGATGAACGTCCGGACCGACCAGGACCTCGTCCAGCAGGTCCGGGAGATCCTGAGCACGCTGACGGCGTTCGTCACCGGCATCGCCGTCGTCTCGCTCGTCGTCGCGTCGCTCGGCATCGCCAACGTCATGCTCGTGTCGGTCACCGAACGCACCCGCGAGATCGGCATCATGAAGGCCGTCGGCGCGCAGAATCGCGACGTCCTCCAGCTCTTTCTGGTGCAGGCCGTCCTCCTCGGCTTCGTCGGGGCGCTCCTCGGGGTCGCGCTCGGCGCGCTCGGCGGCCTCGTCGCCACCGACTACGTCGGCCTCCCGCTGGTGTTCGCGTTCGAATGGGTCCCCATCGCCATCGCCGTGGGCATCGGCGTGGGCGTCGTCACCGGGCTCTACCCGGCGTGGAGCGCGGCCCGCGTCGACCCCATCGACGCGCTCCGATACGAGTGACCGGCGAGGAGCGCAATTTTTCGCGCTAGACGCCGCAGGAGCGGCCGCGCTGTAACCGCCGTCACCCCGGCGCGCAGGGTCTCGGAGAGGTGCGGAGAGGAGAGGTGCGGAGAGGAGAGGTGCGGAGAGGAGAGGTGCGGAGAGGAGAGGTGCGGAGAGGAGCGCTCATTTCAACCCTGGACTTTTCAGGGATCGTGGGCGTTGATAACACCCATGGCAGGACGGAGCAAACGGTCGCGACCGGCGAGTGACGGCAGAACCAGATCGAGCGGAGCCGGAGGTGTGCAATGGTGACGCTCACGGCACACGACGTGACCGCGGCAGACGGGACCCGCCTGCGGGTGTGGGAGCGGTCGACGGACGAAGTCGGCGCAGAGGCAGTACTCTTCCTCCACGGCGGCATCACCTGCTCGAAGGCGCTGTTCGCGCCGCCGGTGCCGGACGACGACTCCTACTCCTGGCTAGCGGACGCCGCCGCGCGCGGGCGGACCGCGTTCGCGGTCGACGTTCGGGGGTACGGCGAGAGCGAGGGCCCGCCGGAGATGGAGGAACCGCCGGAAGCGAACGGACCGCCGGTGCGGGCGCGCGACGCCGTCGCGGACGTGCGAGCGGCCTTCGAATTCGTCCGCGGGCGGTTCGACGTGGTCCACCTCGTCGGCGTGTCGTGGGGGACGATGACCGGCGGCGTCTTCGTCGCCGAGAACGACTCCGACGTCGCCTCCCTGACGCAGTGCGCGCCGGTGTACCGCGCGCCGTACGACTTCGCGGAGGGGATGGCCGCGATGGGCCTCGACACGGACCTCGACGCCTACTACGTCCAGGAGCGGGAGACGGTCGAGCAGCGCCAGGCGGGCGGCGTCGACGACGAACTGTTCGAGGCCGTCTGGCGCACGCAGGTCGAGTCGGGACAGGGCCTCGAGTGGAAGGACGCCTACGTCGCCCAGACCGGGGCGCTGGCGGACGTGCGGGCGGCCTGCGAGGACGACCCCGTGTACGACGCGGGCGAGATCGACGTCCCGACGCTCGTTATCAGAGGTTCAGACGACGCGACGTCGCAGCGCAGCGACGCCCTGTCGCTGTACGACGAACTCGACCTGGCGGAGGCGCAACGGGAGTACGCGGAGATCGGCAGCGGGGGCCACTTCCTGGTCCACGGCCCGCGGCGTGGGGCGCTCTACGCGACGGTCGCGGACTTCCAGGGCCGGAGCTAGTCCTCGTCCAGTTCGTCGAGCGCCTCGACGACGCGTTCGATCATCTTCCGCTGGCCGCGCCGGAGGTTCTTCGAGACGGCGGGTTTGGAGACGCCGAACTCGTCGGCGAGGTTGCCCAGCGTCGCCGAGCGCGGGCTCTGGAAGTAGCCGTCCGACACCGCCCGTTCGAGGGTCTCGCGCTCGGTCTCCGAGAGGTCGCGACACCCTTCGATGAGCGTCATCGCAGCGCCCGCGTTCTGGACGAGCGACTGCAGGTCCGGGAGGTCGGCCGACTCGCGCGCGACGACGTCGAACTCGTTGTGCCACTCCAGTTGCGCCAGCGCGTCGTCGGCGGTGTCGTCGTGGTCGAAGCCGACGTGCCAGAGCTCGCTGCCGTCCTCGATGTAGAACGGCCCGGTGATGTAGCCGTCGTGGTCGCGGATGGCCGCCATCGCCTCGGTCTCCGCGATGGCCGTCCGGATGTGGGCGACGTTGTCCCGCTTCGAGAGCAGCGAACAGTCGTGCATGTTGTCGTGGGCCTGGAGCGCCTGGAGCCCGGAGTCGAGTTCCACCCTGTCGTCGCCTTCGACGACCAGTCGGGTCTCCAGTTCCCGCGCGGCGCGGTCGAAGTCCCAGTGGATCGCCGAGTACGTCACCCCGTAATCGTCGGACGTGTCGATGAACGGGCAGTCGTACTGCTCCATGTCCATCGTGATGTCGATCATTGGTGTTGTCCTTGCTAGCGCTGGCCATACGTCAGCCATAGTAAAATAGTTTCTTTCCTGGGTGACCCCCTACGCCGTCAGGAGTTTCACCACGACGGCGACGACGAACAGACCGCCGACGAGCCAGAGTCCCGCGAGCGCCGCGGTCGCGCTGCCGACGCCGCGGTGACGGACCGACTCGTAGGTTCCCCAGAAGGCGAACCCGCCGAACATGACGGCGGTGACGATGCCCATCGCGAGCCAGGCGCTGCGCCGCACCACGCCCGCGGGGCCGGCGACGTACAGGACCGCACCCCCGCCGACGCCGAGCGCGAGCAGGAGGAAAGCCCACAGCCAGGTCGTCGGACTCTGCATCGTCGCTTCCGCAGCGTCGAACCCGTCGCGCTCCTCGCTCGGCGGGGCGTAGACCCGCCAGTCGCGCGAGCGGGCGAGCGTCGCGGCGAGCGCCACGAGGGCGATACCGAACAGGGCCGCGCTGGCGAGGTAGACCGGGGACGCCATACCGAACGTTCTTTCGTGTACGTCGCGGAGCATAAGCGTTACTCCGCGGAAGGGTCCAGACTGAACTTCTGACAACAGCGAACGCGAAGCGGTAGAAAAGCGGGCGGCGAGCCGCGGCTCAGGCCTGCTCCAGCTTACTCTGGAACTTCTCGCGCACCTTCTCGACCTTCGGCGCGGCGTGCATCTGGCAGTAGGCGTCGTTGGGGTTCTTCTCGAAGTAGTCCTGGTGGTACTCCTCGGCCTCGTAGAACTCCTCGAGCGGCGCGAGTTCGGTCACGACGTCGTCCTCGTACTCCTCGTCGAGCGCCGCGACGTACGCCTCGACCTGTTCGCCCTGCTCGTCGTCGTGGTAGAGAACGATAGAGCGGTACTGCGTGCCGACGTCCGGCCCCTGGCGGTTGAGCTGGGTCGGGTCGTGCGTGGCGAAGAAGACCGCCAGCAGTTCGTCGTAGGAGACGACGTCGGGGTCGAACTCGACCTGGACCACCTCGGCGTGCCCGGTGTCCCCGGAGCACACCTGCTCGTAGGTCGGGTCCTCGACGTGGCCGCCGGCGTAGCCCGACGTGACGGACTCGACGCCGTCGAGTTCCTTCATCGCCGCCTCGGTACACCAGAAGCACCCGCCGCCGAACGTTGCCGTGGTCATCACGACCCGCTAGGTGTCCGAGTCGTATGTATGTGACGAGCAACGACGAGGTCCGCGCCCGCAGAAGGCTGTCGGAGGCGGAAACGGACTAGACGGCGTCGGCGAGCGCGGGCAACACGTCGGTCACGTCGTCACGGAAGCGGGCGTCGGCGCGGTCGTCGAACGGCGTCGAATCGAGGTTGACGACCGCGGTCGTCGCGCCGCCGTCCGCCGCCATCCGGGGGAGCGACGCCGCGGGTTCGACCGTGAGCGACGACCCGGCGGCGACGAAGACGTCCGCCCGGCGGGCCCACGACCGCGCCTGCGAGAGGTCCATCTGCGGCAGTTGCTCGCCGAACAGGACCACGTCGGGCTTGAGAAGGCCGCCACAGTCATCGCAGCGCGGCGGCACCGCCTCGCCCGCTCGCACGCGCTCGTGGACCGGCCCGGCGTCGGACCGGCGGCCGCAGGACTCGCAGACGACCCGGTCGGCGTTGCCGTGGAGTTCGACGAGGGCGGCGGGCGTGCCGACGTGCAGGCCATCGGTGTTCTGCGTGACGACGGCGTCGACGTGACCCGCGTCCGCGAGGTCGTCGATGGCGTCGTGGGCCGCGTTCGGTGCCACACCGTCACCGAACATCGTCTCGTGGAGGTCGACGCGCTCGGTCCAGAAGCCGGCGGGGTCCGACCGGAAGCGGTCGTAGTGGAAGTCCGCCGGGTCGAAGCGGTTCCAGACGCCCGATTCGCTCCGGAAGTCCGGGATGCCGGACGCAGTGCTGACGCCGGCCCCGGTGAAGGCGACGACGTCGTCCGCGTCGCGGACCGCCGCCGCGAGGTCCGTCACGCTCTGCATACGCCGCCGTATGTCCGGCGCGGTTGTATACCTGTGGAAGTCGCGCGGTCACGTCGACGGCGTCGTCCGTCACACCCTCGACGCTGGCGCCGCCGAAAGAGGTTCCGTGACCGCGGACGACGCCCGTGGTATGACGCTGGACAACCGGAGCGACACGTTCGACATCGGCGGCGAGCGAACCGTCCACCGCCTGGGCTACGGCGCGATGCGGCTGACCGGCGAGGACATCATCGGCACGCCCGACGACGAGACGGCGGCGCGACACGTCCTCCACGAAGCCATCGCGCGTGGCGTGAACTTCGTCGACACCGCCGACTCGTACGGCCCCTGCGTCAGCGAGCGCATCGTCGGCGAGGCGCTCCACCCGTACCCGGACGACCTCGTCGTCGCGACGAAGGGCGGCCTGCTCCGCAACGACGACGGCGACTGGATACCGAACGGCGACCCCGACTACCTCCGGAACGCCGTCCTGAGGAGCCTCGACCGCCTCCGGGTCGACAGCATCGACCTCTACCAGCTCCACCGGCCCGATCCGGACGTCGACCTCGAGGACTCCGTGCACGCACTGGCCGAGCTGAAGGACGAGGGGAAGATCGACCACGTCGGGCTGAGCAACGTGGACGTCGACCAGCTGGAGCGCGCCCGGGACATCGTCGACGTCGCGACCGTGCAGAATCGGTACAACGTCGCACACCGCGAGGACGCCGACGTGCTCGCGGCCTGCGAGGACGCCGGCGTCGGGTTCATCCCGTGGTACCCGATGGCCGCGGGCGAACTCGGCGAGCGGGGCGACGCGCTCGCGGCGGTCGCCGAGCGACGCGACGCCTCCCAGTACCAGGTCGCGCTGGCGTGGCTGCTCGAGCGCTCGCCGGTGATCCTCCCCATCCCCGGCACGTCGAGCGTCGACCACCTGCGCCAGAACGTCGCCGCCTCGCACGTCGACCTCACCGAGGACGACATGACGGCGCTGGAGTGACGCTGGCCGTCGATTACCGCTTCACCGCCTCTCGAACCGCTACAGAGACGTTGGGGTGAACGCTTTTACCCACGGGAGCCGTTACCATCTAACATGGACGATAGTGAAACACAGGGGTCCGTCGAGATGGAGATAGAGGCCGACGAGGTGGCGGAACCGGACTTCGACAACCTCGTCGGCATCGTCACCGACGGACTCATCGGTGCGGTCGGCGGCCTCGTCGGCACGGCGGTGATGACGGCCGTGCTACTCGTCGCGGCGACGCTCGGGGGCTTCGAGTTCGCGTCGTTCTCGGACCTCGCCGAACTCACCGGTGCCGGCGCGGTGCTGCCGTGGGACGCCGCCGCCGTCGGGTACGTCATCTTCCTGCTCGGCGGGATGGTGACCTGGCCGCTGCTGTTCGCGTCCATCGGGTCGTACCTCCCCGGCGAGGAGTTCGCCATCAAGGGCCTGCCGTACGGGTTCGTCCTCTGGACCGGCTTCGCACCCGCGTTCTACGAGGGGTACACCGGCGCCGTGCTCGTCGTCTACCTCGTGATGACGCTGCTCGGTCACCTCGCCTACGGGTTCTCGCTCGGCTCGGTGTTCGACTACCTCTCGAGTCGGCCGTCGACGCTGGTCTGAGCGCGCCCAGTTCCAGACCGGCCGCTACGTTCTTCCGACGCAGTACCGCTCACGCCGCCGGTCGGCGCGCGCGGACGACGACGAACGACCCCTCGCCGTACCCGTCCTCGACGGGGCCAGGCGCGTCCATCTCGCCCGGGAACTCGAAGACGGTCTGGGCGAACGCGAGGTCCTCGAAGCCGGCGGCGTCGAGTTCGGCCGCGAGGTCGTCGGTCGAGACGAAGACGGCGTCGCGGTAGAACGGGTTCTCCGCCTTCATCTCCTCGTAGCGCCGTCCCAGCGGACTCGTCTCGTCGACGAAGCCGACCACGAGCGCGCCGCCGGGGCGCAGGACGCGCCGGGCCTCCCGGAGCGTCGCCGGCACGTCGTCGACGAAGCAGATGGTCGTGACGACCAGCGCGCTGTCGAACGTCGCGTCGGCGAACGGGAGCGCCTCGGCCACGCCGCGGACCGCGGTCACGCCGCGGTCGCGCGCCCGCGAGAGCATCGCCTCGGCGGGGTCGACGCCGTACTCGACGCCGAGCGGCGCGGCGAACCGCCCGCTCCCGACGCCGACCTCCAGGCCCGTCCCCGACGGGAGCAGGCGGTCGACGGCGTCCAGTTCCGACTGGTAGGCGTGTTCGTGGGCCTCGAACCAGTCCTCGTAGCGGTCGGTGTGTCGTTCGAAGGGTTGCGTCGTCGGCACGATGGCCGGGGGTAGAACGGGCGGCCGTATCAGCGTGCCGCCCGACCCGGGTCAGTCGTCGACGCGCTCACCGTCATTCGTGTCGGCGTTCGCCGTGTCTGCGTCCGCCCCGTCGGCGTCCGCCCCGTCGGCGTCCGCCCCGTCGGCGTCCGGACGGTCCGTCGCGTGGCGGGAAGCGTCCGCCGCGACCGTCTCGTTCACCCGGACGCCCTTCGAGGCGAGGTGCTGCAACTGCTGGCGGGCGAACTCCTCCTCGCGCGTCCCGCGGGTCGCCAGCACGTACATCCGCGCGCGGCCGGCGGGGCGCATCGTCCGACCGGCGCGCTGGGCACCCTGGCGACGGGAGCCGCCGAGGCCGGAGGCGACGACGGCGAGTTCGGCGTCCGGCAGGTCGATGCCCTCGTCGCCGACGCGGGAGACGACCAGCGTGTCGAGGCGGTCGTCGCGGAACGACTGGAGGTGGCGCTCGCGCTCGGCGTGGCGCATCTCGCCGGAGACGAAGGGCACCCCGAGCGCGTCGGCGATGGCCTTCCCCTGCTCGATGTACTCGACGAAGACCAGCGCCTTCGCTTCGGGGTGTTCGGCCAGCAGGAAGCGCACCTCCGCTATCTTCGCGGGGTTGGAGGCCGCGACGCGGCGCTTCTCGTGGCGCTCGGCGCTGGCGTACTCGTCGTGGTAGGTCGCGTCGTCCCAGGGGACGTAGCGGATCTCGACCTCGGGTTCGGCGACGTAGCCCGCGTCGAACAGCGCGTCCCAGTCGGTGCCGATGGGCGGCCCGATGAGGGTGAATATCTCCTTCTCGCGGTCGTCCTCGCGGACCGGCGTCGCCGACAGGCCGAGTCGGTGGCGGGTCTGGAGGTCCGCGCTCCGGCGGAACACCTTGCTCGGGATGTGGTGGACCTCGTCGTAGACGATGAGCCCCCAGCGGCGCTGCTCGAACAGCTGGCGGTGGCGGTCCATGCCCGCGGTCTGGTAGGTGGCGATGGTGACGGGGCGGACGTTCTTCTCGCCGCCGTGGTACTCGCCGACCTGGTCGGGCGCGAGCGAGGTGTTCGCGAGCAGTTCCTCGCGCCACTGGCCCGCCAGTTCGCGGCCCGGCACCAGTATCAGGGTCTCGCCGCCGACGGCCTCGACGATGCCCATCCCGGCCACCGTCTTCCCGCTGCCCGGCGGCCCGACGAGCACGCCGGACTTCACGTCGAGGAACTCCTCGACCCAGCCGCGCTGGTAGCCGCGCAGGTCCATGTCCAGTTCCAGGTCCAGGTCGTCGCCTTCCTCCAGGTCGCGCTCGTCCTGCACCGGGTAGCCCGCCTCGTAGAGAACCCGCTTCACCTCGGCGACCTTCTCCTCGGCGACCCAGCTCTCGTCGTCCGCGATGGGTGCGCGCAGGTGGCTCTCGTCGAGCTTCTGGCGCGCCACGTTGCCCATCAGCTCGTCGCTGGCCGCTTGCAGGACGGTGTAGCCGTCCTCGTGGGTGTACAGCGTGAACTGGTGGGCGCGCTTGTACTGCTCCGCGACGAACGCCTCCAGGTGCTCGGACCGTTCGGGCAGCACCTGCCGGACCGTCCGCAACAGGGAGTCGAGGTCGTCGTACGGCGCCTGCCAGACGTCCTCCTGGCGGACGACGTAGCGGTAGCCGCCCGACCCCGTCGTGTCGGCGAGGTGGGCGAACTGCGACAGCTGCGCGCGGGTGAACTGCGTCGGCTGGTCGACGATCACCTCGCGGCGCTCGGGGAAGACGACGACGCGCTCGCGGTCGGCCAGCCGTTCGAGCTCCGTCGGGAACCAGACCACCGGGTCGCCAGCCACGTCCATCCGCGAGACGTCGCCCGCTTCTTCGAGGTCGTCCAGCGCGGCGCTCGCCCACTCCTGGGTGCAGTCGAGCGTCCGCGCCAGTTCCTCGGCGGTGACGACGGGGCGACCCATCGCCTCGACGGCGTCGTGGACCGCCGAGAGGTCGACCTCGTCCGTCGAGGCGTCCGCGTCCCCGTCGGTCGATGCGCCGGCCGACGCTCCGGCGTCGATCGCCTGCTCCCCCGGCTCCTGGTGTTCGTGGTCCTCGTCGGTCACTGTCCACCGGTTCGGGCGCGGCCGGGATACGGGTTACGTCTTCGTAGCAGGAACGGCAAAAGCGCGGGAAGCAGAGGTTCGTGGACGATGCGGCGTTCACTTCGCGGCCGGCGTCGACCGGCGCGTCGGCGTCACCCGGCGGAGTCGGGAGCCGAGCAGGTAGCCGATCACGCCGAAGACGCCCCCGTACAGCAGTGCCATCTCGAACAGGAACGCGATGGAGTAGTGGGGGACGGGCATCGCCGTCAGCCAGTGGTTGGCCGCCCAGCCGACGACCGGCCCGCTGGCGAGCAGCACCGACGGGACGACGCCGGCGTCGAACGCCGCGCTCAGCGCCGCCAGCGCGACGAGGGCGACGGTCGCGAGCAGGAAGAGCTCGCTGACGCCGCCGCTGTACGTCGGCAGCGACCGCTGGATGGGCCAGTAGAGCCCGTGGACAGCGACCTGGTGGCCGACGACCCCGGCGAGCACGGAGCCGGCGGCGGTCGACGTCGCCGCCGACCGGGCCGACCCGACCAGCCGCGACGCGGCGGCAGACGCGAACTCCCGCGTCGTCGACGGCGAATCGGACGCCACACCGCGCGTCGACGCGGTTGCGGGCGACCCCCCGTCGGCAGAGGTGGCGGCCGACCCCCCGGACGAGGAGGCAGCGGCCGAGGGTGCAGCGCCGACGGACGAGGGCGTCGAACCGGCGACCGTCGGCCGCTCGGACTCGCGGGTCGCCGCGCCGGCTGCGTCTTCGCCCAGATCGTCGATGACGCGCTCGGCGACGGTGTCCGCGCCGTTCTCGAAGTCGGGCGACGCGGGCGGCGACTCGACGGCGTCGAGGACGTCGAGCGGGCCGTCAGCCACCGTGAAGCCGGCTGTGTCGAAGCGGTCGATCCAGTCGGCGACGGCCTCCTGTTCGTCCGTCGCGGGGTCGACGATGCACGGCGTCCCGGCGACGGCGGCGTCCATGATGGTCGAGTAGCCGGAGCAGACGACGGCGTCCGCGCCGCGGATGTACGGGAGCAGCGACGGGACCGGGTCCCAGTCGTCGTCCGCGACGTTGACGACGTCGTACCCGCGGTCCCGGAGGTGGTCGGCAACCCGGTCGAGGTCGGAGAAGTAGCTCGGCACGACGACCACGTCCGCGGCGTCGATCGCCGCGACGTCGCCTTCGAGCGCGACGGGGGGAACGCGGGTCGCTGCGGCAGGGTCGATCTCCGATCGCGGCCAGATGGCCGGGTAGAAGAACTCCCGCGAGGTGGCGAGCTGGAACTTCGTGTGGAACCGCGCGCCCGAGCGCTCGATGGGGTCGCGGTAGAGGCCGGGGACGTCGTGTTTCAGGGTGTACAGCGGCACGTCGGTCCGGGAGGCGGCCATCGCGGCGAACATGTCGTCGGTGACGAGCGCGTCCGGCTCGGTCTCGCGTAGCCAGCCGAGGTAGTCTTTCGTCCGGCCGGCGCTCGCCGGGACGCTCTGCGTGAGCACCTTCCCCAGCGACCCGCCCTGGTAGGTGTCGACGTAGTCGACGGTGCGCGGCTCGAACGCGTCGTACCCGTTGAGCGAGACGAACTCCGAGCCAGCGCCGCCGCCGGCCATACGGACATCGACGCCGCGGGCCTCGAGCGCGTTCGCGATGGCGAGCATGCGCGTCGCGTGACCCGCGCCTTCGGGGTAGTGTGCGACTGCGACTGTGGAGGGCATGAGTCGAGACGTCTCCGTTAGGTGTGACTCCCGGCCCCGACAAATCAAATTTGCGTTACACCTCCGTCGTTCACTTCCACTTGATGGAACAACCGCGCGAGGGCATGAACTCCAGGTCGACCGTCTCGCCCGCGAGCACGGCGTCGATTGCGTCGCGGACGTAGAACTCCGTCGGTTCGTCGTCGGGGTTGAGCGCGTCGTCGAGTCGACCGTGGTACGCGAGGGTGAACTCGCCGTCCTCGTTGCGGAGCAGGAAGGGGTCGGGCGTACAGACCGCGCCGTACGCCTCCGCGAACGACTGGTCCTCGTCGCGGAGGTAGGCGTCGTACCGGATCGTCCCGTCCTCGACGCGCTCGACCATCGTCTCGAAGGAGTCCTCGGGGTACTCCTCGGCGTCGTTCGGGTTGACGCCGACGACCGCGACGTCGTCGTACTCCGCCGCGAGGTCGTTGAGGAGGTCGAACTTCGCCTGCGCGTACGGGCAGTGGTTGCAGGTGAACACGACCAGTACGGCGTCGTAGTCGTCGAAGTCGGCCAGCGCGTGCGTCTCGCCGTCGACGCCCGGGAGCTCGAAGTCGGGGGCTCGTTCGCCGCGCGCGATCGTCTCGTCGGACTCTTTCATGACCATACCGTCAGTTGGTGCGTTCACCGCAAAGAATGTTCGCTCGACGGAGGTCGGGGGAGCACCCGTCCGCTGGACCGGCGTCAGTCCAGAAGGGCCTCCGGCGGGCCGCCGGTGAGGCGGTCGCGGTCGTGGGATGCCTCGAAGTCCAGGTCCGGCCCCACCGCGACGATACGCTTCGGGTTCAGGTCGGCGTGGCTGCGGTAGTAGTGCTCCGTGATGTGGTCCATGTGGACCGTCTCGGCGACGCCCGGGAGCTGGTAGAGCTCCTTCAGGTAGTTCCAGAGGTTCGGGTAGTCGACGATACGGCGGCGGTTGCACTTGAAGTGGGTGTGGTAGACGGCGTCGAAGCGGACGAGCGTGACGAACATCGCGACGTCGGCCTCGGTCAGCACGGGGCCGGCGAGGTAGCGCTGGTCGGCGAGCACGTCCTCCCAGTGGTCCAGCGCGTCGAACAGTTCGGTCACGGCGTCCTCGTAGGCGGCCTGGGTGCCGGCGAAGCCCGCCCGGTAGACGCCGTTGTTGATGGGTTCGTAGATGGCGTCGATGGCGTCGTCGACGGCGTCGCGGTACCCCTCAGGGTAGAGAGTGACGTCGCGGGTCGCGTGCTCGTCGAACGCGGTGTCGAACATCCGCATGATCTCCTCGGACTCGTTGTTCACGATAGTGTCGCGCTCGGTGTCCCAGAGCACGGGCACCGTCACGCGCCCGGTGAACTCGGGGTCTGCGGCGAGGTACCGTTCGCGCAGGTGGTCCGCGCCGGCGACGGCGTCGGCGGTGCAGCCCTCGCGCTCGGGCGAGAACTCCCAGCCGTCGTCCTCGCGGTACGGGTCGACGACGGAGACGGAGACGGCGTCCTCGAGGCCCTTCAGCGCCCGGGTGACGAGGGTCCGGTGCGCCCACGGGCAGGCGTAGGAGACGTAAAGGTGGTACCGGCCGGCTTCGGCCGGGAACTCGGCGTCGGGGTCCGCCTCGACCCAGTCCCGGAACGCGGTCTCCTGGCGGTCGAACGCCCCCTCCTCGTCGGTGGTCTCGTAGGCGTCCGTGCGCCACTCGCCGTCGACGAGCATGTTCATGGTAGCGCAGTGGGCCCACGCGTGAAAAGGTCGCCCGTTCCCAGCCGTTCCTTCCGACTGTCCGCCGCCGTCGGGCCAGCTCGCCCCCATGCGGGAGCGGGAGGAGAGGGCCGACAGGACGGCGGGCACCACCGTCATGCGACTGGCCCGCGAAGGGACGGGCACGTGCTGCGCGAGCGAGCGGACGGAAGGACGGCGGACGCGACTGGAACGACAGCGCCGCATCCGCGGGGTGAGCCACGGGGATGACCGTGCCCGAGGTACCGGGCGAGGTCGAGTCGCCGCGGCGGGCGCTGGCCACCGTCGTCGCCGTCGTCTTCGTCGACATGCTCGGGTTCGGTATCATCGTCCCCATCCTGCCGTTCTACGTCCGGAGTTTCGGCGTCAGCGACGTGTACATCGGGCTGCTCGCCGCGTCGTACTCGCTGCTGCAGTTCGCGTTCGCGCCGGTACTGGGCAGGCTCTCGGACGAACGCGGCCGCCGTCCGGTCCTGTTGCTCTCCATCGCCGGCAGCGTCGTCGCGTGGACGCTGTTCGGCCTCGCGTGGAGCGTCGGCGTGCTGTTCGTCGCCCGCATGTTCGCGGGCGCGATGGGCGGCAACATCGCGGCGGCGCAAGCGTACGTCGCCGACGTGACGCCATCCGAGGAGCGCGCGACGGGGCTCGGCCTCGTCGGCGCAGCGTTCGGCCTCGGCTTCGTCTTCGGGCCGGCCGTCGGCGGCGTCTTCGCCAGCGACCCCGTCGTTTCCGCTGCTCGGGACGTGCTGCCGGGTGTCGTCCCGGCAACGCGGTTCTCGCTGCCGAGCTTCGCGGCGGCGGCGCTCTCGCTGCTGAACGTCGGCTTCGCGGCGGCGTTCCTGGAGGAGACCGGCACGCCGTCCGACGCACCGACCGGCGAGTCGCCCGTCGCGGGCCTGCTCGCCTCGCTACGGGACCCCGACCTGCGGAGTCTCGTCGCCTCCTTCCTCCTCCTGTCGGTGGCGTTCTCGGGCGTGCAGGTGATGTTCATCCCGTTCGCGGCGGACGCCTACGGGTACGGGGCGAGCGAGACGGCGCTGCTGTTGACCTACGTCGGCGTGCTGGGCGTGCTCGTCCAGGGCGTGCTCGTCGGCCGCCTCTCGCGACGCTACGGCGACGTCCGCCTCGCGTTCGCCGGGTCGACGCTGCTCGCCGTCGCGCTCGCGGCCATCCCCTTCGCACCGGTCCTCGGACGGGCGCTGGTGCCGCCGCCCGGTGGCCCCGCCTTCCTCACGCCCGAACTCGTCGCGCTGCTGGCGGTGCTGCCGCTGCTGTCGGTCGGGAACGGCCTGCTCACCGTCTCGCTGACGACGCTCGTCTCCACGAGCACGGGACGCGAGACGCAGGGAACCGCGTTCGGCGTCACGCAGGGGGCGGGCAGCCTCGGGCGCACCGTCGGCCCGCCGGTCATGGCGGCGCTGTACGCCGTCGTCGGCCGCTGGTCGCCGTTCGTCGTCGGGGCGGTCCTCCTTCTTCCGGTCGTCGCGCTGGCGTTCGCCCGACTTCGGCTGGACCAGCGCGCCGGGACGGCCCGGTGACGGACTGTGCACAGTTTTAAATACCATCACGGGAGAACGAAAGGTAACCGATGGCTCTCGAAGCTGACACGCGTGACTGGACCCTCCGGACGACTCGCAACGAAGAGGAGATGTGGGCGCTCGCGGACGAACAGGGCGTCCGCGAGGCGCGGCTATCGTACCCGTCGGGGTGGCTGTTCCTGACCCGCGACGCCACGACCCGCCAGCTCGTCGCGACCGCGACGGCGGAGGACGAGGAACGAGACGCGGCGGGCTACGCCGCGGCCCTCGACCGCGACCGGGAACGCGTCGAGCGGGCGCTCGACGACCTCGCGGCGATCGGCGCGTTCCACGAGGAGGAAGGTCGTTACCGGCCGAATCCGGACAGCGTCGTCGTGCGGAGCGTGGACCGCCTCGACGAGGCGGTCAGGGACGCGAACGACGAACTGGCGGTCGACGGTGTCGGTGCCGGCTTCCGTCACCTCGCGCGACTGGAGGCGGTCCGGCTGATGGTCGACGCGCTCCTCTACGCGGACGACGACCGACTCGACCAGGCGGATCTCCACGACTGGTGCGGTCTCTCTCGGAAAGAAATCTGGATGCACGCCGACCGACTCGAGGAGTACGGCGTGCTCGCCCCGTCCGGCGACAGCTACGCTATCGACGACGCCAGTCCGGTGTTCGCCAACGTGCGCGCGCTCGACGCCGCCGTCGTCGGAGCGGTGCTGGCCCCGTAGCTACGCCGTCTGGGTCTCCGCGAGGTCCTCTTCCACGTACTGCTGCTCCCACTCGCGCCGCGCCTCTATCTCGCGGGCGCCCCGGCGCGTCAGCGTGTAGAAGTTCGTCCGGCGGTCGCGCTGGCCCTTCTCGACGAGTCCCTTGTCGACGAGGGAGTCGAGGTTCGGATAGAGGCGACCGTGGTGGATCTCCTTCTCGTAGTACGATTCGAGTTCTTCCTTGATAGCGAGGCCGTGCGGTTCGTCGAGTCCGGCGATGACGTACAGCAAGTCCCGCTGGAAACCAGTCAGGTCGTGCATGGTTCTCCCTGGTAGTACAGAATCATCGAACAGACAAAAGCATGATGGCCGGAACGGTCCGGCCCGGAGCCGTCGCGCGGTTATTTCGCCATACGAACGCTGCTGTCGACCGCCGTCTCTGTCGCCGGCGAGACAGGCACCGCCTCAGGCCAGACCGGGAACATACTCGTCTCGGTCGTCACGTCGTGCTCCCGTCGGCGACCCGCACGCGCTGTCCGAGCGGTCGAGGCGCGTCAGTCGGCCCGGATACGCACGGCGCGGTACGGCCGAGTCGATGCCGGTGGACGGAACGCCCGACCCTGGATTTATGCATCCATGCGTGGTGACAACAATCATGCAACCCCCGGAGTTCGAGTCCTACCGCGACGCGATCGGCCACGACCCGCCGGACCAGACGCCCGAACTCGCGGCCGACCTGCGCGCGTCCGTGGACGGCAGCGTCCGCTTCGACGAGTACACGCAGGTGCTGTACGCGACCGACGGGAGCATCTACCAGGCGCGGCCGGCCGGCGTCGTCTTCCCCCGCGACGTCGAGGACGTCCAGGCAGCGATGCGGGTCGCCGCCGACCACGGCGCGCCGGTGCTCCCGCGCGGCGCGGGGTCGTCGCTGGCGGGCCAGGCGGTCGGCCCCGACTGCGTCGTCCTCGACTGCTCGCGGCACATGGACGCCATCGTCGACGTCGACCCCGACGCTTGCCAGGCGGTGGTCGAACCCGGTGTCGTCCAGGACGACCTCGACGACCACCTCGCGCAGTGGGGGCTGAAGTTCGCGCCCGACCCGGCGTCGTCGAACCGGGCGACCGTCGGCGGCGGCATCGGCAACAACTCGACGGGCGCCCACTCGGTGCGGTACGGCATCACCGACGCCTACGTCGCCGAACTCGACGTGGTGCTGGCCGACGGGTCGCTGATACACACCCGCGAGGTCGTGCTGGACGGCCCGGAGTACGAGCGCATCGTCGCGAACGAGGACCGGGAGGCCGAACTCTACCGGACCGTCCGCGCCGTCGTCGAGGGGAACCGCGAGGAGATCGATGCGCGCTACCCGGAGCTCAAGCGCTCGGTCAGCGGCTACAACCTGCAGAAGGTCGTCTACGAGAACGAGGCAGGCGAGCGCTGCATCGACCTCACGAAGCTGTTCGTCGGCGCGGAGGGCACGCTCGGCACCGTCGTCCGGGCGACGCTCGACCTCGTGACGCGCCCCGAGGAGACGACGCTGGCCGTCTACTGCTACGACGACCTGGTCGACGCGCTCGCGGCGGTGCCGGCGGCGCTCGACTGCGACCCGAGCGCGGTGGAGCTGATGGACGACGAGGTGGTCAGGTTGGCCAGCGAGTCGACGGAGTACGCCGAGTACGCCGCTCCCATCCCCGACGACGCGGCCGCGACGCTGATGGTCGAGTTCGACTCCGAACTGCACGACGACTTCGACGCCGCCATCGCGGCGACGACCGACCGCCTCCTGCGCTCGGGGACGGCCGACGACGTCATCGTGGCCACCGACCCGGACGAGCAGGCGCGCCTCTGGAAGCTCCGGAAGGCGGCCATCCCCCTGCTCATGAGCATGGAGGGCGACCCGAAGCCCTACCCCTTCATCGAGGACGCCTCCGTGCCGCCCGGGGAGCTCGCGACGTACGCCGAGGAGTTCCGGGCGGTGCTGGACGACCACGGCACGTCGGCGGCGTTCTTCGCGCACGCCGGCAGCGGGACGCTGCACATCCGACCCGTGCTTTCCCTCAAGGGGGAGGACGGCGTCGAGACGATGCACGCAATCGCCGAAGACGTCACCTCCCTCGTCCTGGCGCACGACGGCGCGTTCTCCGGCGAGCACGGCGACGGCCTCGCCCGCACGGAGTTCAACCCGAAGCTGTACGGGCCGCAGCTCTGGGACGCGTTCAAGGCGGTGAAGTCGGCGTTCGACCCCGACTGGCGGCTGAACCCTGGCACGGTCGTCTACCGCGACGAGGACGGCGAGACGGACATGCGCGAACACCTCCGGTACGGGCCGAAGTATTCGTCGCTCGAACCGGGAACGGTGCAGGACTTCGACGACGAAGGCGGGTTCTCCCACCTCGTCGAGCTCTGCAACGGCTGTGGCACCTGCCGCCAGACCGGCAGCGACACGATGTGTCCCTCCTACCGCGGGATGCGCGACGAGATGACGACGACCAGGGGCCGCGCGAACCTGCTCCGGGCCGCCATCAGCGGCGACATCCCCACGGAAGAGCTGTTCACCGAGCGGTTCCAGCGCGAGGTGCTCGACCTCTGTCTCGGCTGCAAGGGGTGTGCGAGCGACTGCCCGACCGGCGTCGACCTCGCGAAGCTGAAGGCGGAGGTGAAACACGAACACCACCGCCGGACCGGGGCCGGCCTCCGCGAACGGGCGTTCGCCAACGCCGACCGCCTGGCCGCCGTCGGCAGCGCGCTCGCGCCCCTCTCGAACTGGCTGGCGGACCTCCCCGGCGCCGACCGCGTCGCCGAGCGGGTGGGCATCGACCCCGACCGCGAGCTTCCGCCGTTCCGCCGCGAGACGTTCGTCGAGTGGTTCGCCGACCGCGGCCCGCAGGTGCCCGAGCACGCGGCCGACGAGCGGGTCCTGGTCTTCCCCGACACCTACACGAACTACAGCTACCCCGCGCCGGGGAAGGCGGCGGTCGCGGTGCTGGAGGCGGCGGGCGTCCACGTCCGCATGCTCGACGACCTCGCGCCGAGCGGGCGGGCCGCCTACTCCGAGGGCTTCCTCGACGTGGCGCGCGAGCGCGCCCGGGAGAACGTCGAGGCGCTCGCACCGCGCGTCTCGGACGGCTGGTCGGTCGTCTTCGTCGAGCCGTCCGACGCCGCCATGTTCCAGGACGAGTACCGCGACCTCCTCCCCGGCGGCCAGGCGGCGGCCGACGGGGGCGTGGGTGGAGACGCGGCGACCGACTACCCCCACGCGCCCGTCGACCGGGTCGCCGACGCCGCCTTCGGCGTCTGCGAGTTCCTCGACCGGAAGCGCCTGGACGACGAGGTGGCGTTCGACGCTCCCGACGAGTCGCTGGCCTACCACGGCCACTGCAACCAGAAGGCGCTCCGGCGCGACCACCACGCAGTCGGCGTGCTGCGCCGGGCTGGCTACGCGGTCGACCCGCTGGACAGCGGCTGCTGCGGCATGGCCGGCAGCTTCGGCTACCGGGCGGAGAACGCGGACCTCTCGCGGGCCATCGGGCAGATCCTGTTCGACACGGTCGACGAGAGCGACGCCGACACCGTTGTCGCGCCCGGCGCGTCCTGCCGGACGCAGCTCTCCGACCGCGAGGCAGAGCGGCCGCCGACGCCGATCGAGAAGGTGGCAGAATCGCTACGGTGACTCGCTACTCGTCGCCGCCCGCCCAGGAGTCGAGCGTCCGCTGGACGGCCGCCTCGCCGACGGCGCGCCCGAGCACGTCGAAGCCGGCGCGCTCGGCGCGGTCGTCCGCGGAGGCGATGAGCCGCGAGACGATGAACTCCGGCGTCGACTTGCCGACCGTCTCGAACCGCGGCTGGTAGTCGACCTGCAGTTCGAGGTCCTCGTCGAGGCCCTCGGCGAAGATGCCGTCCTTGCGGGCGCGGTCCGGCAGGGGGTTGAGGTCGTCGGCGAGGTGCGTGACGAACACGCCGAGCGCGCCCTTGTCGACGGTGAGGCCGACCAGGCCGTGCAGGAGGTCGGCGGCGCTGCCGGGTTCGGTGATGGCCTCGAACTCGTCGACGAGCATCAGGGTGCGCCCGTCGTCGGTGAGCGGCGGGACGATGCTCTGGAGCGTCGACTCCAGCACGCCGGCGTTGAAGCTGGCGTGCCGGCGGTGGAAGACGATGGCGTCGGAGAGCGACACCTGCGCCCGCTCGGCGGGGACGGGCAGCCCCATCTGGGCGAGCAGGCCGACCTGGCAGAGCGTCTCCAGCAGCGTCGTCTTCCCGCCGCTGTTCGCGCCCGTGAGGACGGAGACGCGGTCGCCGCGCGGCGGCCCCGCGACGCCGTGGTCGCCGATGCCGTACGTGACGGGCTGGACGGCGTCGCTTCCGGCGGCCAAAAAGAGGTTGCGCGCCCCCTCGACGGCGAACGCTCCCTCCTCGAACTCCGGACGCGTCATGTCGAAGGTGGCGGCGAACCGGGCCAGCGAGAGGTGGAAGGCGAGGTCGTCGACCGCGTCGACGGCGGCGTCGATGGCGTCCCGGGCCTCGTCGATGTCCTCGGCGAGTTCCTGGGCGACGCGCTCCTCGCGGTCCTCGACGGCCCCGCGCTGCTCGTCGGCGACGGCGCGCAGCGACTGGCTGACGAAGTCCGTCGCGTCGGTCGCGTCCCCGGTCGTCGCCGCCCGTACCTCGCCCGGGCCGATGCCGGTCTCGCTCGCGACGTGCTCGACGAACGACTCGCGGAACTCGTCGGGGCCGCGGACGTCGCCGGACTGGACGGCCTCGAGCACGTCCAGCGCCGACCCCTCCAGTCGCTCGACGGCTGCCAGCGCCTCGCGCCGCCGGTCCAGTTCCTCGTCCGCGCCCTCGGCGACCTCGCCGTCCTCCAGTTTACCGAGTGCGCCGACTGCGGCGTCGAGCGCGTCGACGTCGATTGCGCCGACGGGGGCGAAGGCGCCGTCCTCGACGCCGGCCTCCCGGAGCGCGAGCGCGGTCTCGACCGCGGCGCGCTCGCCGCCGTCGTAGCCCTCGAAGGCGTCGAGGACCTCCTGCTGCGTCGCCTCGTCCAGGGCGGTCCAGGAGTCGAGCGCCCCCGTCACGGCGTCGAGGCGCTCCTCGGCCTCGGACCGCGACTGCAGCGGCGTCATCACCCGGATGCGGTCGGCCGCGTCCTCGGTGACGGCGTGGTCGCTGGCGAGGCCGAGCAGGTCCTTGTACACGGAGCGGGTGTCCCGCGTGGCCAGCACGTTCATCCCCTCGCCGCCGTTCGCCCGGCGGAGGATGCGCGTCGCACGGCCGCGCGAGAGGCCGGCCTCCGTCAGCGCGCGCACGTCGGAACCGTCGATGGCCGCGATGGCGCGCTCGACCCCGAGTTCGGATTCGAGCAGGTCGCTCGTCTTGGGTCCGACACCCCAGTAGTCCTCCAGTCGCATATCCGTGGGCTGACACGCGCTCGCCTTAACGATTTCCAGTGCGACCGCCGCGGACGCCGGCGAGCGAGCAGGAAGATGCGGTCGAACGCCGTTGCCGGGCGTGCGTCGAGGGGCGCGCCCGGATTCCGCCGACGGGAGCCGAAGTGAGGATATAAAAAGCCCGACCGTCTATCTCCACCCAGATGTACGACGACATCCTCATTCCGACGGATGGGAGCGACGCCACGGAGACGGCCATCGAGCACGCGGCCGACGTCGCCAGGCAGCGGAACGCCACCGTCCACGTCCTCCACGTCATCGACGACCGCGCCTTCCTCACCCTCGACGACGACCGCGTCGACCAGGTCACCGAACAGCTCCGGAACGAAGGCGAGCGAGCGGTCGGCCAGGCCGCCGAACAACTGGAGGACGTCGGCGTCCAGGTGACGACGACCATCCGGAAGGGAAGTCCCGCCGACGAGATCGTCGCCGCCGCCGAGGAGAAGGGCATCGACCTCGTCGTCATGGGCACCCGCGGCCCCGACGCCACGGAGAACCTGCTGGGCAGCGTCGCCCAGAAGGTCGTCGCGACGGCGTCCGCGCCGGTCCTCACGGTGAACATCGCGGAGGACTGAGACGCTCCCCGACTCCGTCGGTCGGGACGCCGCCCGGCTCCCCGCATCGCAACCGACCGCTCCATCTTTCTCGGCGCGACCGACCCGCCACTCGCCCGTCTCCCCGCCGCCACCCAAGTTCTCGCACCGTCCCCCACGTCGTCCGCTGCCGTCACTCCACGACCGCGACCACCGGGTCGGGGGCGTTCATCCGCGAGAGGACGACGCGCTCGACGCTCGCACGGTCGAGCACGCCGGCGGCGACGGCGCGTGCCGTCGCTTCGAGCGCCTCGTCGTCGACCATGTTGACCAGCGGGACGGCCTGTGCGTCGTCCGGCACGCCCTTCAGACCGCCGTCGCCGCTCGCCAGCACGGTCGCCACGTCGTCCGCGCCGATTCGCTCGCCCCGCTCCAGGCCGGTGAGCGCGGCGACCCGGTCGGGGCGGTGGACGTGCTCCTCGGTGAGCGGCTTCCCGACGACGCGCGCGCTGGCGACGGGGACCACGGTGTCCGCGCTCGCCGGCAGTTGCGGTTCCCGCTCGTCGGGGGCCTTCAGCAGTCGCGACCGCGCGCCGTCCGCCTTGACCAGCACGGCGTCGACGGCAGCGCCGTCCGCTGCGTCCGCCAGGCGGTCGACGACCGTCGGGTCGTACCCCCGGTAGCGCTCGAAGCCGCTGTCCGTCCGCTCGCGCTCGGGGACGAGGCCGAGCGGCCACTCGTCGTCGTCCGCCAGCGCCGATGCCGGATCTTCGGTGACGGTGAGGCGGGCGACCTCGTCGTCGAAGCGGGGAATCCGGACGGTCGCGGTGACGACGGCTCGTTCCAGCGCGTCGGCGAGGCGGTAGAGCGTCGTCTTCTTGCCGCCGGCACCGACGAGACAGACGACACCGCTGGCCGACAGCGCCGTTCCGAGACGGGCGGGTCCACCGTTACCTCCTGACATACCTCTCCCTGCGACGGGCGACGGCTAAGGTCTGGCGCTCGTCCGCGTCAGCGCCGGTCCGCCTGCGCGCGCGCGGACTCCTCGTTCCGCGCTGCGGCACTGCGGTGCGCCAGCAGCGCCACCCCGACCAGCAGCGCGCCGACGACCACGTCGCTCCAGCGGTTGGCCGCGCTCACCGACCCCACGGCGAACGGCTGGACGAACTGGAGCACGCCGACGAGGCCGACGAACACCGGCGCGGCCGGCGTCAGTCGGCGACCCCGGAGCGCCCGCACCACCGAGTAGGCGGCGACGGCGAGCAGCGAGACGCCCGCGAGCACGTCGCTCCAGAAGTTCGGCGCCAGGGTGGCCTCGAAGACTGCGAACGGCGCGACGACGAGCCACGCCCCGAACAGTGCGCTTGCTGAAGCGGTCACGTTCCCCCGCATTCCCGTTCTCCACGCTCGACTGCGCCCGGGTTAAGTCGAACGGCCCCCGCCGTCCACGCGTCCGTCGACGGGCCGCTCCGGCGGGCCGTCGACGTCAGGCCCGTTCGCTCGGGGCTACGGCTCGTCCGTCTCGTGTATCCGCTCGCCGCGGTTCAGCCGCCGGGCGATGGTGTAGGTCTGCTCGGCCTCCCGGCGCGTCGGGAAGTGGGCGGCCATGTACCGCGCGAGCGCAATCAGGACCACCGCCCGCTCGCGGTCGTCGGTCCGGCGGTCGAACTGCGCGAACGCGGCCTCGAGGTGCTGGAGCGTGTGGAAGTTCGCGTCCTCGCGGAGCAGGCCCTCGCCGAGCGTCCGCTTCAGGGCCGCAGGGTCGCCGTCCGCGGCGAAGTGCTCGGCGACGACCTCCGCGGCCGCGTCGACGCCGCCCTCCTCGTCGAAGGTGTCGAGGAGTCGCGCCCGCAGATCCGCGGGGTCGGCGTCGCTGTCCGCCACGTCGGGAATCGGCGTCGGCGGCGTGTTGAGGAAGCGGTCGAGGTAGACGCTCATCGCACCGGTGAGCACGCCGCGGTAGAGCGCGGTCGAGCTCGCGCGACGAGCGGCCGCGTGGACGGCGTTGTTGTAGGAGAACGTGTGGTGGACCGTGTTCCAGTCGTCGAACTCGTTGCTCGTGCCGAACTGCGCCACCCGGACCGCCGAGGCGTAGGCGACGCGGTCTGCCAGCTGTTCCGCGGTCGCGCCCGCACGTACGGCGGCGGTCAGCGCGCCGAGGATTGCGTGGGGGTCGTCCGAGAGCAGCGTCTCGACGAAGTCAGCCGGCTCCGTCCACGTCTCGCCCGCGCCCGCTTCGACCATGTCCGGCAGGTCCTCGAAGGCGTCGAACAGCAGGCTGGCGACGTCGACGGGCTGGGTCCACGAGGAGAGTTCCTCGCTGCGCCGGGCGTCGGTCAGCCGCGGGACGACGCTCGGCAGCACCTCGTCTGCGTGCTCCCAGCCGACGTGGTCGAGCAGTTCCAGCGCCTTGTTGACGAAGTCGAAGCTGTGGCCCGAGTCCAGGTAGAGGTGGTCCGTCGCCGCGGTGTAGAGTATCTCCGCCACGTCCGCCGGTTCCAGCGTCGCGACGGCCGTCTGGAGGCAGCGTTCGGCACCGTCGTCGTCGCGCACCTCGACGCAGTCGCGGAACCACTTCCGCAGGCGGTCGGCCGACAGGTCCCGCGCGTCGAAGGCGGGCTGGTCGAACTTCGGCGGTTCGCCCTGGCAGTCGTCGGCGACGTACCGGAGGCCGGTGTACAGCGCCCGGGTGCGGTCCTCGGAACGCAGGTCGTCGAGGACGTTCGCCATCGACGCGTGGATGGTCAGCCCCGGTCCCCAGCCGTCCTCGCGGTACTGCGCGCCGAATCGGCCCCCGATGCGGAGCGGCACCGCCGCCGGGACGTCCTCGTTCGACAGGCCGATGACGGACTTGGCGACGACGAGCCGCAGGTTCTCCTCCAGCCCCGTCTCCAGGCGACTCCGCCAGTGCTGCTCGGGCGGTTCCGCCGGGTCTGGGCGGGGGGCCACGTACACCGCACCGTCGCGCTCCTCGACGGGGAACGACTGGACGTCGTCGGCCCACGGGTCGAACGTGTCGCCGCAGGAGAGTTCGAACCGGGCGTGGTGCCAGTGACAGGTGAGGATGCCGTCCTCGACGGTCCCCTCTGTGAGCGGGAACCCCATGTGTGGACAGCGGTTGTCCACCGCGCGGTACTCGCCCTCGTGGTGGAAGAGGGCGATGGCCCGCCCGTCCGCCCGGGCGAGCAGTCGTCCCTCCTCGCGGAGCTCGTCGGCGTCGGCCACCTTCACGAACTCGGCATCTGACGTCGAACCCATGCGAACGCGTACCGCACGAGCCCGCCTAAAGGTTCCCTGAAGACGGTTCCTGTAAGCATACTATCATTCGAGGGGCAGCTTGGACTTTGGACTACGACGTCGCGCCCTCCTGCAGGCGCTCGTAGCGGTCCACGAACCGGGACTTGCAGGACGAACAGCAGAAGTGGTAGAGTTCGTCGTCGATGCGGGTGGACTCGCCCTCGCTGGTGACCGTGTTGTCGCACTCCACGCACTCCGGGGCGAAGTCGATGTCGCCGGGCTGTGGGTTCCACGTCGAGTCGACGAGCAGTTGCACGTCGTACTCCTCGACGGCGTCCTCGCCGATGGCGTCGGCGAGCAGGGACTCCACGTCGCGCTCCCGGAGGTTGGCCTTGCAGACGACGTGCGCGTCGGCGGTGACGAAGACGTGCTCGACGCCGTCGAACGACGAAAGCGCCGACCGGACCGCCTCGACGCTCCCCGGGCGCGCGTGGACCGTGACGAGCAGGGAGAGCCCGTCCGACAGCAGTTCGTAGTTGAGGTCCGCCGTGAACTGCTCTATCACGCCCAGTTCCTTCAGGCGGTCCACCCGGTCCGACACCGTCGGTGGCGAGAGTCCGACCTGGTCTGCGATCTCGTTGTAGGGACGACGGGCGTCCTCCACGAGCAACCTGATGATCTCCCGGTCCGTATCGTCGAGTTCTCGCATCCCTCGACGCTTCGACCTCGGACGCAAAAACAGTTTTCACTACCACGGCCGTTCGACCGCTTCGTCCGAGGTTGCTGAACCGAGATTCAAATTCCGTTATTTTCCTAATTCAATTATCCGTCGGCGGCTGTCCCACGCGGCCCCGGTTGACCGCCGACCTGCCGGGGAAGAAAGCCGGTGTCGAAACGGCCAAAGGACTCCGGCATCGATGCGAAGGCGTGGCAACGACGCTGCAGGTAGACGGCCTGGCGTGGGGCGGGTGCGAGGAGACCGTGGTCGAGGCGCTCGAGTCTGCACGTTCGGCACGGACGCACGTCGCGTGGTGCGTGCGACGGGCGACCGGTGCGACCGCACCGAACTGATTCTCCGACGGCAGCGAACCAGCGGTGTGGTCGGCGACCCGACCGCCGAGCGGCATGGCTACGCCACGTTCCGCCGGACGACGACGAGCAGGCCGACGCCCAGCGCCGCGCTCGTCGCCAGGAGGACCCACCCGAACGGGTAGGAGAGCGCGTCGACCACGAACCCGAACGCGGGCGGGGCGAGGAGTGCGCCCACGTTGAGCGTCGTCTGGCCGCCCGCGGTCGCCGCGCCGACCTCGTCGGGAGAGACGAGCGCCGTCATGCAGGCGTAGTAGAGACCGGTGAACCCGAGGATCGTCGCGCCGACGCCGACGCCGAGCGCGACGGCGACCGCCGGGGGAAGGCCCGGCACGCCGAGCGCCGCGAGGAACCCGACGCCGGCGACGGCCTGCCATAGCAGGACCCGGGCGCTGCCCGCGGCCTCGTCTCCGACGCGGTCCGCGAGGCCGCCAGCGAGGACGCGGCCGACGCTCCCGGTCACCTGCATGCCCGCGAACACGAGGCCGGCGACGGCGACGGTGGTCCCGACGCTCTCGGTGAAGTACAGCGTCACGTACCCGACCGTCGTGAACAGCGCGGCCCCGAGGAACAGTCCCGCTCCCGCGAGCGCGACGTACGCGCGGTTGTTCCGGAGTCCACGGACGTCCGGGAGCGACCAGACGCCGCCAGACGTGCTGTCGTAGGCGACCGCGAACAGTGCGGCGACGGCCGCGGCCACCGCGGCGGCCGCCAGGAACCCCTCGCGCCAGGTCGCCACCGTCGGCGCGAGGGTGACGACGAGGACGGCCGAGAGACCGCTTCCGGCCGTGACGCCGACCTGCTTGACGCCCATCGCTCGTCCGCGGGCCGACCGCGGGACGTTCGAGACGACGGCGCGGTTCGTCGCCGGCATCGCGGTCGCGTACGCCGCGCCCAGGCAGGTGGCCGTCAGCAACAGCGGGACCAGGCCGTCCGACAGGGCGATACCTGTCGCGCCGGCCGACAGCGCGAGCAACCCGCCGACGAGGACGGGCTTCTCGCCGGCACCGTCGACCGCCGCGCCGACCGGGAAGAGCGCGACGGTGTAGCCGAGCGTCGCCGCCGTGACCACGACGCCGACCAGCAACCGCGAGAGGCCGAAGGCGTCGCGGATCACCGCCGTCGCCGCGAACAGCGCGTAGAAACAGGTGCTGGCGACGACCTGCCACCCGGTCACGAGCGCGACGGTCCGTCGGCGTGAACTACCCATAGAACTGAAAGCGAACACCCAGGGCCCCGTTCAGGTCGTCTCGTCACCGCCGGTCACGACGACCGGGACGGACGCGTCGAGGACGACGCTCTGGGTGACGCTGCCGAAGATGGCCTTGCCGGCGGGCGTCCGCTTCCGGGTACCCATGACGACCATGTCGACGTCGAGGTCGTCCGCGAGGTCGAGGATGCCCTCGCTGGGCGGACTGGCGGCCTCGGCGATCTCGACGTCGTATCCCGCGTCCGCGAGCGAGCCGCGGACGTCGCGGACCGTCTCCGCGCGGTCGGGGTGCTGGAGCTCCGCCGGGGCGTCCCGTTCGTCGTCGACGAGCACGTGCGTCAGCACGACCGTCACCTCGTCGGGGCGTCCCGGGAGCGATTCGACGAACGCCGCCTGGTTCTCGGCGCGCGCCGGGTCGTTGTCGAGGGGGACGAGTAGGGTCGTCACGTCATCCTCCGAGGTAGAGCCGGCCGACCTCCTCGTCGTTGAGCAGTTCGGTGCCGGTGCCGGTGAACTTTATCTCGCCGCTCGCGAGCACGAACCCGCGGTCGGCGACCGAGAGCCCCTTCTCCGCGTTCTGCTCGACGAGCAGGATGGTGGTTCCGAGGTCGTTCAACTGCTGGATGCGGTCGAACACCTGGTCGATGTACCGCGGTTCGAGCCCGATGGACGGCTCGTCGAGCATCATCACGTCGGGCTCGACCACGAGCGCACGGGCGAGTTCGAGCAGTCGCCGCTGGCCGCCCGACAGCGACCCGGCGCGCTGGTCGCGGATGTCGCCGAGCAGGGGGAACTCGTCGTACAGCTCCTCCGCGCGCTCGTTGGCGCGGTCCTCGTCCTCGAAGACGAACCCGCCCATGAGCATGTTCTCGTGGACGGTCATCCCCGGGAACACCGAGGCGTCCTGGAGGACGTAGCTCATCCCCGCGCGGAGGTTGTCCTGGGGGGAACGGCCCGTGATGAACTCGTTCCGGAACCGGACGTCGCCGGAGAACACGTCGGCGAAGCCGTAGATGCTCTTCATCAGCGTCGACTTCCCGGAGCCGTTCGGGCCGATGAGACAGGCGATCTCTCCCTCCTCGACGGCCACGTCCACGTCGTGGATGACCGTCGTGTTGCCGTAACCGGCCGTCACGTCCTGGAGTTGTAGCAACGGTTCGCCGTCGTCGACTGTCGCGTCTGCCGTGGTTGGTGTGTTCGTGCTCATGTCACTCCCTCCCCAGGTAGGCGTCGAGCACGCGGTCGTCGTTCTGGATGGCCTCCGGGGGTCCCTCGGCGATCTTCTCGCCGTGAGCCAGCACGTAGATGCGGTCGGCGACCTCCATGACGAAGTCAATGTTGTGCTCGATGAGGAAGATTGTCACTTCCCGTTCCGTGTTCGCGGACCTGATGTACTCGATGAGCTTGTTCAGCATCGAGGGGTTGATGCCGCCGGCCGGTTCGTCCATCAGGAGGACGTCCGGTTCGGCCATCAGCGCCATGCCGAACTCCAGCAGCTTCTGCTGGCCGAAGCTCATCCGGCCAGCCTTGACGTCCTTGAGGCCCGCGAGCCCGACGTACTCCAGCAGTTCGTCGGCCTGCTCGCGCGCGGCGTCGCTCGGCGGCGAGAGGTTCGCGACCAGCCCGCGGTCCTCGTGGGCCGAGACGAGCATGTTCTGGTGGACGGTCATCTCGTCGTAGATGTGCGTGTGCTGGAACATCCGCACCATCCCGTTGCGGGCGACACGGTCCTCGGACCAGTCGGTGACGTCCTCGCCGCGGAGTTCGACCCGGCCGTCGGTCGGGTCGAGCGCGCCGGTGATGCAGTTGAACAGCGTCGACTTCCCGGCCCCGTTCGGGCCGATGAGGCCGACGATCTCTCCCTCGGCGACCTCGACGTCGACGTCGTCGACGGCGACGAGGCCGCCGAAGTTCTTCGTCACGCCGCTGGTCCGAAGCACCGTCCGTCCTGTCGCGTCCGTTCCGGTTGCGTCCGTCTGCGTCGTCTGGCTCATTCGTTCGTTCCTCCCGTGGAGTCCTCGGTACCGCCGTCAGCGGCCGTCTTGTCGGTTCCGCCGGCCGATTCCTCCGCCGCCTGTCCGCCGTGACGGTAGTACTCCATCGCGCTGGCGCGCTCCTCGATAGCGCCGACGATACCCTGCGGGAACAGGATGACCGTCGCGATGACGACGCTACCGAGGACGACGAGCTGCCAGCCGCTGAACAGGGCGTCGATCTGGACGACCGCGAAGTGGAGTCCGAACCCGCCGAGGACCGGCCCGAGGACCGTCCCCGAACCGCCCAGCAGCGCCATGGCGATGAGTTCGACGTTCCACGCGCCGTTGTACGCCGTCATGGGGTTGACGAACGTGTTGAACAGCGACCACGTCCCGCCGACGAGGCCGGTGAACAGCGCCGCGATCATCCACGCCGCGGTCTTGTAGTACGTCGTGTTGATGCCCATCGCGACCGCCTTCTCCTCGTCGTCGCGGATGGCGTTCAACACGTAGCCGAAGCGCGTGTTCGTGAGGTAGTAGACGGCCACCACCTCCACCACGAGGAGGCCGAGGAACAGGTAGTAGAACTGCGTCCCGGTCGGGCCCTCGAACAGGATCTTCCCGCTCGCGCCGCCCGTGATCTCCAGGTTGCGCGAGACCTGCTGGATGGCGAGCAGGATGCCCAGCGTCGCGATGGCGAAGTACCCGCCGCGCAGGCGGAGCACGACCATCCCGATGAGGCCCGCCGCGAGCGTCGCGAGCAGGCCCGCGACGACCATGGTCGCCAGCAGCAACAGGAGCGGGTCGCCGGCGACGGCCGACGGGAACGCACCCGCGTAGTCATTGTAGAGGATGGCCGTCGTGTACGCGCCGATGCCGAAGAACCCCATCTGGCCGAAGCTGGGATAGCCCGTCTGGCCGCCGATGAGGTCCCACGACAGCGCGAGGACGGCGAAGAGGAACATCTCGGAGACGAGGGACATGTAGAACCCCTCCTGCAGGCCGACGACCGGCAGCGCCGCACCGACGAGCGCGAGGACGCCGATGACGTGCCAGCCGTAGCGAGCGCCGAAGTCCATCGCTCGCTCGGAGAACGCGTTCAGTGCCCCGTCGAGGCGAGCGCGGTAGCGGTCGACGCCGCTCGACTCTCCGCTCATGCTTCACCCTCCACGCTGTCGCCGAACAGGCCGCTCGGCTTCACGACGAGCAGGACGATGAGCAGGCTGAACGACACCGCGAGCGTCCACTTCGAGGAGACGATGCCCGCGGTGAGTTCCTCGACGGTTCCGAGCAGCAGGCCGCCCACGAGCGCACCGGGAACGCTCCCGATGCCGCCGAAGACGACGATGACGAAGCTCTTGAGCGTGTAGATGAGCCCCATCTGCGGCTGGACGTTGAGGATCATCGCGATGAACGCGCCGGCACCCCCGGCGATGGCCGAGGAGAGGCCGAACGTCGTTGCGCGGGTGTGTTCGACGTCGACGCCGACCAGCGCGGCGGCCTCGGCGTTCTGCGACACCGCGCGGATGGACCGGCCCGTCCGCGAGTTCTTGAGGAAGACGTACAGCAGCGCCGTCAGGACGATGGCCCCCGCGAACGCGAGGAGCTTCATCTTCGGAACGACGACGCCGCCGAGGTTCATCGACTGCTGGGCGAACTGGACGGTGACCGTCCGCGGGTCGGCCGACCACGCCTGCAGCGCGAGTTGCTGGATGACGATGCTGAGTCCGAACGTGACGAGCAGCGTCAAAAAGAGGTCCTCGTCCGTGACGCGGGCGACGAGCGCACGCTCGAGCGCGTACCCGACGCCGAACAGCACCGCGACGGAGACGAGGACCGACGCGAGCGCGACCGGCGGCGAGGCCGTCGCTTCGCCCATCAGGAACGTCAGCGCCCAGTAGCTGACGTAGCCGCCGAGCATCACCATCTCGCCGTGCGCGAGGTTGATGATGTCGACGACGCCCCAGATGAGTGCGAACCCGACGGCGACCGCCGCGAACAGCGCGCCGACGAGGAGTCCGTTGACCACGAACTGTGTGATCGCCATCCGTTAGCGTTCGCTCCAGTCGGGCATCGGGTAGATGGGCGAGCTCTGCTGGACCGACTTCGGCCAGACGATCTGCTTGTCCTTCTCCGGCTGCCACTGGTACAGCAGCATCTCCTTGTCGATGACGCCGGAGTCGTCGAAGGTGACGTTGCCGTAGGCCGATGTGAACTGGATGTCCCGGATGGCGTTCCGGACCTTGGTCGGCGTCACCTCGTCCACGGTCTCGAAGGCCTTCTTGAACGTCAGGATGACCGACTCGCCGGCCGCGCTGTGGTAGTCCGGGTCGTAGCCGAACTCGCTCCTGATGGCGTCGGCGAACTTGCTGGTCGAGCCGTACACCGGGTCCTCGAAGTCGGCGTTGATGGCCCACGACGACGGTCCGTAGACGTAGTCGCCGTTCTTCTTGGCCTCGTCCTTGAACGACTGGTTGAGGCTGCCGACCGTCGCCATCGCCATGTCGACGTCGACGTTCTGGCTCTCCAGTTGCTTGGCCATCACGATGGCGTGCTTCTGGTGGGCCGCGAGGATGAGCATGTCCGCGTCCTGGTCGCGGACCTTGCCGAGGTTCGTCGAGAGGTCGGACGTGCTCGACGGGAACGTCTCGTCGACGGCGAGGCTGAGTCCGGACGTGTTCTCGATCTTCTGCCGGACGCCCTTGGCCGTCGACTGGCTGAACGTGTCGTCTTCGGCGAGCAGCGCCGCCTTCTTCGGCGCGTCCGACTGCGCCATCGCCATGTCGACCGACGACAGGGCGTACTTGTTCGCCGTCGGCAGTAGGCCGAAGATCCACTCGTTGCCCTGCGAGAAGATCTCGGGGCTCGCACCGCCGCCCTCCACCATCGGCTTCTTGTTCTTCGCTGCGACCGCGCTCGCCGGCAGCGTCACGGACGAGGAGTAGGGGCCGAGCAGGTAGTCGACGTCGTCCCGGTCGATGAGGTCCTGGTAGATCGTCTTGGACTTCGAGGCGTCGGTCTCGTCGTCCCGGAGGATCATGTCCAGTTCGTACGTGTTGCCGTCGCCGGCCTCGATGCCGCCGTTGTCGTTGATCTTCTGGATCGTCAGCTTGTAGGCGTCCTGGTAGAGCTTCCCGAGGTCCGCGTTGTCGCCGGAGAGGCTCATCGAACCGCCGAGGGTCAACGTATCCTTGCCGCCGCTACTTCCACCGTCGTCGCCACCGTCACCGCCGTCGTCGCCACCGTCGTCGCCACCGCCGCCGTTGCCGTTGTCGTTCGCCGCACAGCCAGCCAGGCCGGTGAGTCCGACGACGCTCGCACCGCCCGCTACTTTCAGGAACGTCCGCCTGTCACGTGATGGTTCGTCACTGGTTGTCATTGTAACGCTACGTAGGCTGTATCACTGATACATTAAGAATGTATCGATGATACAAGGCCGTAGAGCACTCAGCGTAGTCGAATTCTGCAATGCACGAAACAAATGAAGGTCAAAGACGAACGCTGAATCGGAGAAAAACTCAACGATTGTTCCGGAACCTAAACGATAGTTCCAGAATGTGGCAGCTGGCAAGTTTTGCAGTCCGTCACCAGAGGATGGCCGGCCAGACGAAGTAGAACAGCAGGGAGATGAGCAGCGTCAGGACGAGGGTCATCACCACGTTCAGGACCATCCCCGCCCGGAGCATGTGGTCCTGTTTCACGTGGCCGCTCCCGAAGACGATGCCGTTCGGCGGCGTCGCGACGGGTAGCGCGAACGCGTAGCTCGAGGCGATGGTCCCGGACACGCCCAGGAACACCGCCGCCGCTGCGGTCGACTCCAGTTCGAACGTGGCCGCGAGGGCGCTACCGATGCCGATGAGCAGCGGGGCGATGATGTTCGTCGTCGCGGTGTTCGAGGTCATCTCCGTCAGCAGGATGACGAACAGGACGATGGCGCCGACGACGAGCACGACCGGCGCTCCCAGCAGCGCGTCGAAGAAGAGACCGGCCAGCCACTCGACTGCGCCGGTCTTCTCCAGACCACCGGCCAGCGAGAGCCCGCCACCGAAGAGGAGGATGGTCCCCCAGTCGATGTCCTCGAGGTCGTCCCAGTCGACCGCGTCTGCGAGCGTCAGCGCCGGGATCGCGTAGAGGCCGACGAGGACGAAGTAGAGGAGGCCCTGGTGGCCCTCGACGCCCAGCAGCGTCGGGCCGCTCCCGCCGAACAGCGTCGTGTACACGTCCGCGGGCAGGTACGGCCGGACGAACCGTCCGAGACCCCCGACCACCCACAGCACCGCCGTAACCGCGAAGATGACGGCGACGCGCCGTCCGCGCTCGTCCAGTCCCCCTTCGGCTTCGAGGACGCGACGCGCCTCCGCCCGGGCGTCCTCGACGTCCTCGACCTCCGGCGGGTAGAGCCAGAACGTGAGGACGTACCAGACGAGCGGGAGCGTCACCAGGACCACCGGCATCCCGATGAGCAGCCAGTCGGCGAAGGTGATCTGGTAGTCGATGAGTCGGTCCAGGTAGGCGACGACCACGACGTTGGGCGGCGTCCCGACGAGCGTCCCGACGCCGCCGACGCTCGCGGCGTACGCCGTCCCCAGCAGCGTCGCTATCTGCATGTTGGAGAACTGCCTGTCGGCGTCGGCCGTCCGCACGTCGTCGCGCCCGATGACCTGTCCCAGGACGCCGAGCGCGATGGGCGTCATCATCGCCGTCGTGGCGGTGTTCGACACCCACATCGAGAGGAACGCCGTCGCCAGCATGATAGCCAGGATGAGCCGCCGGGCCGACGACCCCATCCGCGTCATCAACCCGAGCGCGATACGGCGGTCGATGCCGTACTTCTGGAGCGCGTTCGCGAGCATGAACCCGACCAGGAACAGGAAGATGAGCGGGTCGGCGAAGCTCTCCAGCGCGTCACCGAGGTCGGTGTAGATGCCGAACGCCGTGAGCACCGCCGGGATCGACAGCGCCGTCACCGGGAGGGGAAGCCCCCGGGTGACCCAGAGCAGCCCCGCGTAGAACAGCGTCGCCAGCGCGTACTGGCCGGGACGCGACAGCGTCTCCGGCGTCGGTGCGGCGGCGATGGCGACGGTCCCGACGACCGCGACCGTGAACGGGACGAGGCGTCGATCGGGCGTGATGGCTGCCGACATCTTCATCTCTGTGGTAGTATGGTGATTTTTCGCACGGTATAGAAGTTACTGACGGTCGTGACATAGTTTAGATTTCGAGAGGAACGCTAGAAGTGGTCGGCGATGGCCCGCACCTGGTCGTGGGTCAGTTCGGCCGTGTACAGGTCGAACAGTTGTTCGAGCCGGTCGGCGGAGAGACTCCGATTGTCGTTCTCCAGCATCGAGACGTGGGCCTGCATCAGGTCGTCCAGTTCCTTCTCGACGGTCCGCTGTTCGTAGCCCGCAGCGGTCCGGAGGAGACGCCACGCCCGGGGCGACAGGGATTGAACGTCCACTACCGTATCGTCCTGTCGACCCATCTGGTCAGGCCTTGTCGGCTGGCGAAAATAATTGTTTGGCTATCACCGCGTGGCGGCCGGGGAGCGGCGACCGCTTCGGTCGACCAGGGCTCGCGGCAACGCACTGTCCGATGCGTTCCTGCGGTTTCGAGTCCGGTGAACGTGGGCGAACCGGAGTAGCGGACAACGGTGATATGACGACCGGGACCCTGTCGGTACGTATGGACGACGCTCGAAGCAACGAAGATCCGTCCGGGTCTGGTGTTCCCGATACGTCGACCGCCGGGACGAGCATGGTCCTCGCCGGTGTGGTCGCGTTCATGGGCATCACCACGGCCTCGGTCCTCTATCCGGACTACTCGATCCGACAGGACATCAGCGACCTCGGTTCGACGCGGCCCCCAGATCCGGTCATCCACGAGCCGTCGGCGACCATCTTCAACGCGACGATGCTGCTGACGGGCGCGTTCGTCGTCATCGCCGCTTACTTCCTCTACCGGGACGGGGGCACTCGCGTCCTGACAGTTCCGCTCGCGGTGTTCGGCCTCTCCGTCTTCGGCGTCGGCGTGTTCCCCGGGAACGTCACCCCGTGGCACGGTCTGTTCGCGCTTCTCACGTTCTTCAGCGGCGGCATCACCGTCGTCCTCTCCTCGCGGGCCGTCACGCGCCCGTTCTCCTACCTGTGCCTCTTGCTCGGTGGAATCTCGTTGCTGGTGCTGGTCAGCGTGTTCTTCTACGGACTCGTCCTGCGCGAACCCACTCCGCTGGCGTTCCTCGGGTCCGGCGGGGTGGAACGGTGGGTGGCGTACCCCCTGCTTCTCTGGGTGCCAGCCTTCGGCGGCTACCTTCTGGGCGGTGCGACACCGACCCGGTGACACCGACTCGACGGCCTCGATACCGGGCGTGAACCAGCGGATCCGCGACAGTGTCGAACAGGAGCGCGCATCGGACGACGGCGGCGACGCTTCCGAGACGACCCCTGTCCTACTGGGCAGGCGAGACAGCACGCGGAGACGTGAACAGGGCAGTTGGGCTCGGTCGGCGGGCTAACGCGCACTTCGTTCTACTCCGGACACCGGCGAGGGCACGGTCGAAAGGTTCCCGCGCGTCGGGTGGGAGACGACGACCGGGCGGCGACCGCATCGCACTCCAGAGACGGACTCAGCCCGGAGGGCAGCGCCCCCGCCAGTTGTTTCAGCTCCCCGCCGACTCGCTCCGGCGGAGTGCACGGACGAGGACGGCCAGCGCGATCGTCGCCAGTATCCAGACGGTGACAAGCACGACGCCCGCCGCCGCATCGTTGGTGTCCCCGCTCTCGGCCATACGAACGGGAGACGGCGACGAGCAGAATAAAGCTGGCGGCACGTTCGACCGGCGTCCGCTCGCCCTCACCCGAGTTCGTCGCTGCCGACGACGAGCGTCCGCGAGATGAGGTTGCGGTACGCCCGGCGAAGTCGTTCGGAGAGCGCCTGGTGGGAGATGCCGAGTTCGGCCGCCAGTTCCTCGCCCGAGACGCGGCGCGGCACCTCGAAGTAGCCCCACTCCAGCGCGGTCACCAGCGCCTCGTACTGCTCCTCGGTGAGGCCGTACTGGCCGCGCCGCGGCGACTCCTCGAGCTGGTAGATGCGTTCGACGTCGAAGTCGATACCGTTCGTCTCGCAGAAGTCGTACGCCGCCGACAGCGAGTCCCGGTCGGGGAAGAGGACGCGGAGCCACCACTCGTCGCGCTTCCCGACGGCGTCCATGACCGTCCCGTCGGCGTCGACGAGCACGTGGACGACGAACTCCACGTGGTCGACCCACTCCATCCGGTAGAGCCACTCGTCGCCGAGGTCCGCGAGCAGCTCCACCCCGGCCGTCGTCGGGTCGTCCTCCAGCGCCCGGGAGAGCGCGTCGGACTGGTCGGCCTCGGCCGTCGCCCACACGTACGGCATCACCCGTCCGGCCTCCGGAGCGACGACGCGTTCGACCTCGAACTCGACCCTCGCCACCCCGTCGAGCGTCGCCTCGAGAGCGAACTCTGATGCCGGAATCCGCCCGACGACGATAGTTCCCATGCGCGTGGGTACGCCCCCCGGCGGGAAACGTCTGCTGGCGCGCAGCCGCGTCGCAGGTTCAGGGTGGCGATTCTCGAAAGATGATAATAGGCACAAACGTCACCCCTCGCGGGCCCGTCGTATCTGGTACGGAGGTACTCGACGATGTACGACGAAATTCTACTCCCGACGGACGGCAGCGACGCGACCGAGAAAGCGGTCCAACAGGCGCTCGACCTCGCGGCGACGTGCGACGCACGACTGCACGTCGTCTCCATCGTCAACCAGACGGCGCTCCCGGCGGAGGCGCCGCGCGGGCGACTGGTCGACGAACTGGAGACGTTCGCCGAGTCGGCCGTGGACGAGGTCGAAGAACGGGCCGAGGAGGGCGGCGTCGACGTGACGACCGCCGTGGTAAGCGGCACCCCGTACCGCGCCATCCTCGACTACGCCGACGAACACGACGTCGACGTCGTCGTGATGGGAACCCACGGCCGGCGCGGAATCGACCGGTACCTCATCGGCAGCGTCACCGAGAAGATCGTCCGCCTCTCCGACGTGCCCGTGCTCACGGTCCGGATGGGCGAGGACGAGGAGTAGTCGGCGTGGACCGCGCCCGGCCGGTCCGCCGACGGAGGGCCGACTGTCAGCGCGAAAGGACGGCGTAGAGGCCGCCGAGCAGCACGCCGAAGACGACGTGGCCGACGAGGCTCTGCGGGTCGAGATTCGGGACGCCGGGACTCGGCAACCCGACCGCTCCCATCCAGGTCGGCATCACGACGGCGGCCGCGACCGCCCAGAGGAGCACGCCGTAGCCGAGGCCGAGGCCGGCGGCCGTCCCTGGGGAGTCGGCGTACTTCGCGAGCGGTGGCCGTGAGACGATGGCTGCGAACACCAGCGCGAAGGCGACGCTGTGGACGAGGTGGGCGACCCAGCCGGTCACGAGCCCCTCGGCACCGTAGAGTGCGCCGATGACGGGCATGATGCCCATCACGAACTGGATCAGCAGCCCCATCACGACGCCGGCACCGAGGCCGGCGAGTATTGCGGTCGTCCAGTCGACGGTTCCGGTCTCCCTCCGAACGGCGGTCTCTGTCTCGGATTCCATGGTCCGAACGACGTTCGACGGGCAAAAAGCGGTAGCGCGGTCGTGAGTCGGACGCGCACACCCGCCCGACGACGCTAGTTCTCCCGGAACGGGGCGGCGAGCGCGTACGTGGCTGCGTAGCCACCGGCGAACGCGGCGCCCGCGCCGACGCCCACCACGGCCGCATCGCCGAGCAGCGGGGTCGCGAGCGCGACCAGCACCACCCCTGCGAGCGCGCTCGTGACCACGACGGCCGCGGCGTCGACGACTGCTCGCTCCGGCCAGCGCGCCTCGCGGTAGGCGTCGAAGTCGATCTGCGGATTCCAGCCGGCGAACAGCAGCAGTGGCATGGCGACGGCGAGGCCCACGACGATGGGGTACCCGCCGGGGAGGCCGGCGGCGTCGGCGGCCGCCGCGCCCGTCCCCGCCAGCAGCGCGCCGCCGACCGTGGCGGCGATGCGCGTCAACATGGTCGACCGATTGCTGCGTTCGGTGGAAAAGCGTTTCCGTCAGCGACCGTGCCACTCGAGCACTGTCGCGGCCCAGGTGTACCCCGTCCCGGCGGCGAGGAAGACCAGGAGGTCACCCGGGTCGACCAGGCCCGCCTCGCGACCGCGGTCCAGCGCGAGCACCTGGTCGACGCTCTGGACGTGGCCGAACTCGTCGAGGTAGTACCCCGCCGCGTCGAGTTCGTCGAGCAGCAGGTCGTGGAACGACCGCTTGACGTGGGTGAGTGCGGCGAAGTCGAGGTCGTCGCGGTCGTAGTCCGACCGTTCGAGGGCCGCGTCGGCGACGGACAGGAAGTTCTCGATGCTCGTGTCGGCGAGGCGCTCCTTCATCCCCTCGGGGTCGGGGACGTCGAGCGTATGCAGCCCGGCATCGACGGTGGCGTGGCTCGGCGGCTGCTTCGACCCGCCGGCGGGCATCACGACGTCCTCCGAGAAGCTGCCGTCCGTCACGGCGGCGCTCTCGCGCACGGTGGCGAGGGGGTCGGCAGGGTCGCGCTCCAGCACGACGGCCGACGCGCCGCTGCCGAAGTTGAACATGAACGAGGAGGCCTCGTTGCCGTAGTCGACGAGGTCCTCCTCGCGGCTGGCGGCGACCAGCAGCATCGTCTCGGGGGCGTCCGCGACGAGCTGGGCGCGCGCCTGCCGGAGTGCGACGGGCGCGCCGGCGCAGAGCGCGTAGCTCTCGCTGGCGAACGCGTCCTCGGCACCGATGCGCTCGGCGACGTTCGCCGCGGCGCTCCAGACGACGTGGTCCTTGTACTCGCTGCCGTGGAAGAGCACGGCGTCGAGTTCGGCCGGGGCGACGCCGGCGTCCGCGAGCGCGTCCTCGGCCGCCGTCACGCACATGTCGGTGACGTGGTCGTCGTCCGGCGGGCAGACGTGCTTCTGGCGCACGCCCATCTTCTCGACGACGACGTCCTCCGGAACCCCGCTCTCGGCAGCGATCTCTTCGCCCGAGACGGTGTCGTCCGGGACGTAGACGCCGTAGCCGGTCAGCCCGACGGTCGGACCGTCGGACCTCGCTGGTGTCGCAGCGTCCGTCATCGGTACCTCCCGAACCGTTCGGGGAGGCGCTTGGCGACCGGGCCGCCCAGTCGGTCGCGCACCGTGCCGAGCAGGCCGTTCGGGACGAACAGCACGAACAGCACGAACAGCGCGCCGACGTAGAGGCTGGCGTGGCCGTTCAGGAACGTCTCGATGCCCTGGCCGACCGTCAGTCCGTTGTAGAGCTCCGTCGTCATCACGCCCTCGCCGAGGTGCGAGCGGAGGTACGGCAGCAGGCCGCCACCGCTGGCGGCCTTCGAGAGGAACTCCTTGACCGACTCGCTGAACAGGTGGCCGTACAGCGGGCCGGCCAGCGTGCCGAACCCGCCGATGATCGAGGCCAGCAGCGCGTCGCCGGCGACGAGGAAGTAGAACGTCCCCTCCGGGGAGGCGGTGCGCCGGTAGCCGGCCAGCAACCCGCCCGCGACCGCGGCGAAGAAGGCGCTGATGGCGAACGCGCCCATCTTGTACCGGAAGGTGTCGTAGCCGACGGCGCGGGCCCGCTCCTCGTTCTCGCGGATGGCGATCATCACGCGCCCGAACGGCGAGTGGATGATGCGCTGCATCGCGAGGTAGCAGACGAGCACGACGGCGCCGATGGCGTAGTAGGACACCGCCGTGCTGGTGAGGTGGACGCCCCCGAGCGACACAGCGTCGCCCGTCAACTGCCCGATGGCGACGTTCAGCGCGTCGACGCCCGGAACGCCGATCCGGAGGCCCTCCACCGTGCCGACGAAGGCGCCGTCGGGAGGGTTCGAGCCGACGTAGTCCCAGTTGCGCACGAACACGTACAGCACCTGGGCGAACCCGAGCGTTATCATCGCGAAGTAGACGCCGGTGAGCCGGAACGACACCGCGCCGATGGCCAGCGCCAGCAGCGCGGCGGCGAGGCCGGCGAGCACCAGCGACACCACGAACGGCGTCCCCGGGGGCACGAACGGCACCTTCCCGTTCGTCACGAAGACGACGAAGTACGCGCCGGTCCCGTAGAACGCCGCGTGGCCGAACGAGAGGTAGCCGGTGTAGCCCGAGATGAAGTCGAAGCTCATCGCGAACAGCCCGAAGTAGAGGACCGGGATCATCGTCTGGACGTTCGGGAGCACGGCCTTGGCCTCCGCGCCGACCGGCGAGGTCACGAGCAGGTGGTGGAGTCCTGGGTAGGCCGCGAGGGCGGCGACGACGACGAGGTGGGCGACGTGGTCGCGCGCGTACTCGACCGGCCACGAGGTCGCCGTCTCGGCCTCGTGGGACGCGCCCGTCCTCGTCTCCGCGTCGGTCTCGGCGCTAATGGCCCCCCACCTCCTCGACGCCGAACAGGCCCTGCGGGCGCAACACGAGCACGACCACGAGGATGAGGAAGATGGTCATCTCCGGCAGGCCGGAGAACTGGATGGCGTGGTTGAACCACCAGGTCGTGACGGCGTCGGTCATCCCGACGACGAGCGCGGCGACGACCGTCCCCCGGAACGTGCCGAGGCCGCCGACGATGACGACCACGAACGCCGGCAGCAGCGCGTGCGACGCCAGGGGGACGCTCGCGCCCCAGTTGGCGTCCCACATCAGCAGGACGCCCGCGACGCCGGCCAGCCCCGTCCCGAGCGCGAACACGACCGTGAAGACGCGGCGAACGTCGATGCCGAGCGCCTGGGTCATCTCCGCGTCCTCGCTCCCGGCGCGGATGACGAGGCCGTACCGCGTCCGGGTGAGGAACGCCCAGATGCCGGCCACTGTGAGCGCGCCGAACGCGATCTCGAACAGCGCCAGCCCGGTGACCGACAGCGGGCCGACCGAGTGCTGGGTCGCGATGACCGCCGGCTTCGTCCCCAGCGCCGCCTGCCACTTGGTCATCGGCTGGATCCCGTAGAACTGGACGACGATGCGCGCCAGTTCGTCGAGCACGAGCGTCAGCCCGAACGTGAGCAGTATCTGGTAGATGGGCGGCCGGTCGTACAGCCGACGGATGAGGCCGACCTCGACGACCGACCCGAGGGCGGCAAGGCCGCCGAACACGACGACCACCGCCACGAGGAAGGCGAGGATGGTCGTCGCGGCGGACCCGCCGGAGACGAACGTGACCATCACCAGTCCGCCGAGGTACGCGCCGATCATCGTCAGCGACCCGTGCGCGAAGTTGAGCACGCCCATCAGGCCGAAGATGAGCGTCAGGCCGCCGGCCAGCATCACGTACAGCGCGGCCTTCGCGAGCCCGTCGACGAACACCGACAGGAGGTTCGACGGCTGGACGAACGACCCGAGCGCGTCCGCGAACGCGACGAGCGGCACCGTCATGCGCTGAGATACCTCCTGAGCCGCTCGTCGTCGGCGGAGACGGCGTCGGCGTCGCCCTCGTCGACCACCTGCCCGTTGTCGAGCACGTAGAACCGGTCGGCGAGGTCGAGCGCGAGCGGGAGGTTCTGCTCGACCAGCAGCAGCGTCGTGTCCTCGGCGGCGTCGGCGAGCGCCGCCGCCACCGACTCGACGACGAGCGGCGCCAGTCCCTCGCTCGGTTCGTCGACGAGCAGGATGTCGTTGTCGCCGACGAGGCCGCGCGCGAGCGCCAGCATCTGCTGTTGGCCGCCCGAGAGCGACCCGGCGTCGTGGTCGGCCAGGTCGCGGAGGTCGGGGAACGTCTCGTAGGCGGTCGCGAGCGCGTCGTCGACGTCGTCGCCCTCCGGCACCGCCACGCGGACGTTCTCCTCGACCGACAGCTGGGCGAACACGCGGCGCTCCTCGGGGATCCAGCCGACGCCCATCTCGGCCACCTCGTGGGTGTCCTTGCCGACGAGCTCCTCGCCCCGGAAGCGGACGCTCCCGGAGCGCGGCGGCGTCAACTGCAGCACCGAGCGCAGCGTCGTCGTCTTGCCGACGCCGTTGCGGCCCACGAGGGCGACGACCTCGCCCGCCTCGACCTCCAGCGAGACGCCCTCCAGCACGTGGCTCTCGCCGTAGTACGTGTGGGCGTCCTCGACGGTGAGCAGGCTCACGCCGCTCCCCCCTGTCCCGCCTCGTAGCCGCCGAGGTACGCCTTCTGGACTGCGGGGTCGCCCCGGACGTCGTCGGGCGGCCCGTCGGCGATGACCTCGCCCTGGTTCAGGACGACGACGCGGTCGCTGACCTCCATCACGATGTCCATGTTGTGCTCGACGAGCAGGACGGCGTGGTCGGTGGCGACGTCCTCGATGAGGTCGATGATGTCGCCGACGCTCTCGCTGGAGACGCCGGCGTTCGGTTCGTCCAGCAGCAGGACGTCCGGGTCGCCCGCCAGCGCGATGGCGACCTCGAGCTGGCGCGTCGCGCCGTGGCTCAGGCTCTCGGCGGGCGTCGCGGCCTCGTGTCGCAGGCCGACGCGGTCGAGGATGTCGTACGCCTCCTCGGTGTACTCGGGGAACGCGTCGACGTTCCGCCAGAGCCGCAGCGAGTCGTCGCTCGCGGCCTGTGCGGCCACGCGGACGTTCTCTAGCACCGTGCTCGTCGGGAAGACGTTCGTTATCTGGTAGGAGCGGTGGACGCCGAGCGCGGCGGTGCGGTGAGGGGCCGCGTCGGTCACGTCGCGCCACTCGCCGTCCTGTCGGAACTCGATGCGCCCCTCGGACGGGGCGAGCGCTCCCGTCAGGAGGTCGAAGAACGTCGTCTTGCCCGCCCCGTTCGGTCCGATGAGCGAACAGAGCTGGTTCTCCTCGAGCGCGAAGTCGACGCCGTCCACGGCGACGAGTCCGCCGAACCGCTTCGTCAGCCCCGCGGTCCGGAGCATGTTACAGCGAACAGCCCATGCCGCCGGCACTCTTGGGAATCGTCGCCTTCCCGCCCTCGATGGTGGCGAGCGGCTCGCTCGGCATGACGGCCGCCTTCCAGTTGTCCGCCCACTCGTCGGTGGTCGGAACCGGATCGGCGACTGTCATCGACGACCGGGCCTGGTTGTTGTACTCCTGGAAGACGTAGCCGCCCTCGCCCTTCGGCGTGTCCGCGACCGTCATGCCGCGCATCGCCTCGGCGATGTCTTCGCCCTTCGTGGACCCGCTCTCGCGGACGCCCTGGACGATGGCCGACGCGGCGGTGAAGGTCCCGGAGGTGAACAGGTCCGGCACCGTCCCGTACGCCTCCGTGTACATGTCGACGAACGAGGAGTTGATCTCGTTGTCGTACTGGTTCCAGTGGTACCGCGTCGTGAACGGCCCCAGCTTGGCGTTCCTGATCTTCTCCTTCTTCAGCGGCTTCCCGAGCACCTTCTGCATCGTCTGGCCGACGATGGCGTTCGTGATGCGGGTTGCGAACCCGCCGAACACGCGGTAGCTGTAGTCGCCGGAGAGGAAGGTGGTGAACAGCGCCGGCAGCGTGTTGACCGTGAAGCCGCCGACGATGCCCTCCGCGCCGGCGCTCTCGGCGCGGTCGAGCAGGCCCTCCCACTCGGAGTGGCCCTGCGGGACGAACTTCTTGCCGACGATCTCGACGCCCTCCTGCTCGAGGACGTCCTCGTAGTTGTTCACGACGGCCTTGCCGAAGCTGTAGTCGGCGCCGAACAGGAACACCTTGCTCACGTCGGTCTGGTTGGCGACGTACTTCCCGCCGCTGCGGGCGTCCATCGCCGTGTTCTCGCTCGCCCGGAAGACGTTCGGCGCGCAGGTCTCCCCGGTCGCGGTGACGCCGGCGGACGCGGCCGGTCCGGCGACGTAGGGGATGCCGGTCTGCTTGGCGACGGTCTTGATGACCCGGTTGGCGGCACCCGAGGAGGCACAGCCGAAGAGGACGTCGACGTCCTGCTGGGCCAGGTTCGTCGCGAGCTGCTGGGCCTGCTTGGCGCTGAACTTCGTGTCGCGGACGTGGAGCTCGAAGTCGACGTCGCCGACCGGGACGGTCGTCGTCCCGGTCTTCACGCCCGTCTTCGGTTGCCCGTCGGCCTTGTACGCCAGTCCCGAGAGGAACCCCCAGAGGCTCTGCTTGCCGTAGTACCTGAGGTCGCCCGAGATGGGCTGCATCACGCCGACCTTGACCGTGCCCGATACGTCCGTCGTCGTCGTTTGCGTCGTTCCCGTCATATCGCCGTCGGTACCGTTGGTCGTCGTCCCGTCGTCCTGGTTGTTTCCCGTACAGCCGGCCAGACCCGCCGCGCCCACCGCACCGAGGGAGCTGAGCAGGCTACGCCGGTTCACGCCGTGGTTTGCCATGACGTGATAACAGGCGGTCAGAAACGGCAAATACTGCAGGGTTAACATGTAAACTGGCGTGGTCGAACGGGGCGCGTTCGCCGCCCGGTCGTCCTCGGACCCGGTCGCGGACGAGGGCAACACCGCTCGCGGCCGGTCCCGGACGCCGGTCGAGCCGTCACCCCTCGCGGACGGTCCCGGACGCCAGACGGGCCGTCACTCCTCTCGACCAGTCTCGAACGCCGGTCGGGCCGTCACTCGACGGGCCGGAGTTCGGCGCTGAAGTGACGCAGCTCCGCCATCTCGGGTTCGGAGACGACCTCCAGCCCGACGACGTCCTCGCGGCGGTCGGCGACGGCGGCGAACGTCTCTGCGACGTGTTCGAGGTGCTCGCGGAAGTAGGTTCGCCGCGGGAGACAGAGGCGCACGAGCTGCGGTCGGTCCTCGCCGGGGAAGGCGAACTCGCCGAGTTCGACGCCGCGGACGCCCCCCTCGCGGTACAGCTCGCCGACGAGCGCCTGCCCGGGGAACTGCTCGCGGGGGATGGCGGGCAGGAACTCCGCGGCGTCGACGTACACCGCGTGCCCGCCGGTCGGGGTGCGGATGGGGACGCCGACCTCCTGCAGCAGTTCGCCGAGTTCCGCGACCTGTTCGACCCGCGACGCGACGTACTCCTGCTCGACCGCCTCGCGGAGGCCGACCGCCATCGCCTCCAGGTCGCGCCCGGCCATCCCGCCGTAGGTGGTGAACCCCTCGTAGAGGATGCCGCGCTGGCGCGCCCGCTCGTACAGGTCGTCGTCCTCGCGCACGCCGACGAAGCCGCCGACGTTGACGAGACCGTCCTTCTTCCCGCTCATCACGACGGCGTCGGCGTAGGAGAGCTGTTCGCGCGCGACCTCGGCGACGCTCGCGTCCGCGAACTCCGCTTCGCGCTGCTGGACGAAGTAGGCGTTCTCCGCGAAGCGGCAGGCGTCGACGACGAACGTGGCGTCGAGTTCGTCGGCCACCTCGCGCGCCCGCCGGAGGTTCTCGACGCTGACCGGCTGGCCCGCCATCGAGTTGTTCGTGATGGTGACGACGACGGCGGGGATGCGCTCGGCACCGACCTCGTCGGCGAGGTCGCGCACGGCATCGACGTCGAGGTTGCCCTGGAACGGCGCGCCGGGCTCGCTCTCGACGGGGCAGTCGACGGGCTCGCCGCCGCTGTTGACGACGTGCGCCCGCGTCGTGTCGAAGTGGGTGTTGTTGGGCACGTAGTCGCCCTCGGAGACGAGGGTGCCGTAGAGGACGTTCTCCGCGCCGCGACCCTGGTGGGCCGGGACGATGCGCTCGAAGCCCATCACGTCCGAGACGGCCTTCTGGAGGCGGTGGAAGCTCTCGCTGCCGGCGTAGGCCTCGTCGCCGCGCATCATCGCCGCCCACTGCTCGTCGCTCATCGTCCCCGTCCCGCTGTCGGTCAGGAGGTCGACGAACACGTCCGCCGCGTCGAGGTTGAAGACGTTGTAACCCGCCTCGCGGAGGTTCGCCTCGCGCTCCGCCCGGTCGGGGAGACTGATCCGCTCGACCGCCTTCGCCTTGTACGCTCGCATGTCCCGACGGTAGAGCGAGGGGGGCTTAACCCTGCTGCGATAGAACCGGCCAGAGACGCCCCGAAACGGGCGTCGATGCCCGTTTGTGGTCACTGGTGTTGTCGGCCGTCGACCCCGTCGGCGCGACGCCCCCGAGTCGGCCACCGGGACGACCGCACACGTTGAAGTCCCTCGACTCGCAATCCTCACGGTATGTACGACGACATCCTCTTGCCCACCGACGGCAGCGAGGGCGCGACCGAGGCACTCGCGCACGCGCTCGCACTCGCAGAGACGTTCGACGCGACGCTGCACGTGCTGTACGTCGCCGACTCGAACCGCGATAGCGTCACCGTCGTCGGCGACGAGGTCGTCGACGCCCTCGAAGCCGAGGGTGAGAGCGTCGTCGCCGACGTGGTCGAACGGGCGACGGCCGCGGGCGTCGACGCCGTCGACGAGGTGGTCCAGGGCGCACCGCACAGGACCATCGTCGACTACGCCGACGAGCGGGACGTCGACGTCATCGTGATGGCGACCCACGGCCGCAAGGGCCTCGGCCGTTACCTGCTGGGGAGCGTCACCGAGAAGGTCGTCCGCACCGCGCCGGTGCCCGTCCTCACGGTTCGCATGGAGGAGTAGCCCGCCGCCAGAGCCGTCCTCGGGGGATCTTCGTCGGTTCCGGTCAGTCGGAGGCACCACCGTTTCCGGAGCACACCGCCGTTTCCGGTGTCCGGCGGCAGCTCAGTCGGCCGTCGCTTCAGCTGGTCGGCGGACCGTGAGCACCGGCACGTCGGAGAGCCGCACGACCTTCGCCGTGACGCTGCCGAGGAGGTGGCGGCGCAGTCCGGTCCGGCCCTGGGTCCCCATGACGACCAGGTCGACGTCGTGCTCGTCGGCGTAGTCGAGTATCGCGCTGTGCGGCGTTCCCAGCCGCGCCTCGGCCGTCACCGAGTCGACGCCGTGTTGTCGGGCGCGCGAGGCGGTCTCCCCGACGACCTTTTCTGCCTCCCTCTCGAGCCGTCCGGTGATCCTCGGCGTGCGGGCGTCCGGGGCCAGCGCGTTCGGGTTCGCGACGGAGAGGACGTGTAACTCCGCGTCGAACGCCGCGGCGAGTTCGAACGCCCGGGCCGCGGCGTTGGCCGCCACTTCGCTCCCGTCCGTCGGCACCAGGATCCGGTCGTACATACCTCCTCGTATGGCGTCCACGGCAAAAACAGTCGGGCCGGCAGCTATGAGCGGGCCGACAGGTTCGGCTGCCGTCGCGGACGGCGCGCTCGACGGGACCCTTATGCCGCGCGGCGGCGAACCCCTGGCCATGTCGAACGAGACGCCCGTGACGGCCGACGCACCGGACAGTCCGTTCCGGACGACGGGAACCGACCACGTCACCATCTGGGGGTCCAACGAGGCGGACACCCTCGCGTTCTACCGCGACCTGCTCGGGATGCCGCTGGTGCTCCGACAGCCGAACCTCGACGACCCGTCGCAGACCCACCTGTTCTTCGACACCGGCGACGGCCGCATCCTGACCGTGTTCGTCAGCGACGACCGACCGTCGAACCGGGGGCAGCTGCGGACCCAGACCGGCGGCGTCCACCACCTCTGTTTCGCCGTCGACCCGGAGCAGTACGAGGACGTGATGGCCGCCCTCGACGAAGCCGGCAAGGGGTACAACGTCTTCGACCGGGGCATCTTCCACTCGCTGTACACCACCGACCACAACGGCCTCGTCGTCGAACTCACCGCCGACAAGTACGACGTGCCGGCCGAGCGGAAGGGCGAGGTGCTCGCGACGGCCCAGCGCATCCGCGAGGAGGACGGGGCCGACTACGCACAAGACGAGCACCTGGCGGCCGCCATCGAGGAACTGGGCATCGAGGCGGAGAAGTACGACCTCCCGGACGCGGACAGCGGCGTCGGCGGCGTGGACTGACGGTCGAGATCGGACTCCGGACGGGGAGCAGACTTATTCGTTCCGAGGGCGTAGTTGGTGTATGCCAGAAGAAGTCCTGTTCAAGACGGAGCAGCGCCAGACCCGAGAAGACGTCGCGGCGTACCTGCGGACGGTCGCCGACAAACTGGAGCGCGGCGACGAGATATCGCTGAGTGCCGGGGGAGAGTCCGTCGCGCTCGCCGTCCCGCCCCAGCCGACGTTCGAGGTGAAGGCCGAGCGCGAGGGAACGGCCCCGAACACCGAACTCAGCGTCGAGTTCGAACTGGAGTGGGACGAGAACCAGGACGGCGACGGCAGCGGCGGCGGCGGCGACCTGTCGATCGAGTAGAAACGGCCGTCCGAGAGGAGCGGGGCGCTCAGAGCGCGTCGAGGACGCGCTCGAACCGCTCGGAGACCTCCGCCGAGATGGGGTCCAGGTCCGGATTGTCGGTCACGCCGACGAGCCGCTCCGGGTCGACGGCGCTCACGACGACCTCGCCGTCGTCGGTTTCGTAGACGACGACGTTGCACGGCAGGAGCGCGCCCAGGTCGAGTTCCTCCTGGAGGCCCTCGTGGGCGAGGCCGGGATTGCAGGCACCGAGGATGCGGTACTGTCGGAAGTCCTCGTCGAGTTTCTCCGCGAACGTCGCTTCGACGTCGATGTCGCAGAGGACGCCGAACCCCTCCTCGGAGAGCGCCTCGGTGGTCTCTGCGACGACCGCGTCGAACTCTCCGTCGAGTCGCTTCTGCATCGTATAGTCCATACCGAACAATTACGCGCGGCGGGTCATTACTGTTGTGTGAACAGCAGGCGACACAGCGCCGGGGTCGCCCCGTCCGCCTGCGACCGCCGGGAGACTTAAAGACGGGACATGTTCCGGGCAACGACCGTGGCGGTGGTCGACCACGGACCGAACGATGCAGTCGTTCGATCCGCCACCCGGAACGCAGCACGGACAGTCGAGCGTGGAGCAGTTACCGGCCATCGTCGACCGCCTCGGCGCGAACGCCGACGCGAAGGACGTGGTCGTCGTTACCGACGAAGGGGTCCGCGAGGCGGGCGTCGTCGCGGGGGTGACCGACCACCTGCCGGGAACGCCGAGGATCTACGACGGCGTCACGCCGAACCCGAGCGTCGACGCCGTCGAGGCCGCGGCGGAGGCGACAGCGGACGCCGACGCCGTCGTGGCCGTCGGGGGCGGAAGCGTCGTCGACACCGCCAAGGCCGCCTGTGCCCTCCCCGCGTTCCGCGACTCCTTCGCCGTCCTCAGGGCGGCATCGGCGGACGTCCGACCGCCGCGACCCGGTGCCAGCGTCCCGCTGGTGGCGCTCCCGACGACGGCCGGGACGGGGACGGAGACCGGCCACTGGGCGGTCATCAGCGACCACGACGTCGACGAGAAGGTGAGCGTCGGCCACCCCGTTCTTCGTCCGGACGCCGTCGTCCTCGACCCCGAACTGACGCGGTCGCTTCCGCCGTACGTCACGGCCGCGACGGGATTCGACGTCGTCACGCACGCCGTCGAGTCTCTGACGGCGGCGAACGCGTCGGCGCTCACGCGCCCCTACAGCCAGTACGCGTTCGACCTCGCCGACCGCAACCTCCTCCGCGCCGTCGAGGACGGCGAGAACCTCGACGCCCGCGAACGCATGCTCGAAGCGAGCTACCTCGCGGGGCTGGCGATGAACAACGCCGGTCTGGGTGTCGTCCACGGCATCAGCCACGCCATCGGCGGGCTCTACGACACGCCGCACGGCCACACCAACGCCGTCCTGCTCCCGCACGTCGTCCGCGCGAACGCACGCCGGTCGACCGACGCCGCGACCGCCTACGCCGCGCTCGTCGACGGGCACGACGACCCGGGCGAACTGCTCGCGACGCGACTGACGGAGTTGCGAGAGCGTTCGGGCCTCGACCGCGAACTGCCCGACGCCCCGGACGAGTGGGACTGGCAGGCGGTCGCCGAACGGGCCGTCGGCAACGTCAACACCGAGACGAACCCGGTCGCGTTCTCGCGGAACGAGATCGTCGACCTCTGCGAGCGGGCGTTCGAACGCTCGTAGTGGAACGTAATCTCGTCGGGGCCGAAGGAACGACCGACCGAGAAGCGACGACGATTCGAGAAGCGACGACAGCCGCGAGCGGTACGACCCGTGAACGGAGACGGAGTGCTGACGGGACGGTGGCGGAGGGGGAGTTATCCCGTCGCGATGCTACCGTCCTGCAGCGCTTCTCCGCCGAGGCGGCGCTCGACGAGCGCGAAGGCGGTGTCCATGCCGATGGCGAGCAGCGCACCCGGGATGGCACCGGCGAACACCTGCGCCATGTTGTACAGGCGGATGCCGCCGACGACCCAGACTCCCAGCGCGCCGCCGCCGATGAAGAACGCGAGGTAGGCGGTGCCGACGTTGATGACCGCGCTCGTCCGGATGCCCGCGAAGATGACCGGGACGGCCCGCGGGAGCTGGATCTTGCGGAGTATCTCCCAGTCGGTCATGCCCATCCCGCGTGCGGCGTCGACGGTGCTCTCGTCGACGTCCTCGATGCCGGTGATGGTGTTCGTCAGGATGGGGAGGATGGCGTAGACGAACAGCCCGACGAACGCCGGCAGGAAGCCGATGCCGAGTATCGGGAAGACGAGCGCGATGATGGCGAGCGTCGGGATGGTCTGGGCGACGTTCCCGAGCGTGAGGATGGGGCCCTTGAGGCCGTCCGAGCGGGTGGCGACGATGCCGAGCGGGACGGCCACCGCGATGGCCAGCAGCTCCGAGAACACCACCAGCTGCAGGTGCTCGGTGAACAGTTCCAGGAACGTGTCCTGGTTGTTCAGCAGGTAGCGCTGGGCCGCGGCCAGGTCTGCCAGCACACCCATCTCAGGCACCTCCGGTCGTCACCGGCCGCTCGCGACGGATGTCCTCCTCGGTGACGACGCCGACCGCGCGTCCGTCGTCGACGACCGGGACTGCGTCGGTGCCGGACCCGATGATGCGCGAGAGCGCGACCTGGGTGCTGTCCGTCGGCGAAACGGGAGTGACGCCGTCGTCGGAGCGCCAGTCTGCGAGCTCCGCGTGCTGGTCCGGCGACTCCTCGCGCATGACCGTCTCGACCTGGGTCACCTGGAGTTGCTTGAGCGTGCGGTCCGCGCCGATGAAGTCGCGCACGAAGTCGCTCTTCGGGTTCCGGAGGATCTCCTGTGGCGTGTCGTACTGGACCACCTCGCCGATGTCGAAGATGGCGATCTTGTCCCCCATCTTCAGCGCCTCGTCGATGCTGTGGGTGACGAACAGGATGGTGGTGTTGATCTCCTCCTGGATGTCGAGGAACTCGTCCTGCAGGTTCTCGCGGGTGATGGGGTCGAGCGCACCGAACGGCTCGTCCATCAGCAGGACGTCGGGGTCGGCGGCGAGCGCGCGGGCGACGCCGACGCGCTGGCGCTGCCCGCCCGACAGTTCGCGGGGGTACTGGTCGCGGTACTGCGCCGGCGGCAGGTCCATCAGTTCGAGGAGTTCGTCGACGCGTGCGTCGACGCGCTCCTCGTCCCAGCCTTTGAGCTCCGGCACCGTCGCGATGTTCTCGCCGACGGTCATGTGGTCGAACAGGCCGATCTCCTGGATGACGTAGCCGACGTCGCGGCGAAGTTCGATCTTGTCGAGGTCGGTCACGTCCGTCCCGTCGAAGTAGACGGTGCCGTCGGTCGGCTCCTCCAGACGGTTGACCAGCTTCATCGACGTCGTCTTGCCACAGCCGGACGGTCCGACGAGCACCGTCGTCGTTCCCGCCTCGACCTCGAAGCTGACGTCCTCTATCGCGACCGTACCGTCGTCGTAAACCTTGGTTACGTTGTCGAATTCTATCATCTGTTATCCCCTCGTGACGAGGCCGAAACCGCGCGGCAGTTCCACGTCCTCGCCGTTCCGCAGTCGGAAGTACGTCTCGAGCAGTGCGAAGCCGTAGTCGAACGCCAGCGTCAGCCCGGAGAGCAGTATCGTCGTCACGACGATCTTCGTCGTCTTGGCGTGGTGGATGCCGTCGAAGATGTAGACGCCCAGACCGCCGGCGCCGATGAACGCGCCGATAGCGGCGATGCCGATGAGCAGGACGACCGCGTTCCGGACGCCCGCCATGATGACCGGCAGCGCCATCGGGAGCTGTATCCGCCACAGTCGTTCGCGGCGCGTCATCCCGAGGCCGCGACCGGCCTCGATGGCGGCCTCGTCGACCCCCGTCAGGCCGACGTACGTGTTCCGGATGACCGGCAGCAGCGAGTAGAGGATGAGCGCGACGATGACGGGCGGTTTCCCGATGCCGAAGTAGGGGATGAACAGGCCGAACAGCGCGATGCTCGGGATGGTCATCATGACGCCCGCCAGCCAGAGCACGCCCGTCGCCGCGCGGTCGTCGAACGTGATGAGGACGCCCAGGAGGACGCCGATGGGGACCGCGGCGGCGATGGCCTGGACGATGATGACGAAGTGTTCGACGGTCAGTGCGACGAGTTCGGCGCTGTTGTCTCCGGCGAACTGCAGGAAGTCCCCGAGGGCGACGAGGGCGAGCGACGCCGTGGGCAGGTTCGTGGGGGTCATTTCCTCAGATGAGGCCGTTTTCCGTCAGGAAGTCCTCGGCGACCGTCTTCGACTCCTTCTCGTCGATCGAGACCTTCTTGTTGAGACCGCGGATGGTCTCCGTGTCGAGAGCGGCGGCCAGGTCGTTCAGCGGCTTCTCGATCGCCGACGCGTCCTTCAGGGCCTTGCTCCGAACGACCGGCGCCGGGTTGTACACCGGGAAGAACTTCTCGTCGTCCTCGAGGACCTGCAGGTCGTACTTGATAATCTGGGGGTTCGTGTTGAACCCCATAGTGAGGGCGGCCTCGCCCTCGCCGGCGATCTGGTACCCGAGGCTCGGGTTGACGGTCTTGACATTCAGGTTCTTCGCGGCGTCGCCGAAGCCGTAGTGCTCCGTGAGGCCCGGCCAGCCGTCCTCGCGCTCCTGGAACTCCGCGTCCATCACGAGCTTGAAGTCCGTGTTGCCGTTCTTGACGTACTTCGCGAAGTCGCTGAGCGTCTTCACGCCGGTCTTGTCCACCCAGTCGGCGTTCCCAGCGAGGACGTACGTGTTGTTGAACGGCGCGCGGTCGAGGAGTTCGAGGTCGTACTCGCTCTTGAACTCCTTGCCGACCTTGTCGTAGATGGTCTGGGGGTCGGTGATGACCTCGTCGTGTTTCGGGGGCAGCGTCGCCCACATAGTGCCGGTGTACTCCCAGTAGAACGTGATGTCACCGTTCTTGAGCGCCTCGAAGTTCGTCACCGTGCCGCCGAGTCCGACCTTGCTCTTGACGTCGACGTCGGTGTTCTCCTTCAGGGTCGTCGTCGAGAGGTGGCCGAGCAGTTTCTGTTCGGTGAACTGCTTCGAACCGACGGTGACGGCGCTTCCGCTACCCATGATTCCGCCGAGACAGCCGGCCAGCGAACCGAGGCCGGCGGCACCGGCGGCGCCACTACCACGTTTGAGGACGGAACGGCGCGTGAGTTGGTCTGACATGACTATTGGTGAGACCACACTATACCCGGGTAACAGTTCACACGAACAAAGCGCACTATTTATAATGGTATGCTCTGCAGAGCGGCCTCGTCGCCCGCGGTAAAGGCGTCTAACGTCAGACGCGGGTTTGACGACTGACGCGTCGTAGACGCCGTCAGCTCATCGTCGGCGGCGTCACCACGACCGGAACGGTCGCGTTGAGAAGCACGTCCTGCAGGTCGCTCCCGAAGACGGCCTTCCCCGCGGGACTGCGCTTGCGACTGTACATGTAGATGCGGTCGACGTCCTCGTCGTTCGCAGCCGAGAGGATGGCCTGCGCGGGCGACGCTTTCTCGACGACGCCACGAACCCGGTAGTCGACGCCCGCCTCGTCAAGTCGGTCGACGGCCGTCGAGACGCCGGACTTCCGTTCGGCGAGGTCGTGGACGTCCATGTCGTCGACGTCCAGATTGGACTTCGTCGTCGCCACCTCGTCGTCGTCGAAGACGTGGAGGACGACGACCGTGAGCGCGTCGGCCGGTTCGACGTCGACGGCGACGGCAGCCACCGCCTCGACCCAGCCAGGGAACCCCCGGGCCGGGAGCAACACTTTGGTTTCCATACGTGCCGTTCGAAAGGGGCCGGTATCAGTATCCCGTCACACATGTTCGCCCTTTTATCCCTCGCCGGAGACGGCGAGGTTGATGTACGGGACGAGGAACTCGATCAGCTGTCCCTCCGCCTTCCGCAGGTGCGTGGAGGCGGTCGTCTTCGTTATCCCCAGCTCATCGGCGAGTTCCTCGAGCGTCACCTCGCGCGGGATCTCGAAGTAGCCCAGTTCGACCGCCGTGTTCAGGATGTCGCGCTGCCGCGGCGGGATGGAGGAGAGCAGTTCCTGCCACTCCGCGTGACTGGGGACGACCTCGCGGCGGAAGTCGGGCGAGATGCGGTCGACGGAGACGGGACCGAACTCCGAGAGCAGGTCGACCGCGTCCGACAGCTCCTCGCGGTTCGAGAGGAGGAGGTCGAAGCACTCCCGACCGTCGGCGAGTTCCGTCGGCCCGAGCGGCAGGAACCCCTCGTACATCAACGTCTGGAGCGGCGTGAACTCGACGAGGTCGCCCTCGAGCAACAGCGTCGCCGACGTCCGGTCGGAGCGTGGCTGGTCGTACCGTTCGAGGATCTCGACCGAGTCGATCATCCGGTGGGACTCGACGACCTCGACGGCCGGGTCGAGGTGGTCGGTCTCGAGCGCCACGATGCCGATGTATCGACGGTCGCGGAACGTCGACGCGAGGAACTCGGCGAACACCCCGTAGCGTTCGAGTTCGGCCGTCCAGTCTCCCTCGTACTGGACGCAGACCTTCGCTGTCAACATGTGCCCTGATTGCGCGAACCACGGTATAAGTCCTCGCTAATCGTCGGGGCGTCGCAGGAAGAAAGGACAGGGCACCGGGGTGACCCGGTGTCGCTATGACATGGCGTACAGCGGAACGAGACGTGGAGTGGCGCAGTCGACCGGTGGCGTACCCGCCATCTCGAACGGGCCGTTCCGGCCGGTCGCCGGAGGGTCGTCGCCCGTCAGTCGTCCGCGGGGGCGGCCTTCTCGTCCCAGTCCTGCTTGGCGACGTCGAGGTCGTAGAGGTCGATGGCGTTCTGGCCGAGGATCTTGGCCTTCTGCTCCTCGTCGGCACCGATGCAGTTGATCTTCTCCAGGGCGACCGGGATGTTCGTCGAGTGCTCGGCGGCCATCAGCAGGCGGTCGGCACCGACGTCCTCCATCGCCCGGCGGATGTACATGTTGAGCGCGAGCGTCGTGTCGAGGTAGATGTTGTCGTAGCGCTCGGCCATCAGGATGGCCTCCTGGGTGAGCGTGTACGCACCGCCCATGTGCGCGAGGACGATGGGGAGGTCGGGGTAGTCCTCGGCGACCGGCATCAGCATGCCGGGGATGCTGAACGGCATCCCATGCGGACCGGTGTGGACCATCACGGGCATGTCGTTGTCGACGGCGGCGTCGTAGAAGTCGTAGGCGATGTCGGAGGTCGGGTCGACGCCCCACGCGAGCGTGTGCAGCTTCGCGTACTTGAAATCGAGCTCCTGCGCGGTGCGGGTCATCTCCTCGTGGACGAACTCCGTGCCGAGGTGTGGGTTCGGCGCGGCGATGCCGAACAGGCGACCGGGGTACGCCTGGGTCGCCTCGTAGATCTGGTCGTGGACGTCGGTGACGCCGCGGTCGTTCTCGCCGCCGAGCGGCATCAGCATGCTCGCGTCGACCTGGTTCTCGTCCATCGCGTCGATGATCTGTGCGACGCTCTCGGACCACTCGAAGACGCGGTCCTGGTCTGCTTCCTCGTTGCCGATGTGGTGGTGGGCGTTGACGACGGGATAGTCTGCCATTGCGACTCCTGCTTGTGGGAAGCCCGGCATGAGAATTCGCTGCTACATGTCGGACCATTCAAGTGGGGGCGGACAGGAGTCGGGTCAGCGACCGAGGAGGTTGGCCGGCGTCTCCGCCACGAGGCGGCGGACCGTCGCCCGCGAGAGGCCGGCGTCCTGCAGGTCGCCGGCGAACCGTGCGAGGCCCGGCACCGGCGGGTTCTCGGCCTGGCCGAAGTCGGTCGCGAGCAGGCACCGTTCGGGACCGACCGCCTCGACCGCCCGCGCGATGCGGTCGACGTCGTGGCCCGCCGTGCTCTCGACGGAGTAGGCGCAGTACTCCATGTACGCGCCCTTCGCCGCGAGCTCGCGCTGGCGCTCGATGGAGAGGTCGACGACGCGGAAGAACGGGTGGTTGACCAGACAGCGCGTCCCGGCCTCGGCGCAGGCGTCGACGACGGCCCCGGTCGCGTCGGGGGCGACGTGTCCCGTCCCGAGAACGGCGTCGTACTCCCCCACGAGGTCGACGACGCGCCGCGCCTCGGGCGTGAGGTCGCCGCCGTCGACGACGCTGAGCTGCTCGTCCGGGCCGGGGACGCGCTGGCCGACGAACGACTCGACGCCGGCGGCGCGCGCCTGCCGGGCGTGGTTCGCGCTCCAGGCCGTCGGGAGCCAGACGATGGCCGCGCCGAGTTCGAGCGCCACCTCCACCGCGTCCGGGTTGACCCCGCCGACGCTCCCGTTGAGCGCGATACCGCCGAGGAGGACGTCCTCGCCGACCGCCTCGTTGACGAGGTCGACCCGCCCGACGGTCGGGACGACGTGGCTCTTGACGACGACGCCGGCCATCCCCGCGTCGACGGCGTCGCGGGCGAGCGCCACGTCGGACTCGTAGCGGTCCACGAGGTCGGGCGCGGAGTGGACGTGGACGTCTATCGCGCCGTCGAGCGGGACGTCCGTCATAGCGCCTCCGCGAGCAGCGTCATCGGGTGCACGGTCTCGACGTCGAGATCGCCCAGTTGCTGGCGGCAGGAGGCGCCGGTCGTCGACACGACGTCCGCGTCCGCGGCCTCGACCGTCGCCCGGAGGTCGGTTCCCAGTTCCATCGAGAGGTCGTAGTGCTCCGACTCGTACCCGAACGCGCCGGCCATCCCGCAGCAGGTCGCCTCGACGCGCTCGACCTCGTAGCCTGCTTCGCGCAGGAGCGCGACCGGCGCGGCGTCTCGCCCCTCGGCCTTCGAGTGGCAGTGGCCGTGGAGCGCGACGCGGGTGCCGCCCGCGTCAGCGTCGAGGTCGAGGTCGCTGGCCGCGACCTCGCGGTAGAGGAACTCCGCGACGGTCGCGGCAGCGTCGGGCACGCCGCCCGGGTCGTCGACGAGGTCGTCGTACTCGGTCAGCGCGCTCACGCAGGACGGTTCGACGCTCAGGACCGGGACGTCGCGCTCGACGGGTTCCCGGAGGCGTTCGACGTTCGCCGCGGCGTTCTCGCGGGCGGTGTCGACCAGCCCCTGGGAGAGCGCCGGGCGACCGCAGCAGGAGACCTCCGGGACCTCGACGTCGTACCCGCACGCTTCGAGGACGCGGACGACCGACTTCCCGACCTCGGGGTTGTTGTACGCCATGTAGCAGTCCGGGAAGAGGACGACCGTGCCCTGGCCACCCGTCGGTGGGGACTCCCGGCCGTCTGTCGTCGACGGTGACGGGCGGTCGGCGAACCACTCGGGAAAGGAGGTGGCGGCGAACTCGGGGAGCGTTCGTCGGCGGTCGATGCCGACGAACCGTTCGGCGAGCGCGCGGCCGACCGACAGGTCCGCGAGGCGGTTCGACAGCGGCGCGAGCGCGCTGCCGAGTCGGTTGAGCGTCCGCACGTTGCCGAACAGTCGGGCGCGCAGCGGGATACCGTCCTCCTTGTGTTTCTGGTGTTTGGCCTCCGTCCGGAGCTTCGCCAGGTCGACGCCGGTGGGACACTCCGTCTTGCAGGCCTTGCAGGCGAGACAGCGGTCGAGGACGGCTTCCTGGAACTCGTCGCTCGTGAGCGCGTCGTCGCCGAGATCGCCGTCGATGGCTGCGCGGAGCATGTTCGCCCGACCCCGGGTGCTGGTCACCTCGGTCTCCGCGCCGCGGTAGGAGGGACACATGACGCCGTCGCTCGTCGTCCGGCACTTCGAACAGCCGTTGCACTGCTCGACCAGCGACGCGAACCCGCCCGCGTCGCCGAAGTCGAGCGCCGTGTCGACGGCGTCGGGGTCGTACCCCTCGAACCGGAGGTTCTCGTCGACGGCGGCGAGGCGACCGTCGCTCGCCGGCACCACCTTCCCCGGGTTGAACACGTCGTCGGGGTCGAACGCCCGCTTCACGCGCTCGAACGCCTCGTAGAGCCGTTCGCCGTACATGTCCTCGATGTACGCAGAGCGGAGGCGGCCGTCGCCGTGCTCGCCGCTGACGCAGCCGCCGACGTCGAGGACGACGTCGTGGACGGCCTCGGAGACGCTACGGAGTCGCTCGCGGTCGCGCTCGGTCCCGAGGTCGAGGAACGGCTTGACGTGGAGGACGCCCTGGCCGGCGTGGCCGAACACGCTCGCCTGCAGGTCGTGGGCCTCGAGGACGTCGCCGACGCGTTCGAGGTACTCGGGCAACCGCTCCGGCGGGACGGCCGCGTCCTCGATGAACGACAGCGCCTGCTCGTCGCCGGGTCGCCGGTTCAACAGCGGGTTCGACGCCTTGCGGATCTTCCAGAGCGTCGCCTGGTCGTCGTCGTCGACCGCGCGCTCGACGGCCATCGTCGCGTCGGTCGTGGCCGCCGCGACGAGCGCGTCGAGGTCGTCGCGCTGCTCGTCGACCGTGGTCTCGACTTCGAGCAGCAGCGCAGCCCCCGCCTCATCCGGGACGAGGTCGATACCCCAGGCGTCGCGGGCGTACCCGAGGACGGCGTCGTCGACGAGTTCGACGGCGCTCGGGTCGGCGTCGAGGGCCGGCGCGACCGCCGCCGCGGCCGCGACGACGTCCTCGTAGAACACGAGCGCGGCGGCCCGCGTCTCCGGTCGCTCGGTCAGTTCGAGCGTCACCTCGGTGACGAGCGCGAGCGTGCCCTCGCTCCCGACGACGAGTCGCGAGAGGTCGACCCACGAGCCGTCCGCCGCGACGCTCGACGCAAGGTCGTACCCGCTGGAGTTGCGGTCGACGTCGGGGTACCGGCGCTCGATCTCGTCGGCGAGGTCGGTCCCGAGCTCGCGGATCGTGCGATGGACGTCGCCGGCCAGGTCGTCGCGGGCGCACTCGGCCTCGAGCGTCGCGCCCTCGATGCGGTCGGCGGTGACGACGCTGCCGTCCGCGAGCACGCACTCGACGCTCCGGACGTTGTCGCGGGTCGTCCCGTGGCGGACCGAGTGCGGGCCGGCGGCGTCGTTGGCGACCATGCCGCCGACCGTGCAGGTGCTGGACGTGCTCGGGTCCGGCGGGAAGTAGCGGTCGTACTGCGCGAGGTGGTCGTTGAGGTCGTCGAGGACGACCCCAGGCTGGACGGTCACCGTCTCCGCGTCGGTGTCGACGTCGACCACGTCGTCGAGGTGACGCTCGAAGTCGACGACGATGCCTTCGCCCACCGCGTTCCCGGTGAGGCTGCTCCCCGCCCCGCGGGCGGTGATGCTCGTCCCGTTCCGGCGGGCGTGCTCGACCACCCGGCGGACGTCGCCCCGACTGGCGGGGAAGACGACGCCCGCTGGCTTCGCCTGGTAGATGCTGGCGTCCGTGGCGTACAGCGTCCGCGTCCGGTCGCCGAAGTCGACCTCGCCGTCGAACGCCTCGGCCAGTTCGGGCGGCCTCCCCGTCGCATACTCTGTGCTCATCGTGCGACACCTGTGGCTACACCCGGATAACGGTCCAGACCGACATGTGCGCCTTTTTAGTCCGGCGGCGGTTCCTCCGTGGACGGAACTTAAATCTCGCACATGTGGACGGGAAACCTCATCGGGGTGTGGTCGAGTGTCGGGGTATGAACGTCGGAACGCGATGGGTGGTCGCTCGATGACCGGTGCGCTCGCCGCCTGCCAGTTCGAACCCGTGGTCGGCGACCCCGGGACCAACTACGACCGGATGGACGAGGTCACGGGACGGCTCGACGACGACGTCGAACTCGCAGTGTTCCCGGAGCTCTGTGTGACCGGGTACGACCTCGACGTCGCCGCGGAGTACGCGACGCCCGTGCCGGGCGAGGCGACCGACCGCCTGGTGGCGCTGGCCGACCGCCACGACCTGCATCTCGTCGCCGGAGTCCCCGAGCGGGCCGACGGGGGACTGTACAACAGTCTCGTCCTCGTCGACGGTTCGGGAGTGGAGGCGACCTACCGGAAGCAGTTCCTGTGGGGCGACGAGACGGCGACGTTCGACGCCGGGACGGAGCCGGTCGTCGCCGAGACCCCCGTCGGGAAGGTCGGCATGCTCGTCTGCTACGACCTGAACTTCCCGGAGGCGGCACTCGACTACGCGCGACGTGAGTGCGACGTCCTCGCGGTGAGCGCCGCCTGGCGGACGGCGTTCGTCGACGACTGGCGGCTGCTGCTCCGGGAGCGCGCACTCGACGGGACGTGCTACGCCGTCGGGGCGAACCACGTCGGCGACCAGCGGGGGCGAGAGCACGCCGGGACGAGCCTCGTCGCCGGCCCGCAGGGGAGGGTGCTCGACGTGGCCGACGCCGCGACCGACGGCGACACCGCCGTTGCACCCGTCACCGAAGAAGCGCTACGGACGGCACGGGAGCGCAACCCCGTCCTGGAGACGCGGCGGTAACGAGGCGGCGTCGGGGCGTCACGACGAACTGCCGACGTCCTGGCGCGCCTTCACCAGCAGTTCGACGATGGCCTTCGCCAGGCCGAGCACGACCGGGCCGACGAACAGGCCGAGGAACCCGAACACGGCCACGCCGCCGAAGATGCCGAGGACGAGGAGTCCGGGGTTGAGTTCCGCACCGCGCTGCATCGCGAGCGGTCTGATGACGTTGTCCGACCCGCTGACGACGACGGCGCCGTACACCAGCAGTCCCAGCGCCTCCGGGACGGCCCCCGTGAGGAAGAGGAACACCACCGCAGGAGCCCAGACGATGGATGCGCCGATGAGCGGCAGCAAGGAGAGAACGAACGTGACCACGCCCCAGAAGACGATGTTCTCGAAACCGACGACGATGAAGCCCAGGACCGTCAGTATCGCCTGCACGCCGGCCACGATGACGTTGCCGACCACGGCCGCCCACAGCAGGTCGTCGGTGCGCTCGATCAGTTCGTCCGCGGTCGCGGCGTCGAGCGGGACGGCCGTCCGGATCCAGCCGACGAACGCGTCGCCGTCGCGCAGCAGGTAGTAGAAGGTGAACAGGAACACCACCGATCCGACGACGAACCCCGGGATGCCGCCGACGATGCCGACGACGCTACCGAGGACGCCCCGGACGCCGGTCTCGATCGCGCCGGAGTACGGTTCGAGCAGGGTCCGGATGTCGGCGTCCGTGCCGAGCAGGTCCTGCATTGCGATCTCGACGGTCGCGACGTCTGGGACGTCGGTCCCGCGGACCAGCGAGACCGCCTGATCGGCCGCGACGAGGACGACGAGCACGAGTGGGCCGAGGACGACGACGATCGTGAGAAGGATGGTGACGACAGCGCCGGTTATCGTCCCCAGACGACGCGAGAGCCGGGCGTTCGCCGGCGCGACGAGGTACGCCATCAACCCCGCCAGCAGGACGTACTGGAGGAACGGCAACACGAGAAGTATCGACAGCCCGCCGGCGAGCACCAGCAGGAGCCGGAGGAAGGTCCTCGACGAGCCGTCGTCGCTGCTCATGAACTGGGAGCCCGTGGCGCATCGGTCGGACGCCGGTCGCGGGAGTCGTCTCTCGACATCCTCTGATCTCGACGGGGCGACAATCCCGGCGATAATAGGCCTTGCGTCGGCAGTTCGGCCCCTTTCACGGTAATCCTGGGTTACCGATTCGTCCCCGGACGGTAAGGGTGGCCTATCGAGACGCGGCGGCCAGCACCCGAACGGCGACCGGCGACGAGGGGCCGCTTGACGGTCGCCGCTCCAAGCGCGACGGCGGTCGTCCGCACCGCCGACTCCGACCGCCGCAGAGCCACCGCTCCGCCGTCAGACCGCGTTACCGACGCTTGCCCACCGCATTCTTTTTCCGACGGGCGTCGAACCGCCGCCGTGGCTCCCGTCGCCACCCTTCGCGAGATCGTCGCGACAGTCCGCGACAACGACATCTGGTTCATGGCGGCCAGTTTCGCCTACTACGCCTTCGTGTCGATTCTCCCGCTGCTCGTGCTGCTGTTCGCCATCGTCTCGGCACTGCGCGGGGAGGCGCTCGCCCAGGCGGTCGTCCGCCAGGTGGCGGCACTCACGCCGACCGGACGGGACCTCATCCGGAACGCCCTCACCGGGTCGGCCGGGCGGCTCGAACTGTCGATCGTCAGCGCGCTCGCGCTCACCTGGAGCGCCGTGAAGGTGTTCCGGAGCCTCAAGTTCGCGTTCTCGCGCATCTACGACGCCACGACGGAGCCGACCATCCTCGAGCAGTTGCAGGACGGACTCGTGGTGCTCGTCGCGATGGGCGTCGGCTTCGTGCTGATGGTCCTCGTCAGCATCCCGACCGAACTGGTTCCCGGAGACCTACCGGTGGCCGACGTGGCCGACCAGGTGGAACTGTTCGTCGGGCTCGTCTTCGCCTTCTTCCCGCTGTACTACGTCCTCCCTCCGACCCGGCTCCGGGTCCGCGACGCGCTCCCGGGGACGACGGTGGCCGCCGGCGGGTGGCTGGCGCTGCAGGTCGGGTTCCGGTTCTACGCCGAGAACGCCAGACAGTACGCCGCGTACGGCGTCCTCGGGGCCGTCCTCCTCTTCGTCGTCTGGCTCTACGTCGCCGGGTTCCTGCTGCTCGTCGGCGCGTGCGTCAACGCCGTGCTGGCGGGCGAGTGACGCCGGCTGACGTTCGCGTCACCGCCGCGCATTCAGTCGTCCTCGGAATCGTCGCTCGATTTCCCGTCCGCGCCGTCGTCCGCCGCCCCCTCGTTCGCCGCCGCCTCGCCCCCTGGCTGGAGTCCGTGCGCGTCCGCCACCGACTGCCACACCGCCGCGCGGTTCAGGTCGTCCTCGCCCAGCGTCGGCTGGCCGTGCGCGACGCGGTCGCTCCGGCGTTGGACCTCCTCCAGCAGTTTCTCGCCGGCCTCCCGGCTGACGACGCCGCGCTCCATCGCGTTCCGGATGCCGAGTTCCTCCCGCTGGAGCAGGCGGCGCTCGTCCAGGAGTTGCTCCTTCTCGCGCAGTTCGGGCGACGTCTCGATCAACTGCGAGATGCGCCGGTCCAGGCGGTCGCGCTCGGTCTCGTAGTCCGCGACGGCGTCCTCGTACAGCGGCGTCGGCATGTCGTCGTGTTCGTGGTACTCCTCGGCGGCCTCGATGGCGGCGTCGACGCCGTGGAGTCGACCGACGAGGAGTTCGTAGAGCCGTTCGTCGTCGGACTTCGTGACGATGCCCAGCCGCTCGACGAGCGACGCCATCGTGAGCCCCTGTACCAGGAGGGTGACGGTGGCGACGCCGAAAACGAGCGCGAGGAGTCGTTCGCGCAGCGGCGCGGGCAGGCGCTCCGGCAGGCCGAGCGCCAGCGCGATGGGCACCGAAGTGTGGATGCCGGCCCAGACCACGACGTGCTGGTAGGACCACGGGACCGTGTCGACCGACCGCCAGTTGTGTAGACCCGTCAGGGGGTAGACGACGACTGCGCGGGCGAGGAACACGAGGACGACCGCGGTCAGTATCGCACCGGCGTTCTCGACGAGGAGCGCGACGGGGGTCGCCAGGCCGATGGCGACGAAGATGACGGTGTTCGCGAGGAACGCCGCAGTCTCCCAGACCTCGCCAATCCTGAGACGGGCCCGCACGCCGACGGCTTCGGGCGTGCTGCGTCGCGAGAGGAGGAGGCCAGCAGCGAGCGTCGCGACGACGCCGCTGGCCGCGATCTGCTCGGCGACGACGTACGCGCCGTACGCGACGAGGAACGTTACGAGGATACCGGTCGTGGCGTCGTCGGTGAGCGCGAGGAGTCGGTAGGCCGCGTAGCCGACGAGTCCGCCCACGACGACGCCGCCGACCATCGCGCCGACGATGCCCACGACGACGTCGCGGACGAGGTCCGACGCCGTGACCAGTTCGGCGGTTGGGACGCCGCGCGCCTCGACGACGAGGCCCAGGAGCACCGTGTAGAGGACGATGCCGACGCCGTCGTTCAACAGGCTCTCCCCCTCGACGAGGACGGAGAGCTGTTCCGGCGCGCCGAGCTCGTCGAACAGCGCGACGACCGACACCGGGTCGGTCGGCAGCAGTATCGCACCGAGGAGCAGGGCGACCGCCGGCGAGAACCCGAAGAGCGCCGGTGCCGCGGCGCCGACGACGACCACCGACAGCACGAGCCCAGGGACGGCCAGCGTCAGGATGGGACGCAGTTCCTCCCTGAACCTCGCACCGTCGATGTTGATCGAGCTCTGGAAGACCAGCGTCGGCAGGACGACGAGCAGGATGAACTCCTCGGTGAGCGTCACCGAGAGCGGCAGGTCGAGGAGCGACACCAGAAGCCCCGCGAGCACGAGTCCGATGGTGTAGGGGACGGGAACCAGCTGTTCCACGGCCACGCTGACGACCGCAGCGGTGGCGAAGAGCGCGAGCAGCGTCAGTATCGCCTCCTCGACGCCACCGATCGCCCCGACCGACCTGGCGAGCAGGTTCAGGATCATCACGACAGGGACGGGTGTTCCGTCGACGAACGGCGTTCGACGCCGCGGCAGAAAACTGTTGGGCGGCCCGGACGACTGCGGCGTCGACCCACCGGAGCGCCGACCCGCCGGAGCGCCGCGGGGTGACCGTGTACGACGACGGGGCAGCGACGCTCTCCGGAGACGGTCGCCCGACGGGAAGCGAGGTGTCGTTTAATATTACACGCCGGAGAACAGATAGATTTCTCGGAAACTATTTACTGACAGTGGAGAATCATCGAGTACGGAACGATGAGTCAGGACCACTCCCAGGTGACCGTACTGTTCACTGTCGACTCGCTGCGAGCGGACGCCCTCGACGCCGCCGACGTGCCGACGATGGACAGACTGGGAGAGCGCGGCACCGCGTTCGAGAACGCGTTCGCACACGGCAACTGGACGCCGTTCTCCTTCCCCTCGGTCCTGGGGTCCGACCACGTCTTCGCCGACTCGCGCGGCGTCGGCGTGAGCGACGCGCCCACGCTCGCCGCTCGTCTCCAGGAGGCTGGCGTCGAGACGGCGGGGTTCAACGCGGCGAACGGCTTCCTGACCGAACACTGGGGGTACGACAGCGGGTTCGACGCGTTCGAGACCTTCACCGGGAGCAACGACGGGTTCTACAGCCGGTATCTCACCGCCCACCCGACCGTCCAGGCGTGGGTGCAGGTCGCCACGACGCCGGTCCGGCGTCTCGTCGGCCGGGGCGAGAGCGACGCGACGAACGTCTCCCGGATGCGCGACGTCGAACGCCGGGCCATCGAGTTCCTCGACGACGCGGAACCGCCCTTCTTCCTCTGGGTGCACTACATGGACACCCACACGCCGTACGTCCCGGCACCGAAATACGTCCGCGACGTGACCGGCGACAGCGTCGGTTCGCTGCGGATGCTGCGGGCGCACCTCAAGGCCGGCCTCGGGAAGGAGGTCAGCGACGGGACGCTCGCCGACCTCGAATCGCTGTACCGAGCGACGGTCCAGCAGGTCGACGACAGCGTCGAGCGCGTGCTCTCGGCGCTCGACGACCGCGGCCTGCGCGACGACGCCACCGTCGTCCTCGCGGGCGACCACGGCGAGGAGTTCATGGAGCACGGCCACCTCGCCCACTACCCGAAGCTGTACGAGGAGCTGGTCCACGTTCCGTTCGTCGTCGACGCCCCCGGCGCGGAACCGCGACGCGTCGAGCAAGCCGTCGGCCTGGACGCTGTTCCGGCGACCGTCTGCGACGCCATGGGGGTCCCGGCCGACGGCCTGGCCGGCGAGAGCCTCCTCCCGACCGTCCGCGACGGCGAGGCCCCGCCGGACGAGCCAGTCACCTCGGTCGCGGTGCGGGGCGAGCGCGTCACCAGCCAGCCAATCCCGCGCCACCTCGACGACGGCGAACTGCTCGTGAGCGCGCGGACGGCCGACTGGGCGTACGTCTACCACACCGACTCGGGCGACCGCGAACTGTACGACCGCACCCGCGACCCGACCGAGCAGGACGACCGCTGGGCCGAGAAAGCCGACTCGGACGTCGTTCGACGGCTCCACGACGCCGTCGAGCGGCGACTGGACCGAATCGGGAGCGCCGGCGAGGACGAGGAGGCGACCGACGCCGCCGGCCCGCCCTCCGGCGTCACCGACCAGTTGAAGGCGCTCGGCTACCAGTAACCGTCACTCTTCTGCGGTGCGCAGGTCGGGCGTCCACACGGCCGGCGACAGCGATACCTCGCCGGTCCGGTGGCGCGCCCACGCCGCGGTTCCCGCCAGGCCGACCGCCAGCGCCACGACGCCGAGCAGCCCCGCCTCCGGGCCGAACGCTCCGCCGGTCCAGCGGTCCGGTCCGCGCTCGGCCACCGCGACGACGGCGACCCCCGGACTGGTGCCGCTCACCGGGAAGCCGTAGACCGGTCCCTGGAAGAAGTTCCACGTCAGGTGGAAGCCGATCGGAACGCCGAGTTCGCCCGTCAGCACGTAGCCAGCCGCGAGCACGACGCCGGCCAGTGCGACGTTCGTGGTGCTGACGAGCGTGGCGTTGGGGTTGCCGGCGTGCAGCAGACCGAACACGCCCGAGGAGAGCAGCGTCGCCAGCGCGACGGCGACGGCCGGGCCGAGGCCGCGCAGCCCCTCCGCGAGGTTCGTCAGGAGGTAGCCGCGCAGGAGCAGTTCCTCCCCGACCGAGACCGCGACGAACAGCGCGACGGCCCCGGCGAGCGCCGCGGGGAGCGACGCGCCCGCGCTCGTCCGGAGCGTCCCCGTCACCCGAACCCACCCGGCCGCGAGTTCGACGAGGAAGATACCCGTCATCAGGAGCGCCCCGAGCGCGGCGCCGAACCCGAAGTCCGCCGCCCACGCCCGGTCGAGGCGGAGGCCGAAGTCGGTGAACCACCGGTGGTCGAGGAGCCGGCCGGCGAGGTAGACGCCCGCGACCGTCAGTCCCGTCGACGACGCGACGCCGATGACCGATATCGAGAGTGTGTCCGCCGTCCCCACGAGCGACGTCGCGAGTGCGCGCATCCCGCTCACCGCGAGCAGCGCCTGGAACGTCAGGCTGACCACGAGTCCGAGGACGACGAACACGATACCGCCACCGAGGAGTCGCCAGGGTGCGCGGAGTCGGTCGCTGTCCGCGTTCCAGAACGCCGCGACGAGCGTACGGGGGAGCACGTCACCGCCTACGGCGCGGCGTGACAAAGGCGTCCCGGACGGACGTAGATTTTAGTGGTTGCCGCGATGAGGGGAGGACGACGCAGCGATGATACAGCTACCGATCCGGCGGTGCCCGGCGTGCGGATACATCGGCCCGGTCAGGCGGTTCAAGACGGAGTCGACGCCCGAACTGACCTGTCCGCGGTGTGGCCAGTCGATGACCGACGCCACCGACCCCAGACTGGCATGACCGCGACCGTCACCGCCGCCATCGACGAGTACCTCGACAGCGTCGAGTCCGGCAACTCCGCCGCCGTCGCCCGCTCGGCGCTGCGGGAGTGGGCGAACTGGCTGGCCGCCAAACGAGACGTGACGGCCCTCGACGACGTCGCCGTCATCGACTGTCGCCGGTACGCCCGACACCTCAAGCGTCGCACCCGGGACGACGACCTGAAGGCGTCGACGGCGAACACCTACTACGCCTACGTGCGAGCGTTCCTCGGGTTCTGCGAGGCCGACGAGCTCATCGAGCGCAACCCGGCCGCCGTCTCGCGGGCGCAGTCGCAGCTCCCGGAGGACCCCGGCGACGCCGACCGGCAGTTCTGGTCGGAGCACGACCGGAACGCCATCCTCCGGTTCATGGACCGCCGCGTCGAGCGCGCGCTCGACGGCGAGACCGACGTCTCCCGCGAGCGCGCCTACCGCGACCGGGCGCTGGTGCGGCTGCTCGCACTGTCCGGCGTCCGTGGGGCTGAGGTGTTCCGCGACCCGGCCGACGACCGCCGCGACGGCGTCACCTGGGAGGACGTCGACGTCGACGGCGGTGCAATCCGCGTGTTCGGCAAGTCCCGCGAGTACGAGTACGCCCAGTTGCCCCAGCGAGCCGCCGAGGCGCTCGAACGCTACCGGACGGTAGCCGAACCGCCGACACCGGAGTTTCCGGTGTTTCCGACGGACCACGCCCCGTCGAAGTACAGCGCCGCACGCGAGCAACTCGGCGAACAGGGGTACGACGACCACCGCGTCGAGCAGATACTCGACGCGAACCCCATCGACGAGGTGGTCCAAGAGTACGAGGTCGTCGTCCCCGCCATCTCGACGCGCGGCGCACGCGGGCTGATGGAACGGCTCTGCGACCAGGCCGGCCTCGACATCGACGGCGAGTACCTGAAGCCCCACGGCGCGCGCCGTGGGCTGGGCCACCAGCTCTACTCGGAGGGGCACGCCGAGCTCGCCCAGTCCGCGCTCCGGCACGCCTCCATCTCGACGACCCACGAGAGCTACTCGAACATCCGGGCCAGCGAGACCGCCGAGCGCGTCGACGACGTCCTTGACGAGTGACGGATTTCGAGAACCGGACCAACAGCCACTTACACCGCGTGGTGCCGAGATACGCACGATGAAGCGACGCTGGACGCTCGCGTCCGTGGCACTCGGGCTCCTCCTCGCCACGGGCGTCGCGACGGCCCACGGAGTCACCACGCGGTTCGACGCACCCATCCCGCTCGTGCACCTCTACGCCGGGGCCGGAGCGACCGTCGCTCTTACCGCACTCTTCCTCACCGTGTCGGTCGGCGACGTCGCGCTCCCCGCGCGACGCGTCGACCTGCTCACGCCCGACACCGGTCGCGTCGCCCGCATCGCCGCTCGCCTGCTCTTCCTCGGGGCGTTCGCAGGCGCCGTGTACGCCGGAATCGCCGGACCGGCGAACCCCACCGAGAACTTCGCCGTCGCGTTCACGTGGGCGGTCTGGCTGAAGGGCGTCGGCCTGCTCGCCGCGCTGTTCGGCAGTCCGTGGCGGACGCTCTCGCCGTGGCGCACTGTCTACGACGGGCTGTCGGTACTCGAGGGCGACGAAATCGCGCTCGCTGCGTACCCCGACTGGCTCGGCGACTGGCCCGCACTCGTGGGGTTCGCCGCGCTCGTCGGCGTCGCCGAGAACCTCACGCGCATCCCCGCCGATCCGCAACTGACCGCCGTCCTCCTCGTCGGGTACGCGCTGGTCATGCTACTCGGCGGCGTCGCCTTCGGACCGTCGTGGTTCGAACGCGGCGACCCGCTCGCGGTCCTGTACCGACTGTTCGGTCGCGTCGCACCGTTCCGGGTGCGGCGAGCGGCGGGCGGATACGAACTCGACGTGCGCGCGCCGTGGCGCGGCTGCACCGACGCGGTGCCGTCGCTGACGACGGCGGCGTTCGTCGTCGCGGCCGTCTACACCGTCAGCTTCGACGGGTTCATGGAGGCTCCGGAGTACCAGACGCTCCTGTTCGACGCTCGCGACCTCCTCGGGACGGGTCCGGTCACGTCCGTCCCGCTGTACTTCGCGGGGGCCGTCGCGTTCCTCGCGGCGTTCTGGCTCGTCACCGTCGTCACGGAGCTGGTCACCGACGGGGGTCCGGACACGTCGTTGCGCGGGACCGTCCTGACGCTCGCGCCCACCGTCGTCCCGATCGCGGTCGCCTACGAACTTGCGCACAACGTCTACTTCGTCGTGCTCCAGACCGCTCGCGTCGTGGACGTCCTCGGTGGGCCCGCGACCGACCCGCTCGCGTGGCTCACGCTGTCGGCGTACTGGACGACCCAGGTCGGCCTCGTGGTCGGCGGCCACGTCGTCGCCGTCGTCGCCGCCCACCGCGTCGTCCACGCGCGCTACGAGCGCGGCGGCCTGGCGCACGTTCCGCTGACGGCACTGATGATCGGCTACACCGTACTCTCGCTGTGGATCATCTCGCGGCCGGTGGCGACGTGACCGGGCGTCCAGCGGGGACCGACGACGCTATCCGGACGTCGGGTTCGCACGGGCGACCCGGTTGAACGGAGAGAACGAACAGGCAGCACCTGCCGGTGGCGTAGGACGTCCGCGAGGGGCGTGCTGCGCTCCGGCCTCGACCCCGTCGCGGTAGTTCGTCAGGGCACGACGGTGCGTGGTCCCGGCTTCGGATTTAAACCCTCGTACCGCGCGTTCGGCCCTTTCGACGCCCGTACCAGAACCCCTTTTCACGCTCCACGTCTAGTCGCGAACGATGACCGAGAGCACTCGCGGCATTCCCCGGCGCGAGTTCGTGAAGGCCGCGGTCGCCATCGGCGGGTCTGCGGCGCTGTCCGCCTGCCTCGACCGCGGCGGCTCGCCGGACGTGGCGACGGGTCCCGACGACCTGTCGACGCTACCCGAGCGCCAGCACGCGTGGAACGACGTCCTCTCCACGGACGAGCACGGGAACGTCCTCGCGGCCCGGCACAAGGTGCTGCTCTACTTCGACTACGCGGGAAGCGGGACGCCGTCGGCGTCCGAGCGCGAGCAGGTCGAGTCGGCACTGCGGAGCCTCGAACGCGCCTACGAGCGGGGGAACCAGGGGCTGCTCTTCACGGTGGGCTACTCGCCGTCGTACTTCGACCGGTTCGACGGGACGTTGCCCGACGCCGTCGACCTGCCGGCCCCGGAGCCGCTCGCGCCGTTCGAGGACCCCGAACCGGACACCCAGGACGTCGTGATCAACCTCGCGAGCGACCACGCGTCTGTGGTGCTGGCGGCCGGGGAGGCGCTGCTGGGCAACCGAGACGCACTCAACGGCGTCGACGTGGAAGCGTCGCTGTCCGGCGTCCTGGAGCGCGTCGACCGCCGGACGGGGTTCGTCGGCGAGGGGCTGCCCGCGGACAACCAGGACGTCCAGGGCATCCCGGACTCCGAGCCCGTTCCGGAGGAGTCTCCGATGTACATGGGGTTCAAGTCCGGATTCAAGAAGAACCAGGCCAGCGAGGACCGCGTGACGATCCGGGAGGGGCCGTTCGCTGGCGGCACGACCCAGCACGTCTCGAAGCTCCGCCTCCACCTCGACCAGTGGTACGAGCAGGACAGCCGCGACCAGCGGGTCGCGAAGATGTTCTGCCCGGCGCACGCCGCCGAGGACCGCGTCGAGGGCGTCGGCGATAACCTCGGCACCGACAGCGCGATGGGCGACGAATGTACTGAGAACGTCACCGAGTACGCCCGCGAGCAGGGGATGGTCGGCCACTCCCAGAAGTCCGCGACCGCGCGCGAGGACGACTCGCCGCTCATCCTCCGGCGCGACTTCGACTCGACGGACGGCGGCGAGGCCGGACTGCACTTCCTCGCGCTGCAACGCACCATCGGCGACTTCGCGGACACCCGGAAGGCGATGAACGGGACCGACGTCGCGGAGGAGTCGTCGGTCGGCCAGCGCGTGAACAACGGCATCCTCCAGTACATGACCGTCGAGCGACGTGGCAACTTCCTCCTGCCGCCGCGCTCCCAGCGGTCGCTGCCGTCGCCGAACCCCAGCTAGCGGTTTCGACGGGCGTACCAGAACCCCTTTTCCGACGCCGTGGCTAGAACGACCCAATGAATCGGCGTACGCTGCTGCAGGCTGCCGGCGCCGGCGTGGCCGCGTCGCTGGCGGGCTGCTCGGGGCTCTTCCAGACGGAGACCATCAACCGCTCCCCGCCGATGGTCGAGAACCGGCCCGACGCCGTCTACGTCCCGTCGCACATCGAGGGGATGGAGATGGGCGGGACGGCGAAGCAGGGACGACTCCGGCTGGCGCTGTTCTACAGCTTCCCGCACCGCTTCTGGCTGATGGGCGGTGGAACGGCGAAACAGCAGGAGAAGGTCGAGATACAGTCCGACGACGACGCGCACGTGATGGCGTCGGTGTGGGACGAGCAGACCGGGACTGTGTTGCCGGCCGGTAACCTCCGCCTCGAACTCGCGAAGGACGACTGGAGCACCACGCGGACGATGTGGTCCATGCTCTCGCAGAACATGGGCCTCCACTTCGGCGACAACATGAGCCTGGACGGCGACGGGGAGTACGAGGCCACGGTGACGTTCAGCGGCGTGACCGCCGACCTGACGGGCGCACTGGCCGGGCAGTTCGGCGATACCACGACGCTGACGACGACGTTCGAGTACAGCCAGGCTGCCAAGGAGGACGTCATGTACGAGACGTTCGACGCGCGGAAGGGCGAGAAGGACGCCGAGCCGCCGATGAGGATGGACATGAAGATGCCCATCAGCAGCGTCCCGAAGGAATCGGAGTTCCCCGGCACGGTCCGCGGGACGACGACGACGGGCGACGCGGACTTCCTCGTCGCGACCGTCTCCGAGGGCGACCTGGCGGGCGAGGGCACCTACATCGCCGTCTCGCCCCGAACGCCGTACAACCGCTACCCACTCCCGATGATGTCGCTCTCGGCGACGCTACAGCGGGGCGAGAAGACGGCGTTCGACGGGGCGCTGACGCCGACGCTCGACCCCGACGCGGGATATCACTACGGGAAGCGGGTCGACGGCGTCGAGTCGGGCGACGAACTGACGATCACGGTCGAGTCGCCGCCGCAGGTCTCGCGCCACGAGGGCTACGAGACGGCGTTCCTCGACATGAACGAGAAGACGGTGACGCTGTAGCGCGACGCGGAGAGAATCAGACGAGGGCTTCCTCGTCCTGGGCGACCTCGAGCAGTTCCTGGTAGCGGTTGCGGATGGTGACCTCGCTCACGCTGGCGACCTCGCCGACCTCGGCCTGGGTGACCTGCTCGTTGGTGAGCAAGGACCCGGCGTAGACGGCGGCGGCCGCGAGGCCGACCGGCGACTTGCCGCTGTGGACGCCCGTGCGCTTCGCGTTCTGCAGCAGTTCGCGGGCGCGTCGCTCGGCCTCGTCGCTGACCTCGAGTTCCGAAGCGAACCGGGTCACGTAGCTCTCGGGGTCTGCGGGCTGGATCTCGAGGTGGAGTTCGCGGACGATGTAGCGGTAGGTGCGCTTGAACTCCATCGCGTCGATCCGGCTGACCGCTGCGACCTCGTCGAGACTGCGGGGGACGCCGGCCTGTCGTGCGGCGGCGTACAGCGAGGCGGTGGCGACGCCTTCGATCGAGCGGCCGGGGAGCAGGTCCTCGTCGAGGGCGCGGCGGTAGATGACCGACGCCGTCTCGCGGACGTTCTCGGGGAGGCCGAGGGCGCTGGCCATGCGGTCGATCTCGCCGAGCGCGTGCTTGAGGTTGCGCTCCTTGCTGTCGCGGGTGCGGAATCGCTCGTTCCACGTGCGGAGGCGCTGCATCTTCTCGCGCTGCTTGCTGCCGAGCGTGTTGCCGTAGGCGTCCTTGTTCTGCCAGCCGATGTTCGTCGAGAGCCCCTCGTCGTGCATCATCTTCGTGGTGGGGGCACCGACGCGGCTCTTCTCGTCTTTCTCGGCGGAGTCGAACGCGCGCCACTCGGGGCCGCGGTCGACGCTGTCCTCTTCGACCACGAGCCCGCACTCCCCACACACCGTCTCGCCGTGCTCCTGGTCCGTGACGAGTCGCCCCCCGCACTCGGGGCAGACGTCCTGGGTCTCGTTCTCCTGTTCTCGCTCGGTCTCGGTGGACTGTACGTCCGTTCCGTCGTAGTTCCTGGTTCGAATGCTTGTCATGATGGTGGTGTCTCCGGTCGCGCTACCGCGTTCGCCACCGGGCGCTCCCGGCGGATGGGGGAAAGTCAGAAACCCCGGAGGGCGAACTCCCTAACCAATAGTAAGGGCGAAAAGTACTTAAAGGTTTCGCCGAATTGTCCGCGTCACACTCGGCCGCAGAAGTGCGACCCTCCGACGCGGCCGTATTCGAACGGAGCACGGTCGAGGGGGTGGCCGGTCTCCATCGAACCGCACACGACCGCGGTCGCCGACGTGGTCGTGCCGGCGGTCCAGAGGCCGCTGGTGACGATGGACGAACGACGGCGGACTGGACCGGTGGCCCGGCCTGCCGTCACCGGTCGAGGTACGACCGCGCCTCGTCGTCCGACACCTGGTCGAACCGCCGGTAGAACTGCCCGACGGCGCCGAACCCCGGCGGCGTGTCGACGCAGATCACCTCGTCGGCCTCGTCGCGCAGGCGCTCGATGGAGTCGGGCGACCCGACCGGCACCGCGAGGACGACGTGGGCCGCCCCGGCGTTCTCGACCTGTCGCAGGCACGCGATGGTCGTCGCGCCGGTCGCGACGCCGTCGTCGACGACCAGGACGCGCTGGCCCTCCAGTTCCGGGACCGGCTTCCCCTCACGGTAGAGGTCGGCCTTCTCCCGGGCCTGCTCGGCCTTGCGCTCGCGCTCGGCCTCGACGTACTCGTCGTCGGCCCCGACCCGGGCGACGATGGCGTCGTTCACCCACGCGCTCCCGTCGGCGCCCACCGCGCCGATGGCGAGTTCCGGGTTGTGCGGCGCCCCCATCTTCTTCGCGACGACGACGTCCAGTGGTGCGTCCAGTCGGTCGGCGACGACGCGCCCGAGCGGCAGTCCACCCCGCGGCACCGCGAGCACGACGTCCGTCTCTACCCCCCGTTGCTCCAGACGGTCCGCCAGTTGTTCTCCCGCGTCCGTTCTGTCGGCGAACATGCTACCTCCGTCGGAGGGACGACCGCGAGAGCGATAAAGGTCGCGCCGGTCGGCGAACCTTTCGAGTCCCTGGCCGTCGAAGGTGGGAGGGATGCAGCGAGTTTCGCAGGCGACGGTGCTCAGACACTGGCTCCGACTGGAGTGTCACAAGCCGGAAGGGCCGGCGGTCGCCGTCGAGTCGCTGTCGGAGCAGGCGGCCCTGGACCGACTGTTGCAGCAGAAACCGGGCGCGGCGGCGTTCGTCTGGCGCGACGGGCCGGTGCGCTGGTACCGGACCACCCTCTCGCGGGCAGAGTTCGAGCAGTTGCGCGTCGTCGAGGGGCCGGAGGACATGCTGTGGCGCGCGCTCTCGCCGGACGGCACCGTCCTCGGCGCGGCGCGGCGCATCGCACGGGGTGACGCGGACGACCTGGCAGCGTCGACGGGCGTCGACGTCGACCGCGTGCGGCGGTTCCGCGACGATCCGCCCGGCGAACCCCTGGTGCTCGCCCGTCGGGAGGGGTGTGTACCGCCGCGCGTCGCCGACGGCAACTACCGGGCGACCGCTCGCGCGCTCGCCCTGGTCCAGACCGGCGATTACGACCCCGTCAGGGCGTACCTCGGCGTCTGTCCGCGCCCGGTGCTCTCGCCGCTCTACCACCGCGCGTGCTCGCTCGTCCAGCGTGTACTCGGCAAGCGCCCCTGGTAGAGCGCTGGCGGTCCGGGCCGCGGTCGGCTCCCCGGCACGGCGAGCGCGAGCTCGTCGAGCGCCACGTCGGCTCCAGGGGCGTCGTTCGAGGTGACGTTGCTCGCCCGGAACGGTCGAAACGTTGCCACGTCGGCATGCAAAATTTGAAGACCTACCTGTCGGTACGGATAGACAAGATGGACGAGGAACAGCGGCTGTCGATCGGTCATCTCGTCGACGACGAGACGCCGGTCTCGCTGCCCGTCGTCGAGATCCTGACGGGGCGCGGGTTCGTCACCGGCAAGAGCGGGTCCGGGAAGAGCAACACCGCGTCGGTCGTCGTCGAGCAACTCCTCGACGCCGGCTATCCGGTCGCCATCATCGACGCCGACGGCGAGTACTACGGACTCAAGGAGGAGTACGAACTGCTCCACGCCGGCGCCGACGAGGAGTGCGACATCCAGGTCAGCAGCGAGCACGCCGAGAAGATCGCCGCGCTCGCGCTGGAGCAGAACGTCCCCATCATCCTCGACGTGTCGGGGTACCTCGACGAGGACGAGGCCGACGAGCTCATCCGGGAGACGGCCCGGCACCTGTTCGCCAAGGAGAAGAAGCTGAAGAAGCCGTTCCTCCTCGTGGTCGAGGAGTGCCACGAGTACATCCCGGAAGGCGGCGGGATGGGCGAGACGGGGAAGATGCTCATCAAGGTCGGCAAGCGCGGCCGCAAGCACGGCCTCGGCATCATGGGCATCAGCCAGCGTCCCGCCGACGTGAAGAAGGACTTCATCACGCAGGCGAACTGGCTCGTCTGGCACCGCCTGACCTGGGAGAACGACACGAAGGTCGTCAGCCGCATCGTCGGGTCGGAGTACGGCGAGATGGTGCCCGACCTCGACTCCGGCGAGGCGTTCGTCCAGACCGACTGGACCGACGGCGGCGTCCGTCGCATCCAGTTCAACCGCAAGGAGACGTTCGACGCCGGCGCGACGCCCGGGTTGGACGACTTCGAGCGCCCGGAGCTGAAGTCCGTCAGCGACGCGCTGATGGACGACCTCGAAGGGATAACGGAGCTCAAAGAGCAGGAGCACGACCGCGTCGCGGAGCTGGAGAGCCGCCTCGAACGCAAGGACGAGCGCATCCGCGAACTGGAGGACGAACTTGAGAGCGCCCGGAACGTCTCCGCGGCGGCCCGGAAGATGGCCAACGCCCTGGCTCACGGCGAGGTGGGGACGGGCGAGGAGCTCCACGAGCGCCTCCGCGAGAAGGACGAACGCATCCGCGAACTCGAAACGACGGTCGCCGAACTCACCGACGACCAGTCCGCGCTCGACGAGTTCGACGGCGAGGAGGAGGCCGAGACCACGGACGACGAGAGCGACGTGATGGACGACGCCGTTGCGGACGACGATGTTACGGACGACGCCGTTGCTGACCAAGCCGACGAGACGTTTCCCGCAGCCGACGCGTCCCCGGACGAGGGAGACGAACCGGACGAACCCGGAGAGAACGACGACCGCGCGACCGACGAGTCGGACGAGGGGACGGACGAGTACGACGACGTCGAGGCCTACCGGCGGAAGCTCCGCGAGCGGGGGTACGAGCTCCGCGACGCGGTGGCGACCGACATCAACCCGGAGACGGCGTCGCTCATCGACCTCGCGCAGTCGGAGCCGGTCGTCGTCCGCATCGACGCCGCGCGCCGGGAGTCGCTCTGCAACGAGGACCACTCCTGGGACGTCGTGGCCGCGCTCGCGAGGGACGGGCCGATGACGGTCCACGAGATCGCTGAGAACGTCGCCGCCTCCGTCGAGCAGATACAGAGCCTGCTGTCGGAGCTCCGCAAGCGGTCGTTCGTCGTGCGCAACGACCGCCGCGAGTACTCGCTGAACCGCGACGCGATGGTGGCGGTCGCCGAGAACCCCGACGAGCGGGTCCGGACCAGCGAACTCGTCGCGCAGTGGCGCGAGTAGCGTCAGCGGTCGCGCCAGGGGTCCTCGACGTCCGCGTCGCGTTCGACGTCGCGAAGCGACCGGGGACGCCACTCGTCGCCGGCCGCGCGGCACTTCGCGACGAGCGAACCGAGCGTGGCCAGTAGCACCGCTCCGACGAGCAGGTCGAGCAGGATGAACGCGCCGATGTCGACCATCACTCCTCGTTCGCGCCGGACTCACCTGTGCGTTCCGGCGACCCGGCGTCGCGACGCGGACGGAGGAAGCGGACGGCGCCGGCCACCATCAGGCCGACGCCGAGCGTCGCACCGACGTAGTCGATACCGCCGGGGAGGACCCCAAGATGGGACGTGGCGAGGTACGCCACACAGCAGAGGCCGAGCGCGGGAAGGACCCGCGACTGGAGTCGGTCGCGGCGGTCGCGGTCGGCGTCGTCGTTCGCGTCTGACACTCGGAACCAGCTACTCCAAACTGCCATCCTCGAGCTTATAAATTTTCGTCAGACGTGGTAGTTGCGTGTGAAAATCTCGAACAGTCGCGTTTACATTCACAATTGTGGTAATTCTGCGCTGGAGCAATTCGAATATCGTCAACAGAATTTCTAGCCGGGGAGCGGCGGTCCGGGGAAACGGACCGCGTGAGGACGTGGCTATGGGGAGAGAGACGAAGGAACGACCGCGACGAGGAGCAGTTGCGACGACCACGGTGCCACCGTCACCGGACGGCGATCCGGCGCGCGGTCGGCGACCGCACCGCGTCGAAGATGCGCTGGAGCCAGAGTTCGACGGTGGTGATCGCGGCGAGCGGTTCCAGGTTGTCGGCGTCACCGCGGAGGTGGGCCTGCTGGAGGTCGCGGACGGCGGCGTCGTCGAACAGGTCGCGGTCGCAGGCGTCGTCGAGCAGTCCGTCGACGAACCGCCGGACGCCGTCGTGACTGCGGTACAGGTGCCCCATCGGGGACGTGTCAGGCGTCCTCCGTTCCCGGACGGCGTCGACGACGGCACCTGCGGCGTGGAACGACAGCGGAAACCGTGGGGCCACGGCAGTTCCCTCGCACGGGACGCCGGCGGCGTCGGCGGCCACCCGGCGCGCCACGCGGAGACGCAACGGGGCGACCCCGTACGGGACGGTACCGCGGGTGAACGGCACGGAGGCGCGGCGGTACCGGTCGTCCGGCATCCGGGCGAGATGGTCGAGGAACGCGCCGTCGGCGAAGGGGACGCGCGTCGCGACCTGGCTCCGGGCGAGGCGGTTCGTCCGGAAGCACGAGTCGGCGAGCAACTGCCAGCGGGCGGATGTCACGCGGTGCTCCGGACGGACGGCGTCGCTCCGCTGGAGGAGATCGACCAGCGTTGCACGGGGAGCGACGTCGCCCGTCAGCAGTTCGGCGGCCTCGTCCGGCAGCCGCGTCGCCGTCGCGGCGGCCAGCGCGTCGACGGGTGACTCGCGAGAGAGATGTGCGCGCGACGGCGAACCGCCGAGAAGCACGTCCTGGCCGCTCGCGGGGAACAGCACGTTCGCACGGGTGGACACGTCGCGGAGCGTCGCGGGGAAGTTAGCGAACGCGGACCACGAGACCATGCCGTCCGTGACCTCGACGCCGCGCCCGACGGCCGCGACGAACGCGTCGGCCGAGGCGTCGCAATGGCGGTGAGGAAGACCGAGCGCGTCCGCGACCCGTGCGCCGCTGCGGTCGGTCGGCGCGGTAGCAGCGTTCCGGGCGTACGTGCACAGGTCGTCGCGTTCCTCGTCGAGCGCGGCCGCGAGCGTCCGGTCGTCGAGGTCGCCGGAGAGCCAGACGCCTGCCGGGCCCGCGGCGGTGGCGGCGACGTCGCTCACGACCCGCCGGTACCGGTCGACCGTCTCGTCGACGTACCCTGCAGGGGACGCGGTGCCGAAGTCCGGCGTCCAGTACCGGCGCGTTTCGGCGTTCCCGGCCTCGTACCGGAGGTACGACGCGGGGCGCAGCGTCACCACGTCACCGGCGAGCGTCTTGGGCCCGGCCACGTGGCCGAGCGTGAGCAGGTCGCCGACCGCGCGTTCGTCCAGTCGCGGCCGCGACAGCTGGGTCAGCAATGGCGCGAGTTCGCTCCCGAAGAGGAACCCGTGGACCGTCGAGTAGTAGCAGGGACGCGTGCCGAGCTTGTCGGTGGCGACGACGACGCGGTCCCGGTCGGCCGCGACGAGCAGGAACGGGCCGTTCAGCGACGGGAGCACGGCGTCGGGGGCGTCGAGCACGCGCCGGAAGAGGTCGGCGGTCGAGAGGCCGAGGGCGCTGCGATTCGAGACGACGCCGTGGACGACGCCGACCGCGTCGCCGCCGTCCCACGTCGTCCGGCCGGCCGGGTCCCGTTCGGCGTGGTGGACGAGCGCGACGTGCCAGTCGCCCGCTGTCAGGGCCTCGGTTCCATACCACGGCTCGCGGTCCATCGCGTCGGCCATCGCCGACAGGGACCGACAGCCGACCGTACCGCCGATTACGCCGGGCATAGCAACGACGTTCACGACTGCCTACATAGTTATGAGACGCCTGAGGAGAACGAAAGCTGGACCTGTCACGCCCGCCGGTCAGCCGGCGTCGTCGAAGAACTCTGCGCAGAGTTTCCGCTGGGCGGCGCGGAGGTGCTCGTGGAACGTCGAACGGGAGATGCCCATGGAGCTGGCGATCTCCTCGCCGGTCACGGGCCGCGGCCAGTCGAAGAAGCCGCCGACGTAGGCGCGCTGGAGCGCCGCGAGCTGGCGGTCGGTCAGGTCGTCGGACACGGACTCGACGAACTCCCGCTTCGTCTTCGCCGGCCGCTGGCGGTGGCGCAGGGCCGCGAGGTCCAGCGTCGGGTACGCCGACTGCAGCTGGTCGACGTGCGAGCGCACGTCCGCCGACTCGGGGAACTCGACCACCAGTCGCCCCTCGCCGTCCTCGGCGGTTATCGACTGGGTCTTGCCGCCACGGCCGGAGAGCGTCGCGACGATCGCGTCGGTCGGGAGTTCGAACTCGACGAGACCGCCGCCGTCGTACTCGGTGACGAGGGCGGCCGACGTCACGTCGTCGCGGTCGGCCGCGGCGTCGACGACCGCCCCGGGATCCCCGCCGCTGACCGAGAACAGCGAGACGAGCGAGTCGTCGTCCTGGTGGACCGAGCCGCGGTAGGTGAGGTCACAGCCCGTCCGGGCAGAGAGCGCGGTGAAGAACACGTCGGACCCCCGGACGGAGAACTCCGTCTCGACGACGCTGTCGGCGACGAGGATGCGCCGCGTCTCCCGCGCGTTGATGGCGCTGGCGATGGCCCGACCGAGCGACCCGAGGACGACGCGCTCGCGCTCGTCGAGCGCGCCGGGACGGGACGCGCGGACGACGAGCACTCCGTAGTCGCCGTCCTCGGCGACGAGCGGGATCGCCGCCGTGCTGCCGTCCTCGCTCACGTGGAGCGCGCCCGTTCCGAGCGCCCGGTCGACGACCGTCGCCGCCGTGTCGGGGTCGTCGACGTCCGCTGCGCCTGCGCGCTCCCGGACCGTCACCGCGTCGGCTCCGACGTCGCGCTCGCCGATCCACGCCAGTTCGTACGGGTCGCTGGCCGCGAGTCGGGCGCAGACCGCCGCCTCGACGTCGGCCCGGGTCTCCGCCTCCACGACCTCGGTCGTCACGTCGCCGAGCAGTCCCTGGATGCGTTCGAGGAGGTGTTCGAGCTCCTCGGCGCGCCTGCGCGCTTCGCGTTCGGCGCGCTTGCGCCCGGTGACGTCGGTCTGGAAGCCGACGTAGTGGGTCACCTCGCCGTCCTCGTTCCGGACTGGCGCGACGTCGACCCGGTTCCAGAACTCCTCGCCGTCCTTCCGGTAGTTGCGGAGTTCGACCGAGACGGGGTCCTCCGCTTCGATGGCCTCGCGCATGGCGGCGACCGGTTCGGGTGACGTCTCCTCGCCCTGGAGGAACCGGCAGTTGCGCCCCAGCACCTCCTCGGCGGGATAGCCGGTCAGCTCCGAGAACGCCTCGTTGATGAACGTGAGCGGGTTGTCCTCGGCCGTCGCGTCCGCGATGGTGATGCCCACCGGCGCCTCGTGGATGGCGCGTTCCTTCAGTTCGAGTTCCGCCGCCACCTCGGCCGCGTCGTCGACGTCGAGCGACGAGGCGGCGCGGCGTCCGTCGCCAGCGTCGGTCGCCGCTGACGCGGCGTCGTCCGGGTGGAACGAGAGCGTGAGTTCGCCGCTGTCGGGGTGCACCCGGACGAGGAAGTCGTCGGCGTCGAGCGCGAGACGGAACGACACCGGGGCGTCCCGACGCCGGGCACGGTCGCAGTGCTCGCGGACGCGGTCACCGACGGCGTCGGGAAGCGCCGCCGGCAGGTGGTCGTCGATGGCCGCGTCGAAACGCGCGCTCGCCGCGTCGTTCAGGTACGTGACGCGCCAGCCGTCGTCGAGCGCGACGATGGGGTCCGCGAGTCGGTCGACGGCCCGGCGTGCCGTGTCGGAGCGGGTCACGTCGCGGGTCTAGGGGGCCGGTCGCCATAGTAGTTCAGTTCTCGGGGCGACCCGCCGGCGACGGTGACCGACGGACGCGACGGCTGACGTGGCGTCGAGGGACGGCGACCGCGTCACCGGCGAACCTCGCGTCGACCCGGTCCCATTGGGAGCCATTTAAGACCCACGTGGACGCGGTCGTACGTACGAGAAACGGATGAACGACAACGACCGCTCTATCGTGGGGCTCGCGATGCTCGCGCACGCGATGGTCCACACCTTCGAGCTCTCGATTCCGATACTGGTGCCCGTCTGGCTGGCCGAGTTCTCGACGACCCGGGCGACCGTCGGCGTCGTCATCTCTGCGGGGTACGCGCTCTTCGGCATCGGCGCGCTGCCGGGTGGCGTCCTGGCGGACGCCTACGGCTCCCGCCGACTCATCGCCGGGTGCATGCTCGGGATGGGGGCGGCGTTCGCGCTGCTGGGCGTCGCCCCCTCGCTCGCCGTCGTCACGGTGGCGCTGCTGCTGTGGGGCGTCGCCGCCAGCGTCTACCATCCCTCGGGGCTCGCCATGCTCAGCAAGGGGGTTACCGAACAGGGGAGCGCGTTCGCCTACCACGGCATGGCCGGCAACTTCGGCATCGCCGTCGGCCCGCTCGTGACGACGCTGCTGCTGCTGGCGTTCGACTGGCAGACCGTCGTCGTCGTCCTCGCCGTCCCGGCGTTCGTCGCGGCGGCGTTCGCCATCCGCGTCGACGTGGACGAGGCGGCGGCGGTCGGCGGCAGCGAGGCCGACGCCCGCGCCGACGGCGGCGTCTCCTCGATGTCGGAACTGGTCGCCGACTCGAGACTACTGTTCTCCGGCTGGTTCGTCGCCGTCTTCGGTGTCGTCATGCTCTCCGGGCTGTACTACCGCGGCGTGCTCACCTTCCTCCCGGACCTGCTCTCCGGGCTGGAACTGTTCGCGCCCGTCGAGTTCGCCGGCGAGTCGCTGGAACCCGCTCGCTACCTCTACGCCGGGCTGTTGACGGTCGGGATGGCCGGCCAGTACGTCGGCGGGAAGCTGACCGACAGGGTCGAGAACGCCCGCGGCATCGCCGCCGCGTTCGGCGTGCTCGTCGTCGTCGCACTCGCGTTCGTCCCCGCGATGGAGGCCGGGCTGGCGTGGATACTCGTCGCCAGCTTCGTCCTGGGCTTCTTCCTGTTCGTGGTCCAGCCGCTCTACCAGGCGACCGTCGCGGAGTACACGCCGGCGGGGGCACGCGGGCTCTCGTACGGCTACACGTACCTGGGTGTGTTCGGCGTCGGCGCGCTCGGCGCCGCCGTCGCCGGGTTCGTGCTCCAGTACGCCTCGCCGTCCGCGCTGTTCGTCGTCCTCGCCGGGTTCGCCGCCGTGGCGTCCGGCATCGGCGCCGTCCTGGCGGTCCGCGGTCCCACTACGGACTGACCGCTGCGACGACCACCTCCTCCCGGTCCTCGTCCACGGGGACGAAACGCGGGCGACGACGACGGCACCGGCCGCGACAGGCGGAGGAAAGACAGTTATGTACGCATCACGATACGTCAGGGTATGGACCCCCGTCTCGACCTCCTCCGCAGGGGCACCGTCGTCCTGGTGCTGCTCGCCACGCCGGCGATGGCGTACCTCCTCGTCGCTGGCGCGATGACCGCCGACGCGGGGCTCGCAGGCTGGTTCCTGCTGGTCGCCGTCCCCCTCTCGCTGCTCGGCACCGGCCTGGTGCTGATGGCAGGCGCGAACCTCCGGTTGCCCATCTCGGTCCGCGACCGAAATTGACTGCCGGTAGGTGACGATTTGCCTTCACGAACGGAGACCGGGACCGTCACGAGAGCCGTCGGCACGCCACTCGACGTCGCCGGAACTATTCGGTGGATATTTGAGGCCGATAGAGAGGCATGGAAACGTATGCCAAAACCGGACCTGGACCGTTTCACGTCCCGGCGCTCGACGGTGTACGCGCCGAACGGCGTCGTCGCCACCAGCCAACCGCTCGCCGCCGAAGCCGGCGCCGAGATACTGCGTGACGGGGGCAACGCCTTCGACGCCGCCGTCGCGACCGCCGCCGCGCTCAACGTCGTCGAACCGACGAGCACCGGCCTCGGCGGCGACGTGTTCGCACTGTACCGCACCGCCGACGGCGACGTCGGTGCGATGCGCTCCTGTGGCGGCGCGCCCGCCGACGCGACCATCGAGAACGTCCGCGACGCGATAGCGGAGCGCGACGACGTCGCCGACTGGTACCCCGAGAACCGCGGGTACGCCGTCGACGGCGACGACGACGCCGACGACCTCGGGATGCCCTTCCTCGGCCCCCACACCGTCACCGTCCCCGGGACCGCACGCGGCTGGGAGGCGACCGTCGACCGCCTGGGGCGGGGATCGCTCGCGGACGCGCTCGAACCCGCCATCCGGTACGCGACCGAGGGGTTCCCCGTCTCGGAGCTCATCGCCCACTACTGGAAGGGCGCCGAGGACATCTTCACCGACGACAACGCCCGCGAGGCGTACCTCCAGGACGGCAGTGCCCCCGACGTCGGCGAACGGGCGACGCTCCCACGGCTCGGCGAGAGCATGCAGAAGATCGCCGAGCAGGGCGCCGACGTGGTCTACGAGGGCGGAATCGGCGAGCAGATCGTCGACGAGGTGCAGTCGAAGGGCGGGTTCCTCTCGATGGACGACCTCGCCGCCTTCGAACCGGAGTTCCCCGACCCCGTCTCCACGACCTACAACGGGACGGAGGTGTACGAGCTCCCGCCGAACAACCAGGGCCTCGTCGCGCTGGAGGCGCTCAACATCGCCGAGGAGATCGGTGCCGGCGACCAGCCGCTCGACTCCCCCGAGCGCGTCCACTACTTCGCCGAGGCGACCAAGCGCGCGTTCCACGACGGCCACCGCTACATCACCGACCCCGAGTACGAGGAGATCCCGCCGCTCGCCGCCGAATCCTGGGCGGAGAAGCGGGCGGCCGACGTCGACGACACGGCGAGCGACGTCACCTTCGGCGTCCCCGACGCCCACGCCGAGGACGCCGACACGGTCCTGCTCTGCGTCGCCGACGACGAGGGGAACGTCGTCTCCTACATCAACTCGCGGTTCGCCGGCTTCGGTTCCGGCCTCGTCGCGGGCGACACCGGCATCGCACTCCAGAACCGCGGGTCGTCGTTCTCGCTCGACCCCGACCACCCCAACCGCCTCGAACCCGGCAAGCGCCCGTTCCACACCCTCATCCCGGGCGTCGCGAATCTCGCGCCGAACGACGACGCCACCGACGACTGGACCGCCTTCGGCGTCATGGGCGGGTACATGCAGCCGCAGGGCCACGTCCAGGTCGTCTCGAACGTCGTCGACTACGACCTGCCGCTACAGGCGGCGCTCGACCGGCCGCGGTGGCGCTACCGCGAGGACGGCGCGCTCGCCGTCGAGGGGCGGATGGACGGGAACCTGACGACGAAGCTCACCCGGATGGGCCACGACGTCCGCGTGCTCGCGCCGACGATGTTCGGCGGCGCACAGATAGTCAGGAACGAGGACGGCGTGCTCTCGGGCGCGACCGAACCCCGCAAGGACGGCACCGTCGCCGGGTTCTGATCAGCTTTCGTCTTCGGTCTCGTCGCTCTCCGCTTCCTCCCCCGCCGCTTCCTCCGTTTCCGCTTCCGACTCCGTTCCCTCCTCCGCTCCGGTCGATTCCTCCGCCGACTCGGCCGCCTCCTCGAGGTCCGCCGCCTCCGACTCCCCGGTCTCAGAGCCCTCGACCTCGACGGACGCGGCGCCGCCCGTCTCCGATCCCTCTATCTCGATCTCCATCGGTTCGGCCTCGCCCGGCGGCACCGCCTCCAGGTCCGCCGCGATCTCCACGTCCGCGCGCTTCCCGCGGCCGGCGAGGTAGCCAGCGAGGAACGAGACCCCGAGCAGCAGCAGCGTTCGCAGCCGTGAGCCGCCACCGTCACCGGTGTCGGCGTCGTTCGTGTGGTCGGTCATAGCACGATATTCACTCGTGAGCGACTTTTCCGTTGTGGTCCGCAAGGCTTTCCTCCAGCGGAGCGAACCCTCCGACGTGCATCCGACGACGAGCGGAACCTTCCGCGTCCTCGACAGCCCCCGCGCCGCGGACGAACGCCTGCTGCTGGACGTCGATAGCCACGACCCGACCTACGTCACGGTCGGGGAGGCGACGACGAACGGCGAGGGGTCCACGGCAGACGACAGCGCGGACGGGGACCGGGACGCGGACGACGGTGCGGACGGGGACCGGGACGGGGAGAGCGACGCCACCGGAAGGCGACTCCTGCCCGGCTACCTGGTCGACGCGACGCTGGAGTGGGTCGACGACGAGCCGACGATCGCGGAGTGCTCGGTCCGCGAGCGCACCCTGTTCGCGTTCGCCGACGACGCGACGAACCTCTTCGAGGCGGCGACGGAGGCCTGCCGCGAGGCCCGCACCGAGGGCATCGCCTCGGACGTGACCCAGGGCACCGACGGCGACGTCAACGGCGCGCTGTACGCCTTCGCCGAGCAGGGCGGCGAGCGCGACCTGTTCGAGGAGTTCCGCTCGGGCGTTCGACCGCTTGACCCGCTCATCGAACGCGCCGCGGAGGGCGTCGACGACCCCCAGGAGGTGTTCGTCCTCAGGCCCGCCGACCTGCCCTGCGTCGTCGTCTACATCGTCCTCCGGAAGGAATCGATGCTGGCCGACACCGTCCGGGACACCTACGACTGTCCGCGGCCCGAGGAGTAGAGAGACTGTCGAGGGACACTCGCCGCTGGTCGGTCGTCACGTCCGAAAGAAGGGTCGGGCCGGGTCGTCGGTTCAGGCGGAGTCCGAGGTCTCGGTCTCGACGGCGGCGTTCGTCGAGTCGGCGTCGGACTCCTGCATCTCCGCCAGCTCCTCTTCGACTTCCTGTCGGCCTTTCTTGAACTCGCCCATCGCCTCGCCCGTCGAGCGGGCGAGCTTCGGAATCTTGTTCGCACCGAACAGGAGGACGGCGATCAGCAGTATCACTGCCAGCTCCATCCCACCCGGCACCGGCCCGAACAGCGGAATCGTTTCGACTACCATCTGTACCGAACACTCGAAGCCACTATTTTATAGGCCTTTTGCCTGTCGTAGTCGGGACGTACTCCCCCGTTTCGGCCCCGTAATCGGCCATTTCGCCCGAAGTCCTGCGATGGTGGCCACCGGACGCAGAGTCCCGGAGCGGTGATTCGGGACGGTGACTCGGAACGAAGCCCCGGGCCGTCGCGTCAGGCCGTCGCGTCAGGCCGCCGCGTCAGTCTGGCCGCGCTCCTCCACGAACGCGACGACGGCTTCGGTCTCCTGGAACCCGCTCGCCATGCGCGCGACCTCCTCGCCCTCCTCGAAGAGGAGCAGCGTCGGCACGCCGCGGATGTCGAACCGGTCGACGAGGTCCAGGTCGTCGCCGGGGTTGATGGGGACGACCGTCGCGTCCGTCACGCGGGCGACGTTCGTGAGTATCGGTTCGATGGACTGGCAGACGGCACACCCTTTCGTGTAGAACTCGGCCAGCACGAGGTCGTGGCGCTCGACGAGGGCGTCGAGTTCCTCGCCGTCCGCGGCCTCGATGGGGCGGTCGACAGGGTCCGTCTCCTCCGTCGGAAGGTCGGCGTCGTCGGTCACGTTTCAGGGTACGTCCTCCTTACTTTTGACTCTCTCGGCGGACGAGGGGTTCGCCGGAACCGCCGGCTCGCCCGCGCGGACCCCGCCGCGACCCGAAGCGGTGATGCCCGACCTGCGCGCCGCCACGTTTTGCCGCAAGAGCTGCGGAACGAAGGGCGTCCGTGCGTGGACTCGGAGACGCTCGCGCCGACCGATGACGGCCGACGAACCGGTATCTCCGGTCCCGCGGCCCGCACGCGACGGACGACGGGCAAGTACCACCTCGTCGCGGCGTCCGGAGTACCGGCGGATGTAGACGCTGCCGACAGCGGTTGAACCACCCGGTGAGAACGGGAGAACACGATGAAAGGGCCGGTGCAACGCACGTGGCGCGGGTACCGTTCGATACCGATCGTCTATCGCATCTCGGCCGGGTTCCTGCTCGGCGCGCTGGTCGGCGTGGTCGTCGGCCAACCGGCGACGCAACTGCGGCCGCTCGGGGACCTCTTCCTCCGGTTGCTGCAGATGCTGGTCGTCCCCATCGTCGTATTCAGCCTGCTCGGCGGGATGCAGAAGCTCTCACCGTCGCGACTGGGTCGGGTGGGCGGCACCGTCGTCGGCCTCTACGTCGCGACGACGGCGGCCGCCGGCGTCGTCGGCCTCGCGGTGGCGAACCTCGTCAACCCCGGAACCGGCGTCGCCTTCACCGGCGGCGAGGCCCAGTCGGCCGAGGCGCCGTCGCTGGCGAAGGTCGTCCTCGGCATCGTCCCGGCGAACCCCGTGTCGGCGATGGCCAGCGGCGACCTCCTCGCGACAATCTTCTTCGCCGTCGCGTTCGGCCTCGCGCTGGCCGTCGTCCGCGACACGACCGACGACGAGTCGGTCCGGGAGGGCGTCGAGACCATCTTCGGCGCCGTCGAGGCCGCCACCGAGGCGCTGTTCGCCATCGTCTGGGGCGTGATGGAGTACGGCGTCGTCGGCGTGTTTGCGCTCGTCGCCGCGTCGCTCGGCGAACACGGCGTCTCCTCTATCGTCTCGCTGGCGGCGCTCGTCGGCACCATCGCGCTCGCCATCGCCGTCCACATCGCCGTCACCTACCTCGGCATCATCACGGTCGGCCTGCTCGGGCAGTCACCGCTCGCCTTCCTCGACGGCGCGAAAGACGCCATGGTGACCGCGTTCAGCATCCGCTCGTCCAGCGGCACGCTCCCGGTCACCATCGCGGACGCCCGGGACAACCTCCGCATCGACGAGAGCGTCTACGGCTTCTCGCTCCCGCTCGGCGCGACGATCAACATGGACGGTGCGGCCATCCGCCAGGCAGTCACGGCCGTGTTCGCGGCGAACCTCGTCGGCGTCCCGCTCGGCATCGCCGAACAGGTGACCATCCTCGCCACCGTCGTCCTCGTCAGCGTCGGCACCGCCGGCGTGCCCGGCGCTGGCCTCGTCATGCTCACGGTCATCCTCAACGCGGCCGGCCTCCCGCTGACTATCGTGGGATTCGTCGCCGGCGTCGACCCCATCCTCGGGCGCATCGCGACGATGAACAACGTCACGGGTGACCTCGCGGTGTCGGCGCTCGCGGGCAAGTACAACGACGCCATCGACCTCGACGGCGGCGTCTGGAGCGGGGGACGGACGGCGGGCGGCGGTGCCGCACCCGCCACTGACGACTGAGAACGCGCCGGTCGCTGGCGAGCAGGCCTACAGGTTGCGCTCGATCTCGTCTTCGAGTTTCGATTCGATCTCGCCCGTCGACTCGTCGGTGACCGTGATGCGGGTCAGGCGCTCGTCGATATCCGCCATCTCCGCGAGCAGGCCGCCGCGGCGGTCGACCTCCAGTCCGAGTTCGAGGTGGTCGGCGGCCGGTCGCGGGACGACCTCGAGTTCGTCGAGACGACCCGAGAACGGGCCGCCGCGGGGGACGAACTCGATCTCCTGGACGAAACCGGTCGAGAACAGACCGCGGGGGACCGCCTCGCACTCGGCGGTCCGGACCGTGAAGCCCAGCGACTCCAGCGCGTCGAATGCGCGGCCGAGACGCGGACCGGGGTCGACCTGCACCGGATCCTCGTCCTCGGGGTCGACCGCCCAGTCGATGTCGAGGCCGGTCTCCAGCTAGACGTTCGTCCGCCCGACCGTGACAGGGGTGTCGCGGGGGACGTCGACGGTCACGTCGAAGGTACGCTCTTCGCCCTCCTCGACGGTGAACGACTCGGCGACGCGGAACTTGTCGACGACGCCCGTCCGCTTGCTGTCGTCGGTCTCGTAGCGGGTCAGCAGCGCGAAGTATATCTCGTCGACCTCCTGTTCCGCCGAACCACCTTCGACGTGGACCTCGGCCTCGACGGACTCGCCGGCCGTCAGCGTGGTCGTGGGGAGGACTGTGTCGACTGTGGCGGCACCGATGCCGACGCGGGAGAGCAATTCCTTCATACGGCATCCATTGCGTCGATGTACGGTGTAAACGTTCTCTCCGCTCCGCGAAACCAAACCTGAAAGTTTGGCGAGACCGCCAGGGCGAGCGATACGGTTTTGTCGTCGGCGCTGTCGCGTTCCACCGATGCCCGACGAGACCCGACGGACCGTGGCGGCCGCCCGCGAGCGACTCCTCGACGACCACGGCGAGACGGTGGCCGCCGTCCTCCGCTGCGCCGACGACGTGGCGGCGTCGTGGGACGGCGCGGCCGCGACCGACCGCGCGGCCGTGGTCGACCCCCTCGAACGGCGCTTGCGCGAGGCGGACCTGCTCCAGCGCCTGCCCGAACTGCTCGCGGACGCCGTGGCGGCGACTGAGCACTCCCTCGCTGCGTCGCCGGTCGCCGCGCCGCCGTACGTCGTGGTCGCGAGTCGTGGCCCGGTGCTGCGCGGCACCACCGACGCCGGTCGACTGGTCGTCACCGTCGGCGCGTTCGCGGTCGAGCGCGGCGAGACGGTCCGCTACGTCCGGGGACCGACCAACCCGGCGGCGGCGCTGTCGGTGTCCTTCGAGTGACCGACCCCGCTGGTGACGTCCGGTCCGCGGTCGTCACCTGGGGTACGGGCCGGTCCACTCGTCGAGACAGTCCTCGCTACAGAAGTGGAGTTCGTCCGTCTGAGAATCGTTGGCCGTCGTTTCGTGGCGAACCATCACCCGCGGGTGGCTCTCGGACAGGTCGACGAGATTGCCGCAGTTGGCACATTCCGTGAACGCGTCCTTCTCGGGGGTGTCGACGGACATGGCCCCGTGTACGCGCCCGGCGGGAGTAAACCTGGCGTCCGACCCCTGAAACCCTGGCGTCCGACCGCCGCCGCCGTGGAACGGCGTCCGCACTACTCCTGGAGCGCGCCCGGGTCCATGGTCTCCGCGTTCACGGTGACCATGTTCTCAAACGCCTCCCGGACGTCCTGGGAGAGCACCGAGAACGCCATCGCCCGGACGAACAGTTCGTGGTCCGCGTGCGTGTCGGTCTCGTCGCCGGTGATGATCTCGTTCACGATCTCGATCTCGGGGTCCTTCTCGGAGAGTTCGCAGACACGCAGCGACGTGTCGTGGTTCCAGAGGTCCACGATGCACTCCCCCACCGAGCGATACAGCGCGGCACGGACGCTCATCCCGTCCTCGACGCGCGCGTCCACGTCGCCGGCGAGGCGGCGCACCACGCGTCGGTACTCCGTCCGGTCGAAGTTCGTCATCCGCAGTAACGTGGGATTTCCCGGTATTAATAACTGGGTGACGGGACAGAACCGGGAGCCGAGGATCGACGCGGCACCGCTTCGACAGGAGGGGTCCTCCGGTGGTGACGTCGCTTTATGTTCGAGACAGAGCCACCACCTTTTTAAAATGGTCCAATAATATTGAATCGCATGGCACGCGAGCAACGTAACGAGAAATTACCGCGCCGGCTGGCGCGCGACGGACAGGCGACAGTCGGTAAGCCGGGCTTGAACTGCCAACCCGGGCGGGAAACAGGACCGAACCCGGGCGAACCATGAGCGCGGCGTCGGATTCGCCCCAGTCGCAGGGGATGGAAGACGCGGGGGAGTCGGTACCGGCACTGCCACGCGACAAGATCTTCCACATCCTCCAGACACAGCGCCGCCGCGACGCGCTTCGCTACCTGAAGGACAACGAGGGGCCGGTCGAGATGCGCACGCTGGCCGAACAGGTCGCCGCCTGGGAAAACGACACGACGGTTGCGGAACTTTCCTCGGACGAACGACAGCGGGTCTACATCGCGCTCTACCAGTCTCATCTACCGAAGCTCGCCGAGGAGGGCATCATCGAGTACGAGAAGGGTCGCGGCATCGTCGAGCGCGGTCCCGTGGCCGAGCAGTTCGATCCGTACCTAGACGCACCCGAGGACGACGAGGGAGCCACGGAGGACGAGGAAAGCGGCGACGAGCAGGCGTCGCCGTGGCTCGACTACTACAGACGGACCACGGTCGTGAGCGCGTTCGTCGTCCTCGCCTCCTGGCTCGGCGTCCCGCCCGCGACAGTCCTCCGGACCGGCGAGTGGGGCGCGGTGGTCGTCGCCGCGTTCGCACTCCTCTCCGCGGCACAGGTCGTCTTCGGCGACGACTGAGCCCCGCACTCCGTCTCGTTCCCCGTTGGCCGACAACGAGCGTCGTGACCGCGGAACCGCGAGACGAGCGGTGACTGCGCAGGCGACAGTTCGAACGAGGTGTGAGCGAGGTGAGAACGGACGAGGAGAGAACGGACGAGGGGAGAGCCGAAGACGGGGCGGTCAGTCAGGGGAGAGCCGAAGACGGGGCGGTCAGTCGAGCGACTCCGAGGCGTCGGCGTCGCGCGCCGTCGAGGACGCGTCGACGTCGGGGCCGAACCAGCGAGACCAGAGGACGAGCAGGCTCGGGAGGACGAAGACGCTCGCGACGAACGAGTAGACCAGCGCGAGCCCGACCATGATGCCGAGCTGGCGAAGCTGCGGGATGATGGCCAGCGACATCGTGCCGAACGCGCCCGCCGTCGTCATGGTGCTGCCGAGCAGGGCACCGCCGGTGCCGGTCACGGCACTGTCAACGGCTGTGAAGGCGTTGCCGCTGCGCTCCAGTTCCTCGGCGAAGCGCTCGCTGACGTGGATGCTGTAGTCGATGCCGAGCCCGATGGCGAGGCTGGACATCAGCGTCGTGAACATCGTCAGCGGCACGTCGAGCGCCCACATGCTGCCGGCGACGAACGCCAGGACGAGCACGATGGGGACGGTGGTCACGAGGCCGCGCGAGGCGCTGCCGGACGTCAGCCGGGAGACGATCGCCAGCAGCGCCGCGATGGCGGCGAGCGAGACCAGCAGCGTCTGGAGCAGATTATCGATGATCTGCTGGCTCTTCACGTCCCAGATGAGGTCGTTGCCGGTCGCGGTGGCAGTGAGCGTGTCGGCCGACGCCGTCTCGACCTCCGCTGCAGCGTCGCGCATCGTCGTCGCCACCGTCGAGGGGTCCGCCCGCTGACTGGTCGGGACGACGAAGCGCAGCGAGCGGTACTCGCCGTCGGTTCGCTCGACGACCGACGCCGCCTGCTGGGGCGCGACCGCGTACAGCGCGTCGTACACCGCCTTCAGGTTGCGGTCCGGCACGCCGTCGCCGTCGGTGTCGGCATTCTGGAACTTCTGCCGGAACGCCGCGTCGCGCTCGGCGACCGACTGCATCACCGTCACCGGTCCCGTGTACGGGACGGTGCCGTCGCCCTGCCGGTAGGCGACGTCGCTCTCCGTCGCCGTCTCGCCGGCGCTGGCGACCCACTCCAGCGTCCCGTCCTGCGTCACGTCGCCCTCGACCAGCAGCTGCGACGGATTGTAGTTCGCGCCGGTGACGCGGTAGCTGTCCTGGACGTAGTTCATGTTGCGGATGAACCGGTACTCCCCGACGCCGAGGGGCTCGGGCAGGTCCTGCTTCCACTGCGCCGGTTCACCGACGGTGTTGCTCGTCTCCGTGTCGAGCTGCGTGCCGCCGTAGACGCCGACGCTACCGACGATGAGAGCGGCGAGGATGACGAGCACGGGCGCGACGCGGGCGGCGTTCGCGCCGACGGAGAGGAACCGGTTGACGAGGCCGCCGCCGACGCCGAACGCGCGCTTCCGGCGGTCGAAGCCGTACCGTTCGAGCAGCGCGTCGATCTCCACCTTGAGCGCGGGGACGAGCGTCAGGAACACCGCGAGCGCGGCCACGACACCGACGCTGGTCGCGACGCTCAGGCTCCGGATGGTCGCGAGCGAGTTCGTCAGGTTCGAGAGGAAGCCGATGGCCGTCGTGACGGTGACGAGCGCGAGCGCGGCACCGACGCTACCGATGGCGACGCGCATCGAGCGGCGGAGTCCGGGGTCGTCGGCTTCGCCGGTGCCACGCCGCTCGCGGTACCGCATGAAGACGTGCAGCGCGTAGTCGATGGAGAGCCCGATGATGAGGATGGGCGCGATGATGCCGGCCTGGCCGAAGGGTACGTCGAGCCAGCCGATGAGGCCGAACATCCACACGAGCGTCAGCACGATTCCCACCGCGCCGACGACGACGTCGACGAGGTCGCGGTAGGCGAGCGCCAGCGCGACGAGCACGAACAGGAGCGCGAACGGCCCGACGATCTGCAGCGAGTCGTCGACGATCTGCTCGTTGACGTCCTGGACCGCCGGGCCGTCGAGCATGAAGTAGGCACCGTCGTGCGGCTGCAGTGCGTCGTACGCCACCTGCTGGGCGGTTGCGATGCGGTCTCCAGCGGCTGTCTCGTCACCCGAGGCGTCGAGACTGAAGACGATTCGTCGCCCGGTAGCGTGAGTCGTGCCGGGCTCGTAGGACGACGGGAGTAGCGCGAGAGCCTCGCTCCCTGGCGCGAGCACGGCACCGACCGTCGCGTTCACCGTCGACGCGTTCGCCGCTTCGAGCGCGCTGATCTGCTGGTCGAGCCTCGCGTCACGGGTGCCCGCCAGGCGGGTAGCGACGAGGTTCGAGACGCCCGTCGTGGCCCGGCCGTCGACCAGCGCGTCGTCGAACGTGCCGTTCGACCGAACCTCGCGCTGGTAGCGCAGCGACCGCAGCAGCGACTTCTTCGAGAGGACGTTGCCGTCTTCGCGTCTCACGTACACCTGAAGCGTCGTCGTGTTCTCGTTCCCGACGTCGTAGTGCTCCTGGATGTAGTTGAGCTTCTTCTGCTCGACCGTGTTCTCCGCCAGGTTCGTCTCGGCGGGGCCGCGCATCATCGTCACGCCGCTCCCGACCGCGAGCGTCAGCACCAGCATCACCGCGATGGTGATGCGACTGTGGTCCGTGACGAAGTCGAGCAGGCGACCGAGTTGCTTCATCGTCGCCTCCCGTGGGCGTCGCAGTCGGGCGAGCTAGCCCGGTCGTTTCGACCGCGGATGGACGGCGACGACGCGCCGCCCCGACCGTCGCGGGAACCTCTACTGCCGGGGGCGGTCGGCACCGCCGCTCGACGACCCTCCACGGACCGTCGAGCGCCGACACCGAGGTGGCAGTCAGACATCCTACTCGCCACTTCTGACGTATCGGTAAAAGCCGTCCACCCACAGTTGCAGGTTCTGCAACGGTGGCATTACTTTAAATACCCCACCACAGTGATAGGACGGTACGGTGAGTGAAGACTGCGAACTGCAGGACGTCGCTGCGCTCCTGGAGGACGAGGTGGCCCGCACGATACTCACCGAGACGAACGTGGAACCCATGTCAGCGAACGAACTCAGCGACCGATGTGGCACGTCGGAGGCGACCGTCTACCGGAGACTCGACAGACTGAGCGGGTGTGCGCTCGTCACGGAACGGACGCGCCTCGACGACGACGGCCACCACCACAAGGTGTACGAACCGAACCTGGAGCGGTTGACCGTCGAACTGACCGGTGATTCGTTCTCGTTCCGGATCGAACGAACGGAGACGAAGGCGGACCGGTTCACTCGCCTCGTCGAGGAGATGTGATACCGATGGTCGACCTCTCCGCACTCGGACGGAACCCCCTGCGCGTCACCGTGTTCCTTACACAGATCGTGAGCGTCGGGCTCGGACTCGCCATCAGCTACTACGCGTACCAGGGGTACCGCCGCAACGACAGCAGACCGATGCTGTTCATCTCGGTCGGGTTCGTACTCGTCCTCGGGATCCCCGCCGTCCTCGCCATCGGGTTCTACAGTTTCGGCATGAACCGGATGCTCGCGGGAGTGCTCAGCCAGACGTTCCAGATACTCGGCCTGCTTAGCATCCTGTACGCCATCCGGCTCTGAGCGAGCGATCGCGTCGCGACAGCAGACGTCCCGGAACGCCACGCGACTGCTTCGGGTTCCACGAACCGGCGACCGCGCTCTGCTTGAGGACGTTTCGCAACCGGTACCAGCAGGACTCCAGAACGCGCAACCGGTACCGGCGGGGAGCCAGAACGGCCGGTCGCTCGAACCGAACTCGAACGACTGCTTCACTCAAACACTGATTTCAGTCCACTCAAGGCCTTTATCACTCCCGTCCGTCGTCTCTCCTATGAAGCGACGTGCCCTCCTCGCGACGCTCGGAAGCGGTATCACGCTCGTGTCGGGGTGTCTCGGACTGGTTGCGGACGCCGGCGACGCACCAGGCGACTCCAGCGGTGCGAACGGTACGACCACCGGAGGTTCCGGCGACGGGGCGACTGGTAGCGCGACGCCAGGCGGCGAGTCCGGCGGATGTCCCTCCTTCTCCGAGGGCGCCGACGAGACGGTCTGCTTCCGGTCCGTCGACTCGTCGACACCGGTCTTCCTCGAACCGAGTTCGCGGACGTTTGCGGTGGAACCCGCGGATGCGAAACCGGACGCGGTGTCGTTCACGCTCCACAACCGCAGCGGCGGGACGGTCGAGTTCAACCCGGCCGGCTGGCGCCTCCGGCGCGAGTCCGACGACGGCTGGACGCACGTCGCGCCCGACGCCACCTACCTGCCGCGCAGTGAGCTCGAAGCCGGGGCGACTCACACGTGGACGCTCTCGACGGCGACCTACCCGACGGCGAACGACGACGACCGCCAGCACGTCGCCGTCGACGCCGACCTCTCGCCCGGCCGCTACGCGTTCCAGGTGACCGCGTCGTCCGCCACGACGGTCATCGACCACGGTGGCCCCGACCAGACGGTCACACACGAGGCGGAACGGCGGACCGTCGTCGAGTGCATCGCCACGTTCGAGTACGACGAACCGACCCAGATGGTCATCGCCCCCTTCGCAGACGGGACGCGAGGGTAGCGTGATCGACACGTGGGGAGCGCGAATGACGTGAGGTGAGCGTGACCGACACGTGGGGAGCGCGAATGACGTGAGGTGAGCGTGACCGACGCGAATGACGTGAGGTGAGCGTGACCGACGCGAATGACGTGAGGTGTGCGTCGTGCGGGGGAGCCTGAGCGCCGCCGCTAAACCAAGGTACTGACCTATGCCGACGAAACATCCAGAATTTTATACTATTATTGACATAATTTTCATCAATAAGGTGAGATGCGAACGACGCAGACGTCGGGCAGTATCGGCAGTGGTGGGACGTCGTCCTCTAAATCATACTATGTACTACACGAGCAGTTTGTGATACTATCTGCCAGTAGTACAAACTTATTTAATAGTAAGCTGTGAGACTTGTGGTGTAGAATGGAACGTCCCTCCATCCGGGTCCTCCATGTCGAAGACAACGAGTTCTTCGCAGCCGTGGCAGCGGACGTCCTCGAAGCAGAAGCTGACATCACTGTTCGCACCGAGACGGACGGCTCCACCGCCCTCCAACGACTCGAATCGGACGAGTTCGACTGCGTCGTCAGCGACTACGAGATGGACGGCATGGACGGCCTCGAACTCCTCGAGTCGATCCGCGACCGTTACCCCGAGATGCCGTTCATCCTCCTGACCGGCGGCGGCAACGAGGAGACCGCGAGCGACGCCATATCGGCCGGCGTCACCGACTACCTCCAGAAGGGAGACGGCAAGCGACAGTTCGCGGTCCTGGCCAACCGCATCGAGAACGCCGTCATGCGGCGCCGGGCAGAGAAGTCCGCGGACAGACAGATAGAGATCAACCAGCTCTTCTGGGACGTGAGCCAGTCGCTGCTGCAGGCCACGTCCCGTGAAGAGATGGAGCGCGCCGTCTGCGAGCGCCTCGCGGGGTCCGAATCGTACCACTTCACCTGGATCGGCAACGTCGACGAGGACGGCGACGTGATACCGACCGTCTCGGCGGGCGTCGAACGGGGGTATCTCGACTCGATCTATCAGGACGGCGAGGAGGGCAACGACGACGGCCCGGTCGTCCGCGCGGTCGAGACGCAGGAGATACAGATAACGCAGAACATCGCGACCGACCCGGAGTTCGAGCGGTGGCGCGACCGCGCGCTGGAACGCGGCTACCACTCGAAAGCTGCGATCCCGCTCTGTTACGAGGGACGGGTGTACGGCGTCCTGAACGTCTACGCCGACTACCCGTACGCGTTCGACGACGGGGAACGACGAATCCTCACCAAGTTCGGCAACAGCATCGCGTACGCGATGAACTCCGTCCGGACCCGACAGGAGCTCGTCCGCCGCGAACAGCGACTTCAGGTCTTCAACCGCATCCTCCGTCACAACCTCCGCAACGACCTGAACGTCGTCCTCGGTCACGCGCAGAACCTCGCCGAATCGGAACCGGCCGCCAGCGACAGCGTCGAGGTCATCAAGCGGAAGGCGTCTGACCTCATCGACATCAGCGAGAAGGCCCGCGAGGTCGGGAAGATTCTCGAGAACGATAGCCCTGATCGACGGCAGGTCGACGTGACGAGCATCGTCGAACGCACCGTCCAGGAACTGCAGGACCGGTACCCCGAGGCCGACCTCTCGGCCGACTTTCCAGACGTCGCGTGGGTGTACGGCGACAACAGGCTCGACGCGGTCGTGGACGAACTCGTCGAGAACGCCATCGAGCACAACGACAGGGACGTCCCGGAGGTGTCGGTCTCGGTGAACGCACCCGCGGAGAGCGACGACGGAACGGTCGAGATAACCGTCACCGACGACGGACCGGGGATTCCCGAGGAGGAGCGGGCGGTGCTCCTCGAAGGGCGCGAGACGCCGCTCCACCACGGCAGCGGCCTCGGCCTCTGGCTCGCGAACTGGGTCGTCGGGAAGTTCGGCGGGGAACTCGAGTTCGGACACAATCAGCCCCGAGGTAGCGTCGTGACGATATGTCTCAAGCGGGCCGAGACTCCCGCCAGATCCTGAATCCCGGCTGGACGCCGACCGCAAGTACGACCCGAAGCCTGTTTCGAGCGTCGATCGCCACTACGGCACGACCCCCGTTTCGACCTTTGTTTCGGTGCTTACGGCGACATATATTTATCGCTCGACAGTGTAGAGCCCGAAGAATCAGGATGAACGGAGAGCTTCCGATACTCGGCCGCCTTCGACGACCCGAGTACACTGGCGAAAATCGCTGTACTGCGTGCACCCTCGTCAACGTGTCAATCGCGCTCGTACTGGGTGCGGCGGTTGCGACCGTCGCCGTACCGGTCGGCGTCGGCGTGTTCGTCCTGAGCCTGGTCGCCATCTACCTCCGCGGATACCTCGTTCCGGGGACGCCCCAACTGACGAAGCGATACTTCCCCGACTGGTTCCTGCGCTACTTCGAAGCGCACGACGCGGCCGGGGTCCATGGAGGTCAGACGGCCGGAATCCACGGAAGCGCGACGGCCGAGAGGGGCGCGGTGTCGGAGGGGAGCGCGACGATCGAATCGAAGGAGACGACAGGCGGTCAGGTCACCGGGACGACCCAGGAGGAAGACGGCGGGACCGACGTCGAACCCGAGAAGGTGCTGACGGCTGCCGGCGTCGTCGAACCGTGCGAATCGGTCGACGACCTCTGCCTGACGGACGAGTTCCGTACTGCCTGGCACGAGGACATGGCGCGTGTTGAGGACGACGGGGTGAAGAAACGCGACCTCGCCGGAATCCTCGACGTCGAGGAGTCGGAACTGGAGTTCGAGGAGCACGACGAGGCGTTCCTCGCGCGACTGGACGGGCGACGTATCGGACAGTGGGAGTCGAACAGTGCTCTCGTCGCCGACCTCGCCGCCGCTCGGACGCTCAGCGAGCAGTACCCCTGCTGGGATTCGCTGTCCGTCCACAGTCAGAGTCGCGTCCTCAGCGGACTGCGCATCTTCCTCGAGGAGTGCCCCGATTGTGGCGGAACCGTCGTGCCGAAGCAGGAGACCGTCGAATCCTGCTGTCGGTCCATCGACGTCGTCGCCGTGACGTGCCAGGACTGCGGCGTCCGCCTGCTCGAGGTCGAACAGGACCCCTGAATCCCCGACGGCCGGACGCGAGCCGGTCTGCGTATTCCAGCACCCCGTCGTTTCCGCTGTTTCTCGCCGCGCCGTTCTCGCCGGCGTTGATTTCGCTCCGCTTCGCCGACACGGCACGTGCGGAGGACCGTGGACGACGACCACTGCCCGTGTGGCTAACACGCGTGTAGCTAACACGGGGATCGGAGAGGGCTTCGAAAGACCTCACCGTCGTTGTACGAGACGAGTGGCGAGGGTCCCTGACGGTATCCGAGAATCGCTCACTGACGGTATCCGAGCTTCGGAGTATCCACTGCCGGTTTCGTTCGGGGCTCCACCACGGGACCTTTCGTGATCGACATATCGTCGTTCATTCCAGAGGGCTGCTAGTTCCGGGATTTCGTTGGATTCGGAGGGTTGCTGGATCCGGGAGATTGCTGATTCAAGGAGGTCGCGGTCCACACCGTCTTCGCAACCCCACCGTTTCCGGTGTCTTTTCGGACGTGAAGTCGACCGAGTGACACGTGGCCGACTGTCCGACCCGACCGTAGATCTGGTTCTGGACGGCCTGTTGGCGGTGGTCTTCGCACGGAGCAGGGCGTTCGAGGAGGAGAGACAGACGGGAGTAGTGCGATGAAATCGGAGGGTGCTCGTCGGCCGGTGAACCGCAGTGACCCCGTCGTTTCCGGTGTTCGGCGTCCGAAAGGTGGGGGGAGTGCGTTCGACACCCACCCCATCGTTTCCGCTGTCCCGGGAGACGCAAGGGGAGGGGACACGTCGGAATTGTCCTTCGGAGTGTAATCGATGGTGGTTAGCACGGTCACCCCCCGACGCTCAGACGTCGAACGGAACTGACCGGAAACGAAGCAACGGAAATGGCGGTGTTCAACCACGTCGGACGCCGGTTCTCGAACCACGGGATGAACACCTAGACCGTTGAATGCCGTTTAACGATTATTCGATTTCTCTAGTACGGGTATGGTTTGATTCTGATATGTATAAATCTGTCGACTATACAGAGGCCCCATCCCCTCCCCTTTCCTCTCCGACTAAACACCGGAAACGATGGGGTGGGTGTCTCCTGCGCGACACCACCGATACCGTTTTCACTCGATTCCTCTCCGAGACGTATCCGAACGGTCGCTACTGCTCTGACGAACAGTCGTTACTGCTTCGAGCGTGTCACACACGGCCGTTCGACGACCTCATGTCCTGTCGGATCGTGTATCGAGCCAGGACGCACCGCTGGACATCGGAAACGACGCACCCGTCTCTTACGGCGATTGCTTATAAGAGTTTGGGACAGAAGAAACAGCGGACGCCACAGTTTTAAGTATCGTTCCGAGAATGATGACGTAATGTCATCGTTCAGTTTCGACCGAGACAACTCCCTCTACAAGAACAGGGACGCGCTCCTCGAGGAGTACACCCCGAACAACCTGGTCGGTCGAGACGACGAACTGGAGGAGTACCACGCTGCCCTCCAGCCGATCATCAACGGCGAAGCGCCGTCGAACATCTTCCTCTACGGCAAGAGCGGCGTGGGCAAGACGGCCGCGACGCGGTTCCTCCTCAACCGCCTCCAGGAGGACGCCGCCAAGTACGACGACATCTCGCTGTCGGTCATCGAGATCAACTGCGACGGCCTCAACTCCAGCTACCAGGTCGCGGTCCGGCTCGTCAACACGCTCCGCGACCCGGCGGACCAGATCAGCAACACCGGCTATCCGCAGGCGCAGGTCTACAGCTTCCTCTGGGACGAACTCGACAAGGTCGGCGGCACCGTCATCGTCGTGCTCGACGAGGTCGACCACATTAACGACAACTCCATCCTCTACCAGATTCCGCGCGCCCGCAGTAACGGCTACCTCGAACACGCGAAGATCGGTCTCATCGGCATCAGCAACGACCTCTCCTATCGAGACTCCCTCTCCGCGAAGGTCCGCTCTTCGCTCTGCGAGAAGGAGGTGTCGTTCCCGCCGTACGACGCGAACGAACTCCAGAAGGTCCTCAGCCAGCGCGAGGAGGTCGCGTTTCACGACGGGGCGCTCGCGGAGGACGTCATCCCGCTCTGTGCGGCCTACGGCGCCCAGGACGCCGGCGACGCCCGGCAGGCGCTGGACCTCCTCCTGGAGGCCGGCGACCTGGCGCGCAAGGACGCCGAGCAGGTGACCGACGAGCACGTCCAGGAGGCCAGACAGAAGCTCGAACGCGACCGCATCATGGAGGGCGTCGCCGACCTGACCCAGCACGCCCGGCTCATCCTCTACGCCCTCACCTCGCTGGAGGCGGAGGGCGCGACGCCCGCTCGCTCACGCGACATCCGCCCCCGGTACGAACAGCTCTGCAAGCACATCGGGACCGAGGCGCTGACCAGTCGACGGATGCGCGACCACCTCGCCGACCTCGCCATGCTCGGGGTCATCTCGTCGACGGAGAAGAACGAGGGGATGTCCGGCGGGAAGTACCGCAAACACTCGCTCAAGCAGGATCTCCAGCTCGTCGTCAGCGCGCTCGAGGAGACCATCGAACTCGCGGGCGTCCACGACAGCATCCGGCCGTACTACCAGTCGGACGCCGAGGAGAGCGCGTAAGCGACGCCGTCTCTCGTCTCCCCCGATCGGTTTCCGCTCGCCTCGCCGAGCATCGGTTGCGGTCGTCTCGGTGAACGTCGGCAGTACAAACAGTTCGTGCGGTGTCCGGTCGGAAGCGACTCCTCTGCCCCGCTTCCGTGCTGCGTCAGACACCACTGTTTCCGCTGTCTTCCTCGTGACAGCGTACTGGGGGACGACCTGAGTTCCCGGACCGCTACCCCGCCGTTTCCGCTGTTCGCACCGCTATTTCCTGTGTCTTCACTCGGTTAGCGCCGCTCGATGAACTCCACCGTTTCCGCTGTTTTCACTCCGGAACAGATAAGATGATAGTTACTTCATCGGTGCTCGTACCCCTGAACCAGCCGTCCGAACCCGCACCAGGGCGAACCCTTCACTCACACCGAACACCGCGGTTTCCGCTGTCTTTGGCGGCTGCGTACGAGCGACGTCGACGGCATTCGGCGCCCCTCAACGCCCATCGCTACGCCCCGTCCGACGCACTCCGCCGGATTCGCTCGCCGACGTCGAGACCACTCCGGAGCGCCCGGTGGACGCGTCCCTCGCCCGCGACCCAGTCGCCGGCGAACCAGAGGCTCGCCCGTTCGGCGCGAGCGAGTTCGTCGGGGTCCGCTCCGGCGTCCGGGAGCGCGTCGCGCCACCGCACAACGTCGTACCAGTCGGGTGCTGCGAGGGCGTGGTCGTCGAGCAGGTCCGCCACGCCGTCCGCCGCGGCCGCGGCGACGTCCGCGTCGCTGCGGTCGTACCACTCCGCCGACCAGTCGGGCGCCATCTGCGCGACGAGCAGACTCTGGCCGTCGGGGACGTGTCCAGGCTTGCACTCCTCGCGCGCGAGCCATCCCACGTCGTGACTCTGGACCTCACCGTTCGTTCCGCTCTCGGTCGACCCACTACGGCGTCCCCCGTCGTACACCAGTGCGTAGTAGGGCCGTTCGACCTCGAACGTGTAGTGGAGTGCGACGGTGGTGACGGTCCGGTAAGGGACGTGGCCGACGTGCTCGCGGAGGTCGCGTCGCAGGTCGTCCGCCCAGTCGGCCTGGTCGAGCAACGACGCCGTGACCGGCGCAGGCGGCGTCAGAACGAGGGCGTCCCACGGTCCTTGCCGCCCACCGTCGTCGTTCCGGCGTCCACCGTCGTCGTTCCGGCGTCCACCGTCGTCGTCCCGGCGTCCACCGTCGGTCTCGACGTGCCACTGCCCGCCGTCCGCGTCGTACGCCAGTTTCTCGACGCGGACGCCGGTTTCGAGCGTCGCGTCTGTTGCGGCCACCAGGCGGTCGCCGAACCGTGATATCCCCTGCCGGTCGGTCCACTTCGGCGCGTCGTCTCCCCGCCCTTCGCTGACCGTTCCGTCGGCGTCGAACGTCCAGACGTCCCCATCGACGGTGACGAGGTCGTCGCCGAACTCCTCGCGGAGTAACCCCGAGACGCGCTCGTCGTCGTTCTTGACGTAGTTCGCGCCGGTGTCGTAGACGCAGTCGTCGTGTCTGCGCGTCGCCATCCGGCCACCCGGCCGGTCGCGGCGCTCGAACAGGGTCACGTCGTGGCCCGCGGCGTCGTCGGCGTCCCTCTCGTTCGGTTCGGCGTCGTCGTCTTCGACGTCGACATTCCTTCTATCGCCGCCCGTGAGCGCGTACGCGACGCCCAGCCCGGCAGCGCCCGCACCCACGACCGCGATGCGCACGGGTCAGTCGTCCCCCGTATCGGGTTCCTCGCCGTCCGTCCCGTCCCCGTCACCGCCGTCCGACGACGCTCCGGCCGACTCCTCCTCCGCGGTGGCCGCGTCGTCCACGCTGTCGCTCTCTTCCTCGTTCGCAATCTCCTCGATATCGTCCTCGATGAACGTGTCGTCTCCGGGAATCGGCATCGATTGTCACCGAAACCCGGTTCGGTCGATACGTCAATAGAGGTTGTGGTGGTAGCTATCGATTCACGGGGGCAGCAGTGGACGACGACCTCGTCCGACTGATGGAAAGGCGACCGAGGAGGTACTGTGGGGCGATGGCGGAAAAGCTGCGATGGAAACGTGATAGCCGAAACGAATTTGTCGCCCTCCGTCGCCTATAGGCTGTGACGGCCGCCAGGACGTTGCGGTTCACCGAACCGCGGGAGGTGGAGGTGCACGAACGACCAGTCCCCGACCCGGGTCCGGACGAGGTGCGGGTCCGGACCGAGGTGTCGGCCGTGAGCCCGGGGACGGAACTGCTCGTCTACCGTGGGGAGGCGCCGACGGAGATGGCCACTGACGCGACTATCGACGCCCTCGATGGAACCTTCGAGTTCCCGCTCACGTACGGGTACGCCGCGGTCGGGCGCGTTACAGCCGTCGGCGGCGAGGTGGGAGACGAGTGGCTCGACGAGCGGGCGTTCGCGTTCCACCCCCACGAGAGCCACTTCCTCGCCACGCCGGACGAGCTCGTCCGCGTGCCGGACGACCGCTCGTTCGCCGAGGCCGCGCTTCTGCCGAACGTCGAGACGGCGGTCAACTTCCTGCTCGACGGCGACCCCCGCGTCGGCGAGCAGGCCGTCGTCTTCGGTCAGGGGCTCGTCGGTCTGCTGACGACACACCTGCTCGCAGACCACCCTCTCGCCGATCTGGTCACGCTGGACTGCTACCCCGAGCGGCGCGCGCTGGCCCGCGACCTCGGCGCCGACCGGGCGTTCGCTCCCGGCGACGCGCCGACGACGGTTCGCGACGCGCTCGACGCCGACGCGACCCCGTCCGGCGCGGACCTGACGTACGAACTGTCGGGCGACCCGTCGGCGCTCGACGACGCGATCTCGGTGACGGGGTACGACGGACGCGTGCTCGTCGGGTCGTGGTACGGCGAGAAGCGCGCCGACCTGGACCTCGGCGGGCGATTCCACCGGAGCCGGGTCGCCGTCGAGAGCACGCAGGTCAGCACCCTCTCACCGGAACTTCGCGGCCGCTGGGACAAGGCTCGCCGCCTCGACGTCGCGTGGCGACGACTCGCGGACGTCGACGCCGAGCGGTTCGTCACCCACCGCGTACCGGTCGAGGAGGCCGACCGGGCGTACAGACTGCTGGACGAACGCCCGGACGAGACGCTCGGCGTCCTCCTCACCTACGACTGACGCCTGCACCGCACACGACCGACCCCACGAATACCGACCACCGACAACGCCCACGGACGACCAACATCATCCAAGATTATGTACGAAGTTAGCGTTTCACACACGTTCGTCGCACAACACTACCTCACCGTCCCCGACCCAGGCCCCGAGGGCGACCTGCACTCCCATCGCTACGAGGCCGACCTTCGACTGCGCGGCGAGTCGCTGAACGAGTACGGCTACCTCGTCGACATCGACGACGTTCGCGACGCCGTCGGCGACGCCGCGTCCCGCTACCGCGACGAGACGCTGAACGACCTGCCCGAGTTCGACGGTCGCAACCCCAGCGTCGAACACCTCGCGCGGGAGTTCTGCGACCGCGTCCTCGACAGACTCGACGCGCCCGAAGCGTCGACGGCCGAACTGCGACTGTGGGAGGACGAGGAGGCCTGGGCCGCCTACGAGCGGCCGGTGTGATGGACCTCGCGTTCGTCGTCTACGGCTCGCTCGACGAGCGGTCCGGCGGCTTCAGGTACGACCGCCGGCTGGTCGACCAGCTCCGCGACCGCGGTCACGACGTCGACGTGGTCTCTCTCCCCTGGTCGTCGTACCCCGCCGCACTCACGCATAACCTCGGCACCGGCCTCCCGTCGCGACTGTCGGGGTTCGACGCCGTCCTCGAGGACGAACTCTGTCACCCGTCGCTCGTCGGCGTGAACCGCCGCGTCGACGCGCCGGTCGTCTCCGTCGTCCACCACCTCCGGTCCAGCGAGCCCGGGCCGCGTTGGCGGACGGTGGCCTACCGGGCGGTAGAGCGCCGGTACCTCCGGAACGTCGACGCCGCCGTCTGCAACGGCGAGACGACGCGCGCCACCGTCGCCTCGCTGGCCGACCTGCCGACCGTCGTCGCGCCGCCGGCGGGCGACCGCTTCGTCTCGCTCGGCGACCCGGCGGAGATGGCGGCCCCGTCGACTGACGGCGGCGATGCCGGGGCCGACGCGACGGCCGCGGTCCGGCCGCCCGGTCCCGACGAACCGCTCCACCTGCTCTCGCTGGGGAACCTCGAACCGCGGAAGGGGACGCACGTCCTGCTGGACGGCCTCGCGCGCGTCGACGCCGACTGGGAGCTGACGGTCGTCGGCGGCGTCGCCGACCCGGAGTACGCCAGGCGAATGCGACGTCGCGTCGCCGAACTCGACCTCGGCGACCGGGTGACGTTCGCGGGTCGGCTTCCCGACGACGCGGTCGCCGACCGCCTCGCCGAGAGCCATCTACTCGCCGTCCCGTCGCTGTACGAGGGGCTCGGCCTCGTCTACCTGGAGGCGATGGCGTTCGGCGTGCCCGCGCTCGCCACGACCGCCGGCGGCGCGTCCGAGGTGGTCACCGACGGCGAGAACGGCGTCCTCGTCCCGCCGGACGACCCTGCGGCCGTCGCCGACGCCGTCCGGAGTCTCCGCGACCACCCCGCGCGCCTCGCGGAGATGAGCGTGGCGGCCCGCGTGCGGTTCGCGGCGCAACCTGGCTGGGACGACGCCGCGGCCGACGTCGAGTCGCTGCTTGCGGCGGTGGTCCCGCCGTGACCGACGACTCCAGCGCCGGAGACGATTCTAGCGCCAGCAGCGACTCCACGCCGCCAGAACCGCGCGCGTACTCGTTCGAGCGCTACCTCGACGCCAAGCACACCGTCGACGACCGCGCACTCGACCGGCGCGTGCTCGACCGCTTCGCGCACGAACTCCCTGCGCCCGCTCGCGTCCTCGAGGTCGGGGCTGGCACCGGGGCGATGGTCGAGCGCCTGCTCGACTGGGGCCGCCTCCCCGACGAGGTCCACTACACCGCCGTCGACGTGGACGGGACGTCGCTCGCGACGGCGCGCGACCGCCTTCGGGAGCGCGGGTTCGAGCCCCGGGTCCCCGTTCCCGACGGTCACGAGGCGGCCGTCCTCGCGGCCGACGGGGCCACGGTCGAGTTCGCCGCCGCCGACGCGGTCGAGTTCGCGCGGGTCACCGACCGCCGCTGGGACGCCGTCGTCGGGCACGCCGTCCTCGACCTGCTCGACCTCGACGAGGCGATACCGGCGCTCTGCGGCGTCGTCCCGGGGGGTCTCGCCTACTTCACCGTCACCTTCGACGCCGAGACGGCGTTCGAACCCTCCCGTCCGCTGGACGACCGGGTCGTCGCGCGCTACCACGAGCGGATGGACGACGGCGACGGGTCGAGTCGCGCCGGCCGTCGCCTGCTCGCGCGCCTGCCCGCCCACGGCGCACGGGTGCTCGCTGCAGGGGGGTCAGACTGGGTCGTCCACCCCCAGGACGGGGGGTACCCCGCCGACGAGGCGTACTTCCTCCACCACCTGGTCCGGACCGTCGAGGACGCGCTGGCCGACGACCCCGCCGTCGACGGGGACGAACTCGCGGAGTGGGCCGCCGCGCGCCACCGGGCCGTCGCGGACGGCGAACTGGTCGCCGTGGCGCACAACCTGGACGTGCTCGCCCGCGTACCGGAGTGACCTCGGCTCACCGCTGCCGCCTTCCAACGGCGCGACCCCGTCGGGTTTGATATGGTCGCGCCACCCACGTCCTCACATGTTGATGACCCCTGGCCCGACCGAGGTTCCGCCATCGGTTCGGGAGCGGATGAGCGAACCGATGCCGAACCCCGACGTCGACCCCGCGTTCCGCGAGCTGTACTTCGACGTGACCGACAAGCTCGCCACGGTCTACGGGACGGACGACGACGTCGTCGTGATGGGCGGTGAGGGAATCCTCGGCCTGGAAGCTGCCGTCGCCTCCCTCGTGAACGAGGGCGACGAGGTGCTCTGCCTGTCGAACGGCCTCTACGGGGCCGGATTCGCCGACTTCGTCGAGACCTACGGCGGCGAGCCGACGACCGTCGAGGTCCCGCCCACCGAACTGCTCGACGCCGAGGACGTGACGGAGGCGCTTGCAGGCGAGTCGTACGACGTCGCGACGATGGTCCACTGCGAGACGCCGACGGGGACGCTGAACGACCTCGACGAGATACTGGGCGTGCTCGACGACGCCGGCGTCCTGACCGTCGTGGACGCCGTCTCCTCGCTCGGCGGCGCCGAGGTCCCGGACGAGGGCGTCGACGTCTGCTGTGGCGCGTCCCAGAAGTGCTTCAGCGCGCCGCCCGGCCTGACGACCCTCTCGGTCAGCGACGACGCCTGGGCGGCGACCCAGGAGGGCGACGCACCGTCGTTCTACGCCCACCTCGGCCCGTGGGACGGCGTGGTCCACGACGACGCGCAGTTCCCGTACACGCAACTGCCGGCCAACGTCGCCGCGCTGGACGAGGCGCTCGACCTGCTGCTCGACGAGGGCCTGGCGAACGTCCGCGAGCGCCACGCCGACGTGGCCGACTACTGCCGGGAGCGCGCTCGGGACCTGGGCCTCTCGCCCTTCCCCGACGAGGATGCCTACTGCTCGCCGACCGTCACCGCCCTGGAGGTTCCGGGGCGGGCCCGCCAGCTCCAGGAGCGACTCGCCGACGAGCACGACGTCGTGCTCGCGACCGGCCTCGGCCCGTACGAGGACGACGTCCTCCGCGTCGGCCACATGGGGTACGGCGCCGACCGCGAGAAGGTCGAGCGGACGATGGACGCGCTCGCGGCCGCACTCGACGACTGACGGTCAGGCTCGCGGACTGAACCTTTCTGTCTGCTCGTTCACGAACCCGACTGCTTGTGGAACAGTCCGAGCAGGAGGTACACGGTGGCGACGGCTGCCCGGCCGCCGACCAGGACGGCGACCTGCCACGCGGCGAGCGCCAGCGCGCCGACGGCGACCGTCCGACGGGTCCACCGCGAGACGACCGCGGACGTCATCACGCGCTACCAACCCTGCGACGCGACAGAACGATTTCCCCGCACGCCTGCGGTCTCAGTCCGCGAGCCAGTCGAACTGCGCGTCGACGGCGTCCTGGTACGTCGACCGCCGGACGAGTCGGACGAGCACGCCGAAGTGGCCGGCGTCCCACTCGGTGCGATTCTGCGGCGGGACGTCCCACCGCCTCAGCAGGTCGTGCGCGTCACGGTACGGCGCCATCCGGTCCCGGCGGCCGGCGAACGGGAACACGCGCTCAGGGGGGAGACCGGGGTCGTTCGGGGCCGTTAGCAGCGGGGCGAAGTTGGCGAGGCGGCCGGGCGTCCACCCCTCCTCGCGGACCGCGTCGCGGACGCCGAGCAGTTCCGTCAGGTCGCTCTCGACGAGCACCCGGTCGAGCCGTGTCGTCATCGCCGCCGGGAACGCGAGGTCCGGCGTCGTCTCGTCGGGCCACGGCCCGCAGAACCCCGCGAGCAGCAGCGTCGCGATGCCGCCCAGGCTGACGCCGCCGACGCCGACCACCGGCGCGCCCTGCTCGCGCGCCCACGCGGTCAGCACCGCCCACTCCTGTAGCTGGGCGGCGTACAGTTCGACGAAGGAGACGGGCGGGGCGGCGAGGTACGGTTCTCCGCTGTAGCGGCCGGGCCGCTCGCGCCGGCCGTGCCACGGCGACGTCGGGAGGACGGCGCGGTACCCCCGCGCGGCGAGTTCGCGACCGGCGTACTCCTCCTCCGGCCAGTAGGGCAACTGGTCGTTCTGCATGCCCAGGCCGCCGCCGTACACCAGGGTCGGTCGCTCGTCGCGGCGGGCGTCGGGTTCGACCACCTTCGCGAACGCTGGCGCGTCGACGTACGACGACGGCGACGGGAACCGGACCCAGTACTCGCGGGTGCCCGGCCCCGGAACGGTCGCCGACGTCTCCACGTCCGGCATAGAGTCCGGGGCGGCGTACACCTCCTCCGGGGCGTCGATGCGGTCCTCCCACTCGTCCATCGCTTCGCCCGGGTCCGGAACGTCGACCCCGACCGGCGGGACGTCGACGGCGTCGGGAACCGCCCGGCGGACGTCGGTCGCCTGCGCCAAGCGACCGCTTGCCTCGCGTCGGTCGGACTCCAGCGCGACCCGCTCGGCGAGCGTCTCGTCGCCGCCGTCCCAGAACACCGACTCCCAGCGCGCTTCGAGGGCGTCGCGCGCTCGCTTGCGACCGGCGTGGCGGCCGAGCGCCGACCGCAGTCGGTCGCGTTTCGTGACCCGCTCGGTGCCGAGTTCGTCGAGGAAGGCGTCGACGCCCTCGTCGGCCGTCGCGTCGGCGACGGCGCGGACGCGGAACGTCCGGAACTCGCGGGGGAGACTCCGGCGCTTCAGCCACTCGTACGGTCGGGTCGAGAGCACCGCGCCGACGGGCGACGTTATCGCCCGGTGGACGAGCGGCGTCTCGAGGTGAGGAGTCATGGCTCCGTCGTACGACGCCCTCCCGGACGTGCGTTACGGGCGGTCCGCTACGCCGAAGGCCCGCTACGCCGAACCGCTCTCGAACGTCGAACCGGCTCCGGTGTCGTCGGTCTCCTCCCGGCCGAACACCCGCCCGCAGTCGGTACAGGCGCAGGCGTAGTCGAAGAAGGGGTTCGCGACAGGGTAGAGCGTTCGCCCGCTGCAGTCGTCGTCCGGACATCGGCTCGGCGGCCAGCGGTCGGTCGCGCCCGTCATGTGCGGTCGTTGTACGCCGGTCGCATAAACGTCTCCGGCCGCGAAGACAGGACGAGAATAGGAGGATTACGCCGCTGCACCCTCGGGGCCGTCGGCGTCGTCGACCGTGACGTTCGTCGGGAGGGCGTCGGTCTCGCCAGCGGCGGCGAGCAGTTCCTGGTAGCGGTTGCGGATGGTCACCGTGCTCACGTCGGTGACGTCGCTGACCGCGTCCTGGGTGAGGTCGTCGTCCTCCACCAGCGCGGCACCGTAGATCGCTGCAGCGGCGAGGCCGACCGGCGACTTCCCGCTGGTGACGCCCTCCTGCTTCGCGGTCTCGAGCAGGTCGTGGGCGCGGCGCTTGGTCGCGTGTTCGAGGTCGAACTCGCTCTCGTACCGCTTGAGGTAGCTGTGGGGGTCTGCGGGCTGGATCTCGAGGTGGAGTTCGCGGACGATGTAGCGGTAGGTGCGCTTGAACTCCATCGCGTCGATCCGGCTCACGACCGCCATCTCGTCGATGCTGCGGGGGACGCCAGCCTGTCGTGCGGCGGCGTACAGCGAGGCGGTGGCGACGCCTTCGATCGAGCGGCCGGGGAGCAGATCCTCGTCGAGGGCGCGGCGGTAGATGACCGACGCCGTCTCGCGGACGTTCTCGGGCAGACCCAGCGCGCTGGCCATGCGGTCGATCTCGCCGAGCGCCTGCTTCAGGTTCCGTTCCTTCGCGTTCCGCGTGCGGAAGCGCTCGTCCCACGTGCGGAGGCGCTGCATCTTCTCGCGCTGGCGGCCGCTCAGGGTCCGCCCGTAGGCGTCCTTGTTCTGCCAGCCGATGCTGCTCGAGAGCCCCTCGTCGTGCATCATCTTCGTGGTGGGGGCACCGACGCGACTCTTCTCGTCCTTCTCGGCGGAGTCGAACGCGCGCCACTCCGGCCCGCGGTCGACGCTGTCCTCTTCGACCACGAGCCCGCACTCCCCACACACCGTCTCGCCGTGCTCTTCGTCCGAGACGAGGCGCCCGCCACACTCGGGGCAGACCTCCTCGTGCTCGACGGCGTCCTCTCGTTCGTCGTCCACTCGCTCGTCGTGCTGTACTCGCTGACCTTCGTCGTAGCTCTTGATGGTTGTCTTCGTCATGGTGGTGATCGCGGAGGGCAGCCACCGGAATCGGGCGCACGGGACCGGCAGCCGACTGTCGCTAACGTAAGGTAAGGGGGAAAAGTATTTAAATCTTTCGCCGATGACGAGGGGCGTTCCGCCGCCAGTCGCCGCGTCGGTTCCGTCGCCTGCTGGCGTTCACGTAGGTCGCGATACGGCGAGCGCTCACAGCCGTCGACGAAGCCAGGACTTCGCGTTTCGCGAACGCTCACGCGAAGATTCAAGGGAAATGACGTGTACATCGGGAACAAAATGGTCCCTCCTGTCGTTATCGCGTTCGCTGCCCTCCTGCTGGTCGGCGGTGGCTGGGCCGTCCAGTCGTGGCGCGCCCCCGACGACGCGGCCGCGCTGGCGACCGGCAAGATCCGCGCCCACCCCCTCCCGCTCGAACTCGCCGAACCGCCGGCCGTCGCGACCGTCGAGGACGGCGACGACGGCGTCGCTCCGATAGTGACCGTCCTGCTCGACGACGCGGGCGACCCCGCCCAGCACCTCGTCTGGAGCACCGTCGACAGCGTGCTCGACGCCGTCCACCCCGTCTTCGCCTCCCGCCCCGTCGAGCGCTACGAGTTCCAGCTCGCCTACGCCACCGACGACACCGACCGCATCCGGTACCGCCGCGTCGCCGTCCCGGGGGACCTCGCCGAACGACACCTCGACGACCGCGACTGGCGCAGTCTCCGCGACGCGGTCGAAAATCGCGACGACGCCGTCTTCTGGAACGCGCTCGAGGCCGGGACCGGACCGAGCGTGGCCGACCGCCAGGACGCGCCCATCGTCGCCGCCGTCGCGTCGTGCGACACGGGACCGCTCGCCGACCGCCCCGCGACGACGGCCGCATCGACCGGTGACACCGCCGAAACGGCGGCGGGAGACGCATCGTGAGTACAACGAACTTTTGGTGATGGGGGGCGGACTGCCGAACATGTCTCCCAGGGAGCACGTCGAGTTCCTCGCCGCCTCCCCGAACCGGCGGGCCCTCCTCGAACTCCTCGGCGAGGGACCACACCGGCCGTCGACGCTGACCGACGCCGGGTCGTTCTCGCGGTCCACGGTCCACCGCAACCTGGACGCGTTCGTCGAGCGCGGATGGGTCCGGAAGGACGGACAGCGGTACGACCTGACGTCGGTCGGCGAGCGGATCCTCGACCGCTACGGGTCGCTTCTGGACGCGGTCGAGGCCGTCCACGACCATCGTCCGCTGTACGACCACCTCGACGACGCGAGCGCGACCCTTCCCTTCGCGGCGGTCGACGAGGGAACCGTGGTCACCGCGACGGCGGGCGACCCGCACGCCCCGCTGAGCCACTACGCCGCCGCACTGGGGAACGTCGAGGCGGACACGTTCTACGGCGTCACGCCCATCGTGAGCCAGGTGTTCAACGACGCGAGCAGTCGCTTCGTCGAGTCCGACACGGCGATCGAACTCGTCCTCGACGAGTCCACCCTCGAGACCTCTCGCGAGGAGTATCCGGACGCGTTCGACACCGCCAGGCAGGCCCGAAACATCACCCTCTACGTCTCCGACGACGTCTCCTTCGGTCTCAGCATCTTCGACGACCGCGTGTTCGTGGGTGCGTACGACGACGACGGTCGACTGCGGGCCCTGCTCGACGGGACGACCGACCCGCTCCGCGAGTGGGCGCTCGAACGCTACGAAGATGTCCGGGCCGACGCCACCCGGGTCGGCGTCCGGGCCTGACGCCCCTGGATGTTGCACGCCGTGACACAGTTCCCGCGGTGCGACACGACGTCCGTCGGATACGTATAAATTTAGTGGCCGCATCGGTTCCGATGGCGGCCCACCAGAGTCTTCCTCTGGCGTTGTCCCCCGGTCCCCCGGGACCGCCGCCCTGACCTCAGACATCTCGCAGTTTTCGGTCCTACGTTTTTAGTTCAGGGGCACGTACGGGAGATATGCCAGTCAGCCCCGACTACGTCAAGAAGATCGGCAACGTCCTGCTGGAACGGTACCCGACGGCGTTCACCGACGACTTCGAGCAGAACAAAGAGAGCGTCGACAAACTGACCAACGTCGACTCGAAGGACGTCCGCAACCGCATCGCCGGCTACGTCGCCCGCAAGAAGGGCCGACAGCAGGCCCAGTAGCTACCCGTCCCAGTAGACGCCGACCGGTTCCTCGTCGTCCATCTCGGCGGCGGCCTCGACCTTCGCGCGGTTGATCTCCTCGACCAGCGATTCGGCGTCGCGCATCCACGCCGCGAGACCGCGCTCCAGGCGTCGCCGGACCTCCTCGACGTCCTTCGGCGAGTAGACGTTGACGTACCCGCCCTCCGAGAGCAGGCGCTGTCGCTTCCCGAGGACGCCGACGTCGACGAGGTGGTTGACCTGCCGGGCGACCGTGCTCCGGTCGAGGTCGAGCGCCTCGGCGACCGCCGGCACCGTCGACTCGCCGTCGCGCATCAGGCAGACGCAGATCTCCAGGCCGGTCCGCGAGATACCGAACACGTCGCGCAGCACCAACTGGAGGTCGGGATCGCGGACCGGCGTCGCCGGCACCTCCCGCATCGGCCGGTCACAGCAGGTCCCTGCCGTCTCCTCGACGGTGTCGCAGGCGCGGCACTCGTAGACGGTCGCGACGCCGCCGTCCCCGCCGTGGTCGTCGACCCCGTGGCTGTCGGATGTTACCATACGACACGTTCGTGCGTCGTGACCAAGAGCGTTTTCGTGCCGGCACGGACCCCCGTTACTCGTGCGGGAGCGAGAGGACGACGGCCGACCCCGTCAGCACCGCCTCGTCCGTCTCGGCCACAGTCTCCACCTCGAGGCGGTCGTCGCCGAGGTCCTCGACGACCTCGACGGTCGCGGTGACGGTCTCGCCGGGGAAGACCGGGTTCTCGTAGGCGGTCTCCTGGGAGAGGTAGACGATGTCGCCGTCGAGGCGCGCCAGGGCGGCGCTGACGACGCTGGCGGTGAGCGCGCCGTGGGCGACGCGTCCGCCGAACAGCCCCTCCTCGGCGTACGTCTCGTCGGTGTGCAGCGGGTTGTCGTCGCCGGTCAGGTCGGCGAACCGGTCGACGCGGTCGGCGGTCAGTTCCAGTGTCGCTCGCGCAGTGTCCCCGACGGATGCGACTGGCATACCGGTACTGGGCACGCTGGCGGGTTGAATCGGCGGGTTAACATGTGAAGGAATGGCTTGAATACGCGTTCGGCCGTCGACATATCCATGCCATACGCTGACAACGACGGCGTCTCGCTCTACTACGAGACGGACGGTCCCGCCGACGCCGAGACCGTCGTCTTCGTCGAGGGGCTGGGGTACGGCCGCTGGATGTGGCGCTGGCAGCGCGAGCGCTTCGCCGAGGAGTACCGCGTCGTGGTGTGGGACAACCGCGGCACGGGCGACTCCGACGCGCCGCCGGGTCCCTACTCCGTCGCCGAGATGGCGGCCGACCTCGACGCCGTCCTCGCGGACGCGGGCGTCGACGCCGCTCACGTCGTCGGCGCGAGCATGGGCGGGATGGTCGCCCAGCGGTACGCCCTCGACCACGACCGCGCCGAATCGCTCGCGCTCCTCTGTACCTCCCCCGGCGGCGACGACGCGGTCCCGACGCCCCCCGAGACGCGGGAGCGGATGTTCGCGGTCCCGGAGGGCGCAGACGAGCGCGAGACCATCCGCCACCGGATGGCGCCCGCGATGACGGACGAGTTCGTCGCCGAGCACGACGACCTGATCGCCGACGTCGTCGACTGGCGGCTGGCGAGCGACGCCGACAACGCCGCCCGCGAGGCCCAGGCCGCGGCCGTGGCGGCGTTCGACCCCGGCGACCGCCTCGACGAGGTCGACGTGCCGGCCCTGGTCGCGCACGGGACGGCGGACCGCGTGCTCCCCGTCGAGAACGCCCGCCTGCTTGCCGAGCGACTCCCTGACGCCGAACTCGAACTGTTCGAGGGCGGTCCGCACCTCTTCTTCGTCGAGCAGGCGGACGCCGTGAACGACCGACTCCTCGCATTCCTCGACGATGCCTGACCACAGCCAGCGCCCCTACGACTGGGTGGGAGCGTGGAGCGAACGCCGGGCGCGCCTCTCGCCCGACGCGGTCGGTCTCGTCGACGCGACCACGGGCGAGTCGTTCACCTACCGCGAGCTCGACGAGCGAGCGAACCGCGCGGCCAGACTCCTCCGCGAGCACGGCGTCGGCGGTCCAGCGCCGTCGGCGCACTCGGACCCGGAGCGGGCGACCGGCGACCGCGTCGCCGTCCTCTCGCGCAACCGGCCCGCGTTCGTGGACCTGTTCTTCGCGACGGCCAAGACCGGCGGCGTGCTCGCGCCGCTGTCCCATCGACTCGCGCCGGCCGAACTGGTGGCGTTGCTGAACGACGTCGACCCCGAACTGCTCGTGGTCGAGGAGCCGTTCGACGACCTCGTTCGCGACGTTCTGACCCGCGACGACCGCGCGTTCGACGCCGACGTGGTGTCGCTCGCCACCGACGGCGACCACGCGTGGCCGGCGTACGCCGACGCGCTGCCCGCGGACGACTCGCCCGTCGAGTCTGCGGCCGTGTCGATGGACGACCCGCACCTGTTCCTGCACACCGGCGGGTCGACCGGTACCCCGAAGGAGACGGTGCTCACGCACGGCTCGATCCTCTGGAACTCGTTCAACACCATCACCGCGTGGGGACTCCGCCCGGAGGACGTGACGCCGATGACGTTCCCGCTGTTCCACACGGGCGGGTGGAACGTCCTCACCGTCCCGCTCTTCCACCTCGGTGCGACGGTCGTCATCAGCCGCGAGGTCGACCCCGGACGCATCCTCCGGACCATCGAGACGGAGTCGGCGACGGTGCTCGTCGCCGTGCCGGCCGTCCTCCGGATGCTGGCGAACCACGACGACTGGGAGACGACCGACCTCTCGTCGCTGCGGTTCGCCAAGAGCGGCGGCGGCCCCGCACGCGAGTCGGTGATGGAGGCGTGGTGGTCGCGCGGCGTCGACCTCTCGCAGGGCTACGGCCTCACCGAGTGCGGCCCGAACAACTTCACCATGCCCGACGGATGGCCCCGGGAGAAGGCCGACAGCGTCGGCGTCCCCGCGATGCACGTCGACGCCCGCGTCGTCGACGACGACGGCGACCGCGTCCCGACCGGCGACGTCGGCGAACTCGAACTCGCGTCGCCACACGCCGCCGACCGCTACTGGCAGACCCCCGAGGAGACCGACGACGCCTTCGGCGACGGCTGGGTGTCGACCGGCGACCTGGCGCGTCGCGACGAGGACGGCTATTTCTACGTCGAGGGCCGCAAGAAGAACATGTTCGTCAGCGGCGGCGAGAACGTCTACCCCGCCGAGGTCGAGGACGCCGTCGCCGACCACCCGAAGGTCGACGAGGTGGTCGTCGTCGGCGTTCCCGACGACCGCTGGGGCACCGTCGGCAGGGCCGTCGTCCAGGGCGACGAGTCGCTGACGCTCGACGAACTGACGGCGTTCCTCGACGGCCGCCTCGCGCGGTTCAAGCGCCCCCGCCACCTCGCGTTCGTCGACGAACTCCCGACCAGCGGCCCGTCGAAGATCGACCGCGAGGCGGTGAAGGCCGAGTTCGGCGGCACGTAGCCCGCTGCAGGCCGTCCGCTAGCTCTTGCTCGTTGGCGTCCTACCGTGGCATATCTCCTCCGACCACCGGGAGTTCACCGAACTGGACGACGTCGACCGCGGCATCCTCCACCTGCTCCCCTCCACCTGCTCCAGTTGAACGCGCGCAACACGCTCACCTTCGTCGGGGAACAGGTCGTCGTCTCGGCGACGACGGTGACCAACCGCATCGAACAACTCGAAGACGACGGCATCATCTGCGGGTACCACGTGGACATCGACTACGCGAAGGCGGGCCTGCCGCTGCAGGTGCTGTTCGTCTGCTCGGCCGCGCCCAGCGACCGTCCGGCGTTCGCCGAGCAGGCGATTGACATCCAGGGCGTCGTCAACGTCCGGGCGTTTCTGGGCGGCGAACTGAACGTCCGAACGACCGGGCAGATCGAGGAGGTGGCCTCCGAGCTCCACGACCTCGGATTTCCGGTCGTCAACTCGGACATCGTGCACGCCGAGTCGACCAGGCCGTGGAACCAGTTCCAGATCGAGGAGGATGCCGAGTGACCTCTCCGGGCGCGGGTTTTAAAAGCCCAGGTTTGCAGGTGTAGCTTTCCACTCTGACCCGGCATTGATCAATCATTCCAAATTTGAAGGCGGGGATGTTGAAAATATGGTATTTGACAGCCTGTATATAAACAATGATTAAGCACTACCGCGCCTCATCCTCGTATGTCACGATGGAACCGAGTAACGAAACGACGACCGACGAACTCCTGTCGGTGCTCGCTGACGCACGTCGTCGGTTCGTGCTCCACTACCTGCGCCGGAACGGTCCGACGGCGAGCGTCGCGGAACTCGCGAACCACGTCGCGGCGTGGGAGGCCGACGCGAGCGTCAGTGACGTGTCCGACGGCCTGGTCGCGGACGTCCGGACCTCGCTGCACCACGTCCACCTTCCAAAACTCGACGACACGGACGTCGTCCAGTGGACCGACCAGCACGTCAGGTTCGACGCCGGGAACGAAACCGTCTCGCAGTGTCTCGATATCGTCGTGGAGTTCGACCGCTGAGAGCGGCCCCACTACCGACCTCGAGGTTCGTCCACCGGCCTGTCGGAGCCACGGCGTCGTCCGCGGGGCCACCGTTCTCTCTCTCTACCCGACGGCCGCGCCCGACTCAGAGGATGGAGTAGGACGCGGCGACGGTCAGCGCGAGCGCGGCCAGCAGGCCGACGAGCACGAGCACGGTCACGGAGCGCGGTTCGTACCGGAGGTGCTGGTAGTAGCCGGCGACGAGCACGGCCTTCGCGAACGAGACCCCGAGTATCGCAGCGAAGGCGGTCCAGTAGGCCATCCCCATCGACTCGATGAACACCTGCGCGGTCGCCATCCCGAACAGCAGGACGTAAATCGCGGTGTACAGTTTCGTGCTGGTCATGGTCACAGGATGTAGAAGAGGGGGAACAGGAACAGCCAGACGATGTCCACGAAGTGCCAGTACAGCCCGAAGTACTCCACCGGCCGCTCGTCGTCGAGGTACGCGCCGTTCCACGCCCGTACGAGGAGGTAGAGGCTGATCAGTAGTCCGACCGCGACGTGTGCGCCGTGGAGTCCCGTCGTCAGGTAGAACGTCGACGAGGCGACGTTCGTCCCGAGCTCCCACCCGTGCGGGAACGCCTCGCTGTGGACGTGGAACAGGTGCTGCCACTCCATCGCCTTGTTGACGAGGAAGGCGACCCCGAGCGCGAACGTGGTCGCGAGCGAACCGACGAGGCCCCAGCGACTCCCCCGCTCGGCCGCGACCAGCGCGAGCACGACGCTGAAGCTGCTCGTCAGCAGCAGGTAGGTGTTGATGAGCCCCGGTAGCGGGACGTGAGCCGCCGGGACGAGGTCGTGCCACTCCTGCCAGCCGTGGGCGACGCGGATGAACACGTACGAGCCGACGAACGCGCCGAACAGCACCACGTCGGACGCCAGGAATATCCACACGCCCAGCTTCGTGTTCTCGACGCCCGCGAACGGCCAGCTCTCGCCGAACGGGCCGCTCTCCACGGTGAACTGTTCGCGCGCCATCGAGACCAGCGCGTACCCGCCCAGCGCGGTGCCGAAGGTCAGCGACGCCATCGCCAGCACGCCGCCGACGCCCGGCGCGAGCGTCCCCGTTTTGAACCCCGAGACGCCGAGCAGCGCGAAGAAGGAGGCGAGACCGACCACGAACGGCCACACGCTGGCGTGGTCGGCGCCGTGGCCGGTCGGGTGCGCCGAACCGGTCGCCTGCGCGACCGGCGTCGCGTTTGCGGCGAGGCCGCCGTCGGAGCGTTGCTCCGACGAGGGTCGTGTCGTCGACGTGCTCCCGACCTCGCCGCCATCCGCGGCGCCGCGTCCGAACCGCAGCGACCCGCTGGCGAAACTCGGCACCTTGGGGAAGTTCTCCAGCGGCGGCGGCGAGGGGAGCGCCCACTCCGTCGTCCGTGAGTACTCCCACGGGTTGTCCTCGGCGTCATCGCCGGCGACGAGGCTGGTCGAGAGGTTGTAGAACATGACGAGGAAGGAGGCCCCGAGCAGGAAGGCCCCGACGGTGGCGACGCGGTGCTCGGTGACGAACGCGGCGTCGTACACGAAGTCGCGGCGCGGCGTCTCCCAGGCGAGGAACATCGGGAAGTAGAGGAGGTTGAACCCGACGAAGTAGATCGCGAAGTGGAGCTTCCCGAGCAGGCGGTCGTACATCTTCCCCGTCATCTTCGGGAACCAGTAGTAGAGGCCGCCGACGAGCGCCGTTACGCCCGCGACCATCACGTAGTGGAAGTGCGCGACCACCCAGTAGGTGCCGCGGAACTCGTAGTCGAGGACGACCGCGCCGAGGAATACGCCCGTGATGCCGCCGAGGATGAACAGCAGGAGCGCGCCAAAGGAGAAGAGGAACGGCGTGGTGAAGCGTATCTTCCCCTTGATCATCGTGTAGATGAGCGCGAACACCATCAGGTCGAAGGGGAGCGAGATGCCGATGGTGGTCGCCATGAACAGCGTCTTGATCTCCAGGTTGATGCCTGTCAGGAACATGTGGTGCATCCAGACGAGGAAGCTCTGCAGCGCCACGAGCACCATCGCGGCGATGAACCACTTCCGGCCGACGATGCGCCGGCCGGTGAACGTCTGGAACGTCTCGGCCATCACGCCCAGCGCGGGGAAGAAGACGATGTACACCTCCGGGTGGCCGAAGAACCAGAACAGGTGCGCCCACAGCAGCGACCCGCCCGCCTTCGCCGAGAAGTACGTCGTCCCGAGCAGGCGGTCGGAGGCGAGGATGAGCAGCGCGGCCAGCAGCGCCGCGAACGCAAAGAGCATCATCCAGACCGTGAGCAGGATGGTCCACGAGAACAGCGGCATCCGGCGCAGCGTCATCCCCTCCGCCCGCATCCGGTGCATCGTCGTCAGGAAGTTCACCGAGGAGACGGTGACGGAGGCGACGAACAGTATCAGCGCCAGTACGGCCGTCGACGCGCCCACGTTCGGCGTGTAGACGGGCACGTTCAGCGGCGCGTACATCGTCCACCCGCCGGCGAACGTGCCGCCCTGGAAGAACGAGACGCCGAGCAGGAGCCCCGAGAAGAGGTAGAGCCAGTACGACAGCGCGTTCAGCCGCGGGAACGCGAGGTCCTTCGCGCCGATCTGGAGCGGGACGACGTAGTTCGCGAACCCGAACGCGAACGGCGAGAGGAACCAGAAGATCATGATGAGCCCGTGGGCCGAGACGGCCTGGTTGTACGACACCGCCGAGAGGACGTCCGCACCGGGCGACCACAGCTGCAGCCGCATCAGGAGTGCGAGCACGCCCCCGAACACCAGGAAGAACAGCGATGTGACGACGTAGAGGATGCCCACGTCCTTGTGGTTCGTCGTGACCAGCCACCGCCGGACGGAACTGGTCGGCGGGAACTCGTGGGCGTGACCGCCGTCGGTCGCGGCTCGTCCCGCGCCGCTCGGTTCACCCTCGTCGCTCATGCGCCACCTCCCGTGGCGACGCGGACGGCGATGGAACTCGCGTTCGTCGCATCACTCGCGTTCGTCGCATCACTCGCGTTCGTCGCATCACTCGCGTTCGACGCACTCCCGTCAGTGGTCTCGTTCCCCGTGCTCTCGTACCACTCGCGGAACTCGGCGGGCTCCATGACCGTCACGTTCGCCGTCATCTGGGAGTGGCCGGCTCCGCAGAGCTCGTAGCACCGCGCTTCGTACGTCCCCGTCCCGTCCGGTTTGAACCAGGTGTCGGTGTGCTGGCCGGGGATGGCGTCGGTCTTCACCCGCAAGCCGGGGACGCCGAACGTGTGGAACACGTCTTTCGAGGTGACGTGCAATTCCACGGCGCGGCCGCTGGGGACCCGTAGCTCGGTCGAGGTGTGACCGTTCGGGTAGACGAACGTCCAGCCGAAGCGGTAGCCGACGACCTCCACGTCCAGAGCGTTCGCGTCCTCCGCCGGCGAGTTCGCCTCGACGTACTGTAGCGTGCCGTACGTCCAGACGATGAGCGAGGCGATGATGACCGTGCTCAGGAACAGCGAGAGGAACAGCTTCCGGCCGCCGCCGCTGCTCGACGGCAGTTCCCCCAGCTCCGGGGGATCGAACGCCTCGCCGCGTTCCTCCTCTCCGTTGCCGTCCCGGTACTTCACGGCGTTGTAGACCGTGTACGAGACGACGACCACGCCGACGACCGTACCGAGCAACAGGAACACGTCGAATATCTGCCGGAAGATCTCCGTCCTCGTCCCACGGGGGACGACGCTGTCTCCGTGGAGCAGGGGGAGTGCTGTGTTAACTACCCGCATGACGCCACTCCTGTCCTTAATCATCGTCCACGCACTTAGTGATTCTGGAGGTTGGCGGTGTGAAACGCCACTCCATCGTCGTTCACTGGTGAACGGCACGCGGCGACCGACGGACGTCCCCGCGTTATTTGTACCGGCGATGACAACCCCCGCCAGATGGCGACCGACGAACGGCCGGTCGGGGACGAGTACCCCCCGGAGACGCGCGAGCAACTGCTCGAACGCGCCGTCGACTACGCCCGGACGGTTCCCATCGACGTGGACCCGACCGACCTGGAGTGGGAGATATCCGACCGCGCGAAGCGGCGCGCGGGAGCCTGTATCTACGACCACGGTACGGGACGGGTGACGGTCCGTCTGACGTGGGACGCCTACCGCGAGTTCGGCTGGGAGGAGTTCACCGGCACCATCCGCCACGAACTCGTCCACGCCTGGGAGTTCCAGCGGTTCGGCGAGTCCGGCCACGGGGAGCGGTTCCGGGAGAAGGCGGCGGCGGTGGACGCGCCGCGACACTGCCAGGCGTTCGCCGCCCCCCGCCTCCGCCTCGTCTGCACCGACTGCGACTGGACCGCCGACCGCCACCGCGCCTCGAAGGCGGTCAGCCGACCTGCCGAGCGTCGCTGCGGATCGTGCGGGAGCCGCTACCGCGTCGAGCACGTCGACAGCGGGCGGACGTGGCGGACCCGCGCTGGCTACCTCGTCGCGCGTAACCGACTCGGCGACGAGTGGTGACCGTCAGGCCCCATCGGGATTCTGAACGGTTCTTCGCACCCGGAAGGTTTAGTTATACTTGACTCCCAATGTACAACTACCTATGTCGAGTAGCACCAGGAACCCCGAGATTGTACGGGTGTCACAGAAGGGGCAGACGACGATCCCGAAACCGCTCCGCGAGAAGTTCGGTATCGAGACCCCCGGTGAAGTCTTCGTCTACGAGGAAGGCGAGCGGATCATCATCGAACCGATTCCCTCGCTCGACGAACTTCACGGCATCCACGGTGGCGAACGCGAACCCGGTGAGCTGCTGGACAGGGTACGAGAGCTGAAAGACGAAGCGCACCAGCGCGAAAGAGAACGGGCCGAGCGGCTTCGCCCCTCCGACGCCGAGGACGCCGAGGAATGAGCGACGCCTACGTCTTCGACACCGAAGCGCTCGTCGCGTTCCTCTACGGCGAGCCCGGCGACGACGTCGTCGCCGACCTGCTGGCCGACGTCTTCGAAGGCGGTTCCGAAGGGTATCTCGCCGAGGCGAACGCGAGCGAAGTGTTCTATCTCGTTGCTCGGTTCGAAGGCGCTGAGAGCGACACGCCCACCGACGCGTCGCTTCGCGTCGCCGACCGGGACATCCGTGCTCTCGAACGGCGGGGCCTGACCATCGAGCGGGCTGACTGGCGACTCGCTGGAGAGGTGAAGGCCGACGGTCACGTCTCGCTCGCCGACGCTCACGCGGTTGCGCTGGCGGACCAACGGGATGCGACGCTCGTCGCCGGTGCCGACGACGACTTCGAAGCGCTTCCGGTGGCGGTGGATCTCCTCCGGTTCCGGGACCACGGCGTTTGAGTGACTCCCTTTCACTTCTTGCTGCCGTCCTCTCGTTCCACCCGCCGGTTTTCCGTTCTGAACTGCCCCGGTCAGGGCTCGACCCGCGTGACCGCCTCGCCGTCCCAGCGGACGACCTCGACCGTCCCGTCGGCGTCGACGGTGACCGTCTCCAGCTCCCCGTCGAGCAGGGCCGGCAGCGCGTCCTGGAACCGCTCGTACGCGTCCGACTCCTGGTGGGTCTCCAGCGCCGTCTCGTCCTCGTAGCGCTCGAAGAACCGGACGGCGTTCGGATCCAGCACGCCCGTCGACGCCCGGTACGTCGTCGTTCCGTCCTCGGCCCGCGACTGCGCGACGAGTTCCTCGACGAGTTCGAGCGCCACCGCGCGCTCGTCCGGTTTCACTGGAACGGTGGTGTGAACGACGATGGTCACGTCGGCGACGTCACACCCCGCCGGCATAACTGCTCGGCGAACTGCAGTTCGCTCCACGGGCTGACAGGTTCGGCGGGCGTCGGGCCGACGCCTTCGGTCCCGTTTAGTGACGGCGGACGGTAGCGCATCCATGGTCCGCGACCTTTCCCACCCGCTCGGCCCGTCGACGCAGGTGTACCCGGGCGACCCGCCGGTGGAGGCGTCGCCGCACGCCACCCACGACGAGGACGGCTACCGGGTGACCCACCTCTCGCTCGGCACCCACAGCGGGACGCACGTCGACGCGCCGAGCCACACCGAACCCGACGGCCGCACGCTCGACGCCGTCCCCGTCGAGACGTTCGCGTTCGACGCGCGCCTCGTCGACTGCACCGACTGCGGCCCCCGCGACGCCATCGAGCGCGCAGCGCTCCCCGAGACGGACGCCGAGATGCTCGTCCTCCGGACGGGATGGGCGGACCGGTGGGGAACCGACGCCTACCTCGACCACCCGTACCTCGCGCCCGACGCCGCGGCGTGGTGCGCCGAGCGCGGCCACCACGTCGCCCTCGACGCGCTCAGCGTCGACCCGACGCCGACGCCGAACGCCGCCCCCGGCGAACCGGACGGCGTCCCGGCCCACCACGAACTGCTCGGTGCTGACCGACTGGTGGTCGAGAACCTGACGAACCTCGCGGACCTTCCCGGCCGGTTCACGCTCCGGGCGTATCCGCTGCCCGTCGCGGCGGCCGACGGAGCGCCGGTCCGCGCCGTCGTCGAGGACGCCGAGTGACCCCTGCAACCGCTCCGCCTTTAACTCGGCCGCTGCAAGTGAGGTGCGTGCAGAACGTCACCGACCGAACGAGCAACCCCTTCGACATGTCGCCGCCGTGCGACCACGCCTGCACGCCCGACGGCGACCACCGCGCGGTGTTCGGCTACGGCGACGCCAACGCCGACTTCCACCTCGTCGGCGACCACCCGAACGTCCACGGCGGGACGAGCACGGGCGTCCCGTTCACCGACGGCGTCGCTGGCGAACGTCTCCAGCCGGTACTGAACGAGGTCGGTCTGCTCGGCGACGTCTACAGCGACGAGCCGACCGTCTCGAACCTGTTCGCGAGCTACCTCCACATGTGCTGTCTCCCCGACGGCGAGTCGCCGACCGAGGGAGCGTACGCCGACCTCGAACCGTTCTTCGACGCCGAACTGCGGGCCATCGCGGCTCACGTCCTCCTCCCCGTCGGCGAGCGCGCGACGGCGCACGTCCTCTACGAGTACACGGCGCGAGCGGCGGAGATGGAACGTGGGATGGCTGCACTCCACGCGACGCCGTTGAAGGGCCGCGGGTTCCTCGTCGTTCCCATCCGCGACCCGGCGGAGTGGTCGGACGGCGACGGCGACCGCCTCCGCGACGAACTGTCGGCGCTGCTCGCGTCCGACTACCGACAGACGGCCGACCTCGGTCGGTTCACCGCGACCGACGGATCCTACGAGGTTCGGTGATCACCCGGACGACGGTCTCCACGATTCCGGCGACGAACTCGACCGCCAGCAGCGCGACCGGGAGCACGACGAGTTCGACGACCAGCAGGCCGACGACGCCGCCGAGTGCGAGGGCGACCAGTTCGAGTCTCCCCTCCGGCGGAATGTCCATGGCCGAGCCACGACGCCCTGGCACTTGGCAACTCCGGACTACGGGGTCCCCTCGCCGGAGTCGTGACTGGGACGCCGCCTCGACGGTGACCCGTTCGTCGGCGGTCGGACCGTGGCTGCGGAGAAGAGACCGGTAGCCGTGACGTCACGCGTCCGCGACGGTGACGTCGCCCGCGGCGGACACGGTGACCTCGTATCCGGCGTGCGTGAACGTGACCGTCCCGGATCGCGTGGACGTGCCGTTCCGCGAACTGAAGAGCGCGTCGAGCGCGTCGGGGTCGATGGTGTTGAAGAGCGGTTCGAGCATGTCGTCGCCCGGCCGGTCGGCGTCGAGCGACGGCGAGCGGTCGCTCGCTTTCCGGAGGGCCACGATCACGGCTTCGCTGGGGTTCTCGTCCTCGGCCGCAGTGTAGGTGATGGACGTCTGCTGCTCCGTACCGTCCGGGTAAGCTGAATCCATTGACATTGGCGTAGTTGTACTGATGGGGTGACGACGGGAGTCTTTCCGGGTTTGCCCACCAACGTTTTAAATACCGTCCTCGCTGGCGACCGTGCTCTGCAGCAGCGCCGCGTGGCCGCGCCGGAGGAGTGCGGAGAGCGCCTGGCCGGAGATGTCGAACTCCTCGGCCAGTTCCTTCGTCGACACCTCCCGTGGAACCTGGTAGTAGCCGCGTTCGAGCGCGCGCCGGAGTACCTCCGCCTGCCGCGGGGTGACGCCGTACCCCTCCGTCTCGTCGTCCTCGCTCCGGTAGAGCCGATGGAGTTCGAACGAGAGGTCGCGTTCCTGGCACTCCTCGCGGTAGTTCAGGAACGCCTCGCGGTTCGGCATCTGGGCGCGGTAGTTCACTTTGTCCGTCTCCGTCCCTCCTTCCGCAGTGATGTCGAGCAGCGTGATGCCGTAGTCGATAGCGCTGACGTACGTCAGGCCGCGCTCCCCCTCCTCGGACAGCGTCACGCGGAAGAGCCGAAGGCCGGCGAGCCGGGACAGGACCTCGAATCCCGAGATTGACGGGTCGTCGGGGAGTGCCCGGAAGAATCGTTCGAGGTCGTCCTCGCACCCCTTCGCCCAGAGGATCAGTCGCGAGCGGTCGCCGGAGACGAACTGCTCGTCCTCCACGGAGACCTCGACGTCGGGAACCGTCCGCCGGGTTTCCAGCAGGATCGGATTCGACAGCGAGTACTCGGCGATGAACCCCATCGGTCTAGAGTTCCGCCCGGACGACAAGGCTCTTTTCGCCGACGCGACGAGGTGGTCGTTTCCACGTCGAGGGCGTCCCGAAGATAGCGGCGTCGGCTCCCGGTCGCGACCCCGTTCTCACGGCACGGCTCGCGTGCCGGGGGTCAGTAGCTGCGGACTTCGAGTCTGTCGACGCGGCCGGGGCCGCGTGACGCTCTCGTCCCGTCGTGTCGTGACGGTGCAACCCCACCGTAGATTCTTGCCACTGGTGCACGTACTGCTGTCGATGGTCTCGCAACTGCACAGCCAACCGGCCAGTAGCGTTCGGCGACGCCGTCCCGCTCTCCGTCCCCACCGGCGTGGTCGCTGCGTCGTTCCGAAGCGGCCGTCGTCCACCTCGGTCCCGGCCGCCGGCGTCCGCGTCGGAAGCGCCGCCCACCGACCGCAGCGACCGCCGGGGGACCGACGGCGATGACCGAGTTCGACGTCGTGGTGGTCGGCGGCGGGACGGGGAACAACGTCGCGGCCGCCGCCGCGGACGCCGGACTGGAGACGGCGTTGATAGAGAAGGGTCCGCTCGGGGGGACGTGTCTCAACCGGGGCTGCAACCCGTCGAAGATGCTCGTCCAGCGTGCGAACGTGCTCAACGGCGTCCGCGACGCCGGCCGGTTCGGCGTCGACGCCACCGTCGAGGGTGTCGACTACGCCGGGATGGTCGACGAGATATCGTCGACGCTCTCGTCGGCCGCGGAGAACATGGAGGCCGACTACCGCGACCGCGAGCACCTCACGCTCTACAAGGAGGAGACGCGGTTCGTCGACGAGCGCACCCTCGCGGTGGACGGCGAGGAGATCACCGGCGAACGCGTCGTGGTCGCGGCGGGCAGTCGGCCGTCCGTGCCGCCCATCGACGGCATCGACGAGGTCGAGTACCTGACGAGCGACGAGGCGCTGTACCTCGACGAACCGCCGGACAGTCTCGTCGTCCTGGGCGGCGGCTACATCTCGGTGGAACTCGGCTACGTCTTCTGGTCGATGGGGACCGACGTCGCCATCCTCGAACGCAACGACACGCTCGTCCACCGGGAGGACGGCGACGTGGCCGAGACGATCACCGACGTCGCACGGGAGCGCCACGACGTGTACACGGGGTACAGCGCGACCGCCGTCGAGGATGACGAGGAGGGCGTCACCCTGCACGCCGAGAGCCAGGCCGGCGACGTCGCGCTGACCGCCGACGAACTGCTCGTCGCGACCGGCCGACGACCAAACACCGATCTGCTCGCCCTCGACGCGGTGGGCATCGAACTCGACGAACGCGGCTTCGTCGACACGAACGAGTACCTCGAGACCACCGCCGAGAACGTCTGGGCACAGGGGGACATCGCCGGCAACAGCCAGCTCAAGCACGCCGGCGACTACGAGACGCGTCACACCGTCGCCAGCGTCGTCCACGGCGAGCGTCGCTCCATCGACCTCTCGGTGATGCCGCACGTCATCTTCACCGAACCGCAGGTCGCCGGCGTCGGCGCGACCGAGGAGGAACTCGCCGCCGAAGGCCGGGAGTACGTCGTCGGCACGGCGCGGTACGAGGACACCGCGATGGGTCGCGCGAAGAAGCTCGACACCGGTTTCGCGAAGGCCATCGCCACCCTGGACGGCGAGATACTCGGCTGCCACGTCGTCGGCGAATCCGCCTCGACGCTCGTCCACGAGGCGGTCATAGCGATGCAGTCCGCCCCAGGCACCGTCTCGGACGTCGCCGAATCCATCCACGCCCACCCGACGCTGAACAAGGTTGTGGAGGCTGCGTTCCGTGACGTTCCGCGCTGACTGCTCCGGCCGACCCTGCGGCACGTCGCGTCGTCCGGTGCGATCTGTTTTACCGCTGGCGTCTGTCGCCCCGGACGTGACCAGCACGTCGACCGGACCGCGGCCGCACCGCCCTCTCACCGACCGTCGTTCCCTCCGCAACCGCCCCGTGCAGGCGCCGATGCATCGTCCGACGTCGGTAACGGCCGTCGGTCCGTCCCGTCCCGCGAGGTGCGCCGCCGGAGGCGCGGCGTGACCGGGACCGTCCTCGTGACCGGCGCGACCGGGACCGTCGGCTCGGCGGTCGTCGACCAGATCGCCGACCGCCCGGTCCACGTCCGCGTCGCGACTCGCCACCCGTCGCAGGCCGCCGCCTCCGGCGGCGAGTCGGAGCCCGTCGAATTCGACTTCGAGCGCCCCGAGACGTGGGGGACGACGCTCGCGGACGTCGACCGCCTCTTCCTCGTCCGACCGCCGAGCGTCGGCGTCGACCGTCTGCAGGAGTTCGTCGACGCTGCGGTGCGGGTGGGCGTGGAACACGTCGTCTACCTGTCGGTCCTCGGTGCGGAGCGCAATCCGCTGCTCCCCCACTACCGGATGGAGCGCCACCTCGAACGCGCGGACGTGGCCTACACCTTCCTCCGGGCCGCCAACTTCATGCAGAACTTCAGCGAGATCCACCGCCCCGACGTCGTCGAGCACGACCAGATCTACGTACCCGCGGGCGACGGCGAGACCGGGTTCGTGGACGCCCGCGACGTCGCCGCCGTCGGCGTCGCCGCGCTCACCGACCCCGGCCACGAGAACGCCGCGTACGACGTGACAGGCCCGGCGGCGCTCGACTGCTACGAGGTCGCCGACGCGTTCACCGCCGCCCTCGACCGCCGCATCGCGTACCCGAACCCGTCCATCCTCCAGTTCGCGCGCCGGATGCGCTCGCGCGACGTCCCGTCCCGGCTGGTCGGCGTGATGGTCGTCCTCTACACCGTCACTCGACTCGGCCTCTCCGGGCGGGTCAGCGACGACGCGGAGCGCGTGCTGGACCGGAAACCGAACAGCTTCCGAACGTTCGTGGCGGACCACACCGACTGCTTCCGGCGGTGAGAGGCCCGTCTACGCGGTCGTGGTGCCGCAAGCGACCAGGGTCTCGTCCACCGAGGTTCCGACGCGACCGTCCCCGAGGAGGGCGACGTTCACGTACTTCGCGTTGCAGTCGAAGTTGCCGCGGTCGTCCGTGATTGTGACTTCCGAGACGGTCTCGCTCCCTTCGGCGACGGTGACAGTCGTGCGGTACGTGTCCGGTTCGTGCACGTCGACGCGAACGACTGCGTCCGGCGGTAACTGCAGCGCTTTCTCGGCGACCGTCGCGTTCGACGCCCGGACCGTCATCGCCACGGTGCGGTCGACCGACGCGTCGTTCCAGACGACGTAGGCGTGCGACTCCGCGTCACTCGCTCCCTGGTTTCCCACCGAGATGGTCGTCATGGTGCCGTTCCGCGGCAGTTGCCAGGCGTACCCGGTGGCCCGTTCTGCCCCTGCGAGCGTTACCTGTGGCATCGACGCGTCCTCGCTCGTCGACGTGGCGGTTCGCTGGGTCGGCCCAGTGGTCGCTGACGGCGTGGTGGTCGCCGTCGGCGTCATCGACGCCGTGGCTGTCGGCGTCACTGACGTCGTCCCGGATGGGTGCTGGGTCGGTGCGTCAGGGCTACCCTGGAGGCTAGCACAGCCACTGGTCACGACGGCCATGGCGACGACGAACGCGAGCATCGTTCGACGCATACTGCAGCCGTTAGACTGCGAACAGTAAGTACTTCTTGCGGTGAAAAATCCGGCACGGGTCATCTCCGGGTGTCGGCCTGTGCCTGCCGAACGTTCGTTCGGGCCGCGAGGTCGCGGGCGGTTCCCTGCCGCGCCGGGTTCGAGCGTTACCGGAACAGTTCGCTGTTGAGCCAGGGGTCGTCGATCCAGTACGACCGGAGGTACATGTAGCCGACGCCGACGAAGACGCCGACTGCCACGCCCGTTTCGAGTAGTTCCATGGTCTGACCTTCGACTCCTCCAACAAATAGATTCTGACTGGTCTGGCGGCCGACCGTCTCGCGGGCGTTCTGCTCGAATACGTCCCGTTCGAAGACATCGCTCCCACGCTCACTGCACGTCGGAACTCGACGCCTTCGAGAGCATGTAGACGGCGACGCTGCCGAGGACGAGGTCGAGCGCGAGCAGGACGCCCAGGCCGGGCAGGAGCGTGTTCCAGACGGTGCCGAACTCGACGCCGGCGACGGTCGTCGGGAAGACGGACACGTCGACGACCGTCATCACGTCGCGGCCGAGCATGAGCGACCGCGCCGAGTCGACGCCGTAGGTGATGGGGTTGTACGTCGCGACGGTCTGGATCCACCCGGGGAGGACCCGCAGCGGGAGGAAGGCGGTCGAGACGAAAAGCAAGGGGAACTGGAGCAGGTTCGCGCCGATGATGGTCGACTCCTGGTCCTTCGTGAGCACGGCGATGGTGTTCGACAGCGAGACGAACCACATCGAGAACACGACGCCGACGAGCATGATGCCGAGCGCCCCCGGAATCCCTGTGGCGACGTCAGCGCCGAGCAGCACCCCGAGGCCGAGGATGATGCCGATCTGGACCAGGATGCGGAGGATCTCGGCGGCGGTCTTCCCGAGGAAGACCGCGGTCCGGTTCATCGGCGTGACCAGCACCTTCTCGAACATCCCGTTCTCGATGTCGTTGACGAGGCCGACGCCGGAGGTCGCCGCGGCCGCCAGCGACACCTGGATGGCGATAGCCGGCACGAGGTACGTCTCGTAGGTGATGTCCGCGCCGCCGCGGCTGATGGCACCCGTCGCGATCTGGCCGAACACCTGCGTGAACAGCACGAGGAAGATGATGGGCTGGACCAGCGAGACGACGAGGACGAACGGGTTCCGGACCGCTTTCAGGTTCCACCGCTTGAAGTTCACCCACCAGTCGCCGGCGAAGGAGTTGCCCGACCGGGGAACGTCGGCCGGCTCCTCGCCGTCCGCGGCGGACTCGGTCGGCGCGCTCATCGGTTCACCCCCGTCGGCGCGTTATCGGCGGCGGCCGCGGCGTCGCTCTCGACGTGCTCGCCGGTGATGGCGAGGAAGACGTCGTCGAGCGTCGGCGAGCGCACGTTGAAGCCAGTGACGGTGAGTCCGGCGTCGCGGAGTTCGACCAGGAGGTCCGTCCCGCGCTCGCGGGCCGCCCGCGACGTGACGGTGACGCCGTCCTCCGTCACCTCGACCGTCGCTTCGTCCCCGAAGGGGTCCGCGCTCCGAGCGACGTCGGCGGCGCGTTCCCGTTCGCCGGCACCGCCCTCGACGTCGATGTCGAGTATCTCGCCGCCGACCCGCCGCTTGAGGTCGTCCGGCGACCCCGTGGCGACGATCTCGCCGTCGAGGATGACCGAGATGCGGTCGCAGAGCTGGTCGGCCTCCTCCAGGTACTGCGTGGTGAGGAAGATGGTCGTCCCCTGGTCGTTGATGCGCCGGAAGTAGTCCCACAGCCGGTTGCGCGCCTTCGGGTCCAGCCCCGTGGTCGGTTCGTCGAGGAAGACGAGCGGCGGCCGGTGGACCAGCGCCGTGGCGGCGTCCAGCCGTTTCTTCATGCCGCCGGAGAACTCCTCGGCCCGCTTGTCACCGACCTCCGCGAGGTCGGCGAGGTCGAGCAGTTCGTCGATGCGGTCCTCGCGCTCGCCGCGCGGGACGCCGTAGGCCTCGCACGCGAACCGGACGTTCTCCCGCGCGGTGAGCTCCTCGTCGACGCTCGTCTCCTGGGCCATGTAGCCGATGGACTCCCGGACCGCCTGTGGGTCGGCGACGGCGTCGAAGCCGTTGACCCGAACGTCGCCGGCGGTCGGTTTCAGCAGCGTGGCGAGCACCTTGATGGTCGTCGTCTTGCCCGCGCCGTTCGGGCCGAGGAATCCGAAGAACTCCCCCGCCGGAACGGACAGGGAGACGTCCTCGACGGCCTCCGTCCCGTCGCCGTAGGTCAGGTTGAGCCCTCGCGTGTCGATGGCGTGCCGACCGGGTGACGGTTCCGTCCCACTGCGCTCCTGCGTTCGTTCCGTCGTCGAGTTCGGTCGTGCCATGGTTCCTGTGGTTTTCGGACGCCGTCGCGTACGTCTCCGGTGGCGTCCGCTCTCGCTACCTCGTCGATGGCGATGCGAACGTATATAGCTGCTGACTGAATATTCAGTCATGTGCCATCGTCTCGTCCCATCGACGGCGACACGGACGACACCAGGACCGCGATCATGCAGGCGACGTACCACGCGCTCTGCGAGCACGGGTACGCCGACCTGACCATCGAGCGCATCGGCGACGAGTTCGAGAAGAGCAAGTCGCTGCTGTACTACCACTACGACAGCAAGGACGAACTGCTCGTCGACTTCCTCGGGTTCATGCTCGAGAACTTCACGTCGGACGTGCCGGTCGAGGCGAGCGACGACGCCCACGCCCACCTCCAGGCGCTGCTCGACCACGTCCTCCCGCCGACGCTCGACGACGAGCGCTTCGAGTTCACGAGCGCGATGATGGAACTCCGCGCGCAGGCGTCCCACGACGCGGGCTACCGCGAGCAGTTCACCCGCACCGACCGCTTCTTCCGCGACCGCATCGCCGACGTCGTACGCGACGGCGTCGAGTCGGGCACGTTCCGCGAGGTCGACCCGGAGGCGACGGCCGCGCTGCTGGTGACCACCATCAACGGGTCGATGCTCGAACGCGTGACGACCGACGAACCCGCCGACGCCGTTCGCGCGACGCGACGCGAACTCGACGCGTACGTCGACGCGCGCCTGCTGGCGGACGACCCGGAGTGACCGTCGGCCGACTCCGCGGTCATCCCTGCACCGCGTCCACGACGGTCATGCTGCACTTTCGCCATGAGTTCGGGGACGACGCTCCTGTGCTCGCTCTCACACTCGGAAGGGTCGTCGTACCCTGGCTCCCGTGTCGCCTCCACCGCGAACTCGCCGTCGGTCAGGCGCTCGGCTGACGGGTGCCGGCGGCCCCGTGCTACGTGCGGATCACGTCGACCACGTCCCAATCACATGAGCGTCACGAGCGCGCCGACGCCGAACACTATCAGGCCCAGGGCGAAGAACGCCTTTCTGGCGCCGAGGTGCTCGTTCTCCTCGTGGACGACGACGCTGTCGTCCCTCGACTTGAGTCCTGACACCGCCTCCGGCTCCTGGGCCAGGGTCGGGCCACCGCCCTTCCCGCCGGCTGCGGCCCGCCACATCAACAGCAACCCGACAGTGATAGCGCCGAGCAACGCGTATGGGCGGATGTGGCTCGGGAGGAGGTAAGCGACGCCGACCGTGCCGCCACCGAACAGTACCGTGTACCGACCGCCGTACCGGGCGACGAACTCCCAGTCCATGTTCCGGTACGCCGACGGCTTTCGGTATAAGCGCTCGTATCATAGAACTAACAATCCCGCTGGCAACATCGTTTGCTCGGGCCGTGGCCGATCCGGGCCCCCGGCTGACGAGAACGGTATCGCGTTATACGATTTATCAATGGTTTGCTCCGGCGGCTATCTCAGCGGAGCGCCGTTCACAATCAATCACTGAACGCCGCGTTCAGCGCCTCCAGATATCGAAACCTGGACGCATTGGGTCGTCTATATACCTGGGTGCCATACCTTCACCCATGCCCGAACGCTCGCCGCTCGGCGTGCGGTCTGCAGTCTCGTCCGACCGGTCCATCGCGTGGTGGTGGCTCCTCGGCCTGGTGCTGGCCGCACTGACGCTGTTCGTCTTCTACTCGTACGTGGGGACCCTGATGTTCGGACTGTTCCTGTACTACGCCGCGCGACCGGTGTCGCGCGGCCTGGAGCGCCGGACCGGGTCGCCGGGCGTCGCCGCGGCGCTGACGATGCTGCTCATCGTCCTCCCCTTCGTGGCCGTCGCTGCAGCCATCGTCCTGGTGAGTCTCGGCCAGCTCGCGGCGATACGCCCGGCGGACGTCGCGACGTTCGCTTCCGTCCTCTTCCCGCAACTCGACGTCGCGGCCGTCCCGACCACGCCCGAACAGCTCTACTCAACGGCCGGCGAGCTCTGGGCGAACCAGAACGTCCAGCAGGGTCTCGACCTCGCGCTCGGAGCGGCCGGCGCGTTCGCGAACGCGGTGTTCCACGGCTTCCTCGGCCTCGTCTTCGTGTTCTTCCTGCTCCGCGACGACCGCCGACTCGCCGACTGGTTCCACGCCGAGATCGCCGACGAGGGGACGGCGGCCTCCAGGTACCTGACGGCGGTCGACGAGCACCTGAAGGGCGTCTACTTCGGGAACCTCCTCACCATCTTCGTCGTCGTCGTCCTCTCCGGTCTCATCTACTCCGTCCTCGACCTCGTCGCACCGCCGGGTCTCTCCATCCCGGTCCCGATACTGCTCGCGGTCGTCACCGGCGTCGCCACGTTCGTCCCGCTCGTGGGTCGCAGCGTGGTCTACCTCCTCGTCGGCGGCTACCTCACCGCGCTCGCCGTCCAGACGGACCCGGCGTCCCTCTGGTTCCCCGCGCTGTTCTTCGCCGTTCTCCTCCTCGGTCTCGACACCCTCGTCCGCTACGGCGTCCGCCCCTACCTCTCCGGCCGGTCGTTGCACACGGGACTCATGCTGTTCGCTTACCTCCTCGGTACCGCCCTCTTCGGCTGGTACGGCGTCTTCTACGGCCCGTTCCTGCTCGTGGTCACCGTCGAGTTCGCCCGGCTGGTGCTCCCGCGACTGATCCACGGTGAGAGCGCAGCGGAGCGCCCGGATCCTGCCGATTCGGACGCACAGCAACACCTCGAACGGTACGTCGAGGACGAGTCGGTCCGCCAGTCCGACGTCGACGACTACGAGGGTGCGCCCGGGTCGACGCGGGGCTGACCGGCGACGGCGAAAAGTTACTCGTCGGCGGGCGTCCAACCTGCGGTATGCAGGAGTTCGATTTCGTCGTCGTCGGCTCGGGGTCGGGCCTCGACGTCGCCTCGACCGCGGTGCGCCAGGGCCTTGACGTCGCCGTCGTCGAGGAGGGACCGCTCGGCGGCACCTGTCTGAACCGGGGTTGCATCCCCTCGAAGATGCTCATCCACCGCGCGGACCTCGCCGAGGAGATACGCGACGCGTCCGCGTTCGGCATCGACGCGACTATCGAGGACGTCGACTTCGCCGGCATGGTCGAGGAGGTCACGGACGACGTCGCGGGCGACGCCGAGAGCATCGAGCGCGGCCTCCGCGCCTCCGAGCACCACACCCTCTTCCACGAACGCGGCCGGTTCGTCGACGAGCGCACACTCGAGGTGGGCGACGAGCGCATCCGGGGGGAGACGGTGCTCGTCGCGGCCGGAACCCGTCCGAAGATACCCGACATCGACGGCATCGACGACGTGTCCTATCTCACGAGCAAGGCGGCGCTCGAACTCCAGGAGCGCCCCGACCGCCTGATCGTCGTCGGCGGCGGCTACATCGCGGCCGAACTCGGCCACTTCTTCGGCGCGTTCGGCACCGACGTGAGCATCGTCGGCCGCCGCGACGTCCTCCTCCCGGACGAGGACCGCGAGGTGAGCGAGACTTTCACCGAGGTCTTCGCCCGCGACCACGACGTGTACGCAGGTTACGAGGCCACCGCCGTCAGCGAGGACGGCGGGGACATAACGGTCAGGGCCGAGGGCCCGGACGACGCCGTCGAGGTGACCGCAGACGAACTGCTCGTCGCGGCGGGCCGACAGCCGAACACCGACACGCTGAACGTCGAAGCCGCTGGCATCGAGACAGACGAGGAGGGGTTCGTGGAGACGAACGAGTACCTCGAGACAACCGCCGACGACGTCTGGGCGCTGGGCGACATCGTCGGCAACTACCTCTACAAGCACTCTGCGAACCACGAGGCGCGCTACGTCGCCAGGAACGCGCTCGGCCGCGGCGAGAAGCAACCGGTCGACTACACGGCGATGCCACACGCCGTCTTCTCCTCTCCGCAGGTCGCCGGCGTCGGGCGGACCGAGCAGGAGCTCCGCGACGCGGCCCGCGAGTTCGCCGTCCGGACCTACGAGTACGGCGACACCGCGATGGGCCAGGCGCTCATGGAGGACGACGGCTTCGTCAAGGTGCTCGCGGACCCGGAGGACGCCGCGATTCTCGGCTGTCACATCGTCGGCCCCGACGCTTCGTCGATCGTCCACGAGGTCGTCGTCGCGATGACGTCCGGGTCAGGGACGGTCCACGACGTCCGGGAGACCATCCACGTCCACCCGGCCCTGAACGAGGTCGTTCAGCGGGCGTTCAGCGGGCAGTTCCGTCCGTCGGACCACGAACATCACCAGCACGGACGCGGTCACGAGCACGACCACAATCACCAACACGACCACGAGCACGGGCACGACCACTGAGTCGACGCCCGTACCGACCCAGACAGTCGAACGCAGGCGGTTGCCTTCCGGCGGTCCGTCGTCTATCCGTCGTCAGCGTCGCGCGACCAGGAAGAACGTCTCCGGGCGTTCGTACCCGTGTTCGACGGTGAATCCGGCATCGACGAGTTGCTCGCTGGCCTCGTCCACGTCGAAGCGTTCGTCGACCGGCGGTCCGCTCTCTCCGATACCCTTCCCGCTCCAGTCGGCGACGACGAGTCGGCCGCCGTCCGCGAGGACGCGCGCCACCTCGGCGAGCGCGTCCTCCCCGGCGAACTCGTGGAACGTCATCGTCGAGAACGCACCGTCGAGCTCGCCGTCGTCGAACGGAAGCTCCGCGACGTTCGCCGTCACGAGCGAGACGTTCTCGGGAACGCCCTTCTTGCGGTACTGGTCGTGCATCGGCTCCTGGACGTCCACCGCGTAGAGCTGTTCGACGTGCGGGGCCACGTCGTCGGTGTAGAATCCGGTCCCGCTCCCCAGGTCGGCGACCACGTCGTCGTCGGACGGGTCGAGGCTGCCGACGAGTTCCTCGCGGGAGACGTACCGGTAGCGAGAGTCGTCCTCGAGCTTCTCGGCCTTCTCGGCGTCGAACGTGTGAAATCCCATCGTCCGAGCGTTCGTACGCCGCCCCCTTAAAGACGCGAGAACGACGTCGACGAGGATCAGGCTGCGTGCTGCTGGATCTTGTTCCGGAGCGTCGACTCGTCCTGGACGCCGACCATCTGCTCGACGGGCTCACCGTTCGCGTAGAGGAACAGCGTCGGGACGCCCTGGACGCCGTTCTGGCGGGCCAGCATCTGGTGCTGGTCGATGTCGACCTTCGCGACTGCCGCGTCCGTGTCCGCCGCGATGGACTCGACCACCGGTTCGAGCATCTTGCACGGGCCACACCAGTCCGCGTAGAAGTCGACGAGCACGACGTCGGCGTCCTGGACGAGCTCGTCCAGGTGGTCCGACCCCTCGATGTGGATGGGCTCGTTCGGCACGTCGGTGCCGGACTCGTCGTCCTCTCCGAGCAGTTCTTTCTTCTTCTGTTCCTTGATGCTCTCTATATCGTCACTCATGTACCCTCCACTTGCGTCTCCACCGACTTAACGGTTTTGTACACAGAATACAATACCGGTGTCTGGTGGTTCACATCGTTCTCCCGGTTGTACTCCCGTTGTTTCGCCGGTACCGCCCGTCCGGCCGGAGAAGACCGCTGGGGGCTCTGTCTGTGAATATAACCAGACACTCATACGTATAGCTAAGTGGACATCTATTTGGATAGCTATCTAGATAACCGCAATACGGAACGGACCTTTCGCTATCGGCGGCCGTATCCCCACTCCTCCATCACGCGTTCCACGTCGTCGAAGTTATCGAGCCCCGCCCGCACCAGCGCCTCGCGGACGTCGAGTGCCATCACCTTGTCGCTGTCGAACTGCTGGTCGAGTTTCCGCTCTACCTCCTCGATCTCACTGGCAGTTTCGTCCTGGACGTACACCGGGACGGCCTCGCGGTCCGCCTTCACCGTTCGCCGCGCGAAGATGAACGGGAGTGCGTCCGTCTCGTCGTCGCTGCTTTCCTCGTCGCCGGTCTCCTCTGCGGCCTCCGTCGTCGACGCGCCGGTCGAATCCGTCAGGTCGCTGAGGTCGTCGCCGTAGTCGTCGTCGGTGACTCCGTAGCGGTCGTCCTTCGTCATGCCTCCACCTCCGGAACGTCGACCGTTCCCCGTTCGACGATGCGAGCGAGGTGTTCGAAGTTGGCGAGCAGGTCCTCCTCGTACTCGCGGAGGTCGCGCGTCTCCTCGCTCTCCGCGAACTCGAAGACGTTCATCTGTCGTTTCCACGCCTCCTTCAGGACGTCACGCTTGCGAACCCCGAACGGCGTCACCGGCTTGCCGGCGGCCTCCAGTTCCTCCCGCGTGTCGCGGTAGATGTTCGAATCGCCGACCTCGTTGGGGACGACCGCGAGGATTCCGAGGTCGAAGTCGTCGTCGAACTTCTGGAACCCTCGCTCCATGCTGTCGAGGGTGTCCTCCAGGCCCTCGATGGAGATGCTGCCCTTCCGCGTCAGTTCGATGGGGATGAGGACGTTCCGCGCGGCCACGAGCGCGTTGTCGACGAGGACGTTCAGCGTCGCCGGTGGGTCGACGACGAAGTAGTCGTAATCGCCCGCGACGCTCTTCAGCGCCGACCGCAACTGGAACTCCCGCAACGACGTGTTGCGTGCCGCCATCTCGCTCTCGATGTTCGCGAGCCCCTCGTGGGACGGGACGAGGTCGAAGTCCTCGGTCTCGACGATGAGCGACTCGACGTCCTTCTCCTCGTCGAGCAGTACGTCGCCGAGGTGCTCGCCGTCGTGTGTCTTCAGGTCCTGGTATCCGACGTGGTCGGTCAGACTACCCAGCTGGGGATCGAGGTCGATCACGAGAACCCGTTCGTCGCGCCGGCCCAGCGCTGCGGAGACGTTGGTCGCCATCGTCGTCTTGCCCACTCCGCCGGACTCGCTCCACAGTGTGATGGCTCGTTTCATATATCTGGACTGTATACGCTTACCCCTCATAAATTCTCGTCAGACGAGAGGCTCAAACTATCCGGATAGCTATACAGTTAGCTATCTCGCCAGATATATTCCTGGATAGATTGCCAGATAACCGCCATACGGCGGCTTTCTGGTGCTGTATCGCGGGTTCGCCTCGTCCTGTGTCTTGGCTGCAGCCTCGAAGATATCTAGATAGATATCTGGATGGCTGTCTATCTCTCTGGCAATCTACGTCGTAGGGTTGACGCTCACCTCCCCTACGCGCCGATCGTCTCGCTGCTGGAGTTCTCGCTTCCGATGTCGCGTCCTCGGCCGGCCTGCCTGGTCCGCCCGCCGTTCGAACCCCTTCCGTCCTCTGCAAATCTGGCAAGATATCTGGATATATTTCTCGATAGCTATCTGGAATCCCTTCATGGCTTTCTTCGCGGGGCGTGTGAGGCCTGCGTGATGGACGATACAGTCCACACTCCCAGCGTCAACTCCCTTCTGGACTGCGTCTCCGTTCGACGGGCTCGCACGTCGCGTCCCCATCCACAGACCAAACCTGGCTTTCCGGTTAGCTATCTAGATAGCTAACCAGGATGTCTGGCTGGATCTCCGGTTGCCGCGGCACTGCCGGGTATCCTCTCTGCACTCGCCGTCACCACAGATAGCTGTCCAGATAGCTGTACAGAAAACCACCGGCGAGGGCGACTACAACGGAACGGTGGTCCCGACGTCGTTCTCGATCGCGCGCTGGAGGACGTGCTCGCTCGCCGCGGCGTCGAGGACCGCCGACCCGACGCTCTCGACGACGAGCACCTCGTCTGCCCTCTCGCGCCCGGCGCGTCCCTCGAACGCTTCTGAGAGCGGTACAAGCTCGTCTGCTGCGAGGTCGGCGGCGCGAACGCCACCCACGTCGGCGGCCTCCCCGGGGACGTCGGCGAAGACGCGTGCGGCGCGCTCGAACGTCGCCGCGTCCAGTTCACGCATCGCGGGGGTGTAGGCGCCGACGGCGACGACCACCGCTCCGTCGGCCAGGTCCGTCCCGTCGAAGACCGGTTCCGTGCTCGTCGTCGCCGTGACGATGGCAGTCGCCTCCGCGACGGCGTCGGCAGGCGTCTCGACCGCCTCGACGGTGGCGTCGAGTTCCGCGTCCAGGTCGTCGGCGCAAGCGTACTTCGAGTCGCTCGGCGAGTACACCCGGACGGCGTCGAGGTCGGTCGCGGCGTCGACGCAGCGCGTCTGCCAGCGGGCCTGCGTTCCCGCGCCGAGGACGCCGAGCGTGACGGGTGCGGCTGCGAGTTCCGCGACCGCGAGACCGCCGATGCAACCGGTGCGGGCGTTCGTGATGCGGTTTCCGGCGAGCAGCGCCGCCGGCTGACCGGTCTCGGCGTCCGTGAGCGCCACCTGAGCGTTGACCGTCGGCAGGTCTCGCCGGGGATTGTCCTCGTGGACGCTCGCGAGCTTCGTGACGTAGTAGTCCGCGCCGTGGACGTACGCCGGCATCACGAGACCGGTGCCGAGCGGTTCGTCGCCCGATAGCCCGGTTCCGACGGGGAAGTGTGGTCGCTCCGGCCGTTCTACTTCGCCGCGTCCCTGGCTGACGAAGGCAGATCTGACGACCGGGAGGAGTTCGGCGACGTCGAGGCAGTCGGCGACGTCCGCGTCCGAGAGTATCCTGACCATGCGCGGCGTTCGTCCGGGAGCGCCGTCAGCGTTTGGTGCCCGTTCGCGTCGCAGAACGCTCTCGTTCTCTGTGGGGGCACCCGGAACGTCATTACCCGGGCGTCCGTACCCCGGCACATGCGCGTCGTCGTCGTGGGTGGCGGTATCGTTGGGCTCGCGAGCGCCTACTACCTTGCCGAGCGAGGGGCCGAGGTGGTCGTCTGCGAGCAGTCGTCGCTCGGGGCCGGCAGTACGGAGCGGTCGGCCGGCGGTATCCGCCAGCAGTTCTCCACGCGCGTCAACGTCGAACTGTCGCGGGCGAGCGTCCCCGTCTGGGAGAACTTCGAGTCCGAGTTCGGCGTCGACATCCAGTTCCGACGCCCGGGATACCTCCTCGTTGCCAGGGAGCAGTCCACCGCGGCGGCGTTCGCCGAGAACGTCGCGATGCAGAACGACTGCGGCGTTCCGAGCGAACTGCTCTCGCCTGCCGAAGCCCGCGAGCGCTGCCCGGAGTTACGCGCCGAGGAGTTCGTCGCTGCGACGTACTCGCCCACCGACGGCTTCGCCGACCCGCACCTCGCCCTGCAGGGATTCGCTGCCGGTGCGCGCGACGCCGGCGTCGAGATCGTGACCGGCGTCACCGTCACCGACGTCCTGCGGCCCGACCGCGGCGTCGCTGGCGTCGCGACGACCGAGGGGCGACTCGACGCCGACGTCGTCGTCAACGCCGCCGGTCCGTGGGCGCACGAGGTGGCCGCGATGGCGGGACTGACGCTTCCGGTCGCCCCCAGGCGTCGGAGCGTCGCCGTCGTCGACCCGGAGGTGCCGGTTCCAGAATCGGTGCCGCTGACCATCGACCTCGACTCCGGCGCGTACTTCCGGCCGGAGCGAGACGGTGCGGCGCTCGTCGGCGGTCACTTCGCCGACCACGACCCGGACGCCGACCCCGACGGGTTCGCCCGGTCCCCGGGACTCGACTGGACCGCCGAGGCGCTGGAGCGAGCCGCCGATTGCGCGGACTACTTCGGCCCCGGGACGCAGGTCCGCCGGGGCTGGTCTGGACTGTACGCCGTCACCCCGGACCACCACCCCATCGTCGAGGAGACGATACCCGGCTTCGTCAACGCCGTCGGCTTCTCGGGGCACGGCTTCCAGCAGGCGCCCGCGACCGGCGGCGTCGTCGCGGACCTCGTCCACGACGGCGATACGTCGCTCGTCGACGGCTCTCGGCTGACCAGCGAGCGATTCGAGGACGGGCAAACCGTCTCGGAACGGAACGTGGCCTGACCATGGGCGCGGTGCCGGCGACACGTAAGCTCGAATTTCTCCCACGTGAGCGACTTCGCATCCGTTCATCGCGGCGTGAACCGTCGCGGCCGTTAATGCGCTATCCATCGTAGCAGAGAACGTGAGTGAGTCAGAAACCGAACGTCGAGAGACGACAACGTCAGAACAGACCACGACGGCGCACTCCAGCCTGAAGTGGCTCAGCGGTTTCGTATCACTCTTCGGCGCGTGGGTGTTCGCGTCCGCGTTCGTCTATCCGGGGCTATCCCTGGCGAACTACTGGAACAACATCATCATCGGGCTCGCCATCTTCCTGGTCGCCGGGTACAACTACTACCGGATGACGAACGGGTACACCGTCAGCGTCGGCAGTTCGGCCTTCGTCGCGCTCATGGGGCTGTGGATGATACTCGTCCCGTTCGTGCTGACCGGCGTCGGGACAGCGTTCTGGAGCGACGTCGTCTCCGGCGCCATCGTCGCCGTCGGCGCCGGCTACAACGCGTACGCAGGTAGCTCGACGGAAGCCGGTGCCGCGACCGGCGCGTAGACGTCTTCTTTCGACGAGGCGAACGAAATAGCGACGGCTCATCTATGGCTCGTCGCGCTCCAGTCGCCGGACCCGGAACGACACGAGGTGATGGCGAGTGACGAGTACGGCGAAGGCGATCATGACAACCCCGAACAGGGCGTGGTAGGTCAGCGTGGTCCCGTAGTAGATCCCGTTGAACAGCTGTGCGATCGCGAGCACGACCGGTCCGAAACTGAAGAGACTGGTCTGTACGGGTAGCTCGCGGAACATCTCCCGGAACGTGACGTCCCCCTCGTTCATCCGTCGACTCTGGCTCCGACTGCCTGCCGTGAGGACAATACCGTTTCGGTCCGTTCGTTACGCGTCGACACCGTCCGGATCGTGGCCTTCCGGAGCGTAGAGCGTCAGCGATCCGTCGCTGTGGACGACGACCTCGAAGCCGCGAGCGGTGAAGACGACCTTCCCGTTCGTCCGCGGAGTGCCGTCGTGTTTGTCGTCGAAAATGGCGTCGAGCGCGTCCGGGTCGATGCTGTCGTAGAGCCAGGTGCTCTCCCCGTCCTCGTCGCCGATCTCCTCGATGGCCTGAATGACTCGGGTGCTGACGTCGTCATCGTCGTCGCCGGCCACGCGGTACGCCGCGCGGTCGTCCCGGTCAAGGCTCTTCGCTCGTTCGGTGATGCAGTCGGTTTTCATGATGCGCTCCCATCGTCTCCTGATTCGATTGCCGGGCCAGACTGGTTGCGTTGAAAAAAGAACACCGACTGCAATTGAAAGCAACGAATGAACCTCCAGTCGAAACCGAACTTCTGTGCGCGAGGGTCTACCGTGACGTCACGGGACAGACTCCGTCACGTGGCCCAACGTCCTCTCGAAATCGTCGATCCGGTCTTCCGACCGTCTCGGGGTTGGTAGGCCGTACTTACGCGTCGGTAGGTCGCCCCTGCGCGACCGTTCGGGACGTCCGGGGCAGCTGGACCGTCTGTAACGGGGTGCCGACTGTCCCTCCCGTCGTCGTGTGAGCACCCGCTCGACCGCCGGAGGGATGAACCACATGTCGCTATACGATATCCCGGGTGCCTGGCCGAGGCCAGCGGGTTCTACCGTCCGTCGCGCAGTGGTCGGCGGCCCGACGTGTGGACGTCCACCCCGTGTTTCGTGCTCGTTCCGTCACGTGCGGTTGTAATCGACGTTACGGTTCGCGAGACCGGCGTCGCGACGCCCGCTGCACTGTCACGACGTGGCTCTCGTTTCCGGGTGGTCGCCCGGGAACGAGGGTTGACAGACGCTCAGAACGCCATAATATCGTGTTTCAGGCCGTTAACCTGCTGTTTCCGGTCGTGGGTTTTTGGTTCCGGAACACGTAGCGCGGGCGGAGGGGAGAGAAATGAGAGCAATCGAGAACGACAACGCGACGAGTACAGTGCCGGACGGCCGAGGGGGATGAACGCGCTCGAGAGCCTCCGCATCAGCTGGCGTAACATCCGGGAACACAAGCTCCGGTCGGCGCTGACCACGCTGGGCGTCATCATCGGCGTGGCCGCCGTCATCACCTTCGTCACGCTCGGGGCGAGCCTCCAGGCGGACATCGTCCAGACCGTGGCGGGCGGCAACGCGGCGACGATGTACGTCTCCGCGCAATCTGGCGACAGTACCGGCCTGCCCAACCTGGGTGGCGGACGCCCCGTGTTCACCGAACACGACGTCCAGGAGATCCGGTCGCTCCAGGGGGTCGAGGCCGCGGTCCCACAGAGCGGCCTCGCCGCCTCGTCCGTGACGTTCCAGAACGACACGGTCGGCCGGCAGTGGGTGACGGTGACGTCGCCGTCGTACTTCGCAGTGCGCGACCAGGCGTTCGTCGCCGGCGGTGCGTTCCAGAGCGGAAAGCGCGAGGTGGTGTTGAACCGCCCCGCGGCGACGATGTTCGGGGACGAGAACGTCTCCGTCGGCGACACCATCGGCATCCAGCGCGCGGCCACGGGCGAGACGATCAACGCGACCGTGGTCGGCGTCGTCGAACCGAAAGAGCAGTCTGCGCTCGGCCTGCAGGAGGGGCCGCAGCCGCAGCTGTACGTACCGCCGGATCCGTTCTACCAGCGGACCGTGTTCAGTCCCACGGAGAACGAGAACCAGCGCGTCTACGGCCGACTGCTCGTCCTCGCCGAGGACACCGGCAAGGTCGACGCCGTTCAGGGCCGGGTGTACACCTATCTCGGCGAGCAGTCCGACGCACGGCAGCTGAAACCGGAATCCTACGACTTCCAGGTCACCACTCAGGACGAACTGGTCAACCAGGTCCAGCAGGTGAGCGACACCTTCACCGCGTACATCACCGGTATCGCGCTCATCTCGCTCGTCGTCGGCGCGATCGGCATCGCCAACATCATGCTCGTGTCGGTCACCGAGCGCACCCGCGAGATCGGCATCATGAAGGCCGTCGGCGCGCAGAACCAGGATGTTCTCCAGCTGTTCCTGCTGGAGGCCATCCTGCTCGGCGTGTTCGGCTCGGCACTCGGCGCGGCCGTCGGCCTCGGTGCCGCGTTCGTCGCCGCCGAGTTCATCGGGCTGCCGCTGGCGTTCCGGGTCGAGTGGTTCGTCGTCTCCATCGCGGTCGGCCTGTTCGTCGGCGCGCTCGCTGGCCTCTATCCCGCGTGGGACGCCTCTCACATCGACCCCATCGACGCGCTCCGGTACGAGTAGCGCCAGGCCCTGGCGTCCCCCGGTTCGATGGCCGGCGAAAAGGGGTCGTTACCGGCCGTGAAAGCGCACCCAAACGAGCGACATCGTACGGTATCCCGGCCATAGCCACTGGATAACAAAGAATGAGTCGGGCAATAGGTTCCCCGGAGACCGGGGTCGCCCTCGGCGACCACAGTTCAGAACCATGGCCAGGGAGCAGACGCACACGACGACGCAGGACCAGAAACACCCAGTCGGCGAACTCCTCTGGCTGGCGCCAGCACTGCTGGCCGGACTCTGCATCCTCTTTTTCTACCTCGAGTCCCATCCCTACCCGGCGTTCGGCGCGGGCCTGTACTTCAGTATCGCCGACCAGATATCGACCAGCGGGTACGCGCTCCCGTCGCGGATACCGGGTTACACCGCCGAGGGCGTCCCGTTCGCGTATCCGCCGCTGATGTTCTACGTCCTCGCGGCGATGCAGGACCTGACCGGGCTCGACGCCATCACCATCTCCCGCTTTCTCCCCGGTATCGTCACCCTGGCGTACCTCGTCCCGCTGTACTACACCGCCCGCGACCTGCTCGGGTCGCGGGCTCAGGCGACGCTGTCGGCCTTCATCGTCGCCGTCAGCCCGCCGGTGCTGCAGTGGCACATCTCCGCGGGCGGAATCGTTCGAGCGCCCGCCATGCTGTTCGCGCTGACGGGCATCTACGCTGGCGTCCGCATCTTCCGCGCCGGCGATCGCAACTGGTTCGTCCCCGCCACGGTCGCGTTCGCGCTGACGATACTCACCCATCCCGTGTACACCGTCTTCTTCGTGGTCAGCTTCCTGTTGCTGTACGTCCGGTTCGACCGGTCGTTCGACGGACTCCTCTGGGGAGCCGCGGTGGCGGCGGGCGGTCTCGCCGCCACCGCGCCGTGGTGGCTGCAGGTGGTGACGATGCACAGCCCGGGGGTCTTCACCGCCGCGGCGGGGACCCACGGCGGCATCGGGAGCAGCATCCCGACGATAGAGCACCTCGTCGAACGCCGCATCGAACAGATGCCGCTGCTGTCCGTCTGGCAGGTGGTCCCGACCGTCGGCTGTCTGTACCTCGTCGCGAAGCGCAAGTACTTCCTCCCGGCGTGGCTGCTGGCGGCCGTCCTGACCGTCGGCAAGGCGCGGTTCGTGTTCCTCGTCGGCGCGATGGTCAGCGCGGCGTTCGTCGTCGACGGCGTCCTGCCGCGTCTGCGGCACGAGGCGGCGGTGCTGGACAGGGAGGTGGTCGTGACGGTGTCGGTCGTCCTCGTCGTCCTGCTCGGGGTGAGCAGCGGCGCGCTCTACGCCGCGAGCGACGTGGACGCCCACGCCGGCAGCCCCTCGCTTCCGCAGTTCGTCGACCGGAGCGAGATGGCGGCGATGGACTGGGCGGAGGAGAACACGGCGCAGTCCGCTGACTTCGTCGTCCTCGGCGACGCTGCCGAGTGGTTCCCACAGCAGACCGGTCGGACCATCCTCGTCGGGCCCTGGGGGGTGGAATGGAAGGGACACGACGCCTACCGTTCACAGCTCCATCAGTTCAGGCGGCTGTCGCTCTGTCGCAGTGCCAACTGCCTCTCGGCCGAACTCGAACGGAGCGACGTCCAGCCGGACTACGTCTTCGTCCCGAAAGGCCAGTACACCGTGCGCGGGATGCAGAAACACCAGCGGGCGACGATGACGACGACGCTGCTGTTCTCGCCCGGATACCAGCTCGCCTTCGAGAACAGCGACGTCGCTATCTTCCGGGTCGCCGACGGCTGGGTGAGCGACCAGCCGTCCTCGTCGAGTCCCACGCCCACGTGACGCCGCGTCCCGCAGCGAACGCGTGCGAAGAACCGGGCCGTCGTCCCTCGCCGACCTGGCCGCTGCCGGACTCGCCCGCTGCGACGGCGCGGTCGTCCCGACGGACCGCGTCGGTTCGCTCGACCCCTACTTCGCGCTCCTGGAGTGAACGGTCAGAGCCGGTCGCCGACGCGGTCGCTGATGCGGTCGACGTCGAACTCGTCTTCCTCCTTGGCGTAGACGTCCTCGCCGTCGACGCGCACCTCGAACACGCCGTCGTCGCCGGTCTTCAGCGCCACCGCGTCGAGGCGCTGGCCGTACTCCGAGAGCAGGGCGTGCTGGACGTCTTCGGCGCGTTCGAGCAGTCCGCAGGGGACGCAGTACTCTATCTCGACTCGAGCCATGTCGGTTGCTAGTCGTTGGCAACCACACTTAAGCCCCAGCGAACCGGAACTGGTCGCCGCGACCCGCGGGTGGTACGACTCTCGAAACCGACGGCGGAGTGAGAGCCCTTTTGCCGTCGGACCGCCAACTGCCGCCGATGCGGACCGTCACCGCTCTCGCACTCCTCGTCATCGTGGCTGCACTCGCCGGCGCCGGGGCGTTCGCCGTCGTCCAGGGGGACGGCGGGTCGCTCGACGAGCGGTGGGTCAGCGACACCGGCCGGGACATGAAGGGCAACCACCACGCGCCGGCCGTCGCCACGGTCGACGGTCACACCTTCGTCTTCACGCCGGTCAGCGACCGCGGCAACGGCGACGGCTGCGGCCTCTACGCGCTGAACGCGAGCGACGGCAGCGTCGCGTGGGAGTACCAGGTGCCCCCCGCCAACTGCACGCTCCACGCCGTCGCCGACCCGACCGTCGCGGACTACGACGGCGACGGCGACCGCGAGGTGCTCGCGACGAGCACGGAGGAGGACGTCAAGGCCTTCGACCCCGTGACCGGGGAGACGGAGATGCGCCACGAACTGCGCGCCTACGGGTACACCCAGCCAGTCGTCGCGGACCTCAGCGACGACCCCGGCACCGAGACGGCCGTCGTCGACGTGAAGGGCTACCTCCGGGTCGTCCGGGCGGACGGGACGGCCGCGTGGACCAGGGACCTCGGCGGGATGGTGTGGGGCCAGCCGACCGTCGACGACGTGGACACGGACGGCGACCCGGAACTCGTCGCTGGCGTCGCGCCCTCCTCGGGCGGTCGCGTCGTCGCGCTCGACGGGAACGGCTCGGTCGAGTGGTCGACGAACGTGAGCAGTTCCATCCTCTGGATGGGGTCCGGACAGACCGACGACGACGCCGCGGTGGAGACGGTCGTCGCGACGTCGAGCGGCCACGTCGTCGCGGTCGACGGCCGCGACGGTTCGGTCGAGTGGCGGCGCGACGTCGGCGACCCCGACACCGACGCGGGCGACCTCTCGGCCGTCGACCGGATCGTCGACGCGGACGGCGACGGAACGGCGGAGGTGTACGCTGCCTCGGCCGACGGGACGCTGCACGCGCTCGACGGCACCGACGGCAGCGTCGAGTGGTCGACGTCGCTGACGAGCGGGACGAAGATGATGCCGCCGCCCGCGGTCGGCGACGTCGACGGCGACGGCGACCCCGAACTGGTGGCGGTCACGAACGACGGCACCGTCGCGGTCGTCGCACCCGACTCGGGCGAGGTGCAAGCTACCTACTCTCGGTCGGTGCCCATCTACACCCATCCGGCGCTCGCGGACGTCGACGGCGACGGTGCCGCGGAGATCCACGTCATCTACGGCGACGCCCGACTCGTCTCGCTCTCGTTCTCCGCCTGAACGCGCCGGCCTCCCGTCGCTCCCTTTCGCTCGGCGATACGAATTAAGGGGCCAGTCGCTGAAACGACGTGCATGCCTCGTTACGGTGGGGGAAGCAATGGTGGAGAGTAGTCCGGGACCGGAGAAACTGCGCGTCGGCGTCGTCGGCGGCGGCTACATCGGGAAGACGGTCGGTGCCGAGTTCGTCTCCGACCCACGGTCGACGGTCGTCGCGCTCGCCGACATCGACGAGGAGGCCCGCGAGGTGGCGGGCGAGACGCTCTACGTCGGCCGCGGCTCCCGGTACGAGAACTACGCCGAGATGCTGGACGCCGAGGAGATGGACGCCGTCCTCGTCGGGACACCGCACACGTTGCACTACGAGCACGTGACCGCCGCGCTCGACCGCGACCTCCACGTGCTCTGCGACAAGCCGCTGACGACCGACCGAAAGCGGGCCCGCGACCTCGTCGAGCGCAGCGACGCCGCCGACGAGGTGCTGATGGTCGGCTACCAGCGCCACCTCAACCCCGCGTTCGTCCAGGCGCGCAAGCGCTGGGCGCAGGGGAACCGGACGCCGACGTTCGTCACCGCCGAGATAACCCAGGACTGGTACTCGCGGTTCTCAGACACGTGGCGCGCCGACCCGGAGCTCTCGGGCGGCGGCAACCTCTACGACACGGGCAGCCACCTCGTCGACGGCGTGCTCTGGACGACCGGGCTCACCCCGACGGCGGTCCGGGCGGACATGCAGTTCGCTGACGACGAACAACGCGTCGACGTCGAGGCGCTGCTCAACGTCGAGTTCGCCGAGGGTGCCCGGGCCAGCATCTCCGTGTTCAGCCAGGCTCCCTGCGTCCGCGAGCACGTCCACGCCTGGGACGACGAGGGTGCGATCTACCTCGAGGGCCGCCAGTGGGAGCCCCGCCGGCTGACGAAGGTCGAGTCGGACAGCACGGACGTGGTCCCCTACGTCGACCGCGAGCGGGAGGGGAGCAAGGCCGGGGCGTTCATCGACGCTATCGGGACGGGAGCGACCCCGCCGGCGACCGCCCGCGACGCGTTCGCCGTCACGGCGCTCACCGAGGCCGCCTACGAGGCGGCACGGACCGGGGAACGAGTGCCGGTCGACGTCGACGTCTGAACGCGGTCAGACGCCGGTGGTAAAGTAAAAGAGGCGCGGCGAGAGAGCGACGATAGTGATGAATCGACAGCGGCGTCGGCTCTTCCTCTACGTCGGCGCGTTCGTCATCGTGGTCGTCGCCTACACCTTCGCCTACTCGTGGGGGATGGCGACGTTCGAGGGCGAAGAGCGGAGCCTGCTGGAGTCGTTCTCCATCGTCGTCGAGACGTTCACGACGACGGGGTACGGCGAAGACGCGAGCCTCTGGCAGTCGATGGAGATGGAGCTGTTGATGATCGTCATGCAGATGACGGGCGTGTTCCTCATCTTCATGGCGCTGCCGCTGTTCGTCGCGCCGTGGGTCCGGGAGGCGGTGCGCGTGAGCCCCCCGACCGCCATCGACGAGCGCAGCGACCACGTCGTCATCTGCGGCTACTCGCCACGCGCGGAGGCGCTCATCGACGAACTCCGGACCTGGGACCGCGAGTACGTCCTCGTCGTCGGCGACCGCGACGTGGTGCTGGACCTCTACGAGCAGAACTTCGACGTCATCCACGGCAACCCCGAGTCCGCAGACGTCCTCCGGAACGCCCAGGTCGAGACCGCCGACACCGTGGTCGCCGACGCGAGCGACGAGCAGAACGCCAGCATCGCGCTCGCCGTGCGCGAGGTGACCGACGAAGTACACGTCATCAGTCTCGTCGAGGACACCGACCTGGAGAACTACCTCCACTACGCGGGCGCCGACGAGGTGTTCTCGCCGCGCCACCTGCTCGGGACCAGCCTCGCCGAGCAGGTGACCGCCTCCGTGACGACCGACCTCGGCGAGACCGTCACCGTCGGCGAGGACTTCGAGATACTCGAACTCTCCGTCCACGAGGGCGCGGAGATCTGCGGCAAGCGACTCTCCGACAGCGACATCCGCGAGCGCACCGGCGCGAGCCTCATCGGCACGTGGACCCAGGGGGAGTTCCAGACCCCGCCGTCGCCGGACACGCTGCTCGACGAGGACACCATCCTGCTCGTCGCGGGCCAGGAGGCCCAGCTCGAACGCCTGAAGGAGATGACCATCGGCGAGGAGTACGTCCGCTCCCACCGCTCGGCCGTCGTCGCCGGCTTCGGCGAGGTCGGGAGTACCGTGTGCGACAGGCTGGCGACCTCCGGGCTGAGCAGCACCGTCGTCGACCTCGAGGCCCGCGACGAAGTGGACGTCGTCGGCGACGTGACCGACGAGGCCACCCTGCGCGAGGCCGGCATCGAGCACGCGAACGCCGTCATCTTCGCGCTCAGCGACGACACGACGACCATCTTCGCGACGCTCGTCGCCCGCGAGATATCGTCCTCCGTCGAGATCGTCGCCCGCGCCAACGAGACGGAGAACATCGGCAAGCTGTACAGCGCGGGGGCGGACTACGTGCTCGCACTGGAGACGGTCAGCGGCCGGATGCTCGCCTCGACCATCATCGAGGACGAGGAGATCATCTCGCCGAACAAGCAGATCGAGATCATCCGGACCACCGCGCCACAGCTCGTCGACCAGAGCCTCGGCGAGGCCGACGTCCGCTCGCGTACGGGCTGTACCGTCATCGCAGTCGAGCGCAACGGCGAGGTCATCACCGACCTCGGCCCCGACTTCGTCGTCGAGTCCGAGGACCAGCTCGTCGTCGCCGGTACGGACCCCGACACGAACGCGTTCACCAAAATCGCGCAGTGAGCGACGCTCGCCTCCCACCTCAGACGAGGCTGGCCACCCACCACGTGACGAACGCCTCGATGAAGGCGGCCACGATGAACACCGGTAACAGTCCGAGCAGCGCGTAGTACGTCCGGACGAGCTCCGCCGCGAGGTCGTCGGCCGACGCGCGACCGCGGACGTACGACCACGCCGACGCCCCGAGGTGGAGCCCGAGCGCGCCCGAGACCGCCAGCGCCGGCACCTCCAGGATGCCGTGCGGGACGACGAGCGCGGCAACGTCGACCGGGTTCTCGCCGAGTCCGACGACGGCACCGACCAGCGCGCCGTTGAACAGCATGTTGATCACTGACGGCACGCCGAACCCGAGGCCGGCGAAGGCCGTCGCGATGGCGACCAGCCAGTTGTTCGCCGTCAGGCTGACGAACGTGTCCACGGGGAACGCCCCGAACACGTTCGTCGTCGGCGAGGCCGGGAACGGCACCGCGTACGGGCGCACTGCGGCCAGACCGCCCGCGATACCGGCGGCGAACAGGCCGAGCGCGGCGACGACGAGCAGTGCCCGCTCTCGCACGAAGACGAGCAGTTCGTCCCAGCCGCGCCGGAACGCGGCGACGACGGACCCGACAACCCCGGGCTCGCCGACCGATGCCGGTTCGGCTCCCCAGCCGCGCTCGCCCGCCGTGGCGTCGTCGACTCCGACGCCCGTCGCGTCGCTCGCACCTGCGACCGAGACGTTCGACGGGTCGAGGTACAGCGCCGTCTTCAGCACGCCGAGCGTCGGCGCGAGCGCGAAGGCCCCGACGACCTGCGCCAGCGGTCCCACGCCGAGGGCCTGGAACGCGAACGCCGCACCACCCGCCGTCGCGACGAGGAGGAAGACGACGACGAAGTACGCGCCGACGCGGCCGGGATTGCGGCGGACGAAGCCGGCGCCGTGTTCGATTCCGCCGAGGACGCCCACGCCGTCGACGACGATGGCCTGTGGCGCGAACGCGAAGAGGACGTAGACGGCGACGGTGACCGGCAGCCACAGTAGGACGGCGAGGGCGAGCAGCGGCAACAGCGCGCTGTCCGCGACGACGAGAGCGACGAGCGCGAGAGCGACCGTCGGAGCGAGCAGCGCGAGCCCCCGGAGGACCCCGAGTGCGAGGAACGTCCCGGCGTCGGCGCTCGCTCCGCGAACGCCGGCGACCACCGGACGCTCGCCACGGAGCGCCGCGACGACGGTGTGGACCTGGGCCGCGCCGACGACGGCCCGCGCGACGAGGAACGCGACCAGGCCGCCGACCGCCGACCCGACGAGCAGGGCGACCGTCGTAGGGGTGAGAAGCGCCGTCGTCGCGTCGGCGAGTTCAGACGCCGCGGCGTCGCTCGTGGGCCCGGTCGGGGATACGTCGACGCTCCGTACCGTCGATACGAACCGGTCGATGCGCCCCGTTCCGAGGAGGGAGACGAACGCCAGCGCGACGCCGACGAGCGGGACCGTCTGCGCGACGAGCGCGACGCTGGTGCCGGCCAGGTACGCCGGCAGGACCGCTGTGAGTCGGTCGACGAGCACCGAGCGCGTCGCCGACCCCGCGTCACCGAGCTTCATGATCGTGCAGTGATACGCCAGCCGGATACGTCTATCCCTGGTCCGGCCTCGCCGCGTACGTCACGGTCAGGAACTGCCGGCCGAACGCCCACATCTCGTGGGTGGCGCGGACGCCCCCGCCGTCCGACCACACGCGGAACCGCTGGGACAGCGGCAGGGCGACGGCGCCCAGCGGCGTGACGAGGTAGAGCCCCTCGTCGTCGGTCCCCGCCCGGGTGGTCAACTCGACGCCGCCCCCCGGCGTCGTCCGGGGCAGCAGGACCGTGCTCAGGTTCGAACGGGGGAGCGGGACGGCGATGTTGACGTAACGGCGGCCGTCGGACACGTGGCTAGCGTAGATGGCGACGAAGACCGCAGTGCCAGCTTCGTCCGTGCGGATCCACGCCCGCGCGCCGTCGCGCGGGTCTGACCGCTCGCCGACCGCGACGATGCGACTCCGGAGGCGACCGCCGGCCTTTCCGGGTGCGGGGAGGTCGAGTTGCTCGATACGACCGGTCAACCGCACCGCCAGGGTCGCTCCGAGGCGGAACCCGCGATGCCAGCGGACCGCGTAGTCGAGGTCGTAGCTCGCAGTCCGCTCGTAGAACTCCCTGACGGTGGGGTCGAGCGCGTCGGGGTCGAACGCGTCGCTCGCGTACGCCGCGACGTCGTCCATCTCGCCGGGGAGGGCCTCGCCCGTCTCCACCCCGTACCGGTCGAGGTAGTCCGCGCCGACGCGCCACCGGGCGAACAGGGGGCTGAACGGAACCGTGCGCTCGACCGCAGCCCCGAGGCGCTCGAGGGTGAGGGCGACCAGCGCCAGCGCCACGACGGCGCCACGTCGTCTCCACGTCACGCCGGACGGTTGGACGAGCGGCCACTTCAACCTCGCCTCCGTCGCCCCAAGGTTGATGCGCGTTCCTCTCGAACGTACCGGTCGGTCCAGCGTTCGGCGGGGGTCGAGCGTTCGGCAGGGGCCGGGGGTGGAAGATGGGCGAACACAGGACAGAGACAAGACCTGACAGCAACGCCAGCGGTGACCTCCAGGCGGAGGAGAGCCGCGAGGCAGCACAGGCGGAGAAACGCAGCCGGTTCAACTCGACGCTTCGGGAGGCGTTCGGCTCCCAGCCGTTCATCCTCACGAAGTTCGACAAGTTCATGAACTGGGTCCGGGGGTCGTCGATGTTCATGCTGCAGTTCGGCATCGCCTGCTGTAGCATCGAGATGATGCACACGTACGCCGTGAAACACGACCTCGACCGGTTCGGCGCGGGCGTGCCGCGGGCGTCGCCCAGGCAGGCCGACGTCATCATCGTTCCGGGGACCATCGTCTCGAAGTTCGCGCCGCGGATGAAGCGCGTCTACGACCAGATGCCCGAGCCGAAGTTCGTCGTCGGGATGGGCTCGTGTACCATCTCGGGTGGGCCGTTCCAGGAGGGGTACAACGTCATCAAGGGCGCAGAGGAGGTCATTCCCGTGGACATCAACGTCCCCGGCTGCCCGCCGCGTCCGGAGGCGCTCATCTACGGCGTGGTGAAACTCCAGGAACGGACCGCCAACGGAGAGAGCAGCCCCGTCACCGTGAAGCCGTACGAACTGGAGCAGTTCGGCGACCTCGAACGCGACGAACTGATCGACTCGCTCGCCGACCGCATCGACGAGGACACTCTCGTCATGCGGTACAACTGGAGTGATTCGCCATGAGTTCACAGGAGGTCACCGGGCGGGAGGTCGACTACGACGAACTCGCGGAACTGCTCGACGAGTACGTCGTCGGCCGCGAGGACCACAGCAACGCGGAGGCGTTCGTCGTCCGCCCGGACGACGTCCAGGCCGCCCTCACCGCGCTGCGCGACGAGGCCGGCTTCGACCACCTCACCTGCCTGACGGCCCAGGAGTACGAGGACCGCTACGAGAGCATTTACCACCTGACGAAGTACGACGACCGCACGCAGGAGGTCAGCGTCGTCGTCCCGGTGCCGACCGACGACCCCGTCAGCGAGACGGCGGAACCGGTCTTCCGGACCGCCGACTGGCACGAGCGCGAGGCGTTCGACCTGGTCGGCATCGATTACGAGGGTCATCCCGACCCCCGTCGTATCCTCCTGCCGGAGACGTGGCAGGGCCACCCGCTGAGTCTCGACTACGACCAGAACCGACCGCAGGTCGTGCCGCTGCGGGAACACCGGAATCCGCTCCAGGACGACCATCGCGCGGGCAGCCAGGACACGATGTTCCTCAACATCGGCCCGCACCATCCGGCCACGCACGGCGTCCTCCACCTGAAGACCACCCTCGACGGCGAGCAGGTCGTACAGGTCGAACCAGACGTCGGCTACCTGCACCGCTGCGAGGAGCAGATGGCCCAGAGCGGCAACTACCGGTACGAGATCATGCCGTACCCCGACCGCTGGGACTACACCGCGAACATGACGAACGAGTGGGCGTACGCGCGCGCCATCGAGGACCTGGCGGACATCGACGTCCCGGAGTACGCCCAGGTCCTCCGGACGCTCGGCGTCGAACTCTCGCGGATGACGGGCCACTTCCTCGCTGCCGGTACCTTCGCGCTGGACGTGTACGGCGACTTCACGGCCATCTTCATGTACGCGATACGGGACCGCGAGAAGGCCCAGAACATCCTCGAGGACCTCACGGGCCAGCGGATGATGTACAACTACTTCCGGCTCGGCGGGGTCGTCTGGGACGTCCCGGAACCCCGCGAGGAGTTCTTCGACAAGGTGCGGGACTTCGTCGAGGACCTCCCGACCGCGCTGGAGGAGTACCACGACCTCCTGACGGGCAACGAGATATTCCAGCTCCGCTGCATCGACACCGGCGTTCTCGAACCCGAGGTCGCGAAGCAGTACGGCGTCACGGGGCCGGTCGCGCGCGGGTCGGGCATCGACTACGACCTGCGCCGCGACGACCCCTACGGCTACTACGACCAGCTCGACTGGAACGTCGTCACGGAGGACGGCTGTGACAACTACTCGCGCGTCCTCGTTCGGCTCCGTGAGGTCGAGGAGTCGGCGAAGATCGTCGAGCAGTGCGTCGACCTGCTGGAGGACTGGCCCGAGGAGGAACGCACCCTCCAGTCGAACGTCCCCCGGACCGTCAAGCCGCCGGCGGACGCGGAGACCTACCGGGCCGTCGAGGGTGCGAAGGGAGAACTCGGCGTCTACATCCGTTCGGACAACACCAGCCAGCCCGCGCGGTTCAAGATCCGCAGTCCGTGCTTCCACAACCTCTCGGCGCTACCGGAGATGTCCGAGGGCGAGTACGTCCCGGACCTCGTCGCGTCGCTGGGTAGCCTGGACATCGTGCTCGGCGAGGTCGACCGGTAGCACGCGCCGGCGGTGTCAGGTCTTCCTCTTTCCGTCCCTGCCTGCGACGTCACTCCTCGTCGACGTCGACCCGGAGGTACATCCGGAACTCCAGGTCGTCGGGGTCGTCGCCCTCGACCGCCGACCCCACCTTCTCCAGTCGCTCGGAGCGGTCGACGACGTCCTGGACCTCGCCGGCAGCCGTTCCGGGCGCTCGCACGACCAGCCTGGCCGCGCGCTCGTCGCCCGACAGCGATTCGGTGGCCCGGGCGAGGAGGTCCGCCGCGTCGTCGACGTCGTCGAACGCGACGGGCGCGTACTGCTCGCCCAGGTACTGCTCGCTCCCGCCGTTCCCTGCATCCGGCGACTCCTCCCTGGCCGTTCGCACCGCCCGGTGTAGCCGTTCGATGCGCCGCTCCTGCTGCTCCAGCCACGCGTCGACGTCCTCGTCGGGACGACAGCGGACCCAGTACTCCCCGTCTTCGCGGTCGAGGAGACCGTACGCGGTGAGCAGGTCGAGGGCCGCGGGCACGTCGACCGTCGCCGGGTCGATGCCGTGCTGGTGCGCCTCGAACTCGGACAGCAGCGCGTCGGCGGTGAACGGGTCGTCCCCGTACCGCCGCCAGACGGCCAGGTAGCAGTCGACGGCTTCGTCGAGGTCCGGTAGCGAACTGGACGTGGACATCGGGGGAGCAACGACGGCGACCGGATTAAAGACTGGTGTGCCCGGCGGACTCTCTGGTCGCCCGGTCGCCGACGACCGTTCCGCCTCCTCGCCGGCTAAACTATCGACGAGAAACGATTAACTATTAATAATCAATTATTTGGCTGGCACAGTTGGACGCTAGCACGGACCATGCCAGAAACAGTGTTCGAGGTCGACGTCGACGCCGCACCGGAGGAGCAACCCGACCCGATCGTGAACCGGTGGCATCCGGACGTCCCGCCGGTCGAGCGCGTCTCGCCGGGGGAGAAGTTCAGGGTCGAGTGTCTCGACTGGACCGGCAACCAGGTGAACAACGACGACAGCGCGAGCGACATCCGCGACATGCGGCTCGACCCCAACCACCACCTCAGCGGCCCCATCGCGGTCGACGGGGCGAAGCCGGGGGACCTGCTGGTGGTCGACATCCTCGACCTCGGTCCGTTCCCGGACAACGAGTGGGGGTTCACGGGCATCTTCGAACTGGACAACGGCGGCGGCTTCCTGACCGACCACTTCCCGAACGCGCGGAAGGCCATCTGGGACTTCGACGGGGTCTACACCTCGTCGCGGCACGTCCCGGACGTGCGGTTCGCCGGCCTCTCGCACCCGGGCATCCTGGGGACAGCGCCGTCGCACGACCTGCTCGAACGGTGGAACGAGCGCGAGCGCGACCTCATCGAGCGGGGTCCGGACGACGAGACGGCGGTCAATCACGAGACCCACGACGACGACCCGCCGCTCGCGCTCCCACCGGAACCGAACGAGGTCCTGCTCGGCGACATGGACGACGAGGCGGTCGAGGAGGCCGCCGAGAAGGCCGCGCGCACGATTCCGCCGCGCGAGAACGCCGGTAACTGCGACATCAAGAACCTCAGCCGCGGGTCGCGGGTGTACCTCCCGGTGTTCGTCGAGGGTGCGAACCTCGTCACCGGCGACCTCCACTTCTCGCAGGGCGACGGCGAGATCACCTTCTGCGGTGCCATCGAGATGGCCGGCTACGTCGACCTCAAGGTGGACGTCATCGAGAACGGGATGGAGCGGTTCGGCGTCGACCACGCCATCTTCAAGCCAGGCAACGTCGAGCCGCAGTTCTCCGAGTACGTCGTCTTCGAGGGTTACTCCGTCGACGAGGACGGCACCCAGCACTACAAGAACGCCAACGTCGGGATGCGGCGCGCCTGCCTCGACGCCATCGACTACCTCACGAACTTCGGCTACACGCCCGAACAGGCGTACATCATCCTGAGCACCGTCCCGGTCGAGAGCCGCATCGCCGGCATCGTCGACCTCCCCAACACCTGCGTCACCGTCTCGGTGCCGGAGGCCGTCTTCGACTTCGACGTCGACCCCGACAGCCTCGCGGAGATATCCAGCGAGGGCCGCGGTCGGGCGGCACGACCGTCGTAACCTGCTCTCGTTTCCTCTCCTCGGTACTGTTACTCCGCCACCGCCCTCAGTGGCCGATAGCCCAGGGGTAGCCGCCGCCCCCGCCGCCACCGTGGTCGTGGTCGGCGTGGCCGCCGCCGGGCCCCTCGTCGCCCCCCTCCTCGCCGGTCGCAGCGATGACGTCGTCGATGCGCAACAGCGCGTTCGCGGCCTCCTCCGCGTTGGCGACGGCGTGCTGCTTGACGACCAGGGGTTCAAGGACGCCCGCCTCGGCCATGCTCCGCGGCCGCCCGGCCCCGACGTCGAGGCCGACGTCGCGGTCGCCGTCGTGGTGGCGCGCCCGCAGTTCCACCAGCGCGTCGACCGGGTCGACGCCCGCCGTCGTGGCGAGCGTCCGCGGTACCGCCTCCAGCGCGTCGGCGAACGCCCGGACGGCGAGCTGTTCGCGCCCGCCGACGCCGTCGGCGACGTCGCGGAGCTCGCGGGCGAGGTGGAGCTCCGTCGCCCCGCCGCCGGGGAGCACCCGTCCGTTCTCGACGGCGAGCGTCGCGACGTGGACGCAGTCCTCGACGATTCGCTCGACCTCGTCGACGACGTGCCGGGTGCCGCCGCGGAGCAGCAGCGACACGTGCTCGGCGTCGCCGCCCTCGGTGACGACCAGCAGGTCCGTCGCCCCGAGTCGCCGTCGTTCGACCGACTCCGCCCGGCCGACGGTCGCCGGCGACAGTTCGTCCAGCGACGCGACGAGTTCGGCCCCCGTCGCCGCGGCGAGGTCGTGCATCTCGTCCTGTCGCGTCCGCTCGACGGTCAGCACGTCGGCCCGGGCGAGCTCCCGGCGGAGCGGGTCGTCGATGGACTTCTGGCAGACGACGACGTCCGCACCGACGTCGCGGAACGCCGCCACCGTCGCCGCGTAGGCGTCGTTTTCGTACTCCCGGAGCGCCTGCAGCGTCTCCGGCGAGTCGACGGAGACGTTCGACACCGCGTCGGCCTCGTCGACCGTCAACTGCCTGTCGAACAGGGCGACCGTCGCGCCGTCGATGCGCTTCGGAACGTCGACGTTCTCGATGGACGTCGAGGAGGACTCCATGTCGACCGCGAGTCCCGAGACGAGCGCCGAGTCGTCGACGCTCCCGCCGGCGACCGGCCGGAGCGTCACCCGGGAGAGGTCGACGGTGCCGTCGGCCTCGGCGGCGCGAACGGCGCGGACGGCGAGATCGGCGAACGTCGCGTTCGCGTCGTCGTCCCACTTCCCGGTCACCGCCGTCGCCGCGACGTCGCGCAGTCGGGCGTCGTCCCCGGGGTCGACCTCGACGGCCGCGGCGTCGAGGCGGTCCATCGCCGTCTCGCCCGCGCGCCGGTACCCCCGCGTCACCGTGAACGGGTGCAGCCCCATCTCGAACAGCTCCGCCGCCTCGCTCAGCAGTTCGGCGGTCAGCAACACCGCGGTCGTCGTCCCGTCGCCGACGCTGCTCGACTGGTTGGCCGCGACGTCGACGACCAGCTCAGCCGCGGGATGCTCGACGTCCATCCTGTCGAGGATGCTAGCCCCGTCGTTCGTGACGACGACGGTTCCCGACGACCCGACCAACATCTTGTCCAGCCCCTTCGGCCCGAGCGTCGTTCCGACGGCGTCGCCGAGCGCCTTCCCGGCGGCGACGTTCGACTCACGGGCGTCCGTCCCTTCGAGTCGTTCCACCGTCGCGGCGCTCACCGCGGACAGCGGTCCGTTTCCAGCGGGCGTTGTCATGGCACGACATAGCACGACGCCGGTTCACAAAAACCCGCCAGTTCATCGGAAACGTTACAGAAGCCGCCAGTTCGTCGGCTTCATCCCGCGGCTAAAGCCGTGGGGTTTCACCTCGCACTTTCTATAACGACGGCGGGCAGTCGGACGAACTGTTAATTATATATGCTTTTCCACCGACGATACAGATGGCGAGGGCTGACACCGGGGGCGATACGCATGTCACTGTACACCATTCTGGGGATGGGGCTGGTGTTCGTGGGTGCCGTGCTGATAGTGAACGGCATCTGGCTCCTCGGACGGGCCGAGGACCGGGACACGGCCGTGCTGAACTTCTTCGTCGGCGCGCTGACGTTCCTGATCGCCATGTGGTGGGCGTTCGGCGGCGACGCGTCGGAGGGGACGCCGTTCAACGCGGCGGGAACGCTGCTGTTCTCGTTCACGTACCTGTGGGTCGGGTACAACGCGTACCGGAGCGCCGACGACCAGCGGTCGCTCGGCTGGTACTGCATCTTCGTCACGGTGGTCGCCGTCCCGACCGGCTACCTGGTGTGGCTCACCGGCGACGTCGGTCTCGCCGCGCTGTGGTGGATCTGGGCCGTGCTCTGGGCGACCTTCTGGCTGCTGCTCGCGCTGCGCCGGAGCGAGTACACCGCGCCCGTCGCCTGGTACACCGTCGCGGTCGGCGTCGTCACCGCCGCCGCCGGGTACGTCATGGCCGCGGGCATGTGGCCCTGGGCACCCGCCTGAGTGGTCCTCACGGCGCGACGAGCCACGCCAGGCCGATGGCGAGCACCGCGCCGACGAGGTTGACGACGGCGTTCGCGGCCGACTTCCAGCGGTTGCCTCGCTCCCAGAGGCGGACGGTGTCGTAGGAGAACGACGAGAACGTGGTGAACGACCCGCAGGCCCCGGTTCCGACGAACAGCAGGACGTCGTTGCCGACGCCGAGGAACGTGACGAACCCCAGCACGAAGCTCCCGACGACGTTCACCGTGAGCGTGCCGACGGGGAACGTCTCGCGCTCGATTGCCGCGGTGACGAGGTAGCGCAGCACCGCACCGACCATGCCCCCGAAGCCGACGAGGTGCCCCGGCGTCACCATCACTCCTCGCCCCCTATCGACGACGCGACGTACCGTCCGAGCAGCACCGCGAGGAAGCCCGCGGCGTAACTCGCCGCGACGTTCAGCAGGCCGACCAGCGGCTCCGCCTGCACGCTATCGAGTGCGAACGTGCTGTAGGTGGTGAACGACGAGAGGAAGCCGGTGCCGAACACCACGACGGACTCCTCGGCCAGCATGGAGGTGTAGAGCGCCTCGTAGAGCAGGACCCCGAGCAGGAAGCTCCCGACGACGTTGGCGACGAAGGTTCCGCGGAGGCCGGGGAGAGCGGTCCCGACGAAGAACCGCAGGTTAGCCCCGACGAATCCGCCGATGGCGACGAGCAGGACCTCCTCCAGTCGTAGCAGCGGGTGCTCCCCTGACATCTTCGACACTCGACACCTACGCGCCCCACTGTCCTTGTCTTTTCCCCCACCGAACCGGCTGGTTTTATGCGCCTTTCCTGTCGACGACTCGACGTAAACGAAGACGACGAGCCGCTACTGGAGATGGGAACGGGCGGACTCGCCGTTCTCTTCGCGAGTGCCGTTCCAGCGGTCAACTGGGCCGTCGGCGTCGGGTCGGAGACGTTCCGGACGGCGGAGTTCCTGCTCCTGGACGCCGCGGCAGTCGTGATTTGGGTCCGCTGGACACCATCCGGGTGAACGCCGTCCCCCACTTCGGCGGGCGACGACCGATTCCACAGCAGGTCGACTCCCACGCGTTCCGAGCACGTCCGTCGCGTCCAGGGGCACCGCCGGGAGTCCGGTCGCCCGCCGACCCCGGTCCTCAGTCGCCCGGCTCCGCGGCCGGTTCGACGTCCACCATCGCGGCCGAGGCCTTGTACTCCGGGATCTTCGCCTCGGGGTCGAGCGCGTCGTTCGTCAGCCGATTGATGGGCGAGTCGGGGAAGTGGGTCGTCGTCCAGATGACGCCCTTCTTGATGTCGTCCGTGACGTGGGCCTTCACCTCGACCTCGCCGCGCCGCGAGACGAGTTTCACGTACTGCTCGTCCTCGACGCCGAGCGACTCCGCGTCGTCGGGGTGGATGTCCACGAAGTTCTCACCGGTCCGGCGCATCAGCGTCGGCGACCGCGTGCTCATCGTCCCCGTGTTGTAGTGTTCCTCCAGCCGCGCCGTCGTCAGCACGTACGGGTACTCGGCGTCGGTCTCCTCCTTCGGCGGCTGGTGGCGGACGCCGCGGAGTTTGCCGAGCCCGTTCTCGGTGTCGAACGAGTCCTCGTAGAGGAAGAGGTCGCCCTCGTCGCCCTCCTCGTAGCAGGGCCACTGGACGCCCTCCAGGCCGAGGCGGTCGTACGTGATGCCGTGGTAGATGTCCATGACCTGGCGCAGCTCCTCGAAGATGTCCTCGGCGGAGTCGAATTCGAAGCCTTCGTCGAACAGGCGCGTTCCGACCTCGCCGAGGATGTTGCGGTCGTGCTTCGTGTTCCCGGGTACGCGCGTGGCGGCGCGCATGCGCTGGACGCGCCGGTCCGTGTTCGTGACGGTGCCGCCGCGCTCGGCCCAGGAGGTGGCAGGGAGCACGACGTCGGCCAGTTCGGCCGTGTCGGTCATGAAGATGTCCTGGACGACGATGAACTCCATCCGTTCGAGGTTCTCGACCACCTCGTTCCCGTTCGGCTCGCTGATGACCGGGTTCTCGCCCATGACGTAGAGGCCGTGTATCTGGTCGCCCGCGGCCTGGGTTATCTCGATGTTGGACAGCCCCGGTTCGGCCGGCGGCTCGAAGCCCCACACCTCCGCGACCTCCGCGCGCTGCTCCTCGTCGTCGGTCGGGATGTAGCCCGGGAGCGTGTTGTACATCGCACCCACGTCGCAGGTTCCCTGGACGTTGTTCTGCCCGCGGAGCGGGTTCACGCCGGTCCCGGGGCGTCCGAGGTTCCCCGTCGCCAGCGCGAGGTTGATGAGGTTCTGGACGTTGTCCGTCCCGCAGGCGTGCTGGCTCATCCCCATGCCGGTGAAGATGGCGGCGTTCTCGGCGGTGGCGTACTCCTCCGCCGCGCGCTGGATGTCCTCCAGGGGGACGCCGCAGGTCTCCGCGGCCTCCTCGACGTCGAAGCCCTCGAGCGTCGCCTCGACGTCCTCGAAGCCCTCGGTCCGCTCGTCGAGGAACTCCTCGTCGACCCACCCGTTGTCGAGCACCGTCTTCAGCACGACGTTCAGCAGCGGGATGTCGGTCCCGGGCGTCAGCTGCAGGTGGAGGTCCGCGTCGCGGCTGGTCTTGTTCGAGTGGGGGTCGACCTGCACGACGAAGGTGTCCTCCAGCGCGGCCTGCTTGAAGTACTTGCTGTGCGCGATGGGGTGTTGCTCCGACGGGTTGGCCCCCTGTATCCAGTAGACGTCGGCCTCCTCCATGAGGTCCTGCATGCTGTTGGTCATCGCGCCCGCGCCGAGGCTCGCTCGCAGCGCCGCGACCGTCGAGGCGTGGCACATGCGCGTGCAGTTGTCGACGTTGTTGTTGCCGTACCGCCGCGCGAGCTTCTGGAGCAGGTAGTTCTCCTCGTTGGTACACTTCGAGGAGCCGAAGAACCCCATCGCCTGCCGGCCGTGCTCCTCGCGGATGCGCTCCATCTCGTCCGTGACCACGTCGAACGCCTCCTCCCACGTCGCCTCGCGGAACTCGTCGCCGTCGCGGATCAACGGCTCCTTCAGTCGCTCCTCGTGGTCGACGACCTCGGTCGCCGCGCCGCCCTTGATGCAGAGCGCGCCCTCGTTGACCGGCGCGTCGAACCACGGTTTGATGTTCACGTCGCCCTCCTCGTTTCCTTCTTCGAGCTGCAGTCCACAGCCGACTCCACAGTACGGACAGATCGTGTGAACGCCGTCCTCGGATTCCTTGCTCATGCTTGGTGTACCTCGTTGATTGCGCTGTCGTCGTCCGACGCCCGGATCGGCTGCCGACCCACGGCGGTGGTCGAACCACGGGTAGACGTCGCCGCTAGCTACGCTATCACTCACCAGACGGGGCGCAGGGTATTAGCCATTACGCCGGTCACTGTCTCGCTGTCGTTCGTTTCGCCGCGCGGCCCGGCGTTCGTTCCGTGGTCCGACCGGTATCCGGCAACACGCCTGCCATCCAGCAAGACCGGCAAGATGGTCGAACGTCTGCGCGTGCGAGGTCCGGTCCGGCCGACACTTATGATGGTCGAGGTCGTGTCCCCGACTGGAGGCGACCGGGACTCGACCCGTCGACGTCCCCGTCGTCACACGTCTCCACGATGACCCTGGACAGCCAACTCGTCCGCGAGAAGAGCGAGGAGTACGAGCGGCGCGAACCACTGTACCTCGTCGAGCGCGACCGACTCGACACGATGCCGGCGGCGTTCGAAGACGGCGACTTCGTCTGGAAGGACGTCGAGTGGATCGTCCGCTGGTACTACCGCCGCGACCTCGGTCGTCGGCCCCACGAGGAACGCGCTGCGGCAGAGAACCGGTTCCGCGAGAACGACTGGGAGACGGTCCAGTCGGCGATCGCCGCCGCCGTCGACGCGCCGGACGCGCGAACGGCGGTCGAGCGGTTGCGAGAACTGACCGCCGTCACCGTTCCCGTCGCGTCCGCCGTCCTCCACTACGTCGACCCCGACCGGTACGTCGTCGTCGACGAGCGTCCCTGGTCGGTGCTGTACGACCGCGGCGAACTGGCCGACCCCTGGCCTGACCCGCCGTCGGTCGACGACTACCTCGCGTACCTCGACCTGTGTCGCGAGACGGCCGCCGACCTCGACGTCGGCCTTCAGACGGTGTACCGCGCGCTCTGGCGGCTCGGGGCGACGGACGACCGGGCGACGTGAGCGCGGCGGCGGGCACACTCGGCTCGACGGGGGCAGTTCCGAGACCGTCTCTGAACGGTGTTCACAACTGACACACTTGGAACAGACTGCATTACGCTCCGAAAATTCTCAAAAATCTATATTTGTCTGGGTGGCGACGCGGTACTGGGGGTACCATGCCTGAAGTACGATTCGAAGTGGACGTGGACGCCGACCCGGAGGAACAGCCGATGCCGGTCCACAACCGCTGGCATCCAGACATCCCGGCCCAGATCTCCGCCGAACCCGGTGACCAGCTGCGGGTCGAGTGTCTCGACTGGACAGGGGGGCAGATCCACGACGACGACAACGCGAACGACGTCCGCGACGTCGACCTCGACGCGGTGCACTACCTGAGCGGCCCCATCGAGGTCGAGGGTGCTGAACCGGGCGACCTGCTCGTGATGGACATCCTCGACATCGGGGTCCTGAACGAACGCTGGGAGTACGGGTTCACGGGCATCTTCTCCCAGCAGAACGGCGGCGGCTTCCTCACCGACCACTTCCCGGACGCCTCCAAGTGCATCTGGGACCTGCAGGGGACCAAGACCACGTCGCGGCACATCCCCGACGTACGCTTCGAGGGGAAGATACATCCCGGGCTGGTCGGGACGGCGCCGTCGCACGAACTGCTCGAGGAGTGGAACGAGCGCGAGCAGGAACTCATCGACAAACACGAGGCGGACCCGTCGTCGATCCCGGACCACCCGACCAAGGAAGCACAGCCACCGGTCGCCAACGCGCCGACGACGCACTCCGCGGTCATGGGCGGCATGGACGACGACGAGGCCGAGGCGGCCGCAGAGGAGGGTGCCCGCACCGTTCCACCGCGGGAGAACGGCGGCAACTGCGACATCAAGGACCTCTCGCTCGGGTCGCGGGTGTACTTCCCGGTGTACGTCGAGGGCGGCAAGCTCTCGATGGGGGACATCCACTTCTCGCAGGGCGACGGCGAGATCACCTTCTGCGGTGCCATCGAGATGGCGGGGTACCTCGACATCGAGGTCGACCTCATCGAGGACGGGATGGACAAGTACGGCATCGACCATCCCATCTTCGAACCGGGCCATCGCGGTCCCACGTTCGAGGACTACGTGGTCTTCGAGGGGTACTCCGTCACCGAGGACGGCGAACAGAAGTACATCGACTCCCACGTCGCCTACCGCCGCGCGGCGCTGGAGGCCATCGAGTACCTGAAGAAGTTCGGCTACACCGGCGAGCAGGCGTACATGATACTGGGGACGGTGCCCGTCGAGGGCCGCCAGAGCGGCGTCGTCGACATCCCCAGCGCGTGCTCGACGCTCGCGGTGCCGAAGGCCGTCTTCGACTTCGACGTCACGCCCGACTCGCTGGGCGAGAGCGAGGACATGGGGCAGGTCGCCATCACCGACGACCCGCTCGGCGACTGAACGACGCTCACCCGGGGTCGCGCGACCCCGTTGGCGTCGCCTCGTCGACCACGTCGGCGAGGCCGACCGCTTCGAGCGTCGCCCGCGTCGGCCGTCCTGCGGCGTCCCAGCCGCGGACCGCGTAGTAGGCGTCGAGCATCGCCTCGAACGTCTCGGCGTCGAGTTGCCCGCCGACGCCATCGCCGGCCGACGAGTCCAGCAGCAGGTCGGGGACGTCGTCGTCGGCGCGGGTGAACCCCTCGCGCAGGTTGAACAGCCGCGTCAGGGTCCAGATGCGCTCGCCGGTCCGCAGCAGTTGCTCGGGGGTGAACTCCATCCCGGCGGCGCGCAGCCACTCGGCACCGAGCGTCTCGCGGAGCGACCGGCCGACGAAGTCGTCGGCGACCAGGCTCCAGAGTATCGAGCGGACGTCCTGGTCGTGAGCGACGAGTCGGGCGGTGTCGGCGGGCGTCCACGACGCCCCGGAGAGCGCCTCTGTCTCGACGGGGAGGGCCCGCCGGTGGCAGGCTCCCCGGTCGCTGGTCGCGTACGCGAGCGCCATGCCGACCGCACCGCGCGGGTCGTAGGCCGGCAGCGCCATGCCCTTCACCGTCGGCACGAGGTCCTCGCCGCCGTATCGCCGTGCCGCCCGGGCGACGCCCTCGGCCAGCGCGTCGCCGAGCTCGGTCTCCCGGGCCGCGACGTCCTCCAGCAGTCGCCGCGCGTCCTCCGGGTCGCCGAAGTCGAGGTCGCGGCCGTGGTCGGCGGCGATCTCGGCCCTGATGGCCCAGGCGACGGCCGTTCCGGCGCTGATGACGTCGATGCCCAGCCTGTCGCATGTCTCGCCGAGGGCGGCGACCGCGTCGAAGTCGTCGATGCCGAGGCCGGCGCCGAGCGACATCGGGGTCGCGCCCCGGGGGACGCTCTCGCCCGCGTCGGTCTCGACCCGGAACCCGCCGGGGATCGGCTCGTCGCGCCGCTCGCGCTCGCTCGCCGCGCGCGACGCCGCCTCGATGCCGATGTCGTCCGCGCCCTCGAACTCGCGTTCCCGCCAGCCGCGGGTCGCGAGCGCCCCGATCTCGTCGGCGAAGTCGACGGTCTCCAGCGTCTCGCTGGTCAGGTACCACTCGTTCTCCTCGTCCTCCGTGAACCGCTCGGTCAGTCGCTGTCGAAGCTCCGCGAGCGCGTCGGGCGGCCGACCGCGCGCGACCACCGCCTTGAGTCGCTTCGACCCCATCACCGCTCCCGCGCCGCCCCGGCCCGCCTGGTGCTCGCCGCCGTCCGACGCGATGGTCGCGTACCGGACCCGGCGCTCGCCCGCCGGGCCGATGCAGGCGACGCCGGCGTCCGGGAACGCTGCATCGGTGGCGCGGGTGTCCTCGCCCCAGAGCCCGTCGGCCGGCCGGACGTGGGCGGTTCCGTCGGCGACTTCCAGCCGCACCGGCCGGTCGGCCGCGCCCGTCACCAGGACGCCGAGGTGGTCGCCCAGCGCCCCGACGAGTCGCCCGGGGAAGGTGCCGCCGCCGTACGAGTCGAGGAACGCGCCCGTGAGCGGCGACTTCGTCACGACGGCGTAGCGAGCGTCTCCCGGGAGGACGCCCGAGAGCGGCCCCAGCACGAACAACAGCGCGTTCTCGGCCCCGAGCGGGTCGACGCCGGCGTCCAGTTCCTCGTAGAGGTACCGCGCGCCGAGTCCCTTCCCGCCGACGAACCGGCGTCGCCACTCCCCGGGGACCGCCTCGCTTTCGACCGTTTCGGCGTCGAGGTCGACCCTGAGCAGGCGGGTGGGCGGCTCGTACATGACCACGAGGAGTTACACCCGCGTTCGGATAAGCGTTCTTTCGCCGACTGTGCGGTGGTCGTGTGGTCGGTCGCCGGTGGGATGGTCGTCGTCCGGGCGCGTCCGCGGAAGCGCGACGGTCCGTTGCCGGGGGCGCCGCCGCTTCGCGCGGGAGGCTCCTGGGGACGACGGTGCACCTGCCGGTCCTCTGGGAGACGGTGCACCTGCCGGTCGCTGGAGGACTGGCGACAGAGAATCGTTTCGACGGAGGAGGGCGGTTCGCGGACGATACAGCGGCTCGGAGTGGCGTCAGGCCAGCCGGTTCCTGACGCCGTAGTAGATGCGCCGGCGGTGGTAGACGAGTTCGCCGACGATCCACCCGAGGAGCAGCAGGATGGCGGCGAGCGCAGCGATGAACTCGTACTCGTCCATCCAGATGGGGCGGACGAACTGCGCGCCCTGCTCCCACTTCTCGCCGAGCGTGCGGGCCTCCTCCTGGAACGGCGTCGCGGCGAACAGGTTACCGAGCATGCTCGCCATCGAGAAGCGGTCGCCGCCGGGTTCCAGGTTCGCGCTGCCGGTGACGTCGTAGTGGCCGGTGACGTTCGCGTCGGCCATCGTCGGGCCCTTCGACTCGTCGCCGTACGTGACGCGCTCGACGTCGTAGGGTAGCCACGGCGAGTAGAACTCCCAGACGATCTCGCCCGTGGGCGTCACCTCGACCACGCGGTGGTTCGCGGAGTCGACGACGAGCGTGTTGCCGTTCGGCAGGCGGTCGGCGTCCCGGGGCCAGTTGAAGCTGTCCGACGAGCCGACGGACCACGTCCGGTTCCACTCGCCGTTCTCGCGCTCGTACTCGACGGCGCGGTTGTTGTGCGAGTCGGCGACGATGAAGGTGGGGTCGCCCTCCTCGCTCTCCAGATAGTCGGGGTTGTGCTGGCGGTTGATGATGGACTTGTTGTTCTGCTTCCCGAGGCTCATCGTGACGTCCTTCGTCTCCTTGTCGACGACGATGACACGGTTGAAGTTCCGGGGGGAGGCCATGTACTTCCCCGGCGCGATCTTCTCGACGTCGTTGACGTGGGTCCAGTCTTTCGTGTACTCGTCGCCTGCGCTCTTCGGGAAGTGGTTGCGGAAGTACCAGCGCCAGGTGATCTCGTCCTTCTCGAGGTCGTAGACGAAGATGCTGTCCCTGTTCGTCCCGTCCTCGTAGTGCTTGAGGTTGGCGACCAGCAGCTGGGTGCCGTTGTTGATGAGGTCGACGTCGTGGGTGTCCTCGATGTCGAGGCGCTGTGTCCACACCTTCTCCTTCGTCTCGGGATCGAACTCGTAGACGAGGGTGCTTCCCTTGCGCGTGGAGGTGACGAGCAGGTTCCCGTTCTCCATCGGGTCGACGTCGTAGAACCACGTCGCACCCTGCTCGGAGCCGTTGTACACCCATTCGACGTCGCCGCGGGGACCGACGGCGACGAGGCGGGCGGGCTTCTTCTTGTTCCCCTGTCCTTTGAAGTGGTACCCCTGGACGCTGATGACGGTCGTGCCGTTCACGGCCTTGTCGATGGTCCCCTTCTGGAGGTTCGACTCCTCCGGATCGTACGTGATAGCGGAGACGCCGGAGGGGGCGAGCAGAGCGAGGACCAGCAACAGGACGACCCCGCGCACCAGCCACGGGCGCGCAGGGAGGCGTTCTTCCCAATCCATACACAGCTAACGCCTCCGCTCGCGTTTGAATATCTTTCTGTTTCATCTACCATCGATACCGCCTGAATACGACGGTGTCGAGGAGAATTCTTCGTCCTCGCGAGGTGCGGCGAGCGGCTACCCGGGGAGGACGACGTTCAGCAGCGCGACGACGACGCCGGCTGCGCCCATCCTGACCCCGGCGCGGTACCAGACCCCGCCCGATATCGAACCCATGTACGCCCCGAAGACGAACAGAAGGGTGACGCCGCCGGCGATGGCGAGCAGCGTCGCCGACAGCGGTGCGAGCCCTCCCTCGACGGCGAGGAACGGCAGGACGGGAACGAGCGTCCCGACGACGGGTCCGATGCCGCTCATGGTGGCGGTGACGGCACGCGCCGCGCGCTCGTCCCGGTGTATCCGGGTGTCTTCGAGTCCGCGGAGCATCGCCTGCTCGGTCCGCCGTCGCTCGACGCGGCGCTCGGCGCGCTCTATCTCCCACACGCTCCAGACCCCGGAGGTGCTCAGGCCGACGGCCGCGCCGACGCCGATCTTGACGACGGTGAGGCCGTCGGTGACGCCGGAGAGGTACGCGCCGACGACGACGCCGATGCCGGTGAGAACCCCGTCGAAGCCGTTCGAGACGAAGTAGCGCCTGGAGATGGAGCGCACCTCCTCGTCCGCCAGCGCGCGACGCAGTGCGCTGCGCACGGTCACTCCTGGGGGACGGTCCGTTCCTCGACGACGTACTCGCCGCAGGCGACCTGGTCGACGGAGTGGACGGTCCCCCCGAGGTCCTCGACGGTGTCCTCGACGTCGTCGAGGCGTATCGCCTCCCCCTCGACGGTGAGTTTGACGTTCCGTACCTCCCGGTCCGACTCGAGCAGCGTGACGTCGACCGCGGTGACGCTCTCACTGTCGGCGACCTCGCTCGCGATTTCCAGCATCGTCGGTTCGTGCGGCGTCAGGACGTCGACGACGACCCTCCGGAGCGGTGCCATACGTCCTCCACGGCGGCGAGTCAGTTCGCCTTTGGGGTCAGCGCAGTTCGGGCGCGTACTCGTCGAGGAGGCGCTCGACGCCGACCTGGAGGTCCTCCACCGTCTCGTACCGCTCCGGCTTCCGCTTCGCCATCGCGCGTTCGACGACGGCGTCGACGCCGTCGGGGAGGTCGGAGTCGACCTCGGTCGGTGACGGCGGGTCGTCGGACGTCACCTGCTGGACGACGACGTGCGAGTCGCCGTCGAACGGCTGCCGTCCGGCCAGCAGGGCGTACAGCAACACGCCGAGTCCGTACACGTCGGTCGACTGGTCGGGCCGGCCGAACGTCTCGGGGTCGACGTGCTCCGGCGCGGCGAAGGCCGGCGGCACGGGGGTCGTGCCCGCCTCCGCGAGCACGCGGCCGAATCCCCAGTCGGCCACCTTCGGGGCGGCCCAGGTCGGTCCGAGCGTGCCGACGAACCCGACGACGCCGGGGCGCAGGCTGCCGTGGACGATCCCGACCGCGTGTGCCTGCGCGACGGCGGTCACGACGCGGTGGGCGTACCACAGCGACGGTCTGAACCCGTCGTTCACGTGGTCGTCGAGGGTTCCGGCGTCGAAGAACTCCGTGGCGACCCAGGGGGCCGGCTCCTCGCCGTGGGCGATGACGCCCGCGACGTGGTCGTGGTCGTCGATGGACGCCCACTGCCGGGTCGCCCGACGGAACGCCGCGGCGTGGTCCGGCCGTCGGTCGTCGCGGAGCGTCCGCAGCGTCGCCAGCGTGTGTGCGCCGGGGCCGGACGCGAGGACGCGAGCCCTGTGTCCGTCCGTGAGCGGGTCGGTGCCCACCCGTCGCAGGGGTTCGAACTCGTCGTAGTCGGCGTCGACGGACGGGGGTGAGGCGACGTCGACGGGGTCGGGCGGACGCCCGGGGCGCTCCGTACGGTCGTGGCCCTCCTCCGGGGCGGCGCGCGTCGCGTCGACGTCCGACGCGGGCGCGATGCGGATGGGGGCCGACTGCTGGGACTCGCTGGTCTGGACCACGTTCGGCCCCGAGACGACGCTCGCGAGTTCGGGTCCGGCGACGCTGATGACCACCGGCTCACCGTCGAGTTCGACGTCGGAGAGCGCGTCCATGACGTGGTGGAGCGCCTCGGAGGCGTACCGGCGGACGATGGCGTCGTCGTCGTCGGTCAGGTCGCCCAGCTCCTCGATGGCCGGTTCGGCTGCCCTGGGGAACTCCGTCGCGACGCCGGCGACCGTGACCACGGCGTTCTCGCGGACGAGCGCGTCGTCGGCGTCGACGAGTTCCGTCGTCCGCTCGACGGCGGGGCGGGCCGCCTCGGGGTCGGCCTGCGCGACCTCCGCCAGCGCCCACGTCGCGCCGCGGCGCACCCACACGTCCTCGTCTTCGGTCGCCCGTTCGAGGTCCGGGACCGGGATCTGCTCGGGCCGGTTGGCGGCCTGCTCGGCGAGTGCCCAGGCCGCCGTCGCACGCCGACGGCTGTCGTCCGCCGAAAGCGACAGGACGAGGTCCGACACCTCGCGGCTCTCCGGCGCTCCGACCTCCTGCTGGTACCGGTTGGCGAGCTGGGTCCGCTCGTCGGACTCGAAGCGCGTCATGAGACGATTTTACGAAGGGTTCTCACCGCTTCAGATAAAGGTTTCTCAGTTTCGACAGGTCGGCGCGGCGAGCGTCGCCGGGTCAGTCGAGGTCCTTCCGCCGGAACCACCGCTGGCTGGCGACGACGAGGGCGACGGCCGCCGCGAACAGCAGCGCGGCCCCGGCGACGTCGTACTGGCCGTCGACGAGGACGGCCGTGGGGTCGTAGTACCGCATCGGGGCGACTGCGCCGACGGCGCTGTAGTCGGTGTCGGAGACGACCGACTCCACCAGAAAGAGGGCGAACACGACGCCGAGGCCGACCCGCTGGGCGACGCTCTCGCGGTCGAAGACGACGGAGGCGACCAGCCCGACGCCCGCACAGGCGAGCAGGTAGGGGACCGACAGCGCGTGGACGGCGAGGAGGTCCGCCGCCGGTAACGTGTGGTCGATGAGGACGCTGCCGACGTAGACGACGACGGCCGTGATGGCGTTGACGAGGAGGATGGGCACGACGAGCGAGAGGTACTTCTCGCGGACGATGCGCGACCGCGAGACGGGCAGCGACAGCAGCATGTCCATCCGCTCGCGCTCGACGTCGTCCGCGACCAGCGAGGCGGCGCTGTACGCGAAGTACAGCCCCAGCAGGATGACCCACGCGAAGCTGTACAGCTCGACCGCGAGGAACCCCGCGAGGGTGCTCATGCTCTCGACGCCGAACGCTTTGAGCACCGGCTGGGGGTACGACTGGACCAGCTGGTCCATGTCGATGCTCTCTGCGAACGAGGGGTACAGCCAGATGACCAGCGCGGCCAGCACGGAGAGCCCGACCGCGAGCGCGACGGCGCCCCGGACCCGGTGGCGGGTCTCGTAGCGCGCGAACTCAAGCATCCGCGACGCCTCCCTCGCGGTCGGTCGCCCCGTCGCCGCCGGTCGCATCGTCGGCTCCGCCCGCCTCGTCGCCGTAGAACCGCATGAATACCTCGTCGAGCGGTGCCTCCTCGACGTCGAGTTCGAGGACGTCGTGGTCGCAGAGACGGACGAGCAACGCGTTCACGTCGCCGGTGTAGGTGAACGACAGCTCCGTCACGGTCGTCGATGCGCTGGTGCCGTCGCCGCCGCCACCGCCGCCACTGCCGGGCGCAGCGGCTTCGAGTCCGAGGGTCTCGCCGTCGACCTGCCGGGCCGTGAGGTCGTGGACGCCGTCGAGGTCGAACTCGCCGTCGTCGACGCCGTCGGCGACCGTGAGGTGGACGACCTTGCCGCTCCGGTGCATCAGCCCCTCGACGCTCTCGGTCGTCACCAGCCGCCCGTCGCGGATGATGCCGACGCGGTCGCAGACGCGGCGCACCTCGCTGAGGATGTGCGAGGACATGAACACCGTCGTCCCGGAGCGCTGCTCCTCGCGGACGAACTCGTTGAACCGCTGCTGTTTCAGCGGGTCGAGGCCCCCGGTCGGTTCGTCGAGGATGGCCAGGTCGGGGTCGTGCATGAACGCCTGCACGATGCCGAGCATCTGGCGGTTGCCCGAGGAGTACTCGCGTACCGGCCGGTCGAGCGGCGGGTCGAAGATCTCCAGCAGTTCGTCGCGCCGCTCGTCGCCGCGGACCTCGCCGTACAGGTCGAGGATCTCGCGTCCGGTGACGTTCTCGTCGAATGCGGGGTTCGACGGCAGGTAGCCGACGTCGCGTTTCGCCTCGATGAGTTCGCTCTCGTCGCGCACGTCGTGCCCGAGGACCGTCGCCGTCCCCGCGGTGGGCGACTGGAACCCCATCAGCGTGCGGATGGTCGTCGTCTTGCCCGCGCCGTTCGGGCCGAGGTAGCCGAACACCTCGCCCGACTCGACCGAGAACGAGAGGTCGTCGTTCGCCAGCACCTCACCGTACCGCTTGGTGAGATTCCGGACTTCGATGGTCGCCATGCGCCGAACGAGACTCCATGACTAAAAACCGCTTTCGGTTATGAGGTTTTGCGCCGTTCGAAGCGCGTTCCGGACCGCGAGACCGTCGTTCGGCGTCGCTACCATCCCCGCGCTCGACCGTCACTCCGGGCGTCGTAGCCGGCCACTCTGCCACTCCGTCGCGCTTCCGTCAACCGACTGCCACGATTCTTTCCCCGTCCCGGCGTCCGAACGCGACGGTCGGAACCAAGTGACGGTCCGTCGTACACGTCGTCGAGAATGGGAGACACGAACGACACGGCGGGCCGACGACCGCGGCTCCGGTCGGCCCGCGACAGGGGGTTGCAGACGATGGGCCGGCGTCGCTTCGTGGAGACGCTCGCAGCCGCGGGGCTCGGAGGGATGGCGACGCTGCTCTCGGCCGACGACGTGCTCGCCGCCGGCAGCGACCAGGTACCGGTCGTCTACGGCTTCGCCGGCGGGGACGGCGGGACCGACGGTCTCCGGCCGCTGAAGACGGACGTCCCCGCGGACTGGTTCGCCGACTTCCGTGCGGCGCTCGACGCCCACCGCTCGAAGCGGTTCGCCGAGCGCGACGGTGTCGTGGCGTCGTCGGTCGTCCCGGGCGAGTTCGGCGGCCGTAACGCCGCCGTCGAGGTGGAGGCGACCGGCGCGGCCGACGTCCCCGAGCGGGTCGGCGAGGTTCCCGTCGAGGTGAGCCGCGTCGACTCCGCCTGGTCGCCGCCGGGGAGCGTCGACGCGACCGGCTCCGACCCCGGGACGCCCGTGCCGGGCGGGGTGGCCTGCGGGACGCGGGAGACGTCCGCGACGCTCGCCCCGGCGATGTACGACGGCCGTCGACCCTTCTTCACGACCGCGAACCACGTCTACGGCGGCGACGGCACCGACCACCGCGGCCGACCGTTCCGCCTCGTCGGCGCGGCCGACTCGCCGGTCATCGGCACCGTCGAACGGGGGCACGCCCTGGACGACTTCGTCCGCGTCGCGCCGACGAACGGCTTCCGCCCCGCGAGCGTCATCCGCGGCGCCACTCCGAACGAGGTCGTCGGCCAGTTCTCCCGCTCGGGGCTGGCGACGCTGAAGGCGCGCGGCGAACCGCTGGAGAAGGTCGGCATCACGACCGGCCACACCACGGGGGGCATCCACGCCGTCGCCGGGATGACCTGCGCCTACGGCCAGGTCTGCAAGCGCGGCCAGGTGAAGTGGGGGTCGGAAGGCGCTTTCGACGACGGCGATAGCGGCAGCGTCAACTACCACCCGGACCCGGAGCGCCCCGGGGAGGGCGTGCTCGTCGGGGGGTTCAACAACGCCCGGACGTGGTGGCCCGGCGAGAACTACGTCTGGGGAACAGCGGCCCACCGCATCACGGAGCGCCACGGCTTCACGTTCGCACCCAGCGCCGGGCCGTAACCCGGGCGGCGACCGGTCGACGGGACCGCAGTCGGCCGTACTCCGGTCTTTTCGCCGACCAGTCGAACAGCTTAAGTAATCGCCGCGTCACGTCGTAGGAGATATGCTCGTTCCGCTCGCGCAGGTCGAATCGGGGGCCAGCGCCAGCATCGTCCAGTTCGTGGGAGCGGGCCTGCTCGCGGTCTCGTCGGCCATCTTCTCCGTCTACGCGTTCCAGAACCGCCGTCTGGACCGACTGGAGTCCCAGCGGTCGTTCTGGCGCTATCTCGTGCTGCTCGGCGTCGCGGGGACGACCTACGGGCTGTCCGGCGTCCTCCGCGTGGCGTCGGACGCCCGCCTCCTCGTCGCGCTCTCGCACGCGTCGCTTCTGTTCGCCACCGTCTTCCTCGCCTTTGCCATGCGCGAACTGTACTACAACAGCGCGCTCGCGCCGCCGCCGGAGGAGCGTCGCATCTCCCTGGAGCGACTGCGCCGCATCGAGACCGGGTTCGTCGTCGTCATCCTCGTCGAACTGGTCGTCGTCCTGCTCATCGGGCAGGCGGGCGTCGCCGCGTTCGTCAAGGGCGTCGGCAGCCTCGCGTTCGCCGGATACGGCGTCGTCTTCGCCGAACGCCTCGAATCGCTCACCCGAGGGACCTCCGTCGACACGCTCCGTCGCCACCTGCTCCCGGTGCTCGTCTCCATCGGCGGCATCGGCGTCGCCGGCCTCGCCGTCTTCGTCGGCGTCCGTGCGCCGGTCGTCCGGGGCGTCGAGAGCGTCTTCGTCGTGATGGTCGGCGCCTTCCTGCTCACGGCGACCATCCGGCTCCAGCAGAACGTCCACGGCCTCTCCTCGCCGTAGGCGTCCTGCGGGTCGTCGACCCGACCGCCACCTCCCGCCGGCGCTACAGCTCGCGGAGCTGTCCTCGCTCGCAGTACGGGCACGTGTTCTCCACCCCGTGATGGATGCAGACGCGGCCGCAGGTGGTGCACGTCTTCAGGTTCTGGTTCCCGTCGACGGCCGTCGCCTCCAGCGTCTCGAGACGCTTCTCGGCGTCGGCGAGTCGGCTGCGCAGCGCACGCACCTCCGCCCGTAGCTCGGCCCGACTGGCGCTCCGCTGGGGATCACGACCGAGTCGCGGCCGACGCTCGACCGTCGTCCGGCCGTCGGTGTCGTCCGGAGACATGGTTCCCGACACGACGCCGAACCGCATGAATCATGTGTGAATCAGCCGAACGACGTGACCGCGCCGCTAGAGGGGCACGTCCTCCGGTTCGTCCACCGGTAGCGGGTCGTACAGGCGCTTGCGGGCGTCCTGGACGTACAGCTTCTCCTCGACGAGTCCGCGCTCTTTCAGTTTCGCCAGCGCGTCCCGGGTCGTCCGGGCGGGCAACAGGGCGTCCTCGCGCAGCTGTCGCTGCGTCATCGGCGCGTCCTCCTGCAACACCCGGTAGACCAGCTTGGCGCTCGGTGGCAGTTCTAGAAGTCGTTCGAACCGCTCGGTCGGGGTCGGTTCACTGCCGCTGCGGTCGGCAAAAGCGACCACTGGTTTCGGACATACCGGTACCGGCTACGCGTCCGCTTCGTTTATTTATTTCGGGTCGCCGCGGGTGCTGGAGAACCGCCGCTCCGGCTGCGCGGTGTCTCCCCTGACGTTCGGGAACCGTCAGCAGGTGGACTCCCGTCGACGCGGGCACGGCCCGGACGTCGACGCGACCACGGCCCGCGCCACGACGCCACTCTCGCTGCCACATAGATTTTGCCGGACGCCGTCGAGGCACGCGTATGGCCGACGAAGACCCTGAGAAAATGGAGTACGATGTCGTCGTCGTGGGCGGCGGTCCCGCTGGACTGTCGGCGGCGCTCTACAGCGTCCGACTCGGACACTCGACGGTACTGGTCGAACGCGGCGGCGGTCGCGCGGCGATGATGGCCAACGTCCACAACGTGGTCGGAACGACCGAGGACGTCTCCGGCAACGAGTTCCTTGAGACCGGCCGCGGGCAGCTCGAGTCGTACGGCTGTGACGTCCGCCGCGACGTCGTGGGCTCCGCCGAGCGCGACGGCGAGCACTTCCGGCTCTCCGGAGACGACGCGGACTACGTCGCCGACGCCGTGGTCCTCGCGACGGGGTTCACCGACGCCCGGCCGGACCCGCCGCTGCCCCGGACCGGGCGCGGTCTGCACTACTGCCTGCACTGCGACGCCCACGTGTTCGTCGACGAACCGGTCTACGTCATGGGGTACGGCGAGACCGCCGCCTACGTCGCGACCATCATGCTGAACTTCACCGACGACGTCGACCTCCTCACCCGTGGCGACGACCCCGAGTGGAGCGACGAGGCCGACGAGATGCTCGCTACCCATCCGGTCGACGTGATCGACGCGGAGGTGACGGGCGTCCGGAACGGCGAGGACGGCTGGCTCGAAGCCCTGGAGTTCGCGGACGGGAACGTCCGGGAGTACAGCGGCGGCTTCGCGATGTACGGCTCGGAGTACAACAACGGTCTGGCCCGGGAACTCGGCTGCGACGTGAACGAGGACGGCACCGTCGCGGTCGACGAGCACGGGCGGACGAACGTCGAGGGCGTCTACGCCGTCGGCGACCTCACGCCCGGCCACAACCAGGTTCCAGTCGCGCTCGGGGAGGGTGCGAAGGCCGGCATCTCCATCCACTGGCTGCTGCGCGAGTTCCCCCGCGACCCCGACCTCGTCAGCGAGGAGGCCCCCGTCCGCTCCGAGGAGGCCCCCGGCATCCCCGACGAACTCCTCGAACGCGCCGCCGAGTCCCACACTTACGACGACTGACGCTGCTCACTCCGACGTCACTTCGGCGGTCTCGCCCCCCGCGGCCGACCGCCACTCGTCGACCAGGTCGTCCGCCGTGGTCAGCGTCGCGCCGTACACCTCGTCGAGGTACTCGATACCGCTCTCGTGGGCTGCCTCGGTGAACGCCTCGACAGCGTCTTCGGGGACGGCGACGTCGTACCCCCGGAAGAACGCGCCAGCCGAGGCGTGGCGGACGCACATGTTCGTGTGGAGGCCGGTCAGCACGACCCGGTCGACGCCGAGGCTCCGGAGGTGGTCGTCGAGGCCCGTCTCGTAGAAGGCGTCGTAGGTTCGCTTCTCGAACACGTGGTCGCCGGGTGCCGGTGCGAGCTCCGGAACGACCTCGGCACCCTCCGTGCCTCGCATGGCGTGTTCCCCCCAGACGTCGAGTTCGAAGTCCGCTTCGCGGTGGGCGTCGTTCGCGTAGACGACCGGTACCCCGTACTCCCGCGCGGCAGTGCGGAGTCGGTCGAGCGCGGGGACGATGCGCTCCGCCCTGTCGGCGGCGATCTTCCCCGTCACGAAGTCGTTCAGCATGTCGATGACGATGATTGCGTCGCTCACGGTTTCTCTCCAACCGTCCCCTGGGGTGGGACGGGCAAAACGCTTCCTGGCGGGACTCGACCGGGGCAACGCGACCGCCGGCGCGCCCCGGCGACGGCGTCCGCCGCACCGTCACGCGGGACGCCGACCGTCACCGCGCAGGGTCGACGAGCTGTACGGGGTGGCGCGTCGGCCGCGACAGCAGCGCGTCGAGCTGTTCGAGACAGGAGGTTCCGCTGGCGACGACGGTCCGGTCGCGTGCCTCGGGGGCGCGGAACTGGTCGCGCAGGTCCTCGCCGACCGCCTGTGCGAGGTCGTAGTACTCGGTCTTGTAGCCGAAGCTGCCCGCCATCCCGCAGCACTCAACGTCGGAGGCGAGCACGTCGTAGCCCAGGTCGTCGAGCACCGCCTCCGTGTGGCCGTCGAGGCCGAGCGTGCGCTGCTGGCAGTGGCTGTGGTAGGCGACGCGCTTCCCGTCGCCGCCCGAGAGCGCGTCGAGCGACGCCCCGTTCGCGGCCAGGCCGTGCACGTACTCCATGACCTCGTAGCTGTTCTCGGCGAGGCGTTCGTGCGACGCGTCGGGGAGCAGGCGTTCGTACTCCCGGTGGAACATCGCGAGGTCGCTCGGCTCCACGACGACGACGTCGCGGCCGGCGTCGACGTGCTCGGCCAGCGCCGCGTACGTCGCGCTCGCGCGGTCGTCCGCCGTCGCGACCATCCCCTGCGAGAGCGGTGCGCGCCCGCTCGGCGGCGCGTCCGGCACCCGGACGTGGACGCCGAGCGCCTCCAGCGTCCGCACGGCGGCCTTCCCGCGCTCCGTGTGGACGTGGTTGGTGTACGCGTCGGGGTAGACGACGACCTCGCGCTCGGCGTCGGCTGCGGCGACGCGCGGCCCCCGCTTCGCGAACCATCTCACGAACGTCTCGCGCTCGAACGACGGGAGCTCCTGTCGGCGGTCGACGCCGAGGACGCGTTCCATGAGCGCCCGGGCGACCCCCGTGTCCGCGAGCCAGTTCGACACCGGTGCGGTCGCGCTCCCGAGCCTGGCGAGCGTCCCGAAGTTGCCGAAGAAGCGCTTCTGCAGGTCGACGCCGCCGGGCTCCTCGTCTGGCATCAGCCCCCGGTAGACGAACTCGAAGTCGTCGTCTCCCGCCGAGCGGTTGAGCCGGTCGCGGACGACCGTGTTGATCCACGGGATGTCTATCTTCACTGGGCACTGGTTCACGCAGCGCGAACAGCCGGTGCAGAGGTCGTTGAACGCCTCCGCGCTGTCCAGCCCCTCGACGCCGGCCTCCCAGCCGGTGGCGATGCCGCCGGAGTAGGTCTCGCCGCCGAAGACGTGGCCGCCGACCTGCTGGAAGTTCGCACAGGAGTTCGCGCACGCCGAACACCGGATGCAGTACAGCGTCTCGCGCAACTGGTCGTCCTCGCGCATCGCCATCCGGCCGTTGTCCAGCAGGACGAGGTGGAACTCGCGGTCGGCCTCGCCGTCCGCCAGCGGACCGTCGTCGTCGAACTCGAAGGTCGGCGAGTCGCCGGGCGGCGAGAACAGCGAGACGTAGGAGGTGATGTCCTGGCCCGTCCCCGACCGCCCGACGAGTTCGACGAACGGGTGGAGGTCGCGGAACTCCGGGACGAGCTTCTCGACGCCCGCGACCGCGACGTGCGTGTCGGTCGCCTGGACGGTCTTGCGGGCGTTGCCCTCGCTGGTGACGAGCGCGACGGTGCCGGTCTCCGCGACGACGAAGTTCGCGCCAGTCATCCCGACCTCGGCCTTGCGGATGCGCTCGCCGAGGTGGTCGCGCGCGAACTGCGTCAGTTCCTCGGCGGTCTCCAGCGGTTCGTCGGGGTCGAAGTGCTCGTTGAACAGGTCGGCGATGCCCTCCCGCGACCGGTGGATGGCCGGCGCGACGAGGTGGCTCGGCGCCTCGTCGGCGACCTGGAGGACGAACTCCCCCAGGTCTGTCTCGACGACGTCGACGCCCGCCGCTTCGAGGTGCTCGTTGACGTCGATCTCCTCGGTCGTCATCGACTTGCTCTTGACGACCGTGTCGGCGTCGCGGTCCTCGACCACCTCGGCGACGTACCGGTTGGCGTCGGCAGCGTCGTCGGCGAGGTAGACCTGACCGCCGTTCGCCTCGACCGTCTCCCGGACCTCCTCGACCAGTTCCGGCAGGCGCTCGATGGCGTCCTCCTTGATGGCTCGCGCCCGGTCCTTCAGCGCCTCGTAGTCGTCGAGCGCCGCGACCGACTCGTACCGTCCGTCGTTGAACCCGCGGGTGTTCTCGGCGACCGCATCACCTTCCTCGGCGAGCACCCGGCGGATGCTCTCGGCTTTCGCCTCGCGGGAGTCGGACCCCATCAGCGGTCCTCCAGGACGACGACGTGCACTTCCTTCGGGCCGTGTGCGCCCTCGACGAGGGCGCCCATGTCCGCCGTCGCGCTCGGCCCGGTCGCGATGATGGCGTCGGCGCGTCCGGCCGCGAACGCCTCCCCCATGCGCTCGAACGCGGTCGGCATGTCGGGGACGACGTCGCTCGCGGCGAGGACGGCCACGTGTCGCTCGGGGTAGAGGCTGACCGGCTCGTGACCCGCCGCCGTGGGGGCGAGGACGACCGACCCGTAGTCGGCGATGCCCATCTCGGCCGGCGTCACCCCCGTCTCGGCGGCGTCGAGCTCTTCTGGCGTCGGGTCCTGCGTGACGACGGTGTCGTCGAGCGACACGCCGTCGAACGGCAGCGGCGTCCCGACCGCGGGCGCCGCCACCGCCTCGTCGACCGTCGCCGCGAACGAGCCGCTGTCCGTCCGCGTCCACGTCATCCCGAGACCGCGCAGCGATGCCTCGAACTCGCTCGTTACCCCTGTGGTCATGTCACATGGTCGCCGTGGCATCCTAATAGTAGTTGGCAACGGATAGTTGGTGACGGAGCGGCCGTCCGCGCAGGGTTCGGGACGGACGTCGACCGGTGTGGCCGACACCGGCGGCTGCTGGCAGTCGACGTCCGGTGCTGTTCGCCGCGTGGGTTGTTCGTCGCGCGCGACGACACACCGCCGGTCGTCGAACCGGTGCGTCTGTACCGTGTGGGGTTCCCCATGAACCCCGCCTGGGACGCCGTGTGCCAGTCTTTCGCGCGGCGGTCGCGTCTCCGTATTTAATCTGTCCGGTAATTCGTAACCAAAAGATATAAGCGAGAATTAGAGAATGATGGACTAACGCGGCTCCCGGACCCGGACGGAAAATGATGGAGAAATTATGACTACGGACGATCCTACGATTCTCGTCGTGGACGACGAGGAAGACGTGACGGACCTCTACGCGACGTGGTTGACGGCCGAGTACGACGTCCGGCGTGCCTACGAGGGCGAGACCGCACTCGACGTCCTCGACGAGAGCGTAGACGTCGTCCTGCTGGACCGGCGCATGCCGGGCCTCTCCGGGGACGAGGTGCTCACCCGGATCCGCGACGAGGACCTCTCCACCCGGGTGGTGATGGTGACCGCCGTCAAGCCCGACTTCGACATCCTCGGCATGGGGTTCGACGACTACCTCGTCAAGCCCGTCTCGAAGGACGAAATACACGAGACCGTCGAGGGGATGCTCACGCGCGTCGACTACGACGAACAGCTCCAGGAGTACTTCGCGCTCGTCTCGAAGAAGGCGGTCCTGGAGGCCGAGAAGGACGCGGGGGAACTCGCCGAGAGCGAGGAGTACCAGTCGCTGCTCGAGGACGTGAACGAACTCCGCGACGAGGTCGACGACGCCCGCGCGAGCCTGAGCGACCACGAGGACTTCGTCGGCGTCTTCAAGAACCTGTAGCGGGCCGAGCTGGAACCGTCCATCCGTAATAGTAAAGCGATAGACTTCACAGGTACGTCACATGAGCGACGAGGACATCGAGGAGATACTGCACACGCTCGGACTGGACGACGAGTCCGGCCTGCCCGCGTCGCCGGAGGAGCGACTCGAACGTCGCCTCGCCTCTGCCGTCGTCGACGCCCGCAGGGAGGGGTTCGACTACTGGGGACTGTTCGAGGTGCTGGAGCGCTACCAGCGCGCCGCCGTCAGGGCGGCGTTCCGCGACGGGGAGTTCGGGGAGGAGTACGTCGGCGACGTCGGGCACGACACGGTGCAGTACTCCCAGATCGTCCACGCGACCGCGCAGGCTATCGGCGATGGCGCTGACAAACGCGACGCGCTCGTCAACCTGGCCAGCGCGTACCGCCTGTTCGAACACGAGTGGTCCGAGGACGAGGAGTGGTCGCCCGGCGGATCCGACGCCGACGACCGCGACGAGGGCGTTCCGGGCGAGAACGCGACCGACGCGGCCGACCGGCGCGAGAACGCGACGCCCGGCCGGGACGGCACCACCGAGCACGCCGCCGACTACGCCACCTCGCCGGGCGGGAACGCACCGCGCGACGGCGATCGACTGTCGGACCACGAGGAATCCTCCGGTGACGACACTGTCAACTGGGAGGAAGCCGGCGAGTGGGGCGGCAGCGACGTCTGATGGCACTCCCGTGCTGCTCCGAAAGAAAGGTTACCTCGTGTACCCCTACCCGAGGTAATCGAAGGAACTGCGACCGACGGTAAATGTCTTGTGTTCTATCGGGGCGTGGATTACTTGAAGTCGGACAGTCGGTGGGTCACCCGTGACGCGTTCGTCGACCCGTCCACCGGGCCGACGGCGCGGATCCGGGCGGTGTAGCTCTCGGGCAACGCCGACGGGTCGACCCGGACGGTCAGCACGCGCGCCCGTTGTGCCTGCCACGTCATGGCGGTGCGCTGGTCGCGTTCGAGGGAGGCGTCGCCGGTCTTGATCTCGCACCAGTACTCGGCGAGCGTCCGCCCGTTCCCCGTCCGGGCGACGGCGCGACAGTCCGGCACCCAGCGCGCACCGTCGTCCGTGACGACGGCGTCGGGGTCGCGGTCGAGTTCGACCCGGACGTCGTCGGCCGCGAGGTCCTCTCGCGCGTAGTACGCGAGGACGGGCGGGTCCCACCGCTGGCAGCAGACGAGCGCCTCGCCGAGGCGGCCGTACTGCGTCGCCGACACGTCGAAGGTCAGCCCCGCGTCGACGGAGCCGTCTGGGTCACGCGTCCGACGGTCGGGGTCGGGAACGAGGTAGGCGTCCGCGTCGCTCCCGTCCTGCGGCGCGGCGGCCTGCACCGCGACCCGGGCGTCCGGCGTCGAGAGGCGCTCCGCGGTCGCTTCGGCGTCGGCACGCGACTCGAAGACGACGGTTCGACCCCGTTCGGCCCGGAACTCCTCGACGGCCCCGCTGTGCTCGGCAGCGGAGTCCTTGACCGCGACCCGGTACTGTCCGTTCGGCATCCGGACCGAACGTCCCACCGCTCGCCGATATGTCTTACCGTACCGGGTCCCGCAGCGACGTCTTGTACACGTTCTCGGTGTATCGCTCGCCGCCGAGCTCCACAACGCCCTCGCTGGTCTTCTCGAACCCCATCTCGCGGTAGAACTCGTTGCCGCTGTCGTTGTCGGCGAGGACCATCGCGTACATCCGGTGCATGTTGAGGTCGCGGAGGTCGTCCCGGAGGTGTTCGTACAGCGCCGTCCCGACCCCCTGTCCCTGGTTGTCCGGTTCGACGTAGAGCCTGAGGACGTAGCCGCTCGCGCCGTCGCAGACGCCGTGACAGAAGCCGGCCTGCCCGCCGTCTACCTCGGCGACCAGGAACGCGGTTCCGGGGCGGTCAAGCGCGTCCGCGAGCGCGTCGTCGGCGTACCACTCCTCGACGGTCTCCTCGATGGTGTCGTCGTCGAGCACCTCGCCGTAGGTCTCGTGCCAGGCGTCGTGGGCGAGTCCGCGCACGGTCGCCGCGTCGTCGATGGTCGCTGGTCGGATCTCCATACGCTCCGTACGTCGTGTGCCTCGGTAACGTTTCTGAAGAACCACTCCAGTTGCTGCAAGGAAAGTCAGCCTTCCGTCGTCGGCGGTCCGCCGTCGAACACGAGTCTCGTACCCGGTTCTACGCCGGTCCGGTTGGCGAACCCCTGCCGCATCTCGACGACGTACTTCGCCGGTGCGCCGCTTTCGTACTGGCGCAGCTCGGAGTCGGCGGCGTTCGGCTCGGGGTCGGCGTGGGCGACGCTGACGACCGTTCCGTTCGCCGAGACGAAGACGATGTCGAGCGGGATTAACGTGTTCTTCATCCAGAACGTCCGCTCGTCGGCGCCGCCGTAGACGAACACCATGCCGTGGTTCCGGGGGAGCGACTGCCGGTACATGAGTCCGCTCTGCCGCTCGCCCGGTTCGTCGGCGACCTCGAGCGTCACCGCCGTCCGGTTGCCGTCGACGACGAACGCTGCGGAGACGTTCTCCTCGACGTCCGTCGTCGTGTGGCTCGTGGTCGTCTGCGTCCCGGTCGTGTCCGTTCCGTTGCCGCCGTTCGGCGTTCCCGTCAGGCACCCGGCGAGCACGACCAGCGCGGCGACCAGCAGGACGGCGCGTCCGTTCATCACTCCGCGACACGACGCCCAGCGGCAAAAGCCCCGGTGGTCGCGGGGGCCGTGGCCCTGCCGCGGCCGCCTCACAACAGCGTCACTGCCAGGAAGGCGACGAGGATGGTCGCCGTCACGAGCACCTGGAACACGACCGAGGCGGCCATGCCCACCGTCGCGTACCCGGCGCTGCGCAGGCCGGACCGGGCGTCGCGCGTCCGAGCGACCTCCACCGCGAAGACGGACCCGGCGACGGCGACCAGCATCCCGACCGGACCGGTGACGACCAGCGCGACGACGCCGGCGACCGCCGCGACGACCGCCGCCCACCTGGACGCGCCGCTGGCGCGCGCGGCCGCCGCCCCTCCGACGTAGTCCGCCGCGAACGCCGCGACGCCGACGACGGTGACGGTCGCGACGAACAGGACGCCGGGAGTCTCGAACCCCGTCGACCACCAGTAGAGGTAGACGCCCGCGAGCGACAGCGGAACGCCGGGCACCATCGGTGCGACGCTCCCTGCCACGCCGAGCACGAGCAACCCGACGGCGACGAGGTAGAACTCCATGAGATGTCTGGGGACGCCAGGACACTTGACGACTGGGGAGGGTGCGTCGACGGCCGGTCCTCGCCGCGCGGACGGGGACGCGAACGTCCATCTCTCCCGACAGCTTTTGGCCGCTCGGCGCCGAGAGACAGGCGGATGAACGTACTCGTTGCGGGCGCGACGGGGTTCGTCGGCGGGCACCTCGTCCCGGCGCTGGCCGCGGCGGGCCACGACGTGGTGGCGCTGGTCCGCGACGCGTCGCGCTACGACCCGCCCGACGGCGTCGGGGTCGTCGAGGCCGACCTGCTCGACCGCGAGAGCCTCGACGGCGTCTTCGCCGACGTCGACGCCGTCTACTACCTCGTCCACTCGATGGGTGGCGAGGGGGACTTCGCGAGGCGCGACCGCCTCGCCGCGCGGAACGTCGTCGCGGCGACGCGCGACGCGGACGTCGAGCGCGTCGTCTACCTGAGCGGTCTCGGCGGTCACCGCGCGACGCTCTCGGAGCACCTGCTGTCGCGCCGCGAGGTCGAGTCCGTCCTCGGGACCGGCGACTACGACCTCACCGTGCTTCGGGCGGCCATCGTCCTCGGCGCGGAGAGCACCAGCTTCCGCATCGTCCGTCAGCTCGCCGCGCGGTTGCCGCTGATGATAACGCCGCGCTGGGTGCACACCGAGTGTCAGCCCATCGCCGTCGACGACGTGGTCGCCTACCTGGTCGGCACCCTCGACGCGCCGGCGACGGCGGGCGGGACGTACGAGATCGGCGGCCCCGACGTACTCACCTACGGCGAGATGGTGCTCCAGACCGGCGACGTCCTGGGACGTCAGACCTGGATGATACCGGTGCCCGTCCTGACGCCGCGGCTGTCGGCCTACTGGGTGGGGCTCGTGACGGACGTCCCCAGCGACGTCGCCCACCCGCTCATCCTCGGGCTGAAGACGCGTACCGTCGTCGAGGACGACCGCATCCGGTCGCTCGTCCCGGTCGAACTGACCCCGTTCGACGACGCCGTCCGGCAGGCGGTCGCATGACCGACGCCGGGCCGGACGCGCTGTGGACCTACGAGAGCATCGTCGACGCCGTCCCGGGCGTCGACCTCCCGGACTGGATGGCGCTCGCCGTCCAGTTCGCGCTCTTCGAGGGGGCCGTCCTCGCGCTGGCGGTGGCGTACGACCTCTGGGCTGCGGTGCCGGCCGGGACGGCCGCTGTCGTCGTCGCGACGGCGGGCAGCGCGCTGATGCTCACGCTCGGCCGCCGCTTCCGGCGGCTCTCCACCCCGCCCACGTACCGCAAGCTGCTGTTCGGGTCGAGCATCGAGGTCGTGCTCGGCGTGCTGGCGTTCGTCGCGCTCGTCACCTACCTGTTCGCCTACGACCCCCGGCAGGCGCGGACGCCGCTGCTCGTCGCGCTCCTCGGCCCCCGTCCGCCCGTGCCGGCCGTCTTCGTCACCCTGCTGGTCCTGTGGGACGTCTGTTACCGCATCGGCACCGCGTGGTGGGCCAGCGTCGTCGGTCTCCTCGTCGCCGTCCGCTACCCCGACGACCCTGCCGGCGACGCGTTCCGTCGCATCGACCTCCTCGTCGTCGCGTTCGCCGCCCTCCAGCTCGTCCTCGTCCCGTTCGTCTGGGGGTACTGGCTGCTCGTCGTCGCGCTCGTCGGCCACGTCGCAGCCGTCCTGCTCGTCTCCGGGACGGCGATTTTCGTCCGGACCCGGGGCGGAACTTTTTAACGGAGAAGGGCATACCCAGGTACGTCACGGGCCTGCCATGACCGACCAGGAACCGTCGTTCGCGATCCCGCACCGTCCGGAGCGGCGCTATCCCCGCGACGGCGGCGTCCGGTACGAGGGCGAGACCATCTTCCGCATCTCGCCCGACGCCGACCTGGACGAGGCCGCGCTCGTCGACCTCGTCGAGAGCGTGCTCGCCGAAGACGGGTACACGTTCGGCGACTGGTTCGACCTGCCCGCGCCCGTCTACCTGGTTCACGACGACGAGCGCGACACCACCTTCACGGTCGTCGTCCGGTACGAGACGGTCGAGTTGCACGTCCTCCCGGAGACGAACTCCGCGGGCCTCCTCGCGTTCTACCGCCGGCTGACCGACCGCTCCGACGCCACGTGGTCGGTCACCTGCGAGTCCACGCCGTCGTGACGAACTATCGTCGTCGCCTCCGCTCGCGCTCACTCCTCGACGTCCGCCCGCCGGACGGTGAGCACGGGCTGGTCGGCGTGGCGCAGCACGCTCTCTGTGACGCTGCCCACGAGGTAGCGCTCCAGCCCCGAGCGGCCGTGGGTTCCCATCGCGATGACGTCCGCATCGCGCTCGTCGGCGACGTCGAGGATGGTCCGCGCCGGGACGCCCTCCTCGACGGCAGCCGTCACCTCGACGCCGCGCTCGCTGCCGGCGCGCACCACGGCGTCGGTGGCCCGCTGGCCGAGGTCCGAAAGCGCCTCCATCGCCGTCACGTTCGCCCGGGTGAACGGGCCGTACTCCTCGTCGACGAGCACGTTCCGCACGTCGACGACGAACAGGGCGTGCACCGTCGCGTCGTACCGCTCGGCGACGGTCAGGGCGTGCTCGACCGCCGGGCCGACCCCCTCGCGCCCGTCGGTGGCGACGAGGACGTCCTCGTACGCCGTCGGCGTCGTCGCCTCGGCGTCGCGCAGGTTGAGCACCGGCACTGTCGCGTGCCGCAGGACGCGCTCCGCGACGCTGCCGAGCACGACGCGCTCGAACCCAGTGCGTCCGTGCGTCCCCATGGCGACGAGGTCGATGTCGTTGTCGTCGACGTAGTCGAGGATGCCCTCGAAGGGGACGTCCGTCACGACCTCTGTCACCGTCTCCACGTCCGCCTCGTCGGCCAGTTCCGCGACGCTCGCGACCGCGTCCTCGCCGACCTCCTTCAGCCTTCCCTCCTGCTCGCGGGCGACCGCGTCCGCGTCGGCGATGTGTGAACTGTACTGTCGCTCGTCGACGACGTGAAGCGCGTGCAGCGTCGCGTCGAACTGTGCCGCCAGTCCGACGCCGTGTCGCGCGGCCCGCCCGGCGGGGTCGCTGCCGTCCGTCGGGACGAGGATGCTGTCGTACGTTCCGTCGGTCGTTTCGTAGTCGAATGCGTCGGTCATGGTGGTGGAGTGGGGTCGTCCGCGGTTCGGTCGGCCGTCTCCCGTCGCGTCGACGGCGTGCGGTCGGGTCTACCTTGGTCGCCCGGGAAGGTATAAGCTCCCGACGGTTCCCGTCGCGCGGCAATCCGGCCACCGCTCGCGTGTCGTCCTCGCCGCGCACGTGTCGGTGGTCGTCGTCCGGGGTCGCGGCCCGTTCGCCGCGTCGTCGCCCGCGTTCGCCGCAGGTCATTTGGTAGTCGGCGTCGTGGGAGTCGTCGTGCAACTCGCCCGCGAACTCGGCGACGTCCAGACGTTCGTCGCCCTCGACGCGGCGTCCGCGCTGGAGAGCGGTCGCCGCGGCGCGAGCGTCCAGCTCGACGACGCCTACTACGGGACGACGCTGTCCGTGACCGACGACCCGGACCGGACCGAGACGCTGCAGCGGTCGCGCGAGCGATGGCGGAACGACCGTCCCGAGGTCGCAGGGGGCGACGAGGCCTCGCTCCGGCGCGCCTCGGACGAACTGCAGGCGCTCGTGGACGACCTCCCGGAGGTGGCGTTCCTCGCGGACAGCTTCCCCGGGACGTGCTTCGGCGTCCCGGAGTGGTTGCGGTCCGGCGACCAGCTCCAGTACGGCGTTCGCGTCTACTTCTTCGCGGACGACGCACCGTCGCCGAACGAGATCGTCGAGCGGAACGTCGAGGACGCCGTCGCCGACCGCCAGCGGGCGTTCGAGGCGTACAAGGGTCGGCTCCACGGCTACCCCGAATGCTGCGTCGAGGCGTTCGGCGACCGTCGGCCGGACGCCCCGGCCCCGGAGTGGCGGTCGGTCGCGCCGCTCGCCGACCGCATCGACGACGAGGAGTTCGGACCCGACGCGTCGGTGGACGCGGTCGTGCCGGGGTTCTTCGAAGACGGTGCGGGCGACGCCTTCTTCGCCCGGGAGTTCTTCCCGGAACCGGGCTGCGACGCGGCGGCGACGCTGGGACGCGAGATACGCGAGGCGCTCGGCGCGGCGACCGACGAGACGCTCGCTCGCGACTACTTCCGGTGCAACTACCTCCACGACTACGTCCTGACGCGGTCGCTGCTCGGCGGCCGCGCCGGACGTCGGCCAGCGCCGGGCGCGCTCGGCCGGGAACACCGCTACCAGTTCCTGCCGCTGGGCGAGACGCTGTCCCGGTCGCGGTACGGTGGCGAGTGAGCGCAGAGTTCGCTGCCCGGTAGTTCCTTGAGCGTGGCGAGAGATGCACCTGACGACGCAGCGACCCCGTCTCCCGTCGCACTCTCGCCGTGACGGGCCGACGAACCTGGACCATGAACCGCCTCGACGCCGCCGACCGTGCGGACGAGCGTCCTCCCTGGCACAGCGCCCCGCTCGACGACGTCTACGAGCAGCTCGGGACCGACGAGAGTGGCCTGAGCACGGCCGAGGCGGAGCGGCGTCGCGAGGAGTACGGCCGCAACGAGATACGGCGCGGGGAGTCGGTCTCGCCGCTCGCCATCTTCGTCGAGCAGTTCCAGGACTTCCTCATCTACCTCCTCTTTCTCGCGGCGCTGCTGTCGCTGGGCGTCGGCCTGCTGCCGGGCGAGGAGCCGAACTACGTCGACGCGGCGCTCATCACCATCATCCTCGTCGCCAACGGCGTGTTCGGGTTCGTCCAGGACTACCGGGCGGAGAAGTCGATGGAGGCGCTCCGGGAACTGTCCTCGCCGGACGCCACCGTCCTGCGCGACGGCGAGAAGGTCACCGTCGACTCGACCGAGGTCGTGCCGGGCGACGTGGTGTTCGTCGACCAGGGCGACGCCGTGCCGGCCGACGCTCGACTCGTCGAGTCGTCGAGCCTCGAGACCGACGAGTCCGCGCTGACCGGCGAGAGCGCCTCCGTCCCGAAGGAGCCGGGGACCGTCGACCCGGAGACGCCGCTGGCCGAGCGGCCCAACCTCCTGTTCATGAACACGAACGCGGTCTCGGGACGGGGGACGGCGGTCGTCGTCGAGACGGGGATGGCGACCGAGGTCGGCGCTATCGCCTCTCGGCTCACCGAGGCGGAGGAGACGGTGACGCCGTTCCAGGAGGAGGTCGACCGCCTCGGCCGCCGCATCGGCTACGGCGTCGTCGCGCTCATCCTGCTCGTCACGCTCGTCCAGGTCCTGTTCACCGCCGCCGACCTCCTCACCGTGCTGCTCACCGGCATCACGCTGGCCGTCGCGGCCGTCCCGGAGGGCCTGCCGGCGGTGGTGACGCTGACGCTCGCGCTCGGCTCCCGGAAGATGCTGGACCGGAACGCGCTCGTCCGCCGACTGCCGGTCGTCGAGAGCCTCGGCTCCGTCGACACCATCGTCACCGACAAGACCGGGACGCTCACCGAGAGCCAGATGACGGTCACCCGAATCCGCACCGGCGGCGAGACGTACGAGGTCACCGGCACGGGGACCGAACCGGAGGGCGAGTTCCGCTACGACGGCGTCGAGACCGACGTCGAGCGTCTGACGCCGCTGCTGCGCTGCGGCGCGGTCTGCAACAACGCCGAGCGCGCGCCGCCGTCGGAGGACCGGGACTACTACGGCGACCCGACGGAGGTGGCGGTGCTCGTCGCCGCCGTCAAGGCGGGCGTCGACCCCGACCACGACCGCCTCCGGGAGATACCGTTCTCCTCCGAGCGCAAGCGGATGACGGTCGTCGCCGACGAACCGACGCCGTTGCCGGGGCGCGAGCGAGAATCCGCCGCGGTCGCGGGCGACGGGGACGCGGCCATCCGCCCCGCCGCCGGGGCGACCGAGGGCGACGCGACGGCGTACGTGAAGGGCGCTCCGGAGGTCGTCCTCGACCGGTGCGACCGCATCCTGACGGAGTCGGGCGTGCAGGAGCTCACCGACGACCGCCGCGAGTCCGTGCTCGAACGGAACCGCGAGTTCGCGGGGGACGCCCTCCGCGTCCTCGGGTTCGCGACCCGCAGCGTCGCCGACCCGGAGGCCGACCCCGACGACGTCGAGTCCGGCCTCGCGTTCCTCGGTCTCCAGGGGATGATCGATCCGCCGCGCGCCGAGGTGGCCGACGCGGTCGCCGACTGCCGCGACGCCGGCATCCGCGTCGTGATGGTGACCGGGGACAACGAGGCGACCGCGAAGGCCGTCGGCGAGACGGTCGGCTTCGACCCCGGAGGGGCGATGACCGGCGCGGACGTCGAGGCGCTCTCGGACCAGCGACTGCGCGAGGTGGTCGAGGAGGTGGAGGTGTTCGCCCGCGTCGACCCCGAGCACAAGGTGCGGATACTGCGCGCCCTGCAGGCGAACGGCCACCGGGCCGCGATGACCGGCGACGGTGTCAACGACGCGCCCGCGCTCCGCAACGCCGACGTCGGCATTTCCATGGGAATTCGGGGGACCGACGTGGCGAAGCAGGCCTCCGACATGGTGCTGCAGGACGACAACTTCGCGACCATCCGGGACGCCATCGCGGAGGGGCGCGGCATCTTCGACAACATCCGCAAGTTCGTCAACTACCTCCTGTCGGCGAACGCCGGCGAGGTCCTCGTCGTCTTCGTCGGCGTGCTCGTCGGGGCTACCTTCTTCCCACAGGCGTTCGCCAACAGGTCGGAGGCGCTGGTACTGACGCCCGTCATGCTGCTGTGGATCAACCTCGTCACGGACGGCCTCCCGGCGCTGGCGCTCGGTGCCGATCCGAAGGCCGAGGACGTGATGGACCGCGAACCGCGCGGCGAGGGCGACCCCGTCATCGACACCCGGATGCTACTCTCCATCCTGACCATCGGCGCGCTGATGACGGCGACCGGCCTCTCGCTGTTCTTCTTCGGCCTGACGGAGACGCGGCGGGTCGTCGTCGCCCAGTCGCTCCTCTTCACGTTCCTCGTCACCATCGAGATGGTGCGCATCCAGACCATCCGGGCGCGGTACGACCAGAGCATCCTCTCGAACGGGTGGCTCGTCGTCGCGATACTGGTGACGCTCGCGCTCCAGTTGCTCGTCCTCTACACGCCCCTGAACCAGCTGTTCGAGGTCGTCGCCGTCTCGCTCACGGGCTGGATCTGGATCGGCGTCGCCTTCCTCGCCTTCCTCGTCGCCCAGGCGCTCCTCGTGTCCCTGTACGACCGGGCGTTCGAAGGTCGGTGACTGACGGCGACGGTCGTCCCGTCGCGGGCGCAGGCCGAACTGTCTCGCTCGCCTCGCGCGAGGGTCCCGGAGTTAAGCCGCCGGCCGCCGTACGGCCGAGTATGGCCGACCGACTCGCGGACGGCGTCTGGCTGCTGGACCTCGACCGTGTGCCCGTGTTCGGGGCGAACGCCTTCCTGGTCGACGACGGCGAGGTGACGCTGGTCGACGCGGGACTGCCGCGAGCGGGACTTGGCGACGAACTCGCCGCGGCGGGTTACGCGCCGGCTGACGTCGACCGCGTCCTCCTCACGCACTACGACCTCGACCACGTGGGCGGCCTCGGCGACCTCGCGCTCGACGCACCGGCGTACGCCGGTGCCCGCGACGCCGCGCTCGCGACTGGCGCCTACGACCCGCCGTGGCTCCACCACAAGGGCGCGTTCCACCGGCTCGCCCGCCGGCTCTGGTCGCTCCCGGCCGACCTCGAACTGCGGTCGGTCGACGACGGCCAGCGCGTCGGCGCGTTCACGGTGTACCACACGCCCGGCCACAACCCTGGCCACGTCGCGTACGTCCACGACGGCCTCGACGTCGGCCTGCTCGGCGACCTCGTCTGGGAGGTAGACGGCGACCTCACCCCGCCGGAGTGGTGGGACTCCTACGACGTCGCTCGACTCCACGAGAGCATCCGGACGTTCGCGGGGGCCGCCCCGTCGCTGTCGGTGCTCTGCCCGGGGCACGGCGACCCCATCGTCGGCGGTGGGTCCGCGCGGCTGACGGACCTCGCGACCCGGCTCGCATAGCAGTCTCGTCACGCGCGCCCCTCGTCCGCGGGTCGTGGGGGGACGTGGCCGACAGGGTTTACTTGTTGGGAGGCCGAAATGTACGACGATGACTGCCCGCTCGAACCAACGCCCTCGTGCGATGCTAGCGGCGATCGGCCTCGGCGTCGGCGGCCTCGCGTTCGCCGCAGTGGTCGTGCTGCTGGCGACGATCCCGTTCTTTGCGGCCGGCATCCCCATCAGCGACGAGCCGTTGCTGACCACCGCGCTTTCGGTGGTGATGGGCCAGGGCGTCGGGTTCGGTCTGTTCGCGCTGCTGTACCTCCGGTACACGGACCGAGGCGTGGACTACATCTCGGTCCGCGTCCCGACGCTGCGGGACCTCGCGTGGACGCTCGGGGGGTTCCTCGTGTTCTACGGCGGTCTCGTCGTCGTCTCGTTCGTGCTCACGTCGCTCGGCATCCAGTCCGCACAGAACGACATCGCCCAGATCGGCGAGCAGGACCCCCGGGTGTTCCTCCTCCTTATCCCCCTCTCCTTCCTCCTCATCGGGCCCGGGGAGGAACTGCTGTACAGGGGGGTCGTCCAGGACCGACTCCGCGAGGCGTACGGCCGCTGGGTCGCCATCGCCGCCGCGAGCCTCATCTTCTCGATCGTCCACGTCTTCTCGCTGCAGGGCGGCCTGGAGGGGAAGCTCGCCTACCTCGCCATCCTGTTCGTCCTCTCGCCCATCCTCGGCGCGACGTACGAGTACACCCGGAACCTCGTCGTCCCGTCGCTCATCCACGGCGCGTTCAACGCCGTCCAGTTCGCCATCGCCTACCTCTCGGTCACCGGCCAGCTCCCCAGCGCCTGACGCTCCTCCCCGACCTCGAACGGTCACCCCGTCCGCCACCGCCTGATCTGGAACTCCGCGTAGCCGCCGTACGCGAGCTCGAGCGCACCCATCCACCAGTTCCACCGCTCGGGGAGCGAGTGGCCGGCGGGCGCGTCCTGCAGGTTGTCGACCATCGCAGCTGCCGTCAGGTCGACGCCGGCGTCGTCGTAGTACGCGCCCGAATCCGCGAGGTCGCGCGCCTGTCGGACGACCACCCGGCGCTCGTCCGCCGGCGCGTCGAACGCCTCGCGGAGCCGGCGGTCGAGTTCCGTCTCGTCCATAGTGATTTACTCGTCGCTCCGCGTAGTAACTGCTATGCCTCCCCGACGACCGACCGTGTTCGAAGTCGACGAGTACGAAGCCCAGGAGTTCGACGGCGTCCTCGTACAGGAGAACGCCGTCGTCTGTCTCGACGCGGGCGAGAACGTCCGCGTCGTTCCGATGGACAAGGTGAACCACGTCGACGCCGACCCCGACCTCCTGCTCACCGGCGCGGAGGTCCCCGATTCGTTCTTCGGCGGCGCGGAGTACGCGTTCGTCGACGTGTCGAAGTTCGACCAGCTCCAGGAGCACCTCGAGGATCTCCGGCGCGAGAACTACTGACAGTCGCGACGTCGCGGCCGGTCGCGGCGAGTCGTCTCTCGCCGGTCGCGACGGCGGCGGTCAGTCCCGATTGCGGATGCGGGCGACGCTCGTCTCGCCCGTCGACGGGTCGACGTGGACGTTGAACGCCTCCTCGTCGTTCTCGGCGCGGACGATCCACGTGTTCGCGGCGCGGTACGGCTCTTCGGTGACCGAGACGTCGTCGTGGCCCTCCGTCGCCAGCGCCTCACGAGCGACCGTGATGGCCCCGTCGGCGGTCCCGACCGTGCGCTCGCCGGTGGCCCGGACCGCCATCACGGGCACCTCGGACCGCCGGATGACGCGCTCGGCGACGCTGCCGAGCAGGACGCGACCGACGCCGGTCCGCCCGTGCGTCCCCATGACGACGAGGTCGACGTCGTTGTCGTCGACGTACTCGAAGATGCGGTCCGACGGACGACCCTCCTCGATGGCCGTGACGAACTCCACGCCCTCGTCGCCGGCGCGCTCGGCGATGGCCTCGGTCGCCTCCCGGCCCTCGGCTTCGAGTTCGTCCCGTGACGACCCGGCCCGCTCCAGACGGTCGGTCCCGACGACGTAGAGTGCGTGCACCGTCGCGTCGTACTTGCCCGCCACGTCTATCGCGTGCTTCGCCGCCTCTCGGGTCGCCGTGCCACCGTCGGTCGGAACGAGGATCCGGTCGTACATGGACCGCGATACGTATCGAATCGACAAAGTGGTTGTCCTCGTGCGTCGTTCCACGCAGCCCCGACGTCCGCAGCCGGGCCAGGAGCCGGTAGCGGTGCTCGGGCCGGCGTCGCTCGACGACCTGCTCGCGACCGACGAGTCGCCGTTCAGGCAGGCGGCGTTCGCTTCGAGGTGACCGACCGGAACCGGGCCGGCGCGCGACGACGGGAGCTTTTAGCCCCCTCCGTCCGTGGATGCCGGTATGACCGAGGTCTTCGAGGAACGCACCCGTCGCTGTCAGCAGCGACTCCAGGCGGTCGACGCCGACGGCGTCGTCTGCTTCCCGAGCACGAACCTCTACTACCTCTCCGGCTTCCGCGAGGAGCCCGGCGAGCGCCACCTCCTCCTCTTCGTCCCCGCCGCGGGCGACCCCGCGTTCGTCGCCCCGGAGATGTACGACGAGCAACTCGCCGAGGAATCGTGGGTGGCTGACGTGCGGACGTGGAGCGACGGCGACGACCCGCTCGACCTCGTCCGCGACGTCGCTGCCGACCTGGACCTCGCCGGTGGCCGCCTCCTGCTCGACGACCGCATGTGGGCGCTGTTCACCCAGGACCTCCGTGCCGCCCTGCCCGATGCCGGGTTCGGCCTCGCGAGCGAGGTGCTCGAACCGCTCCGGACGCGCAAGGACGACGCCGAAGTAGCGGCGCTGCGACGCGCCGCGGCCGTCGCGGACGACGTCAGCGTCGCCGTCCGCGAACTCGGCGCGGACGCCGTCGGGATGACCGAGGCGGAACTCGCCCGCGAGATAGAGTCGCGACTCGCCGACGCCGGCGGCGAGGAACCGGCGTTCGAGACCATCGTCGGTGCCGGGCCGAACGGCGCGAAACCCCACCACGGCCACGGTGACCGCGAGATCGAACCGGGCGACCCCGTGGTTCTCGACTTCGGCGCGTTCGTCGACGGCTACCCCGGCGACCAGACGCGGACGGTCGTCTTCGACGGGTCGCCGCCCGAGGAGTTCGACCGCGCCCACCGCGCGGTCCGCGAGGCGCTCCGGGCGGGTATCGAGGCGGTCGAACCCGGCGTCACCGCGGAGTCGGTCGACCGCGCCGCCCGCGAGGTCGTCGAGTCGTACGGCTACGGCGAGCGGTTCGTCCACCGCACCGGTCACGGCGTCGGCCTCGACGTCCACGAGGGGCCGTACATCGTCGAGGGCAACGAGACGGAACTGGAACCCGGGATGGTGTTCAGCGTCGAACCCGGCGTCTACCTGCCGGGCGAGTTCGGCGTCCGCATCGAGGACCTCGTCGTCGTCACCGGGGACGGCTGCGAGCGCCTCAACGACTCGCCGCGGACGTGGCAACCGCTCTGAGACCCACCCACACTTTCTTGCCCCCGCCGCGCCTACCCGCGACACGTGTCAACGGGAGTCGTGATCGCCGGCGGTCGGTCGACGCGGTTCGGCGACGCTGACAAGGCGGTCGCCGACCTGGCCGGGACGCCGATGGTCCGCCGGGTCGCCGACCGCCTCGGGCCCGCCGTCGAATCGCTCGTGGTGAACTGCCGCGAGGACCAGCACGACGCGATAGCCATCGCGCTGGACGACTACGACCTGCCGGTGGCGTTCGCGCTCGACGAGGACCCCGACGAGGGCCCGATGGCCGGCATCAGGACCGGCCTGCGCGCGGTCGAGACGGAGTACGCCTTCGTCGCTGCCTGCGACATGCCGTTCGTCGACCCCGACCTCGTCGCCTACCTGCTGGAGCGCGCGGAGGGCTTCGACGCCGCCGTCCCGCGGCCCGACGAGTGGTTCGAGACCACCCACGCCGCCTACCGCGCCGACGCGATGGCCGACGCCTGCGACAAGGCGCTCGAACGCGGCGACAGGAAGATAATCGCACCGCTGTTCGACCTCGACTATGTCACCGTCGGCGTCGAGGAACTCCGCGAGCGAGGCAGCCTCGACAGCTTCGACAGCCTCGACACCCGCGCGGCGTTCCACGCGGCCGCCGACCGCCTCCGCCGGCAGGACTAATTCCCGGTCCGCCGTCGGCCCAACCGTGACGCTCTCTTCCGACGACCGACCGTCCCCGGTGCCCGAGACGATAGCCGTGCTCGTGGAGTCGCTGGACGCCGTCCGCGAGGGTCGCGACGCCGTCGCCCAGAGCGTGCCCGTCGCCAGGGAACGCGTCGCGACGCTCGAACGCCGCGCTGCGGGCGTCGAGCGTGCGCTGGACCTGCTTGTCCGCGACCGTAGCGGTGCCGACCTGCGCGTCCTGTTGCCCGCGCTCGACGGTCATCCTGGCGTCGGCGAGTCGGACGGCGAGCGGACGCCCCGGCGTCGGCGAGACGTCGACCCCGACGGTACCGAACCTGCCCGGACGTCCCGGCAGTCGTCCCCGTCGTGCCGCTCGCCTACGTCGCGGCGCTCGGCCTGACGTTCGCGTTGTGTCGGAACCGGTTCTGCGGGTCGTAGCGCGCCTTCACCGCGGCCAGCCGCTCCGCGTTCCGGCCGAACGACGCTCGTTCCGCCTCGGCGTCGAACATGGCGAAGTTGGCGTACTCCTCGCCGGTCGAGTGCGGCTCCATGGCGTCCCAGAACGACTGGACCCACTCGACGTTTTCCTCGTCGTCGGCCGGGTCCGACCACGTGCCGTCGATGCTGAGCAGGAACGGCGCCGTCCGCTCGCCGAACGCCGTCGCCCCTGGCGCGACGTCGGCGATGGCCCCGCCGCGCGACCGGATGGGAATCGTCGACCGCGGCGACGGTCGCTCCCGCGCGTAGTCGACGACGGTCGCGATGGCCTCGTCGTCGAGTTCCGGCAGGTAGTGGGACTTCCAGTAGTAGCGGTCCCCGTTCGGGAACTCGGCGTCGAGCATGGACTGCACCGCGACGTACGGCATCGGTCCGCTCATGTCGAGCATCGGGGTCGCCAGTTCGCGCATCGGCGCCAGCGCCTTCTCGCCCTCCTCGACCGGGCCGGCGTACATGCCCATCATGCCGACGAACGGCTCGCCGTGGAGGTCCTCCGGGAACGTCGGCTCCGCCGGAACGCTCCACAGTACCGCGTCCACGGTCACCGCCTCGGGTGCGTCAGGCGCGAACTCCCGCCACGCTCGCAACACCGCCTCGCCGTCGTCAAGCGGATAGAGCGCGCCACAGAGGTACACCTCCGGCCCGAGCTCGTGGGCGTCGAACTCGAAGGACGTGACGACGCCGAAGTTGCCGCCACCGCCGCGCAGCGCCCAGAACAGGTCCTCGTGCTCCGTCGCGCTGGCGGTGACGACGTCGCCGTCGGCCGTGACCACCTCCGTCGAGCGCAGGCTGTCGCAGGTCAGCCCCCACTTCCGGCGGGTCCAGCCGTAGCCGCCGCCGAGCGTCAGGCCCGCGACGCCGGTCGTGGAGACCACGCCGCCCGGCACGACGAGGCCGTAGGGCCGGGTCTCGTGGTCCACGTCGCCCCACGTCGCGCCGCCCTGGACGCGGACGGTCCCCTCCTCCCGGTTCACGAATACGCTGGCCATCCCCGAGAGGTCGACCACGAGGCTGTCGTCGGCGACCGCTGTCCCCGCGACGCCGTGCCCACCCCCTCGGACCGCGATCGGCACGTCGGCGTCGCCGGCGACGTCCACCGCGATGCGGACGTCGGCGACGCCCGTCGGCCGTGTGATGACGGCCGGCCGCTCGTCTATCATCCCGTTCCACACCTCCCGGGCGCTCTCGTACGCCGGGTCGTCCGGTCGGAGCACCGTCCCCCGGAACTCTGTCTCGAGTCGTTCGAGGTCTGCTTCCGCGAGTACGTTCGTTCCCATCGTCTCTCTCCCATGTGGATTGTCAACGTACATCGCGATAGCGTTGCCGGCCTTGCGACGGTCTGCCGGACTTCGGCGCGCAGCCGTCGTTGTCGACCGGCGGTTCGAACCGGTGACGCCGAGTCTCGGCCGCCCGTACAGTTTTACCGCTGACCGTCGTCGACTGGTGCGGGGGTAACCGGACAATGCCAATCCAGGACATCGCTCGAACTGAGGTAATGACCGCCGGCCGGGACCAGTCGGCAGGTAATCTCGCGACCGTCATGGCGGAGGAGAAGGTCGGCAGCGTGGTCATCGAGGAGGACGACGACCCCGTCGGCATCGTCACCGACCGCGACCTGGCGATCCAGGTGCTCGAACCGCGCGAGGACCCGACGGAGGTGACCGCCGAGGAGATCATGACCGAGACGCCCGTCACGGTGGACGCCGACCAGGGGATCTTCGAGGCGACGGCGACCATGGCCGACGAGGGCGTCAGGCGGATGCCCGTCGTCGACGACGGGAACCTCTCCGGCATCTTCACGCTCGACGACCTCGTCGTGTTGCTCACCGACGAGATGACCAACCTCGCCGGGGTCATCGAGACCGAATCGCCGCCGTACTGAACCTCTCTCGCCGTCCCGTTTCTCGTCGCCTGCTCCGCGCGTAGCGCGTCGGCCCGTCAGCCCTCGGGCCCGTCAGCTCTCGGACGCGAGCAGGTACGTGTCGCTCTCCGGTCCCGTCTCCGTGTCTCTCTCAGCCACGGTCGCCATCGTGTCGCGCGCGAACGCGGCGACCGCGTCCAGGTCGTCGTCCGCGACGTCGCTCTCCAGGCGCCCGAACGCTATCGGCGCGCCGCTGCCGAGCGCGCTCCGCTCCGTGTGGACGAGGCTACCGTCCTGCCCGAGCTCCCGCAGCCCGGCGCTACCGTCGTCGGCGCGGGCCGCGACGAGCGCGTCGACGCCGGCGTCGGACGCGAGGTCCCCGGCCACGTGCGCGACGCGGTCGAGCGACATCGGCTCGCCGTGCTCGGTCTCGTACGCGCGGAGGTCGGCCTCGAGCCGCGACGCGAACGAGCGAATCGCGCCCGGGTCGCCGACCGCTGCCGCGCCAACCCGCCCGAAGTCGTGGACCCGCTGGACGCCGTCGCTCGTCACCGTCGACCCCTTCGCGTGCCGTCGGTCGCCGGCGAGCACGACACCCGCGGGCGTCGCGATACCGAGTATCGTTCCCATGTCGGGTACGTCGCCACCGAGCGGCAAGAGCGTTGTTCCCGGACCGCTTCACGCCGGTCGCCCCGTCCGTTCGTCGTCTCTCCCCCGCGGTTTCCCGCTCCCGTGGCCGCCGTCCTGTGTCCTCGCACGAACGTGGCGAAAGAAGGATAGGTGCGTCGTCGAATACACGAACAGGATGGCTACAGACCCATCGTCTCGACGACGGTTCCTGCAGTTGGCGGGCGCGGGACTGGCCGCCGGCCTTGCTGGATGTAACTCCGGTAGCAATCCGTCCACGGCCGACACGTCGTCGACGACCAGGACGACGACCGCCGCCGCGGACGATGCGACCGACGCCGCCGGCGCGGCCGAGAGCGTCTACGCGCAGGTCTACCAGCAGACCATCGGCTCGGTCGTGCTCGTCCGGACCGAAACCGGACGCGGTACCGGCTTCGTCTACGACGACGGCCACGTCGTCACCAACGCCCACGTCGTCGGAACCGCCGACGAGGCCGAGGTCCGGTTCCGCGAGGGCGAGTGGCGCACCGGCGCGGTCGTCGGCAGCGACGCTCACAGCGACCTGGCCGCAATCGCCGTCGACGACCGACCGAAGTACGCGCGACCGCTGGCCTTCGTCGACGACGAACCGGTCGTCGGCCAGGAGGTCGTCGTCATCGGCAACCCGTTCGGCCTCGACGGCACCGTCACCGCGGGCATCGTCAGCGGCGTGAACCGCTCGATACCGAGCCCGGCGGGGTACAGCATCCCCGACGCCGTCCAGACCGACGCTGCGGTCAACCCCGGCAACAGCGGCGGCCCCATCGTCTCCCTGGACGGCGAGGTCGTCGCCGTCATCAACTCCGGCGGCGGCGACAACGTCGCCTTCGGCATCTCGGCGGCGCTCACCCGGCGCGTCGTCCCGGAACTCATCGCGGACGGCGAGTACGACCACGCCTACATGGGCGTCCTGTTCGCCTCGGTGACCCCGAGCGTCGCGGAGGCGAACGGCCTCGACGAGCCGCGCGGCGTCATCGTCGAGGAGGTCATGGACGACGGCCCCTCGGACGGCGTCCTCCAGTCGAGCGACGACGACGAGTTCGTCGACGGCGAACTGGTCCCCGTCGGCGGTGACGTCATCACCGCCATGGACGACACCGAGGTGAAGACGATGGAGGACCTGTCGAGCTTCCTCGCCCTGAAGACGAGTCCCGGGAAGACCATCGAACTGACCGTCGTGCGGGACGGCACCGAGCAGACCGTCGACCTTACGCTCGGGAAGCGCCCGTAGCCCGCTCCCCGTTCAGCCACCGCGACGTCCACCTTCTCACCGTCTCCGCCGGGACCGCCGTCGTCAGTCGTCCGCGGGGGAACGATTCGTAGACCGCCGCCGGTCGGTCCAGTCGCTCCCGCTCGTCGTCGCGCCCGGTCGTCCCCTTGACGCACCCCACCACGTCCCCGTCGAGCGTCGCGAGCGGCGACCCGCTGCTCCCGCTCGCCACCGGGACGTCGGCCAGCAGCCACCCGGTCCGCTCCTCGTAGTCGACGTACCGCCCCAGGCTCGCCACCCAGTCGCCGACCCCGTGGGGATGGCCCACGACCAGCACGGGGTCGTCCCTCGATACGCTCGCCCTGGCCGTCGTCGGGAGTGGTGGCGGCGCGTCGAGGTCCGTCTCCAGCAGCGCGACGTCGGGTACCCTGCCTGCCCGGTACCCGACGCGGACCGCCGTCCCGGAGCGGCCGTCGAACGTCTCGACGTCGAACCGTCCCGTTTCGGCGACGACGTGTGCGTTGGTGACGACGTGGCCGTCGTCGACGACCCACCCGGTGGCGACCGCGTCGCCCGCCGTCAGCTTCACCACGGACCGCCGGACCTCGTGGGCGGCCCGCCGCGCCCGCTCCCGGACGGCCGGCGGCAGGTCGCCGTCGGCGCGTCCCGTTCCGACTCCGTTCTCGCTCCGTTCGCTCCCCTCGCCGCTGGACGGCCCGGTTTCGTCGTCTCGCCCGCCGCCCGCGGCTGCCCCATTCGCCTCGCCCGCGCTGTCCCCGCTCGCTCGCCCCACCAGCGACGCCGGCGCGAGCGCGGCGAGGGAGGCGGTGCGGAGGAACCGCCGTCGACTCCCCGTGTCGGTCATCCGTCGTTCTCGCCTCGACGGACGCACGACCGTCGCCTCCAAAAGTCCCGGCCCGCGTCCCGTCCGGCGACCACGATGGTATTGCGCCGCGCGCAGGTGGACGGAAGGGAGCGTCCGCGTCGCCGGAACCGTTAGCTGGGCGACCAGTTCTTGGTCGTGGCCGTCGATGGCGGTACCATGCGCTTCGTCGAGGTGCTCGTCCCGACGGGGAAACGGGGGGCCGTGCTCGAACTGCTCGACGCGGAGGGGGTCGACTACGCCGTCACGCCCGAGACCGGCCGACCGGAGTACGTGGCCGTCGTCACCTTCCCGGTCGCGACCGACGCCCTGCCGGACGTCCTCGACGAACTCAACGCCGTCGGCGTCGACGAGACCGCCTACACCGTCGTGACCGAACCCGAGACCGTCATCTCGGGGAAGGCGACGGGCGTCGACCGCCGCTCCGGGAGCGACGCCATCTCGCGCGAGGAGATGGCCGCGCGCGCCAACGAGCTGGCACCGGCGCTCTCGACGTTCGTCGTCATGACGCTGGTGAGCACGGTCGTCGCGACCGCAGGCCTGTTCCTGAACTCCTCGGCCGTCATCATCGGCGCGATGATCATCGCGCCCGTCATGGGTCCCGCCGTCAGCACCGCCGTCGGCACGGTCACCGCCGAGAGCGCCCTCCACCGTCGCGGCATCGCACTGCAACTCCTCGGCGTCTTCCTCTCCATCGCCGGCGCGGCCGTCTTCGCGTGGATAGCGCACCAGAGCTTCCTCGTCTCGCCCGGTCTGGACGTGCGCGAGATACCGGCCGTCCAGCAGCGACTCGTCCCCGACCTGCTCTCGCTGGTCATCGCGCTCGGGGCGGGCGTCGCGGCCGTCGTCAGCGTCACCCGCGACGTGGGCCAGGCGCTCGTCGGCGCGCTCATCGCCGTCGCGCTGATTCCGCCGGCCGCGACGACCGGCATCATGCTCGCGTGGAACTACCCCCTCTCCGCGCTCGGGGCCTTCCTGCTGACCGTCGTCAACCTGCTCGCCATCAACTTCGTCGCGCTGGCGCTGCTGTGGGCGAGCGGGTACCGCCCGTTCGAGGCGGACCTGACCGACGTCGCGCGGCGACTGACCGTGCTGCGCATCGCCGGTCTCGTCGCCATCCTCGTCGTCCTCTCGCTGATTCTCACCGGCGTCAGCATCATCTCCTACGGGTCGGTGGCGATACAGGACCAGATGCACGAGGAGGTGGCGTCCACGCTCGACTCGCCGCAGTACGACGACGTCCGCCTCGTCGAGACCCGGTCGAACGACCTCCAGGACGCGCTCTACTTCGGCGAGACGTTCGAGCTCACCGTCGTCGTCGACGCCGCCGGTCCGCGGGACGACCTCGCCGCGGACCTCCGCGACCGCCTCGAAGCGCGATTCGCCATCCCCGTCGCTGTCGAGGTGGAGTACGTCGAGTACGCCCCACCGACCGAGCAACCGCCCACCATCCCCGGCACGTGACCGCCCAGTCGCTACTGAGGGGACCGGCGCCGTCGCGAACGGCGACCGCCTGTGGTTCGACTCTCGAATCCGCACCTCCTGACGGCATCCTTTTCAGCGGCGGTTCGGAAGTCCGACCATGCGCCCCCGTACCGTCGTCGTCCTCGGCGGCGTCGTCGCGCTACTGGGGTCCCTCCTCGTCTTCGGCGTCGCGACGTCGCCCTCCGGCGGTGGCCTCGACGAGGCCTGGGTGAGCGACACGCCGCGGGACAACGAGGTCAACCATCACGCCGTCGGCGTCGGCCCCGCCGCGGACGTCGTCGTCGCCCCCGTCGCCGAGGTGCCGAACAGCGACGTCCGCCTGACCGACCAGTCCTGTACCCTCGTCGGCCTCGCGCCCGAGAACGGGTCGGCGACGTGGCGCGCGGGGCTCGCTGCGGAGGACTGCTTCACCCACTCGCTCACCGAACCCGCCATCGGCGACGTGGACGGGGACGGCGACCCCGAGGCGGTCGTCGGGACCACGGAGAACGCGCTCGTCGCGTACGACGCCCGCAGCGGCGTCGAGGAGTGGCGCGTCCCGCTGGCGACGTACGGTTACGGGCGTCCGACGATCGCAAACGTCACCTCCGCACCCGGTCCCGAGGTCGTGACGAGCGACATCGACGGGAACGTCGTCGTCGTCCGCGGCAACGGGTCCGTCGCGTGGCGGTTCCGGGCGAACGAGACGCGGTGGAACAGTCCGGCGGTGTGGGACGCCCCCGTCGTCGACGACGTGGACGGCGACGGTCGTCCGGAGGTCCTCGTCGGGAGCAACAAGGGAGCGCTCTTGCTGAGCGCGCGCGGCACCGTCGAGTGGCACCGCGACGAGTCGGCGTCGTACGTCGCTGCGACGCAGGCCGACGACGACGCCGCCACCGAGGTGTTCGCTGCCGGGACGTCTGCTCTCAGGGCCTACGACGGGGCGTCCGGCGACCGCGAGTGGACGCGCTCGCTCTCGAACGCGCGCGTCCGCACGACCGGGGACGCCGACGGGGACGGGACGACGGAGCTGTACGTCGGCACCGTCGACGGGGAAGTCCTCGCGCTCGACGCCCGTACGGGCGAGACGGAGTGGTCCGCGACCGTCTCGACCGCCAGCGACGACACCGTCCCGCCGCCGGTGCTCGGCGACGTGAACGGCGACGGTCGGCGCGAGGTCGTCGGCGTCACCCACGTCGGCGAGGTCGTCGTCCTCGCCCCCGGGTCGGGGACAGAACTGGCCCGCTACGAGCGCAACGTCCCGGTCTGGACGTTCGCGACGCCGGCCGACGTCGACGACGACGACCGGGCGGAGATCCTCGTCCGCTACGGCGACGGTCGCGTCGTCGCGCTCGACTACGCCGCCTGACTGCGTCCCGTCTCCTGACTGCGTCTCACGCCTCCGTCGCGACCTCCTCCAGGTCCGGCCGGCCGGTGGCGTCCCTCCCCGGCGCGAACACGGCCACGGGCCCGCTCGCGAGCGCGACGACGGCGGCGGCGAGCAGCAGCGTGTGGTAGTCGGTCGCCACGGCGAGTCCGGCGAACAGCACCGGCCCGACCGAGCGGCCGAGGAATGTCGTGCTGTTGCGGATGCTCAGCGCGCCGGCGCGGTGGCGGGCGGAGACCACGTCGCTGATGGCCGCGTCGACCGCCGGCATGCTCAGGCCCAGTCCGGCTCCGACGACGAGCGTCGCCAGGCCGACGAACAGCGGCGACGGCGCGAGCCACATCCCGAGCAGTCCGACGCCGTTGCAGGTGAACCCGAGCGCGATGAGGCCGTGGTTGGAGGCGTGTTTCGCGAACCGGCCGTTCATCGCCGAGACGACGACCGACGACCCCTCCCCGGCCGCCAGCACGAGGCCGATGGCCGCCGGCGACAGCCCGTAGGAGGCCGTCAGCAGGAACGGCAGCACCGTCAGCACCGGGCCGAACAGCAGGACCTCGGTCATGAAGGCGGCCCCATACAGCACGGCCGCCTGGCTCCCCGCGAGGGCCGTCGCCGCCCCGCGGAGGTACGCGACCCCGGCCGTCTCGCGCTCGCCCTCGGGTTCCTCGAGGTACCGGACGGCGAGCAGGCCGAGCGGCACGCCCAGGAGGTACGACGCGAACGGCGCGTTCCAGGAGATGGCCACGAGCGCGCCGCCGAGCACGGGGAACGCGGCCGCGCCCGCGGACAGCACCGCGTTGTTCACGCCGAGGACGGCGTTCCGCTGGGTCCCCTCGAAGGCGTCGCCGACGATGGTGACCGTCGTGATGAAGATGCCCGCCGCGGCGACGCCCTGGACCACGCGGACGGCCAGCACCGTCTCGAAGTTCGGCGCGAGGACGAGCGGAATCCCCGAGACCCCGAACACCAGGAGGCTCGACACGAGCACGCGATTGCGACCGACGCGGTCGGCGACCATGCCGATGAACGGCGAGAGGACGATGCCCGCGACGAAGTACGTGCTGATGAGCAGGCTGGCCTGCGCGTCGGTCAGCGCGAACGTGTCGCGGATGACCGGCAGCGTCGGGGCGACGAGTGGCACGCCGAGCGGCGCCAGCAGGGTGCTCGCGAGCACGACCTGCACCGTCGACGAGCGCCACGGCACCCGCGCGGAGCGGTCCCCGGACTCGTCGGTCGTCATCGCCGTCCCTCCAGGCGGTAGAACCGCCAGAAGTCGTTCTCGATCGGTAACACCTCGACGGCGTCGAACCCGGCCGCGTCGGCGTACGCCGCCAGCGTGTCCGCGCGCATCACGGTCCCCGTCGCCGTGGTGGGCTGCTCCGCCATCCCCACGGGGAGGCAGTGCAGCAGGCTGAACCCGTAGAGCAGTCCCTCGACGTCGCTCGGGTCGGCGAAGGAGTCGCCGGTCCGCTCGTCCATGACGACGACTGTGCCGTCGTCGCCGGCCGCGCGGCGCATCGCCCGGAGGACGCCCACCGGGTCGGCCACGTCGTGGATGCACTCGAAGGCGGTCACGAGGTCGTACTCGCCGGTGACGTCCGCCGCGTCACGGCGGTGGACGGCCACGCGGTCCTCCAGGCCGGCCTCGGCGACGTTGTCCCGCGCCGCCGCCACCGACGCGGCGTCGAGGTCGAACCCGTCGACGTGGACGGTCGGGTACGCGCGGGCCATCCCGATGGCGGAGTGGCCGTGTCCGCACCCGACGTCCGCGACGCGCGCCCCGACCCGCCTGAGGCGAGCGTCCACGTCCGGGATGGCGGAGAGCCACTCCTCGCCGAGCAGGTGGTAGAACGACGGGCGGTTCGCCCGCGCCACGCCCTCGTGGACGTCGTTCCCGTAGTCGGCGTACGGGACGCCGCCGCCCGTCCCGAACGCCTCGACGACCTGCTCGATGGGGGTGGCCGCACCCACGGCCAACTGGGCGAACGGCGCGAGGAAGTGCAGGCTCTCCTCGTCCGTGAGCACCTCGACGTGTGCCTCCGGGAGGGAGTAGCGGCGGCGCTCGGGCGTTGTCGCCGGGTCGTCGACCGCCAGGATGCCCGTCACCGTCTGCTGTTCGCACCACTCCCTGACGTAGCGCTCGTGGGTGTCGGTCGCCGCGGCGAGTTCGTCGGTCGTCTGCGGTCCCCTCTCGGCGAGCGCCGCGTAGAGTCCGAGCCTGTCGCCGAGATAGATGCTGTACACGTCGTTCACGCCGCCGACGGCGTCGAGGACGCGTTCGGCGAACGCGTCGCGTTCGGTCTGGATGACGTCGGTTGCCATGCTAGTACGGAGGCCGACAGCCCGCGTATAGTTACCTCGAGAGACTGAAACGTCCGCGAGAGCGCGGTCTCACCACGTGAGACGCGGTTCCGACTGGGAGCCCACTCAGCGCCTCCGCTGCGAGACGTCTCACGGCGTGAGACTCCTGCCCGCCGGGGCGACCCGTCTCGTTTATCGCAACGACGGTCTCCGGGTAATTATACCACCGCGACGGTCGTACCGTCGTCACATGACCCGGACGACCGACATCGCGACGGTTCGGGCACTCCGCGGCAGGTACGCGTTCGGCCTCGGGTCGCGTGCCGGGACCGCGTCGCTGTTCGTCCTGGTCGCCGTCGTCATGGGCGGCGGCTACGTCTCCATCCGCGTCGGCGTCGAGTCCGTTCCGCCGTTGCTGTTCGCTGCCCTCCGGTTCTACCTCACGGCCGCCGTCCTCTTGGTGGCCGCGGCAACGACTGGCGGCACCTGGTGGCCGCGGACGCGTGCGGACTGGGCCGCCGTCGCTGTCCTCGGCCTGCTGGTGTTCGCCGGTGCCATCGGGTTCCTGTTCGTCGGTCAGCAGTACACGACCGCGTCCGTCGCGGCGGTCGTGATGTGCCTCGGTCCCGTCCTGACGTGCCTGTTCGCCCGCGTGCTGCTGCCTGACGAACGGCTCACCCGTCGACGGACGATGGGCGTCGCGTTCGGACTGCTCGGTGCGGTCGTCGTCGTCCGACCGACCGCCGGGGGCCTGGACGTCGGCGGCGGAGCGGGGGCCCTGGTCGTGCTCTGTGCGGCCGCGAGCGGCAGTCTCGGCAGCGTCCTGCTCGGTCGTCTCAGGACGACGGCGTCGGCGACGACCCAGGCCGCCTGGGGTGCGCTGCTCGGCGGTCTCGTCCTGCACGCGGCGAGCGTCGGCCTCGGCGAACCGGCGGGAAGCGTCGCGTGGACCCCGACGCTGCTCGGACTGCTGGCGTACCTCTCGGTGATGGTCGGCGGCGTCGGGTACGTCGCATTCCTCGTCCTCATCCGGACGGTCGGACCGACCCGGACGAGCCTCACGTCCTACGCGAGCCCCGTCGTCGCCATCGTCCTCGGGTCGCTGGTGCTGCACGAACCGCTGACGGTCGGGACGGTCGTCGGCTTCGTCTCCATCGCCGTCGGCTTCGCACTGTCGAGCGGCGTCGGGGACACCGCCGCGGTGCAGGGTCTCCGGGCGGAGTAGCGCGCGAGGGGCGCGGTCCTCCCGTCGCGTCTACCCCGCTCCTCGTTCGGCGACGTCCGCTCTCCGTCACGGTGCCGAAAAGGGCAGTCTCGACCCCTGCGATACGCTTATGCTGGCTCGTCGCGTCCTGTACAGCGACCGGCGCCCGTCGGCTGATACTGATGACAGATACCGTACTCGATGAGATACTCGAGACGACGACGGAACTCATCGGCAAGGAGCGTTCCGCCGACGTCCCGCCCGCCCAGTTGAGCACCGCCGAACTCCACGACGTCGTCCAGCACCGCGAGCTACTGGCGGTGCTCGTCGAGGAACCGCTGCACCGCCACGAGATACAGGAGCGCCTCGACGTCTCCCGCGCGACCAGCCACCGGTTCACCCGCTGGCTCCGCGACCACGAACTCGCCGAGCGGGTCGACGGCCGGTTCCAGCTGACGGGGAAAGGAGCCACGTTCGCCGACGAGGTGCTCCGCTTCGAGCGGAACCTGCGAACGGCGACGGCGATAGCGCCGCTGCTGGACTCCATCTGCGACTACCACCAGGAGTTCGTCGTCACGCCGTTCGCCGACGCGACCGTGACGACGGCGACGCTGGAGGACCCCTACCGGCCGGTGTCGCGCTTCGTCTCCCTGCTCCAGGAGAGCTCGACGTTCCAGGGGTTCAACACGACCCACATGGTCCCGCCGACGCTCGCCGACGTCTACGACCACCTCTTCGACGGCGTCGAGACCGAACTCGTCTACCTCCCCGACGTCGTCGACAACCTGTTCGAGACGTACCCCGACCGCATCCGGACGGCTATCGACGACGGTCACCTGGAACTCCGGACGCGCGAGGCGCTGCCGTACGGGCTCGCCATCTTCGACGACCGGGTCGGCATCGCCGGCTTCGACGAGGACACCGGGACGATGCACGTGTTCGTCGACTCCGACTCCGCCATCGCCCGCGCGTGGGCCGAACGCGTCTTCGAGATCTACCGCGACAACTCCGACCGGATCGAACCGCCGGTGCGGTCGGCCGAGTAGCGGTGCTCCGGCGTGGTCGGTGCCGACCTGCCGACGCTCGAGACCGACGTTCGAGATGCGACTGCTACTGACAGGTCTGCACCTCCACCGCCGTCGTCCCGACCACTAAGCCGTGTCGACGTTGGCTTCACGCCGATGGCGACCGCGAACGACCAGACCCGGGTCAGCGATGGCGCGAAGCGGGAGCCAGACCGTCGTCGCCGAGAGGGTGAGAGGTCACCACGCTCTCCACAGGTGGTCGTTGACGTGGTCGCGTCCGCACGGGCAGGCGCAGCGATCAGCGTCCGGTGCACTCCTGCCGTAGAACTTCACACCGGTCCACGCAGGGCACAGGCGAACGACAAATGCACATCAGCGATCCGTTCTCCATGTGCGTTCGTCGTAAAACATTGCTCCGTTCCACAAGAGTTAATCTTCTGCTCAGGTAATGGTCGGGATTGATGGGGTTATCCGTGCTCACAGTAGCATCTGAGGCCAGTACCAACCTGTACACTGTGCCGATCGTCGGTCTCGAACTCGGGCAGACGGAGGTTACCGTGATCGGCATCCTCATGATCCTGTTTCTCATCATGGGGTCCGGGTTCTTTTCGTCGTCAGAGATCGCGTTGTTCTCCCTGCCGTCCCACCAGATCGACGCGATGATCGATGAGGGAAAGCGTGGCGCACGGGTGGTCAAGTCCCTCAAGGATGACCCCCACCGCCTGCTCGTGACGATCCTCGTCGGAAACAACATGGTCAACATCACGATGTCCTCTATCTCGACCACCATCGTCGGCTTCTACTTCGACGCGGGCACGGCAGTGCTCGTGTCGTCGTTCGGTATCACGTCGATGGTCCTGCTGTTCGGCGAGAGCGCACCCAAGTCCTACGCCGTCGAGAACACCGACTCGTGGGCACGGACCGTCGCTCCCCCACTGAAGGTGTTCGGGAAAGTGGCGTGGCCGCTCATCACCCTGTTCTACTATCTGACGAGCGCCGTCAACAAGATCACCGGCGGCAGCTCGTCCATCGAGTCGTCGTACGTCACTCGCGACGAGATCCGGAACATGATAAAGACGGGCGAGCGCGAGGGCATCCTCGACGAGGAGGAGCGCCAGATGCTCCAGCGCACCCTGCGGTTCACCAACGCCACCGCCAAGGAGGTGATGACCCCCCGTCTCGACATGGACGCCGTCTCCAAAGACGCGACCGTCGAGGAGGCCATCGAGGAATGCATCCGGTCGGGGCACGCCCGCCTACCGGCCTACGCGGACTCGCTGGACAACGTTATCGGCGTCTTCGACATCCGTGACCTGGACGATTCCAACTACTGCGCCGCCACCGACCTCGAGGTGGAGGACGTGGTCACCCCGACGCTCCACGTCCCCGAGTCGAAGAACGTCGACGACCTCCTCTCGGAGATGCGCGAGAACCGGATGCACATGGTCATGGTCATCGACGAGTTCGGCGCCACCGAGGGCCTCATCACGATGGAGGACGTGCTCGAGGAGATCGTCGGGGAGATCCTGGTCGGCGACGAGGAACACCCGATCGAGTCCGTCGACGACGACACCGTCCTGGTGAACGGCTCGGTCAACATCGAGGAGGTCAACGAGGCTCTCGGCATCGTACTGCCCGAGGGCGAGGAGTTCGAGACCATCGCGGGGTTCCTCTTCAGCCGCGCGGGTCGCCTCGTCGAGCAGGGCGAGGAGTTCGACTACGAGAACGTGACGCTGCGGGCAGAACAGGTGGAAGACACCCGCATCCAGAAGGTCCGGGTGGCCGTCGACCGCGACGCCCCCGATCCGGTCGAGGAGGAGTCGCCGGCCGGCGAAGGCGAACGCGAATGACCGGCGACGTCTCCCCGGCTACGTCGTAGGGTACTCCCCTCGGTGGCTCCGTTCCGAAGCCGAGACTGGCTCCCGATACGTGGGGACGCAGGACCGTGCGACCGTCACGGCCATCTCCCGCGGTCGGGAGCCGTTACCCGAGAGGGAGGTGAAAACCATTAGGGGGCCAGTGAACGTACCTCGTCCTATCGAGTCATGTACGACAACATCCTCCTCCCATACGACGGCAGCGAGGGCGCAGCCGAGGTGCTCCATCACGCCAGCGAAATCGCGCACTGGGCCGACGCGACCATCCAGGTGCTCTACGTTGCCGACACGACGCGCGACAGCGTCACCGTCGTCGAGGGTCACACTGTCGATGTACTCGCACAACAGGGGGAGAAGGCCGTCGACGAGGCCGCGAAGACGCTGGACACGCTCGGAGTCTCGTACGACACCGACGTCGTCCAGGGCAATCCGGCCCCGACGATCGTCGAGTACGCCGAGCGGTACGACCAGGACCTGGTCGTGATGCCAACCCACGGCCGCGAAGGAGTCTCGCGATACTTCGTCGGAAGTGTCTCCGAGAAGGTCGTCCGGCTTTCCTCGGTCCCCGTGCTCACGGTCCGCATGCAGCCCGATGAGAAACTGACGTTCCCCTACGAGAACGTCCTCATCCCGACGGACGGGAGTTCCGCTGCGACGTACGCTGCCGACCATCTCGTCGAGCTGTCGGCGTCGCTCGATGCAACCGTGCACGTCCTGTCCGTCGTGGAAGACGCTGGACTCGGGCCGGATGTCCGGTCGACGACTTCCGGACAGGAAAGTGAACGGGCCGCGAACGACGCCGTCGAGACCGTCGTCTCGGAGGCCGAAACGCGTGGCGTCGACGATATCGTCCGCCACGTCGAACACGGAACGCCTGTCGAGGAGATCCGCGACTGTATCGAATCGAACGACATACACGCCGTCGGGATGGGGACGACGGGGAGACGTGGCACGGACCGTATCCTGCTCGGTAGCGTCGCCGAAGAGACCGTGCGCTCGGCACCGGTCCCCGTCGTGACCGTCGCGGAACCGGAGTAGGTCCTGTCGGTCGGCATGAGTCGGGTCGCCCCCGTCTGTCGCAATGCGGATCTCGTCGCACGGCCGACGGACGTCGGTGTCGATCCGGAAAAAGCGGGACCGGTGAACGGCTGGTAACGCGGGTGCCGGCCTCTCAGGCGCCCCCGTCTGCTGCGATGTACTCGACGTCGATCGGGTCTTCGATGTCGCCCATCACCGATTCGAGCAGGTCCGTGACGGTCACCATCCCGACGACGTCGCCGTCTTCGAGGACGAGCGCGAGTTCCTGGTTCTCCGCCTGGAACTGGTCGATCGCGTCACTGACGTCGACGTCAGGGGACAGCGTCATCGGCGGTGCTGCCAGTTCGGCGAAGTCGATGTCGCCCGTGGCGAGCTCCCCGCGACGTCTCGCCAGGATGGGGAAGTAGACGATCCCCTCGAAGTCGGTCAACCCGTCGCCGATCAGCGGGTACCGAGTGTGTGGCTGCTCCTCCATGCGCCGGAAGTTCTCCTCGGAATCCACCGCCGTCGACAGCGCCACGACGTCCTCGGCCGGGACCAACACCTCGCGTATCGGCTGTTCCCCGATGTCGAGAGCGTTCATCACCTCGTCGCGCCGCTCCTCGGACAGCCCCCCTTCGTCGAGCATCGACCCGAGCCGGTTCCGCAGGTCGGCTCGCGATTCGATGACGTCCTCCTCGGTTTCGAGCCACGCTCCCGTCATCTCGACGCCGAACAGTCTGAGCGTCCACTTCGCGACCCCGTCGCCGAGCTTGATGAGGGGAGTGATCGCGTAGTGGAACCAGTACAGCGGCGTCGCGCCGTAGCGACACACCATCCGGGACCGTTCGACGCCCAGGTACGTCGGCGTCTGTTCGCCGTGCGTCAGGTGGACGAGGTTGATGATGAGGAACGCGATGAGCGCTCCAGCACCCACGCCCGCGAGTCTGGAGTCCGCGAACAGCGGCTCGAAGATGGCCGCCAGTGCCGGCTCGGCGACGATCCCGACTGCGATACTCGAGGCGGTGATGCCGACCTGGCAGGTCGTGAGGTACAGTTCCAGGTTCTGCGTCATCTCCCACGCGCGTTCGAGGGCGGGATGTCCGTCACCGACGAACTCCTTCTCGGTGAACTGGCGGGCTCGCGTCAGCGCGAACTCGATGGCGACGAAAAATCCGTTGGTCAAGATGAGGAGTACCCCTGCTATGAGGCGGATCCAGAGTTCGACTGCGTTCATCAGTCGACTGGTTGATATCCGAGAGACAAATGGCTGATGGACCTTGCTGGCTGTGAACTCACGTTAGCTTCTCGAATGGAAACAGTAGACCAGGCTCGATGCTCCGGTGGAGTGGTGGGAAGTCGGTCGTCGCCCGATTCGTGGCGGCAGCAACTGTTTCGACGGGAACTGACGGTCACAGTCGATACTGTCGTACTCGGCGAACGCATCGTACCGACAGCCATCGCGGATGAGCAAGTCGTCTCGCTCCTCGTCGAAGACGTTCGTCGGTGATTTCCCGGTCAGCGCTCGGTGAACCACACTGTGATACCACCGCCCACGCAGTCGAAGGCTGTGTCGCACTCGGTCGACGACCAGCGTCGGATTGCCGAGCGCCCGTCGAACGTCACGGAGGGCTGGACGGTCACCATTGGTTTACTGTGTGGCGTAGAGTTGCGCGTACATCCCCTCGTCGTCTACCAGCTCTTCGTGTTCACCTTGCTCGATGATGTAGCCGTCGTCGAGCGTGTAGATACGGTCGGCACTTCGAACGGTCGAGAGACGGTGGGCAATCGCGATAATCGCGTAATTGCGGTCCATCTGTTCGATCTCGCGCTGGACGTTGGACTCGATGCCGGTGTCGAGGTCGCTCGTCGCCTCGTCGAGGACGAGAACGTCGGCGTCTTTCAGCAGGGCTCGCGCGAGCGCGATTCGCTGCCGTTGGCCACCCGAGAGACGGACGCCGTCGTCGCCGAGTACCGTCTCGTAGCCTTCGGGAAGCTCGTCCAGAAATTCCGTGACCTGTGCGATCTCACAGACGCGCTCGATCTCCTCCTGTGTCGCCTCCCTGTTTCCGATAGTGAGGTTGTACTCGACGGATGCATTGAAAATGAAGGGGTCCTGGCGGACGACGGCGACGCGTCCGCGCCACTCTCCAGGGTCGAACTCGCCGATGGAAACGCCGTCGGCAGTTATCTGTCCCTCGTCGGGCTCGTACATCCGTGCGAGCAGGTTCGCGATGGTCGACTTTCCGGCTCCCGACTGGCCCACGAACGCGACGAACTCCTCGCCGTGTACCTCGAAGGAGACGTCGTGCAGGACCGCTTCGTCGTCGTAGGCGAACGACACGTCTTCGAAGGCGATCGGCGTCGAATCCTGCGGGACGGGACGAGTGTCATCGTTCGGCTCCTCGTTTCGTTTCAGTTCCTCGATAAACTGCTGGGTCCGGACGAGGTGTGGAAGCCGTCCCTCGAATTTGTAGAAGCGGTGGTTCATCGAACTCACCCGCGGGCCGAGACGAAACATCGCGAAGAGAAACACACCGAGGGCGCTGAGGCTCATCCCTGTGAAGGTAACCGCTCCGTAAATCATCACGAACACCATCACCGCGGTCAGCAGATTGTAGAAGTTCTCTATCGCCGCCTCGTTGCGACCGAGGTGAATCGACGCTTCGGTGTACTGGTCGATGTGTCCCGAGAACCTCGAGAACAACTCGTCGCCCATCCTGAACAGCTTCACGTCCCGGATGGCCTGCGTTCCGGCCTGGACGCTCCGTTGAATCCGTTCGTTTGCGTCGGCCACCTGGTCTCCGATAGCGTAGCCGGGTTCGAGTGCATTTCTGAAGACGTAGGTCAGCCCCCCGAGCATCACCGCTGCGAACACTGTCAGTTCCCACGCCAGATAGAGCGCGATTCCGAGATACATCAGCGACAACAGGAGTTGCTGGAAGAATCTCACGAAATCACGAACGACTTCCCCAGCGTACTCTGCCTGCGTGACGATTGCGTTCATCACGTCGTCCGAGCCCTCCTCGTCGAAGTACGCGACCCGAGCGTCGAGTGCGTGGCTGAACGCCTCGGTCTGGAGATGTCGAACGTAGTACGTCTTCAGCGCCACCTGGAGCCACGTGACGGTGAAACTAGCCGTGAACCGTGCCACCATCACGAGTGTGACTCCAGCGACCAACGCGCCGATACTGAAGGGGACGCCGAGAAAATCGTAGAGTCGGACGAACATCAGCGCGTACCCGCTGCCCGTCTCACTCGGATCCCCGGACGCCTGGGCGACTTCGATAATCGGAACGATGAAGCTAATCCCGATGCCTTCCAGTACCGCGGCAAAGAAGCTGAAGATGATAATAAACGTCGTCAGAGCCGGACGATACGTCGCTACCCGGTAGAGTCCACGGAGTTTTTCCCGGCGAGTGATGTCCGCCTCGTCCATGCGACCCGAAGCATCGAAACCCGCTTGTATTGTTATGCACCTCGTAACCACCGTGTGATCGTCGGGCCAGCACACCGATGGCAGGGTGTGCATTCGGTTTCGAAGTAGGGTCATCAGTACTACTCCCTCGAATGACGATCGACTGTCGTACGCTCTGTCGCATCGATGACGGCCGATACGTATCCGTCCGTCTCCATCGTCGTCCCGGTCTACAACGACCCTGACGGTCTTCGAGAGACTGTCCGCTCGCTCGTCGAACAGACATGTCCGTCGGACCGGTACGAGATCGCCGTCGACAACGCCCCACCGATTCCACGCTCCACGTCGTCCGGTCCGTTGCCACTACTTACCCTGACCTCGTCCGTGTCGAATGCGAGACTGACGTACAGGGCTCCAACGTAGCGCAGAACACGGACATCGAGGTGAGTGATGGCGAGCTACTCGGCTCCGTCGACGCGGATGTCGTTGCCGACGCCGAGTGGGACCGCCTCTCGGTTTCGATATAGATCGGGACGGACACTGTCGGCTATCTCGTCCATCTCGCTAGGACGACTGGCCGGGCAATCGAACGTGCCGAAACCGGGTTACAAACCTGGTAGCGTCAGTCGAGCGCTCGTTTGAGTCGGATACCCGTTCTGTATGTGTATCGCCCTCCCAGCGCCAGAGCCAGATAGACGTACGCCGTCTTGATTCTGGGGTCGATTTTGATTGCATTCGCCGCGAATCGACGGGCGTCGTGATAATATGCGTTTGTGAGCGCCGAAGTAGCCATACCCAGCGAGAGGCGTGCTTTGAACCGCTGTTCGACGTCGTGTTCGGCGGCGAGTTCGGTGTACTTTTCGAGAAACAGCGGATACGTGATGTCCCGTCTCGGCTCGAACAAGTCACTAATCTGCTCGTACTCACCGGTTTGTCTGATGACGAGTGGTCGCTTGACAGCGGCAAAATCGCAGTGACAGGAGAGACGAATGAGCCACTCGCGGTCCTGCCACGCGGGGAGCCGTTCGTCCGGGAGGCCGGCCTTTTCGACGACTTCCCGACGGACTGCGATAGTCGAAAACGCCCCTGCGACGGCACCTGTCAGCAGGTCCTGCGTTGCAGATCCATCGATGTTCGGAACGCGGGTCGTCGTGTCTTTGCCCCCGTCGACGAACTGTTGGCCGACCACGACGACACCGACGTCGTCCTGCTCACGAAACACCGAAACCTGTGCATCTAGCTTCTCCGGAAGCCACCTGTCGTCGTCATCGAGAAAGGCGAGTATCTCCCCGTTGGCAGTCTCGATACCAGTGTTTCGCGCAGCGTTCGCTCCCTGATTGTCGTCGTGACGAAGGCAGCGCCACCGAAGCTCCGGTGGTGCGACATCCGCAACAACTGGTTCGATTGGTGTCGGTGACGCGTCGTCGACGATGACTAGTTCGACCTTCGGGTACTGCTGTGCGGAGACACTTTTGACTGCGTCAGCGAGTTTCTCTGGCCGGTCGTACGTGGGAAGAACCACACTCACGAGAGGTTTCTCCCTCTCCTCTTCGGATTCCGCTTCTTGCTCCCGGGGGTCCATAGTGAGTGTGTTTTTCTATCACGTGTTTAGTATGGATTTACTAACATCTGTTACGAGATGGCTAATCCGCACAGGTACCGTCTAGTTCGGTTCCTCCGTCGGCGTTTTCCCGGTGAGCGATTGATCCGGTCGGTGCTGATTGTAACAGCGTTATAACTGTTGACACCAGTCGGTGACGGCCGGCCGACTGCCCACCCAACTCGTATGGAAGTGGTCGGTGCGCTGTTTGGACGCGTGAAACCACGTTTCGATGTGGTTTCGGTCGCTGTATTCGACCCGACCGCTCAGTCCGGCTCGAGACAGAGCGGTCCGATAGCCGTACCCATCGATCAAGAACTCAGTCTCGGAGACATCATCGTTCTCTGTGAGTCCGTGCAGCAACGCCGCCGCTGGATCGGTTCCGTGGCAGTTGAACGCCGCGATATCCAGCAGATACAGCGAGTCGCGGTCGGCCGCCGCATACACCCAGTACCACTCGGCTCCGATCCGGACAGCGGTCTCGTCGACTGCGACCCGCGACGGCGAAGTCGTCGTCGGGTCCGACGCGCTGTCGGCCGGCTGATGCGCCCACTGCCAGACCGCACCGTGCGAACGGTAAATACCCAGGAGTTCGTGACAGCCACCGTCTCCCTGATCGACAGCCCCACCGTGTGGAGACGCAGCCCGAACTGCCGGGCGGGTATAAGGGCGCGCTCGTTCTCCCTAACGTCTTGGCTGTTCACCTCGACGTCTTTCCGAGCGGTCTGCGAGTTGCATGCACACTTCTCTCTACGACTATCTCGCTTCCCAAACTCCCTCAACTAGACAGCGCCGCACTGGCCTTACTCGGCTGTGGTCGTTGCTACTTCCTCCTCGGCTTCGTTAGACACTGGCGTGTTCTGCAGCCGTTTCTCGGCTTTCTCGCGGTCCTCTGGATAGCCAACGTCAACACGCCACCCATCCATCCGGATTGCGTCAATCGTTCGTCCCGAATGCAAGAGCAGATCAATAGCGTCACTAATCTCGTACTCTCCCCGGTCGGAAGGCTGGATCAGATGACAGGCGTGGAAGACCGCAGGCGTGAACGTGTAGAAGCCTGTCATCACGAGGTTCGACGGTGGGTCTTCAGGTTTCTCGACCACTTCCAACGTCTCGCCGTACTCGTTGGTGTCACACACGCCGTATCGGCTCGCCTCGTCCCACGGCACTTCTTCGACGAGAAACGCGGCGTCAGCACGGTCTTCGTGCTGTCGATCGATGACGTCTTGCAAATTCGCGTCGAAGATATTGTCCCCGAGCATCAGCATAAAGTCGTCCTCGATGTTATCCTCAGCTGTCAAGAGCGCGTGGGCAAGCCCCTTTTGCTCGCGTTGATGCGCATACGTGATCGGGACTCCGTCGAACTCGTCGCCGTAGTACTCGATGATCGCCTCTTTTCGATATCCAACGACGACGTAGAGTTCATCGGCACCAAGACCGATTAGCTGCTCGAAGCAGTGTGTGAGAATTGGTCTGTCTGCGACTTCGACCATCCCCTTCGGTTTGTCCTCGGTCAGGGGACGCAGTCGCGTCCCCTCACCGGCGGCGAGCACGACAGCTTGCATAGCATCGTTGTAGGTTGTACGATACAAAATACTTCGTGGTGGTTTCCTACACAAGAATCCCCGTCCGGTCCGCAGTCCAAATGTTCAAGCGTTGCGGCAGGTTATTTCTTTTTAAATGAAGGTAAGTATCGTGGGGAGTGGATATGTCGGCACCACCGTTGCGGCCTGTCTGGCCGACAGTGGTCACGAGGTGGTCAACATCGACGTCGACGAAGACGTTGTCGAAAATCTCAACGACGGCCTATCATCGATCCACGAACCCGGATTGGACAAACTCATCGAGAAACACGGCGGCGACCAGCTGCGCGGAACGACTGACTACGGTGCGATCCGCGACACGGACGTCACGTTTCTTGCACTCCCGACACCAAGCACCGACGACGGGAGTATTGACCTCTCGGTACTGAAAGCCGGTGCGCGGTCAGTCGGCGAGGCACTCGCCGAGAAAGATAACTACCATCTCGTGGTGGTCAAAAGCACGGTCATCCCGGGGACCGCAGAAGACGTCCTCGTGCCGCTTCTCGGAGACGCATCGAACAGCATCGAAAGACGCGATTTTAGTATTGCCTCGAACCCAGAATTCCTCCGTGAAGGATCGGCCGTCACGGACTTTCTCGACCCTGACAAGATTGTTTTCGGTACGGACGGCGACGAGCGCGCACTCGACCGTCTTCACGATGTGTATCACCCGATCATCGAAGAGACCGACGCCGCAGTCGTTGAGACTGGGCGCCGCGAAGCTGAAATGATCAAGTACGCGAACAACGCGTTCCTCGCAGCGAAGATCAGCCTAATCAACGACATCGGGAATATCTGCAAAGAATTCGGCGTCGATGCCTACGACGTCGCGGATGCGATGGGGCTTGATGATCGCATCGGCGAGAGATTCCTTCGAAGCGGCGTGGGGTGGGGGGGCAGTTGCCTCCCGAAAGACGTCGCCGCACTCTGCGCGGCCGCCCGGACACAAGACTATGAACCGGCGCTTCTCCATGCCGCTGTCGAAATCAACGAGCGTCAACCTGAGAACATGCTCGCCTTGCTAGACGACCACGCTGATGTGTCCGACAAACGCATCGCCGTCCTGGGCCTCGCCTTCAAACCCGGTACTGATGACGTCCGGAACTCTCGTGCAATCCCCATCATCGAAGGGTTACGCAAGCGCGGGGCCGTTGTTGTGGCCTACGATCCAGTCGCAACGGAGAACATGCGAGCGCAATTCCCAGGTATCGACTACGCCAAGTCTGCAACCGGAGCCCTGGAAAATTCACACGGCGCCCTCGTTGTCACAGGTTGGGACGAATTCACGGCGCTTTCCCACGAATTCGAACGTATGGCTGATCCGATCGTCGTTGACGGTCGGCGCGTCATTAACCCCAAGGTGCTACCTGATGGCGCAACGTATGAAGGGCTGACCTGGTAGTCTCGACGGAATCAAATCAGCTGACGGCGCAAGCAATCGGCGTCAAACTAGAACGTATGCGTATTCCCCAGTCAACGTGGTATCAAACCTCAAACGAATGGTGGTTTGAATCGGATAATTCGTGATGACGCGGATCGAGCAGGGTTGCGAGAGGTTGTGGGCGAATAACGGACTCCTGACGATCGGAAGAGTACGGTGGAAGCAGTAGGTCAAACTCGCACGTGGTACCGTGTGACGCCACTACGCTCCGGCACTCATTCATTACGCTGATCGAAACGAGGAGAACCAACTCGTGGTGGGGCTACCTACGCTGTCGGCAACGAAAGCGTCAGCGTGCCAGTGTCGCCACCACGGTACTCGTCACTCGTCTCGTCGAAGAGTTCCTGTTGGTCGACCTCGTCCGGATCGTACGGCCCTGGCAGGATGAAGACCGCCAGATGGAGGAACCGCGATTCACCACCCTCGTCGACAGTAAACGTGATCGAGACTTCGGTTGGTTCGTCATCATCGTCGAACTGGAACGCGTAGTCCTGGATGGTCACGTCCCCGAGCTGGCCCGGTTTCTCGGTGCGTCCAAAGGACGGGTTCTCCTCTACTCCCTCGTTCGTACCGAGAGCGGCGAAGCCATCGTCAGGCCAGTACGTGGGCGGATTCGGTACGTTCTTCCCCTCACCAAAGTCGACTTGCCAGTGCACCAGATCCGGCTTTGGTTCCTTCGTGAATTCCAGAATATCGCCGTAGACAACCGTGTCACCCTTCTGGGCGACCGCTTGGAACTCGTACGTTGTGCCGGTCTCGAGGTCCGTGGCCGTCGCGCTGAACGGCCCGGGTTCGGTGAGGATCGCTTCGTCCGTAAACATCCACACCTTCGTCCCCTTGACGCGGTATAGGAAGTAGACGGAAGCCTCCTCTGCATTGCGAAGCTTGAGCAGTTTGCCATTGAGCGTCGCGGTCGATCCGTTGACCTCGGTCGCCGGCTTCGTCTTGACCTTCAAGTCATCCGGCGCCAGTTTGGTGAACGAGAGTGTGGCTCCGAGGAACCGTTCGTCGTTCGCCATCATGACTGCCCGGAATTCGTACGTGTTTCCGGGTTCGAGGCCTTCGATCTCGGCGCTGAAGACGCCGGGCGCGTCGAGCGTCTGGGGTTCGGTGGCGATCCACTCGTCTGCGCCGAGTTCGCGCCACTCGAAGAAGACGTCGACCGTGTCGAAGTCGCCGAGATCGATCAGTTCGCCGTTGAGCGTGGCGGTCGATCCGTTGATCTCCGTCGCCGGCCGTGTCTCGACGCTGGGGACGCCCGCCTCAGCTTTGGTGAACTCGACGATGGTCCCTTCTTCACGCGTGCCATTGGCCACTACGACTGCCCGGAATTCGTACGTGTTTCCGGGTTCGAGGCCTTCGATCTCGGCGCTGAAGACGCCGGGCGCGTCGAGCGTCTGGGGTTCGGTGGCGATCCACTCGTCTGCGCCGAGTTCGCGCCACTCGAAGAAGACGTCGACCGTGTCGAAGTCGCCGAGATCGAGCAGTTCGCCGTTGAGCGTGGCGGTCGATCCGTTGATCTCCGTCGCCATCTGGGTCTCGACGATTGGTGCTCCGGGTTCGTCTTTGGTGAACGAGAGAATGGCCCCTTCGTCGCGCGTGTCGTCGGTCACTGCGACTGCCCGGAATTCGTACGTGTTTCCGGGTTCGAGGCCGGCGATTTCGGCGTCGAAGTCGCCGGGCGCGTCGAGCGTCTGGGGTTCGGTGGTGATCCACTCGTCCGCGCCGAGTTCGCGCCACTCGAAGAAGACGTCGACCGTGTCGAAGTCGCCGAGATCGATCAGTTCGCCGTTGAGCGTGGCCGTCGAGCCGTTGACCTCCGTCGCCGGCGACGTGATGACCTCCGGTACACCTGGCACCGTCTTGATAATGCGAAGCGTGGCCCCTTCCACCCGTTCGCCGTCCGCCACCCCGACCGCCCGGAATTCGTACGTGTTTCCGGGTTCGAGGCCGGCGATTTCGGCGTCGAAGTCGCCGGGCGCGTCGAGCGTCTGGGGTTCGGTGGCGATCCACTCGTCTGCGCCGAGTTCGCGCCACTCGAAGAAGACGTCGACCTCGGTGGAGTCGCCGAGATCGGTCAACTCACCGTTGAGCGTGGCCGTCGAGCCGTTGACCTCCGTCGCCGGCGTCGTTACGACGTCAGGGATGCCCGAATCGCAACTGATGTCGAGCGTCGTGATGTCGAGACCGATTGCGATATTGTCGGTCTCGAGCGAATACGTTCCATCCGCGAGATTTTCCCACGTCGCCGAACCGCCGGCGGGAACCTCCATCGTCTCCTCGTACGCATCGGGTCCGGTGATGGTTACCATCACCGAGACGTCGTTGGGGTTCGTTACCGTGATCTCCCCTTCCTCGTCTTCACACGCCGAGTCCACTTGCAGGTCTACGAGATCGCAGTCACACCCGGTAACCGTCGCCATCTGAAGGTTGACGTCGGTTTGGGCGTACAAACAGCCGTTCACCGTTGCGTTGGTGAGTACGTTGATCCCCGTCTGGGCCAGCACGACCCCCGCAAAGTCCGCGTCCGTTCCGATCTCGACGCCAGCACCGCCAGCGACCACCCAGACGATGTTTTCGGCCTGCGCGCCACCTTCCAGATTGACGGTCACCCCGCTCGCGGCGGTTAGATCTCCCGCGACCTGGAAGATCCAGGTGTCGTCCGGGCCTCCGTCGATGGTGATATCGTCGTCGATCAGGACGTCCGTACTCCAGTTGTAGACGCCCGGGGTAAGCGTCTCCCCGCCGATATTGCCGCCGCCTAACTCCGTAAAGTCCGGCGGGACGCGGCCGTACGCATCGGTGAACGCGGTTTCCATATCGCTCACGGCTGTGGTCAATCTGGACGGTGTTGGCTCCGAATAATCGGCTGCGTACACCCGTCCACCAACCTGCGTCGATGTCGAGTAGACGCCGGTTGCATCCAGGGTCAAATCAAACCCGGTTATGGCAGTCGACGCAATCGGGCTCACGCCAATGTCCCCTGCTACGTCGGAGTTAGGAACACTCGATATCCCGGATTTCGCCAGGATCGAAAAGTCACAGGCTGTCCCGAGATCGACCGGTGCTGGACCGTCTTGTTGGATTTGGAAGGAACCGCTGTCTTGTTGGGTTTGAGGGGAACCGTTATTTTCTTTCGCGGTGCCTATACAGCCGGCGAGACCAGCTGTGAGAAGCCCACTCGATGCAATGAATGTCCTTCGGGTTGACTTGTAACCCATATCCTGAGATTACCACAGAAGGCCATTGTTATGGGCCACATGAGGCCGTGTTAATATTTGCCTGAATTCACAAAATTATACATTGCTTGGTCTTGTCTAGAGGCGGTGTTCAGATTAGCTGATTCCATACGAAGGCGAAGGTTTGTAACCAGCCTTCGGTGGAGCGGTGCGTGGCGTGGCGGAAATGATTGGCAAACTGGTTGGTGCGGCGTTCGACTTCTTTGAAGGCACGTTCGACGCGGTTCCGATTTCCGTAGGTGACATACTGAAATCGGAGGTTTTCCTCGAAGAACGCGGCTTGCAACCAGGGTCTGCCATCGACGAGAATCAACGCGTCGCCGGGCGGTGTTTCTCTTGCAGCTCAGTGTTTGAGCGACTTCGCCGTGCCGCACACGACGTGAAAGCGGTGCATAGCCGTTCGTGAGCATCGAGTACTGTCGACAGAGACCGTCTCAGAGTGCCGAACGCTATATTTCCGTTTGACGGAAACTATGTCCCAACCTTCGAGGGATTTCTATTCGTCCACTAGTTCTCCGTTTCATCGATAGTGTCTGGACACGAAACTTATTGTACGACCAAATCCAACAGATTGGTGTGATGGATGCGGCGATCGGGGGTCAATCCGAACAGGACGAGGACTCGTCCGCAGATGCGGGGATAACCGTAGTGATGTATCCGGATTACAGGGAGGCGAACCCGTACCAGCGGGCTCTCAGAGATAGTCTCGACGAGAGAGGAATCGACGTCCAGTTCGCCAGCAGGCATCGATACGTACCGCTACTCGGTTCGGTCGTCGAGTGCGGGAACCCGGACGTCCTCCACGTCCACTGGCTGAGCTCGTTCACGGTGACGGATAGCTCTCTCATCTCCGCTCTCCTCGGTGTTCGGACGGTGTTCGAACTGTTGTTACTCCGGCTATTCGGTATCGACGTCGTCTGGACGGTCCACAACCGGTTCGACCACGAGAAGAAGTCGCCGAGAGTGGAACTCGTCACACGGCACCTCGTAGCCCGTCTGGTCGACAGAATGACCGTCCACTGCGACGCCGCCAGAGCTGTGCTACTGGAGGCGTATCGGCTCCCGGATCGCTTCCGAGACCGAATCACCGTGATTCCGCACGGACACTTCAGGGACGTCTACTCGAACGAAGCGAGCCGGGAAACGGCTCGGCAGCGATTTGGCCTCGGGGACGAGACTGTGTTTCTCTACTTCGGACGCATCCGTCGCTACAAGAACGTGCCGGAACTGCTATCGACGTTTTCGCAACTGGACGGCGAGGCGAAATTACTCGTCGTCGGAAAGCCGTGGGACGAGACGGTTGCGGAGACGGTTCGCGACCCGGACGACCCCCGGATCGAGACGCGATTCGAGTTCGTGGAGGAGGACGAGATACAGTGGTACATGAACGCGGTCGACGCCGTCGTACTCCCGTACGAAGCGGTGCTCACATCCGGAGCAGCCATTCTGGCGATGTCGTTCGGTCGCCCGGTAATCGGACCCGACATCGGCTGCCTCGGGGAGCTACTGAACTACGGGGGGATCAGCTACGATCCCGACGCACCGAACGGGCTCGACCGGGCGCTCCGAACAGCTCTCGTCTCGGACCTCTCCGAGCGAGGAGACCGGTGCGCCGATTTCGTGGAGCGATTGACGTGGGATGGACCTGCACGCAGGTTGCGGCGACTGTACGACTGATTTAGGTCACAGGTTCCCCGCTAGGATGAACGTATGTTCGACCAACTTCTGCTTCCCGTGGACCCCAGCGAGGCGAGCCAGCGTGACAGCAATACGCGCAGGTATTCGCGAACAACGAGCGGCGTCAGACGACGGTGATTTACCGCCGGAAAGAGGACGCCGAGCACGACGACCACCGGCGGTACTCGGTGTTCATGACGAATCGCGGGAGTGGCCACCTCTCGGAAAACGGATATCGCTGGAAAATCGAGAGCGGCTATCGGTCGATCGAGCGATTCATGGCTGCCACCACGTCGAGAAAATTCCGTGCTGCGGTTCTTCTACTTCGCGCTCACCTGTCTGTTGTACTCGATCTGGCGAGTAGTCGATCTGCTGATACAGGTCGAGTTGACAGGTGAGTACGACATTCGTCGCTGATTACAGCGGACAACACGCTGTCGCTGCTGAAGTCTCAAAAACCCATTCATCTAGTTGGTAGTGTAACACGAATGGCCGTTTGGAGAGCGGTCTGAGCCAGTTTCCGCTGAACGAATCGGTCAAATTCACGTATCATAGGTCCGCTAAACCTGCTGTAGTCCCAACTTCCCCAATGGCGTATTTGATATAGCGGTATCTGATTTAATAAGCTGCCGCCTCGCTCCCGTCTTGCGATTATCGCCGCCCGGCGAAGAACGCTGACACTTCCGCTTAGGGCCGTAAACGGAAGTGAAATACGGTGGGTCACCGCCCTCGGGGACGCACGAACGCTGTCCCGGGCGCTCCCGGGGCCTTCCCTCCCTCGAGCTGGCCGTTCCGAGTACTTCTGCGCCCGTCGCCACGTTGCCTACGGACCCGGCGCGTTGGTGCGAACGGACGTCTTCACTCTGTCCGCGCTCGCCACGTACGTTCTGTTCACCACGTTACGGACGTACAACGTTCGCCACGTTTTGCACGTGCCATCTCACATACGCGCATACGCGCGCCCAAACAAAAACTTAGTATCATCTGATACCTCCCACGATCGCGACTCCACGATGCCTGCGGTCACGGCCACGTCGAGGGGTTGCGTCGGCACGACCGCACTTCTGCGGCTGCCGTGACGGTGGCCGTCGACTCGTGCAGTCGAGGGTCGCGGTGACATGGGGTTCTGTACCATTTCCCCGCCGGATTTTAATTTATCATCCAACAATCTGAGTCGATTTCGATGTGCTTAAACCTATCCGGCCATTCCGAAGTAATGTGAACGCCGTCGCGGGCTTCGACCCGGCCCTGACGGGCCTGGTTCGAAGGCCTTATATGTAGACGGGCCTTCGCTTGGAATGCGAAGGGCGAGGCCGGCTCCCCCGGTCTCGTCATGCGAACGCCAAGGTGAGCACGCCCGGTTTCGGGCGACATTCTGCTCGCCGATGACGGCGTCGTTCCAATATGAGGACTCCACCCCTGCGGTCCGCCGTACACGATGGGGTCTGACGTGAGCCCTGACAGCCGATAGTCTGTGACGACACTATACGACGACACGAACGACGTGTCAGTCTCCGCCAGAACCCACTGAGTATTGTACTCAGGACCATTCCGGTTGATCCTGCCGGAGGCCATTGCTATCGGAGTTCGATTTAGCCATGCTAGTTGCACGAGTTCAGACTCGTAGCAGATAGCTCAGTAACACGTGGCCAAACTACCCTATGGACGCGGACAATCTCGGGAAACTGAGGGTAATCCGCGATATCGCTTCGACCCTTGAACGGGTGAAGCAGGAAACGCTACGGTGCCATAGGATGTGGCTGCGGCCGATTAGGTAGACGGTGGGGTAACGGCCCACCGTGCCGATAATCGGTACGGGTTGTGAGAGCAAGAGCCCGGAGACGGAATCTGAGACAAGATTCCGGGCCCTACGGGGCGCAGCAGGCGCGAAAACTTTACACTGCACGACAGTGCGATAAGGGAACTCCGAGTGCGAGGGCATATAGTCCTCGCTTTTGTACACCGTAAGGTGGTGTACGAATAAGGGCTGGGCAAGACCGGTGCCAGCCGCCGCGGTAATACCGGCAGCCCGAGTGATGGCCGCTATTATTGGGCCTAAAGCGTCCGTAGCCTGCCAGATCGGTCCGTCGGGAAATCTGCTCGCCTAACGAGCAGGCGTCCGGCGGATACCAGCTGGCTTGGGGCCGGAAGACCCAAGGGGTACGTCTGGGGTAGGAGTGAAATCCCGTAATCCTGGACGGACCACCAATGGCGAAAGCACCTTGGGAGGACGGACCCGACGGTGAGGGACGAAAGCTAGGGTCACGAACCGGATTAGATACCCGGGTAGTCCTAGCTGTAAACGATGCTCGCTAAGTGTAGCACACGCTACGAGCGTGTGCTTCGCTGCAGCGAAGGCGTAAGCGAGCCGCCTGGGAAGTACGTCTGCAAGGATGAAACTTAAAGGAATTGGCGGGGGAGCACTACAACCGGAGGAGCCTGCGGTTTAATTGGACTCAACGCCGGACATCTCACCAGCTCCGACAGTAGCAGTGACGGTCAGGTTGATGATCTTACCTGAGCTACTGAGAGGAGGTGCATGGCCGCCGTCAGCTCGTACCGTGAGGCATCCTGTTAAGTCAGGCAACGAGCGAGACCCGCGCTCCTAATTGCCAGCAGTACCCTTGTGGTAGCTGGGTACATTAGGAGGACTGCCAGTGCCAAACTGGAGGAAGGAACGGGCAACGGTAGGTCAGTATGCCCCGAATGAGCTGGGCTACACGCGGGCTACAATGATCGAGACAGTGGGACGCAACGCCGAAAGGCGGCGCTAATCTCCTAAACTCGGTCGTAGTTCGGATTGAGGGCTGAAACTCGCCCTCATGAAGCTGGATTCGGTAGTAATCGCGCTTCAGAAGAGCGCGGTGAATACGTCCCTGCTCCTTGCACACACCGCCCGTCAAAGCACCCGAGTGAGGTCCGGATGAGGCCACCATGCGGTGGTCGAATCTGGGCTTCGCAAGGGGGCTTAAGTCGTAACAAGGTAGCCGTAGGGGAATCTGCGGCTGGATCACCTCCTAACGAACGGGACCAGGCCGTCGCGCCTGGCCCACTTTCGGAGGCCTCGGCTGTCAGGGCTCTTCTCCTCGCGAGAGGAGCTTTGGCCTGTCGCCCACTGGGGGCGAACTCCACACGGAGTGACCGGGTTCGAATCCCGGGAGGCCACTAACACCGGACGAACGAATCGTTTCCCTTAAGTGGGTGAACGAGAAACGTTCAGGTCCGGATCAACGACCGATGCACCATCCCGTGAAAGCGCGGATGGGAAGGGTTCAAACACGCTCCCCCTACCACCGGGACGTGTGATGACGACCGTATGTACGTGCAATCCAGGCGTCCACTGGACCCGTTCAGCGGGTACCAGTACCGACGAATGCGAATCCACACAACGTGGCTACTGTGCCAACTGGTGGATGGCTCGGCTCGAGCGCCGACGACGGACGTGCCAAGCTGCGATAAGCCTGAGGGAGCCGCACGGAGGCAGAGAACTCAGGATCTCCGAATGGGAATCCCCACCGCAATTGCCTCGCGCAATGGGGAACGCCGGGAATTGAAACATCTCAGTACCGGCAGGAACAGAAAGCAAACGCGATGTCGTCAGTAACGGCGAGTGAACGCGACCCAGTCCAAACCGAAGCCTTCGGGCAATGTGGTGTACGGACTGACACTCAGCACCGGAACCGTCTCACGAAGTCTCTTGGAACAGAGCGCGACACAGGGCGACAGCCCCGTAGTGAGAATCAGTATGGTGTGCGTCAGCTCCAGAGTAGCGGGGGTCGGATATCCCTCGTGAAGGTAGCGGGCATCGACCGCTAAGACTGAATACGACTCGAGACCGATAGCGAACAAGTAGCGTGAGCGAACGCTGAAAAGCACCCCGAAAAGGGAGGTGCAATAGGGCCTGAAATCAGTTGGCGATGGAGCGACAGGGCACAAAAGGCCTGCTGGAAAACGACACGAGCGCGAGCTCGCAGTAGGACCCAGCAGGAGCCGGTGTTCTGTCGTACGTTTTGAAAAACGAGCCAGGGAGTGTATTTGTTTGGCAAGCCTAACTCGTGTATCGAGGTAGGCAGAGGGAAACCAACATGGCCGCAGTCTTACGACCAGGGCCGCCGTCTTCAAGGGCGGGGAGTCAAACAGATACGACCCGAAACCGGATGATCTACGCGTGGGCAAGGTGAAGCGTGGCGAAAGCCACGTGGAAGCCTGTTAGGGATGGTGTCCTACAATACCCTCCCGTGACCTGCGTGTAGGGGTGAAAGGCCCATCGAATCCGGCAACAGCTGGTTCCAACCGAAACATGTCGAAGCATGACCTCTGCCGAGGTAGTTCGTGGGGTAGAGCGACCGATTGGGAGATCCGCCTCCGAGAGGAGTCGGCCTCCCTGTCGAACTCCAAACCTACGAACACCGCTGACGCAGGGAATCCGGTGTGCGGGGTAAGCCTGTGCACCAGGAGGGAGACAACCCAGAGCTGGGTTAAGGTCCCCAAGTGCGGACTAAGTGCGATCGAAGGTGGTCCCGAGCCCTAGACAGCCGGGAGGTGAGCTTAGAAGCAGCTACCCTCTAAGAAAAGCGTAACAGCTTACCGGCCGAGGTTTGGGGCGCCGAAAATGATCGGGGCTCAAGTCCGCCACCGAGACCTGGCGGCACCAGTAACATGGTGATCCAGTAGGTTGGCGTTCTGTCCGGGTGGAAGCACGGCCGAGAGGTCGCGTGGACCGTCCAGAAACGAAAATCCTGGCCATAGTAGCAGCGTTAGTCGGGTTAGACCCCCGACGGCCTCATGAGTAAGGGTTCCTCGGCAATGCCAATCAGCCGAGGGTTAGCCGGTCCTAAGTCTCGTCGCAATTCGAGCGAGACAACAGGGAAACAGGTTAATATTCCTGTGCCGCTATGCATCGAAACCGACGCTTTGGGGTAGACTGAACCGGGCTTTCGCCCGGTCGAACCGTCCAACTCCGTGGAAGCCGTAATGGCAGGAAGCGGACGAACGGCGGGACAGCGCAAGTCAGTTCAACCTAGAGCCCGTGAAAAGGGAGCATAGCGTCCGTACCGAGATCCGACACAGGTACTCTGGCGGCGAAAGCCAAGGCCTGTCGGGAGCAACCGACGTTAGGGAATTCGGCAAGTTAGTCCCGTAAGTTCGCGATAAGGGATGCCTGCTCCGGATAGGAGCAGGTCGCAGTGACTCGGGCGCTCCGACTGTCTAGTAACAACATAGGTGACCGCAAATCCGCAAGGACTCGTACGGTCACTGAATCCTGCCCAGTGCGGGTATCTGAACACCCAGTACAATGGGACGAAGGACCCGTTAACGGCGGGGGTAACTATGACCCTCTTAAGGTAGCGTAGTACCTTGCCGCTTCAGTAGCGGCTTGCATGAATGGATCAACGAGAGCGCCACTGTCCCAACGTTGGGCCCGGTGAACTGTACGTTCCAGTGCGGAGTCTGGAGACCCCCAAGGGGAAGCGAAGACCCTATAGAGCTTTACTGCAGGCTGTCGCTGGGACACGGTCGCTAATGTGCAGCATAGGTAGGAGCCACCACACAGGTACCCGCGCTAGCGGGCCACCGAGGCAGCATTGAAATACTACCCGTTAGTGACTGTGACCCTCACTCCTGGCGGAGGACACCGGTAGCCGGGCAGTTTGACTGGGGCGGTACACGCTCGAAAAGATATCGAGCGTGCCCCAAGATTTCCTCAGTCGCGTCGGAGACGCGACGAAGAGCGCAAGAGCACAAGGAAGTCTGACAGTGTCCTACACAACGAGGGACGCTGACGCGAAAGCGTGGTCTAGCGAACCAACCAGCCTGCTTGATGCGGGCGGTTGCTGACAGAAAAGCTACCTTAGGGATAACAGAGTCGTCACTCGCAAGAGCACATATCGACCGAGTGGCTTGCTACCTCGATGTCGGTTCCCTCCATCCTGCCCGTGCAGAAGCGGGCAAGGGTGAGGTTGTTCGCCTATTAAAGGAGGTCGTGAGCTGGGTTTAGACCGTCGTGAGACAGGTCGGCTGCTATCTATTGGGGGTGTCACGGTATCTGACGTGAACGTTCGTATAGTACGAGAGGAACTACGAATGGTTGCCACTGGTGTACCGGTCGTCCGGAAGGGCGCGTGCCGGGCAGCCACGCAACACGGGGTAAGAGCTGAATGCATCTAAGCTCGAAACCCACATGGAAAAGAGATACCACTGAGATCACTCGTAGAAGACGAGTTCGATAGACTCGGGGTGTACGCGCCGAGGCAACGAGGCGTTCAGCCCGCGAGCACTAACAGATCGATGCCACACATTCATACCGCATTAGAACTGGTCCCACCGAACGGGTCCAGGCGCTAACTGGATTGCACTACATACGGTCAGTTTGGACCACCGACACTGGCGATGATCGCGGTTCGATTCCGCGAGTCGGCGTTAAGGCGGCCACAGCGGCGGGGTTCCTCCCGTACCCATCCCGAACACGGCAGATAAGCCCGCCTGCGTTCCGGCGAGTACTGGAGTGCGCGAGCCTCTGGGAAATCCGGTTCGCCGCCCCCACTCATATCACCGCTTTCAGAGCCCACGGCCCATCCCGGGTCGTGGGCTTTCTTCATTTAT